>JAZOTE010000085.1:0-246327 GCA_045657485.1 Eubacteriales bacterium
CCCCGTCGCTTTCCTTGCCGCTGTATTTGCTTTCGTGATCTCCGATACCCGTTGAAACTCCTGCGGATACCTTTGTTGCGGCAATCTTTACGATGCCGTTTCTGAACTCCGCGCTCTCACGGGAGGATACGGTGATACCGACGAACGGAAGGAAGATACGGTATGCGCAAATGATCTGACAAAGCTGCTTTTCGTGAACGTCAAGGGGATTGATCTTGTCATTGTTGATGATGGGACGAAGTCGGGGACAGGACAGCGACATTTCGGCGTGAGGATATTTTCTCTGCAAATAATAGACGTGGAGTGCACTTGCAAGGGCATCCTTGCGAAAGTCAGAAAGACCGAGAAGCGCCGAGAACGCAACACCTCTCATACCGCCGCGCAAGGCTCTTTCCTGTGCATCAAAGCGATAAGGCCATACACGCTTGTGACCAAGCAGGTGGAGCTGTTCATATTTATCTGTATCATAGGTTTCTTGGAATACGGTCACGTAGTCTGCTCCGCATTCGTGAAGGTATTTGTACTCATCGGTATTGACGGGATAGATCTCAAGTCCTACCATGCGGAAATATTTTCTCGCAAGCTTGCAGGCTTCACCGATGTACTCTACATTGCTCTGTGCACGGCTCTCGCCGGTAAGGATGAGGATTTCTTCCATTCCGCTATCGGCAATGACCTTCATTTCCTTTTCGATCTGCTCCATAGAGAGCTTCATTCTTTTTATATGGTTGTAGCAGTTAAAGCCGCAGTACACACAGTAATTTTCGCAATAGTTGGCGATATACAAGGGGGTAAAGAGATACACGGTATTGCCGAAATGCTTGCTTGTTTCAAGCCTTGCGCGTTCTGCCATCTGTTCAAGGAAGGATTCGGCGGCAGGCGAAAGAAGTGCCTTGAAATCCTCAATGGAGCAAGTGGTGTGTTCGAGAGCCGCACGAACATCTCTTGCCGTGTATTTCGAATAATCGTAGGAATTCATCTGTGACATAACCTGCGAGCATACCTCAGACTCAATGATCTCCATACCGGGCAGATATTCCATATGATTCTTGCGGCTCGATGTATCGTTTTCGATGCGATGCTTTTTCTCAAGAGCTTCGGGCGAGAGATGCTCCGAATCTACAAAAAATTGATTTTCCATTATGTTCACCTCAATCTCTGAGGAATCCGGTCAAGGGATCGGATGCGGATGCGCCACGAGTAAGAACTCTGCCAAGTCCCGAAAGGTATGCCTCACGACCTGCTTCGATTGCCTGCTTGAATGCGGATGCCATCATCGGAAGGTCGCCGGCTGTTGCAAGGGCGGTATTTGCCATAATTGCCGCCGCACCCATTTCCATAGCTTCGCAAGCCTGCGAAGGTCTGCCGATACCGGCGTCTACAATGATGGGAAGATCGATCTCATCAATGAGGATCTGAATAAACTCCTTGGTTGCAAGTCCTTTGTTCGAACCGATGGGAGATGCGAGAGGCATCACGCTTGCCGCACCCGCGTTTACAAGGTCACGGGCTGTGTTCAGATCGGGATACATATACGGCATAACCACGAATCCCTCGTTTGCAAGTATTTCGGTTGCCTTGACGGTTTCCGCGTTGTCGGGAAGCAGGTATTTGGAGTCACGCATGATCTCTACTTTGACGAAGTTACCGCATCCAAGCTCACGGGCAAGTCTGGCGATACGAACGGCTTCCTCTGCGTTTCTCGCGCCCGAAGTATTCGGCAGAAGTGTGATTCCTTCGGGAATATAGTCGAGAATGTTTTCGTGTTCCTTGGTGTTGGCACGGCGGACCGCAAGAGTGATGATCTCCGCACCCGCATCCTTTACCGCTGCTTCGATGAGCTTCATCGAATACTTTCCCGATCCGAGAATAAAACGGGAACCAAATTCGTGAGAGCCGATAATAAGTTTGTCATTGTTCATTGTCTTTTCCTCTTTATTGTTCAAAATTATTTGCTCTTTATTCTTCAAAATTGTTTGCCAAAATTCTGAGTACCGTGTGCGCCTCGTGTGCGGCGCAGATCATAACGCGGGACGATACAAGTCCGTATTGCTCCGCGACATCGCTTTCCCCGTCGCCACACAAATAGAATTTACTCGTTACTTTTCTTGTCTTGATGCTGTTGGCATCGTGAAGTCCCGCCATACCCGAAGCGGCTACGAGGTACTTATCTTTCATTTCGGTGAGAACGATTTCCGTGAGCATCGACTTGGCTTCGGCACTATCAAAGGATTCGCAAACGATATTCGCATCTGAAAGAAGGGCTTTTGCGTTTTGCTCGGTGATTCTCTCGGTATGTACTTCAAGAGATATGTACGGTGCTATTTCCTTGAGATTTTCAGCAAGTGCTTCGGTTTTATATAAACCTATTTGCGATGCCTTGTACTGCTGACGGTGGAGATTTGTTATATCCACACGGTCAAAATCGATAAGTATCAGCCTACCTACTCCTGAACGCGCAAGCGCTATGGCAATATTTGAGCCAAGACCGCCAAGACCGCATATTGCAACCGTTGCAGATGAAAACGCTCGGTGTAGCTCTTTACCGTGGCGTTCTTCCAAGGCAATATTCCATTCTTCTTTTGTCGGGATCACTTAACCGCCTCCCACAAAGCTGACGATCTCAATGCTGTCGCCGTCATTCAAAACGGTTTCCGCATAGGTAGCCTTGGGAACGATGTCGCCATTCAGCTCTGTTGCTATACGCTTCATATCGTAATTTGTTGTCGAAAGATACTCGGCAATGGTCTTGCCTGCAATATCCTTTGGTTCTCCGTTTACCTTTACCATTTCACACCTCCACAAAAAATTGCAACAAAAAAAGGAGCTACCGATTCGGTAACTCCAAAAATTTTGTTGTTCTTCCTAATATGCTTATATCAGGCATCCCTACGTTGGCATTATCCAAATCAGGTTCTCGGTCGAAGGTCGCACCTTCCTCTCAGCCTGTATACAAGCTCCCGTTTATTCAGTTGTGCATGTATTATACACCATTTTCAGATAAAAAACAAGTCTTTTTTAAAAATTTCCAAGTTCAAGTTTTCTTTACCTGCTGCACCGCAAATTTTGAGAGGTGAAGTCCCCGACAATATTGGGGATTCGATAAAAACAATTATTATTTTTTTGCCTTTTTCAACACGATCTCGTGCATTACGATTATCAGAACAAGAAATATAAGCTGATACGCGGGCAAAAGCGATATCGAGATATTTTCCGCTATCACGCCGAACAGGGGCGGCATTATCAAAAATCCGATATATGCAAACGCCATCTGCACACCGATCATAGCTTGCGACTTATCCGCACCGAACACATCGGGTGTCATATGAATAATACAAGGATAGATTGGGGCACAACCAAGTCCGATGATGATAAATCCAACAAGAGCAAATACGGAATGTAACGGTACAAATAGCAGAGCGGCGCCAACCGTTGCAATTACCGCTCCCATACGGATAAGGAATTTATCTCCCAGCTTCATCGCAAGAAATCCGTTGATAAATCTGCCAAAAGTAATTCCGATATAGAACATACTTGCGTATCCTGCCGCTACCTCAGGCATGAATTCCCATTTTTGAACAAGATAGGTACTCGCCCAAAGAGAAGTAGTCAGCTCCATAGAGCAATAGCAGAAAAACATCAAAAAACAAGGGATAGCTCCATTTATTGCAAAGATCTCCCTAAACGAAAGTACTTTAGATTCTGTTTCATCCTTAGCCGTTTCGCTGTTTACACTGCCTTTTTTCCAAAGAGGAATGCTGATGAATATGATAACCGACAATATTGCCTGAATCACCGAAACAATAAGATATCCGTAATTCCAGCTTTCGAGCTTAACGAGCGCAAAGCTCATAATATATGGGCTGATTGACGCGCCCAAGCCCCACATACAGTGAAGCCAGCTCATATGCTGAGGCTTATAATGCAGTGCTACGTAGTTATTGAGAATAGCATCCACGCCGCCTGCTCCGAGTCCGTAAGGGATCGCACAAGCAATCAACATCCAAAAACTGTTGCTGACCGAAAAACCGAACAAACCGAGCGCTGTCATAACGACACTCACGGCAGTTACCGATCCTGCTCCAAATTTATGTAAGAGCTTATCACTGAACAAGCTCGACAGTATTGTACCCGCAAAAATGGTTGCCGATATAATACCTGCGTATGAGATAGGCACGCTGATTTCCGCGTGAAGCACAGGCCAAGCTGAACCCAAAAGCGAATCGGGTAAACCGAGGCTGATAAAGCACACGTATATAAGTGCTAAAAGTAAACTTCCCATGTTGATTTTTTTCCTCGTCAAATTCTTATTTATTGGTGAGAACATTATATCATATTTTTATGAACAATTCAACCGCTATTTTCGAATAATTCAACCGATTTGAATTTGTTTGCCTGTTCCGGCACAAAATCCGAGGGCTGACCATCTGGTCAGCCCTATTATTTATTCAATCATACATTTCTGCCGTAAATTATGTCGCTAAAACAGCATTAAACACTTTGGCATCTGTAAAAATTCAGCTTTCACTTTTGAATGCTCTCGGAAACAGTCTTATCGCATTATCTCTTAATATCAGTCTTTTATCTTCATCTGATATTCTCGCAAATGCAACTCGCCCTGCTTGAAAAGCAGATGAATATGTATCTGTTCCAAATAATGTTTTTCCTGCTCCAACGTTTTTTACTGCATACTCTACCACGTTATTAAGATTGCTTGATCCGCCCGACGTATCAACGTAAATATTACCTACCTTTGAATTTTTCACTGCGAGTACGTGCTCCTCGCTTCCAAGATGAGCTATAATCAGCTTCATATTAGGATAATTATCGCATATTTCGGGCATTCGCATTATATTCTGCGGGTGCATAAGCACTACGGCAGAAGCACCGTTTGCTAATGAAAAAATCTTCTCATAACGTTCACAAATATCGTAACCGTGACAAGGTGAATGTATCTTTATACCTAGAACCTTATCCGACAACAACATATCTTTTGCTTGCCGAAACGTTTCATCAATATCGGGATGAATAACCACCCATTGATAAATTCTCTTTTCTCTCTGTGCAAGTTTTTCCATATATTCGTTTTCCTCCGCAACTCTAACAGAGGAAAGAACAGAGGAAAAGGAATAAAAGGCTCCCACGAATATTCCTATATTATCATACTCTGAAAAAAGAAAATCAATAGATGCTTTATGAATATTCTTTCTGTCCGGTTTATGCTCATAATCCGCGTCACCAACCACGCCGTGATCAAAATGAGAATGAATATCTATCAGATTATACCCAAGTAATTCACTTAATTTTTTTATTGCTTTACCCTTCCGTTTATTTACATTCAATTGTTATTCTGTTGAAGCTGCGTATCTTTTTGCAGTTATGCCCACCTTTTCCTTAAAAACCTGGCAAAAGTACGAGGGGCTTGAAAAACCGCATTTATCGGATATCTGACTCACAGTAAGCTCACCGGAGTTCAACATCACCTTAGCGGCGGCTATTCTGGTATCGAGAACATATTCCATCACCGTCATTCCCATGCGTCGCTTAAACTCGCGGCAAAAATAGCTTTTGCTCATATTAGCTGCTTTACAGATTCCGTTTAAGGAAATATCATCTCTGTAATTAGCGTTTATATATTCTATCGCCTTGGCAATGTAGGTATTCGGTGCCTTAATATAATGTAATTTATATTCCGAAATGATACATATAAGTTTGAAAAACGAAGCTATTGCTAATTCTTCTCTGTCTGACATTATTCCCTGCTCTGCCTCAGCAAACAGTCGCTCCACATCATCTAGCTTCTCCTCAGGAAACTTTGCATATACCACGGTGTTTTCGGCGAAGAGCTCCCGAAAGCTTGATTTAGCTGAAAAAACGCCAAGAAAACGTCTTGCCTCCTGCTCTGTCAAAAAAAGCTTGCTTCGGTCGTATACAGCCGGATAATCAGGAACTGTGTGATGCATCCTTCCTTTCCCGACAAAGCAGATCACTCCACGCTCCATAGGGTATACACCATCTTGAAAAACTATACTTCCACCATCTGTGTAAAAGTATATTATCATGTTCTCCTCTGTGGCGTGCCATATTTTATATAAAGGATCGCGCCCGATCTCGTGATGTATGATCCTCATTTTCACCTCCGGCTTTTTTTATATTATAACACATCTCATCAAAAAAAAGCAATAGAGCTAAAAATTTAAGTAATTTATATATACTTTTAAGTTGTTTTTTGTGCTATACTACTTTCAAAGAAAGAATAAATCAATTATTTGGAGGACAAAAATGAATAACACTAAGCTACGCGGAATTTTTCCCGCATTTTATGCCTGCTATGATAATAACGGCAAGATAAGTGCAGAAAGAACAGAGATATTCTGCCGTTACCTTATCAGTAAAGGTATTAACGGATTATACGTAGGCGGATCATCGGGAGAATGTATTTATCAAAGCGTGGAGGAAAGAAAGCTACAGTTGGAAAGCGTTATGAGGGTGGCAAAAGGAAAAATACCGGTAATCGCCCACGTAGCATGTAATAATACCGCAGACAGCTGTGAGCTCGCAGCACATGCAGAAAGTCTTGGAGTAGATGCTATCGCAGCCATTCCGCCTATATATTTCCATCTTCCCGACCATGCTATTGCAGCATACTGGAATGCTATTTCAGCCAGCGCCCCAAACACCGATTTCATCATTTACAATATCCCACAGCTCGCAGGCGTTGCGCTTTCTCCCTCCTGCCTCAAGAAAATGCTGGAAAACCCCAGAGTGATCGGTGTAAAAAACAGCTCTATGCCCACTATGGACATTCAGACCTTCAAGGCTATAGGCGGTGAAAACTTCGTCGTCTTCAACGGTCCTGACGAGCAACTGGCAGCTGGTCTGGCAATGGGCGCTGACGGTGGTATAGGCGGCACTTACGGCGTTATGCCTGAGCTTTACTTAAAGATCAAGGAAAGCATGGATAACGGTGATGTAAAAAAAGCCTGCGAGCTTGAGCTTAAGGCTAACGAAATAATTGCAAAGCTCGTTTCATGTCATGGAAATCTCTACGCAGTTATGAAGGAAATAATCAAAATTAACAACGGTATAGACATTGGAGGTGTGCGCAGTCCTCTGCCCGCACTTATTGACGATGATATGCCCAAGGTGCGCGAGGCTGCAGTTCTTATAAACAGCGTACTTGATTCACTCTAAAACGAAAGGAATATAAAATGAAAATCTGTTCTACAAATGTGATATTTGAAAATCCTCTTCCTCAGCTAAAAAGTGTACAGAGCTTCTTTCCGTTTCTCTTTGAGCTTCCATCCGGAAGAATAGGCGCTGTCACCGTATTGGGAGAAGCTTTTGAAAGTGTAAACGGTAGAAGTTATCTATCGTTCAGTGACGATGGGGGTAAGACGTTCTCAAAGCCGGTCGCCATGTTTGACCACGAGGATAGAGAGGGGCGCCTCACCGACTATGCAAAAGCAATAGCGCTTCCTGACGGAAGAATCCTTGCTGTCGGATATGCGTACCTACGCGACAATCCGGAGCTCACCATCGGCAATCCCGAAAACGGTGGAGTGCTTGACGATTTCGTCTTCTGGTCGATCTCCGAGGACGGCGGCAAAACATTCTCGAAAATGCACAAGATAGAATGTGCGTGGGGACCTCACGTCGAAGCATCGGCACCTATTACACGCCTTAAGGACGGCTCTTGGATAACTCCGATAACCGGCTTCCCGGACTGGAACGGAAATATGCATGGCAAATTCTGCGGGCGCGCGCTTCGTTCATTTGATGAAGGAAAAAGCTGGTCGGACGAGGTTATATCCATGGATTTCAATTCTCCTATTTCCTGTTACGAGCAGAGAATGTGTCAGCTCGATTCAGGAGCGATAATTTCAATAGGATGGAATGAAAATCTCGAAACGGGCGAGCGACTCATGAACCATTACACCTACTCTCTCGATAACGGAAGAAGCTTCAGTGACCCTATAAGCACGGGAGTGCTCGGACAGGCATCTTCGGTATGCGCGATAGGCGGCGAGCATCTTCTTGCTCTGCACGCAGTAAGACGAGATACCGACAAGCCCGGTATTTACGGCTATGTTATCGATTTCTCGGATAGAAGCTGGAAAATTATCGACTCTGCTCTTCTATGGGAGCCAGCATATCCCATGAAAAAGGATGAGAAAATGGCAGAAATATTCTCATTTTTGAAATTCGGACAGCCGGGCGCAATTCTTCTCTCGGATGGCGACATACTTATGTCGCATTGGTTTGCAGACGCGGGAGAATACAAAACGGTTGCGACACGAATCTCCCTCTCGGAAGACAAATCCTTATAAAATTCAAAAGCAAGTAAGGCTCTGCGGATCATGATATGATTATTAAAGTCGTTTGCACAGCGCTACTCATAAAACTTTCGCTGTGACTGCCATATCTACCGTGATGAAGCCTTAAGACCTTGCAGAATATAAGGGTATAAGTATTACAAATACTCCGATCACACGGAGTAAAAATCGATGTATAAGGAATATAACCTATGAATTATATAGAATACTTGACACAAGATGTGCTTCCTTTTTGGATAAAAAACGGAATTGACGAAGAAAACGGTGGAATATTCACACAGCTTGAAAGAGATGGAACAGTTTACGGAACAGAGAAAAGCGTATGGTTTCAGGGACGCGCGCTATGGGTATTTTCCAAGGCATACAATTACGTTGAGAAGAAACCCGAATATCTTCGCGCTGCAAAAAAGATTTACGAGTTTATCCCACGGTGCACCGATACCGACGGCAGAATGTTCTTCACCGTGACGCGTGAGGGCTTAGGAATACAAAAACGCAGATATTATTTCAGCGAGACATTTGCCGCGATAGGCTGCGCACAATATTTCAAGGCGTCCGGTAATGCTGAGGCATGGGAGCTTGCAAATAAATATTACGACACGGCAAAGCGCTGCTTTGATGATCCATCCCTTAATCCCCCAAAAACCACATTACAAGCGAAGTCACACTCACCATTAATGATAATGATTGCAACCTCACGGTCTATGGCTGAGTGCGCGCCGACCGATTACGAGAGAGAGCGCTTCTCTGCTAACGCAAGACGGTTCACCGATGAATTTCTCTGTGGCGGATTTATCTGCGATGAAGTTGGGGCGGTGCTGGAAACGGTCAGCCCTGAGGGTAAATTCATGGACACACCCACCGGCAGACACGTGAATCCGGGACATGGACTTGAAACCGCTTGGTTTCTCATGGTAGAAGGACTTCTTGAAAAAAACGAACGCGCTCTGGCGGCTGCAAAAAAAATTATAGACATAACAATGCCTAAGGGAGTCGATCTCTTAAACGGTGGCGTACTATCATTCCGCGACGCACTCGGAAAGCCTTCTCTTGCCCTTGAATGGGATATGAAGCTGTGGTGGCCTCAAAACGAGGCTATTATAGCAAACAGAATGGCTTATGAGATTTTCGGAGAGAAGATATACCTGGAAAATTACGAGAAAATACTGAACTATGCTTTCGAGCATTTTGCAGATAAGGAATATGGTGAATGGTACGGATATTTACACTACGATTCAACACCGTCAACTACCCTGAAAGGAAATATTTTTAAGGGTCCGTTCCACCTGCCGCGTATGCTAATGGTTCTCGACGCTATAGACAGCGGCAAGTTGCAGGAATTCTTCGGAAAATCCAAATAATATTCTGCTGACTTAGGTATCAAGTGTCGGCAAGATCCATTCGTATACAGAAGCAGAGCCACATCTCATCCGATATGAGATGTGGCTCTGCTTTATGGCTTTGCTACGTAAATTTTATTTTTTCCTACTGCCAAATCTAAGCTGAATATATATTCCGATCATTATAACCGCAAGTCCGATTATAGACAGTACTCCAATATTCTCACCGAGAACTAACCAAGTCCAAATAAGCGAAAGGAATGGAGTTATATAGGCAAGATTTGATATTTTCGCCGTATCGTTTGACTCCAAAGCGAACTGCCAGGTCGTGCTCGCGATACCGATAGACACTATGCCGTTCCAGCCCAAACCGAGAAGTGTAGGAATATTCAGCGCGGGAAAATCCATATTCAAAAGATTTACAACGGTCGTAAGTAAGAACGATGAGAAAAATCCGATCATCAGAGTGACCGGCTTGTCATAGCTGCTCCTCTGATTGAGCGCGGTAAACAAGCCGTAGGAAACGGCTCCCAAGGCACAAAATACAGCTCCAATAATAGTCTGCCACTTGAATTCGACAAGATCACCGCTCACGACGACCATTACTCCGAGAAAGGAGCATAAAAGTGCAATAATTTTGGGAACGGTCATTTTTTCCTTCAAAATTATACACGCAAAAACCACGCTCATAATCGGCCATAGGTAGTTTACTATAAACGCCTGCGAAGCCGGCATATAAGACGTGCCGGTGTAATAGAAGACGTAATACAGAAACGTACCCGGCAAGCATATTAAAGCTGATATAAGATAATCCTTTGGTTTGTATGCCAAAAGCTTTTTTATATTTCCGCTCATCAGATTAACCGCAAAAAGAAACATAGCGGCGAAAAGCGAGCTTAACCAGAGTACCTGCATACTGCCCATTGATCCAAGCAACAGCTTGACTACCGTGGCAACCGTGGACCAACCAAGTATGGATATAGATGCGTAGATATAGTATTTTTTCATATTAAAATATAGTCATAAACAATCATAAAAAGCGATTAATCCATCGAAAAGCGTTATATCGATACTATCCGACGCAGCTTTACTTCAAGCTATCTATCAAATCGCCTAACACAGTTTCAAACTTTGCACCGTACCAATGATCATCATCTCCCTGCGTGTTGACGATGCACTTAAGGGTATAATCCGCCGCAATTTTTGCCGCATCGAAGATCTCCTTGCCGTTTACAAGAGCACCCGTAAACGCGGACGCATAAATATCTCCCGTACCGTGACAGCCCTTTGATACTTTCTCGTGCTCGTAATATCTCTTTTTGCCACTCTCATAAACCACAACACCGGTCTTGCCGGGGAGGTATCCCACACCTGTAAGCACTACGGTATTAACACCGAGCAAAGTAAGCTTAGCGAGAAGTTCGTCTATATAGCGCTCGTCATATTCGTCCCTGTATTCAACTCCGGAAAGGAAGCACGCTTCTGTAATATTTGGTACAAGAATGTCGGCTGAGCTGCACAGTCCGCGCATTGCCTCCACGTATTCGTCGTTGAAGATGGAATAAAGCTTGCCGTTATCAGCCATTGCGGGATCAACTATACGAATACAATCGTCAGCCCCCATCGTATTTAAAATGTTCTGAACGTAGCCCACCTGCTTGACGCTGCCAAGATAGCCGGTATAAATTGCGCTGAACTTAATATTTTCCTTCTGCCAATGTGCTTGAATCAATGGCATATCGTCGGTAAGATCACGGAACGTGAAGCCTTCAAAGCCTGCCGTATGAGTAGAAAGCACAGCGGAGGGCAATATGCAGGTTTCGAGTCCGCAGGCGGAAAGTATAGGCAATGCAACCGTCAAAGAGCACTGACCTACGCATGATATATCCTGAATAGTAAGAATTTTTTTGTAAGACATATGATAATCTCCTTGAATTTTATATGGATTTATTATATAATGTATTTGTGCATATTAAAATAGTCAGAATGAAAGAAAGTTATATATACAGATGAAATATATCATTGATAAAAAAGAGCGACCTGTGATATGCACCCCAAAAGTTAGACACTTTTGGGGTGCATATCATTTGTGTTTTTCTCTTCTTTTTTTATACACATATATACTTATATGGTTTTCTCTGTCAGTGACTCTAATGCTTATGTCTATGAGAGATTGGAACAAGTAGCTTTTCGTCACAATTTTACATATAATGTAACGGGTGATTCACCCAAAATATTTAGGAGTGACTTTCTTAATGAATAGACAATTTATCCCCAGAAATACAGGCACAGTATATTGTGGCTGCAAAAATTGCTGTTGCAACGACTCCTGTACGGTGTGTCCGCCCGGTCAACCAGGCCCGCAAGGACCAATAGGGCCGGAGGGTCCCGCCGGTCAGACGGGTCCGGTAGGTCCGCGAGGACCGGAAGGTCCGATTGGTCCTACAGGACTGCAGGGACCGGTTGGGCCGCAAGGTCCAATTGGCGCGACAGGTCCGCAGGGTCCTGTTGGTGCTACCGGCCCGATAGGTCCCGAAGGTCCTCAGGGTCCTGTTGGTGCCACCGGTCCGCAAGGTCCCGAAGGTCCGCAAGGTCCTGTTGGTGCTACCGGCCCGATAGGTCCCGAAGGTCCGCAGGGTCCTGTTGGTGCTACCGGTCCGCAAGGTCCCGAAGGTCCGCAGGGTCCTGTTGGTGCTACCGGTCCGCAGGGTCCCGAAGGTGAACCCGGCGGTCTGTTAAGCTACGCTGATTTTTACGCCCTGATGCCCTCTGATAACACGACTCCAATAGCTCCCGGAGAGGACGTCGCTTTCCCGCAAAACGGACAAATTGCAAACACCGATATCGGAAGAGTAAGCGATTCGAGCTTCCTATTAGATTCCATAGGAACTTATCTCGTGCTCTACGAGGTGAGCGCGGAGGAAGCAGGTCAGCTCGTTCTAACGCTTAACGGTGAGGAGCTCCCCTATACCCTAGTAGGAAGAACTGCTGCTGGTTCGCAGATCGTCGGAACTACGATTGTTACCACAACCGAAGAGGACACCCTGCTTACAGTTCGTAACCCGTCTGTAAGCACTACCGATCTGACGCTTACTCCTTCTGCCGGCGGAAACGCTCCCGTATCCGCGCATCTCGTAATTACAAGAATAGCGTAAACCTCGGTGTTTCTTTTATAACATCTATTTCTGCTCTGATTTATTTTCAATAATTACAGCTTTATAAGTTTTTGCTTGTAATTATAAATCAAAATAAATTCAGAGCGAAATTTAAGTGTTTTATGCGGCAACGGACAGAAAACAAAATTATCTGTCCGTTGCCGTTTTTATTTTCAAATTCCTATTGACAAATCCTACACTTGATGATATACTTTACACTTGGTTTATAAAGTTCAAAATTTTAAGGCGGTAGATATGCGAGGAACATCTGTAAAACCTCATCACGATCATCATTTACATATACGCGCGTTATTGCGCTCGTTTACTGTGCGCGCAGGTGAAATTATATCAAAAAACACGGTACTGTTTATAGCGGCTTCACTGGCGCTCATTTCGTGTTTTATTGTCAAGCCGGATGAGAAATATCTCGAATATTTCGACTTAAAAACGTTGACTTGTCTGTTCTGTACTCTTGCCGTAATATGCGCATTAAAAAATATTCGATTCTTTACTATAACGGCAAGAAAGATAGTTACAAGCACGGGTAATACCAGAACTCTTGCTCTGGCACTTGTATATATCACATTTATCGGTTCGATGTTTCTCGCCAACGATATGGCGCTAATTACTTTCCTGCCCCTCGGTTATATTTCACTTTACTGTACGGACAAAGAGAAATATATGGCACCTATCTTTATTTTGCAGAATATCGCGGCAAATCTCGGTGGAATGCTCACACCCTTTGGCAATCCGCAGAACCTATATATCTATACAAAATTCAATATTCCAACTTCAGAATTCATGGGGATAATGCTTTTGCCGTTTATTCTCTCTTTAGTTCTGTTTACCGTAGGATGCCTATTCATTCCCAAGGAAGAACTTTCACTTTCTGCAGACGACGAGGATAAAATTGAGCCAAGAAAAACCGTATTTTATCTTATTCTGTTTACATTAACCATATTGACCGTTTTCAGAATAATTCCCTATTACATATGTCTTCCGATTATTTTGATATCCGTTTTCATCACCGACAGAAGAGCTCTTCTAAAGGTTGACTATGCCCTTCTCTTGACCTTCGTGTGCTTCTTTTTACTGGCAGGCAACGTATCCAGAATTGATGCTGTAAATGAATTTTTCTCTGCACTTTTAGAGAAAAACGCCCTGCTGACAAGCATACTTTCATGTCAGTTTATAAGTAACGTTCCGTCCGCGATACTCCTATCCGAGTTCACTTCTAATTACCGAGAGCTTCTGCTTGGCGTTAATATCGGAGGCGTGGGTACTCTTATTTCATCCCTCGCAAGTCTGATTACGTTCCGCGAATATACCTCGCACGTTAAGGGTAAAACGCTTAAATATCTCGGTCTTTTCACCGCTATGAATTTCGGATTTCTGATTATTCTGACTTTATCGGTTATGATATTTACGTAATAAAACGCCTCCCGCCGCATACAAGCGCAGAGCAAGTATGCAGTGTGAGGCGTTTTTGTTTTTTCTGTTCGCAATTACCGCGCGTATTTCCCGCTACGGTCTAAAAACGAACGCTATATTTACTACCGTTTTGCTAAGGTGCGACAAAATAGAATTCGCGCCATTATATCTCCGCTATTACCTCTACCTCTACCAAAACTCCTTTAGGAAGCGACTTTACCGCTACGCAGGAACGGGCGGGACAGGAGGTAAAATACTTAGCGTATACCTCGTTAAAAGAGGCAAAATCAGCCATATCAGCAAGGAAGCAAGTGGTCTTTACAGCCTTATCAAAGCTTGAGCCGGCGGCGGAAAGAACAGCTCCTAAATTCTGCATAACCTGCTCTGCCTGCGCGGTTATTCCTACGGCATCAACCGTACCTGTAGTCGGATCGATAGGAATCTGACCGGAGGTAAAGAGAAGATCGCCGTGAACTATCGCCTGTGAATAAGGACCTATAGCTGCGGGTGCTTTATCTGTAGAAATTCTTTTAATCATGCTTCTTCCTCATCTTTGTGTTTATCATTTCCGTTACAGAGAATTTATTTGATTAACGACTGTCAATTTATTAAGGCTATCTCAAATATTTGAAAATCGGTAACTGCCTTTCAACAGCCGATTTGGGATCAAATACATAACTAATTCCCTCCGCATCAGCTTGCTCCAATTTATCAAGCATCTCATAGAGATATTCCAGATTTATCGTCATCATGCGAAGAATATGTGTGCATACTGCCTCAAGTCTCACGCACTCCATTCGGTGCATCTGCCTTTTTCTCGCTCGAATAAGACGGAGTATCAGGCTTTTTATCTCCCCGTTGGTAATTTTACCCTCTTTTGAAGCGCGGTAAATTTGATAAAGCGTCAAAGTTTCGTCGGCATACGTCATTTGCTCTGAAATGGTGGCAACTATATTGTCATTTACCGTGGATGCAGTAGCTTTGTCACTATCGAAAAATTCAAGGGAAGCTTTTGCCCGTGAGTACAGATCGTTAAGATAAGTGAGATATCTATCCTCGTTTTCCGATATCTTTGCTATAAGCTCCGCAATATGATTGCGCGGATAATCTACACCGGCCTTTTTGTACGAGTATGGATATTCACAGAATTCAGAGTTTGCAGGTGGCTTTTCTTCGTAATTGTACGGATGCAATCTGTGGCGAATCAGCATCCAGCTATCATACGCCTCATTTGCGGCATCCGGATAATGCTTCGCAAAATAGCGACGAGCAAACTCAAAAGGATCTTTATTTGGATCCATTGTTGGCGACCAGCACGCTTCGGCAAGATAGGAGTAATTATAATCGAGTGCGGGCTCGTAGGTAGAATATGATATCATACCTTCAAAGTCAAATTTCTCGGTAATAGCGGAATTCTCGGCAATATTAGGGGTGTTATCGGACCATCCCTGCCAATGCCAATAGCCCGACATAGGCTTAGTAATTGATTTCTCGAAAAATTTACCAACCCTATCCCCTTTTCCGCGAAAGAAATCGACGGAAGCACCGTAATTCCACCAATCCATAACTATTACATCATAGACGTCCGCTTCCTTGAAGCGTCTGACAAGCTCATCGTTTAAATTTTCAAATACGTAGAAGAACATATCGAAATAAACGTATATTTCTCTCATTCCACGCGCTTTTAGGTATTTGAGAATGCGTATTGCGTGTTCGATGAAAATATCAGAGGCTTCGCGATTTATACACTTCGGACATTTGCAAAAGCTTCTTACCTCATCGAGTCCAACGGCAAACGACGTAATCCCATTCGGTAAAAGATATCTGTCTATTATCTCATCATAAAGAGAGAACAATACTTTATACGTTTCCTCATTCGAAGTGCAAAAGCAATTGTTGATTGGGGTACCATTTTCATCTTTTGCTGATATCTCCGGCTTAATTCTGGGCAGTAAAGTATTGTGACCTAAGCTGTTAAACAACGGAAAGACCTCTACATTCTTGCTCTTACCGTATTTTACGACCTCGCCAAAGAAATCCTCGCTGTACATATAGGGGTTCGTTTCCGGTATATTAACAAGCCTAGACAGCTTTGGTGAGTAATATATTCTGCGCTTTGGATTTCTAAACTCAGGTAAGGATTTGAAGGGTATATACTGTTGCTCTGTAAGCTTACCGTCATATTGCATGCTCCAGCATCCGTAAACAGATACCTCCATTTTGTTAAGCTTCAGCTTAGAAAAATCATCAATGGCATGCTTCCAATCAGACAACGTCATAAAATCGTTATATCTGCTCTCTACCATTACGCCTCGTTTTTTAAATTTGGGGTAATCCGTTATTTCGCATATGGGCAAATAAACGCCACCGCCCTTCACCTCTATAAGCTCCGCAAAGGTTACGGCTGCGTAATATGCACCTCGCTCTGTGAGAGAAACCAAAGTTGCACATGAGTTGTCTACAGATATGTAATAAGACTCGTCGCCCTTTTTCAACAGAAGCTCAAAATTCGGATCAACAGTAAGAATTATTTTGTATTCGCCTTTGTAATCCGAAAGGATCGCAGCTCTGTCATTAAAGCTTTTACAAAGATAATCAACGGCAGAATTAAATATTTCTCCACTACCTTTAGTTTCAAGTGTAAAGTTTGAGGAGGATAGCGTAGCAATTTTCACATATTTTCCCGTATCATTTATCTTCCTGGGGGTTGGGAAAAAGACGTTCACTTTCTTTTCCTCCTGCAATCGTAAACTACTCCGTTTTCATTTTCCCACACTCCGCGCTCATGCTTTTCTGACGGTATATCGTCATAATGAGAGCAATATACGGTTGAAAGCTCCGTATCACTCTTTAACACGCCGCGCCTTATACGAACGTTTTTGTACTTGCTGTCAAGCTTTGCAAAAGCCTTGACACCGGATGCGTTTACATTAGTTAAATACAGGTCACTAACGTAGTCGTCCTCGCGCATAACGCTGAAATCTATTATTGCGGAATTTTCCTTGTCATCCGGTCTAAACCATACGTTGCTTAAAGTCACGTTATCTATCTTTACTCCGCTTTTTGAGTTTGCCCAACCGTCCGGTGTTGTTGCAATAATTGATTTACATTCCCCACTTGCAAAAACATCGGAAATATGCGAATCACG
Source organism: Eubacteriales bacterium (assembly GCA_045657485.1). Lineage (GTDB taxonomy): Bacteria > Bacillota > Clostridia > Oscillospirales > CAG-272 > UBA1740. The sequence continues at coordinate 17,411 of JAZOTE010000085.1, forward strand.
CAGTGTTGCCTGTACACAGATCGCACGTGCAGAGTATGATACGTGTAGGTCGCGTATATTTATAGCATAGGTATCACCCATTTTGGAATGGCTTATGCCGGCGTATGAATTATTTCCAATAGTTACCAGAGCATATCTTTCATAGTCGGAGTCTACGTTATTCGTAAATTGGGTGTCTCGCAGGTTTTCTATGGTAATGTTATACATTTTCGCGCCGTTATGATTACGTAAAGCCACCAATGGATGACGAATTGCCGCGCCGCTGATATTTCTTACTAAAACATCGTGAATATCCCAATCGAGTCCCTCGACTATAAGCGGATAATCAACGTTAAAACCAACCTTACTATCGGTATCTATAGCTGAAAGCGCAATCATATCATCGCCTGTTTGACCGTTGATATTCTCTATAAGTATATCGTGACATCCGTTGCGGAGGTTTATGCCATCTTGATTGCGCCTATCTTTGTTTGCGCAGAAGAATATATCACGAATCACTCCTTTTGAGCAAAATTGAAAACGCATGCCCCAATATCTATGATTTATTATGCTGATATTCTCTACCTTAAAGCCCTCAACATTCATAAAGAATATGGGCGTATTTAATGCTACGGGCACTCCGATAGTCTTTTGCGTTCTCTCATTCAAGTCCGTAGGATTACCACCGTCGAGAACCGATGAGCCTATTCCTATTATGGATATATTGTGCATTCTATCTTCGAGTCTTGTGCCGCGCTCTGTAAAAAGATTATCGCTACAGAAAAAACCGCCTACTACGTCGTCTGCCATCTGCATATAGCAGTTATCCAGAACAACGCACATATTGGACGGTAGGCGCACGGTCTTGGATATTGTCCAAAGAGCTTCACCCGTACGCATATTAATACGGGGTATCTGTATCTTGAATATTCCCTGCTCTTTGGCAAGATCTACAGCTGCCTGTATTGTCGCACTGTCGTTTTCCATAATCGTTTCATTTGGATCAATATAATTTTTCATTTTACTTCCCTTTAAAATAAACTACCGGCAAAAGAGGTGACCGGAATTACAAATAGTATACCATGAGCAAAAACAAATATCAATAATTTCTCAACTAAACTTTTTCGCGAATTTTTTTATTTTTTAGTTAAGTGATACCTTCGCAAAACTAAAAGTATACCAACTAATATCAGAGGAAACATGGCGGCAGACAAAAGTCCAACCTTAAGTCCAAGCTGTTCGGCGGTTAGAGATAACTCTACCGAAAGATTTATGCCAAGCTCGCTCTCTATAACGGCGTCGGCAATCACGCCGACGAGCTGCGGTCCTATGGATGCGCCAAGATCTCCGCCCGCCGCCATAAGCGCAAAAATAACGACTCCTCCGCCCTTATGAATATCGGTAGATACTATAAGGTTACCGGGCCATAGCATAGAGGTGAAAAATCCGGTAAGGGCGCAAGCAATAAGTCCGACGATATGTGAGCTTGATATTGCAGCGACGACGTAACATATGGTGGCTCCGGATGCTCCGAAAAGCAACACACCCATTATATTCTTTCCGAATTTGGTGTATAAGCTTCTGCCAAGTCCTAAGAACACGGAAAACATAGCTACACCGAAGATATCTCCCCATACCTTAGTTATTCCAAGCGCTCCCTCAAGATACGTAGAGGACCACTGGGACATTGTACATTCCGCCGCTCCGCCGAGAAAGATAGAAATGACGCAGAGCCAAACCGTGCCGAAACGTAAAACGGATGAGCTGCCGCCCACACCTTCGGGCTGTATATTCGGTATCGTGACACCGGAATATAGGATCAGACCTACAACGGGTATTACGCAAAGCAAAATAACCAGCCATTGCCAGCTCGAATTACCAAATAATGCAAGAAACGCGGTAGAAAATAACACTACGCCAACAACTCCCCAGGCAAAGACGGAATGTAGCCTGGACATTTCTCTATCCGGATCATCCGAAGGAATAGCGGCAATTATCGGACTGATCAAAACCTCGGCAAGTCCGCTGGATGCGGAAAAAATCACCGTACCTATCGCAAGTCCGATAAACACCGCTTGTCCGTCAAAGAAAACGGGAGAGAGCGCGTAAAGTATCATTCCTATCATATTTATGACAGGTATAAGCTTGACCGCTAGGGGTATATTGAATTTGTGAGAAAAGAATGAAAACGCCAAATCCACGAGAAGCTGTGTGGAGAAATTTATAAGCACCAACAATCCGAGAAGCGAGTAAGATATGCCGTACGCTTCCCTAAAGGTGAGTAGTAATAACGGTGACAGTGCAGACACCACGGACATTGTGAGATTCGTGGAATAGCAAGCCAGCTTAAGTCTTTTGTATTTTTTCACGATTTATACTACCTTAACGTAAACGTTTTTGCGTGAATTTCAGTTTAATATGGGGTGATTTACGGGGCGTAGCGTTACATTATTCCCATACACCAAATCACACCGAGCGCGGTTAAAGTAACCAAAGTATCTATAGTGATTCCATAGAACATCGGACGCAATCCTGCTTTCTTAAAATCAGTAATGCTTGTTCCGAGTCCAATTGCCGCAAGCGCAGTGACCATAAAGAATTTACTCGTGGTTTTAATAACACCCGATACAGCTGACGGAATACAGCCTAAGGTGTTCAAAAGAGCCATTATTAAAAATCCGCCGATAAACCACGGTATTACCTTAATTATGTTTACTCTCTTAACGCCTGTGCTTACATTCATTTCTTTTTGCTTAGCACGCGCACCTATGTAAGCGAAAACCAGAACGGTAGGAATGATCGCAAGCGTTCTCGTGAGCTTGACCATTGTTGCAAAATCACCCGCATGTTCAGAAAAGGCATATCCGGAAGCGACAACGCTGGCAGTATCGTTTACTGACGTACCTGCCCATATACCGTATGCAATATCCGTCATATTGAGCGCCTTGCCCATCAGAGGATACAACGCAATCATTACCATATCAAACAAGAAGGTTGACGACATAGCAAAGGCGATATCTTTATCATCAGCATCAATTGCGGGAGCGATTGCAGCTATCGCAGAGCCGCCGCAAATACCTGTTCCGGCAGAAATCAGATTGCTTAATTTCCAATTAAGTCCGAAAAGCTTACCTATAAAATATCCCCCGCCAAAGCATACCGCAAAGGTAAATATCATCACAAAAAATGTCATTTTACCGACAAACATTATAGTGCTTATGGAGAGAGATGCTCCGAGCAAAACGATTGCAACTTTTAATATTTTTTTGGACGCAAATTTCAAAGCAGGCTTTATCCACGCAGGATGAAAGAAGCTGTTGATTATCGTACCAGAAAACAATGCGATAATAGATGCGCCAAGTAATCCGCCGGGAATTATTTTCTCGATAAAAATTGATATTCCCGCTATAAGAAAACAAATACACAAGCCTAATAAAAACATTAGCCTATCTTTATTCTTTAATCCCATAATATGTCTCCTCTAACAGTTATTAAACTAAAATATATAAATATTTATAGTGACTCGGCTAAACTCGCATCTAACCGAACCACTTTTGATAGCAATCGATGAATAGGACACAAAATCCTACCTGGTTCATTTTTGATAAAATGGGTTCAAATGACGTCAACGGGTTCACATTTTGCAAAAAACAGGTTCAATTTTAACGATGGGTGCATTTTTACATCAGAATCTCTGTATCAAAGAATTTCTCTTGAAATTCAACCAAATCTGCGATTTCTTCCTTTGAGAAAGACCTATTTTCCGGAGCAATAATCCATTTATCTTCAATATCATTTTTTCTATGAATAATGCTATTAGTCAATTTCAAAATGCTGACCGCAAAATCCATAGATAAATCTGCAAGCTTGTTTTCTGCCATAATTATTACTTCTTGTCTTAAGTATAGCACAAATCAAAAAGAAAATCAATAATGAAATCCTGCCTGGCATGATAAAATCCGAGAAAACTCGGATGAAAACTTCAGTGTACCGCCTCAGATGAAATCAAATCCGCCATCTTAAGTCCGCGCAAGTGGGATTTCATCGCGCAGCGACTTCATCCACCATAGGTGGATTGATTACGCAAAAGGCGGAATACCTCCTCTGAGGATGTCCCGACGCGCTCTCATCGATACAAGCAGCGAGATTGTCGCACGCTTAATACCTTGATGGAAAAGCGACTCTCTAATATAGATAAGAATCTGTGGAGCGAGGTCCGAAATCTATATAAGATCTATAACGAGGGGTGGGCTACGCTTTCGGGCACGGTGCGAGGAAGAAAGGTACTGACCGCTTTGACACCGAAAGAGCGCGAGGTCGCCAAGCTTGCGGCCTTTAGACTCAGTAATCAGGAGATTACCGATAAGCTGCATATGTCATTGCCGACCGTCAAGCAGGAGATCCGCACCATTAGCGAAAAATCCGGCATGTCGAGAAGCGATTTCGCTGCTTTTTTGTAATTTTCCTATCTTTTTCAGACAAAGAAGATATATTGTCCCACCGAGTCATATATCAAAATAATGTGTTTTGGATAATAACACGAACAAAAATAGGATGCGCTAACACTTGCGAGTTTAAAGGAGTCTTTTATTGCGAGAGTGTAACCGTTTATCGAAAAGGAAAACAATTGATAGGAGAGAGCGTTCTTATTAGAAAACCAGAAATCGAGGCGTTTATTCATTAGTTACAAACAATGGAGGCGAGCTGTAAAAAAGCTCGCCTTTTGAAACAAAAAAGAACGTAACTCTGTTCGAATTACGTTCCTCTTGGCGCAGAGGGAGGGATTCGAACCCTCGTGTGGTGTTATCCACAAACTGATTTCGAGTCAGCCCCGTTATGACCGCTTCGATACCTCTGCGTATATGATGCAATAGTTTGCATCATATACGCAGAGTCCTCTGAGAAGAGGCTCAATGAGCGCAGCTCATTGAATCCGCTTCGCATATCCCACCCGAAAATCGACAAGCTCGCTTGTCAGGCGCAGGGTGCGGATATATTCGCCAAAGGCGAAATACCTCTCTATGATGCAGCTATATACATTTTTATGATGCGCACTATGCGCTCTTGCTCAATAAATACACACTTAGTATTTATTCGCCCGTATATTATAGCATATTCTAAAATAAAAATCAATACCTTTTACAATTTCTTTTTTTGTAAAACTCAGTAAGACGAGCAATTTATAATCTACCGGGTTTTACCATATAAACTTATAGATTTAAAAAGGCGAATACAACCACCGTCTTTTTGCGATCAAAGCGCTACCGCGTCAATAAGGGAGAGCTCCTCAGAAGTAAAATCAAGATTTTTCATCATACTGATGTTCTCCTCAATTTGCTCGGATCGTGAAGCGCCTATAAGCACACTTGTAACCTCATCCCGACTGTAAAGCCAGGAAAGAGCCATTTGCGCAAGCGTCTGCCCTCTGTTTTCTGCTATTTTATTCAGTTTGGTTATTTTCTCAAGCTTTTCAGCGGTGAGAGAACTCTCCTTTAAGAATCTGCCGTCGGTTATGATTCGACTATCGTCAGGAATTCCGTGAAGATAACGGTCGGTCAAAAGTCCCTGAGCAAGAGGACTGAATATGATCATTCCCTTTTTCTTTGCCTTGGCGGCATCCAATATACCGTTATGCTCTACCGTTCTGTCGAATATCGAGTATCTGTTCTGATTTATTACAAAGGGACAGTGAAGCTCGTCTAAAATCTCCGCAGCCTTTTTCATAGTTTCGCCGTCGTAATTTGAAAGTCCTACGTAAAGCGCTTTACCGCTCTTAACGATACTGTCGAGTGCCCACATAGTTTCATAAAGAGGTGTGTCCGGGTCCATCCTGTGATGGTAAAATACATCTACGTAATCAATGCCCATTCTCTTAAGGCTTTGATCAAGACTTGCTATGAGATACTTTCTGCTACCGTAGTCACCGTAAGGACCCTGCCACATACAATATCCCGCCTTTGTGGATATTATCATCTCGTCGCGGTACTGTTTCATATGTTTAGAGAGTATTCTGCCAAAATTTATCTCTGCACTTCCGGGTTCCGGACCATAATTGTTAGCAAGATCAAAATGCGTGATACCGTTATCGAATGCAGTGAAGCACATACGGCACATATTGTCATAATTGGCGTTAGAGCCAAAATTATGCCACAGGCCGAGAGATATGGCAGGCAGCTTCAAGCCGCTTTCACCGCATTTTCTGTACTTCATATCAGAGTATCTGTTTTCATTTGCTACATATTTCATAACGCGCTCCTTTGCGTCATTAAAGCATCATCTTACAACAGATGAATGACTGTAAATATAGAATTCCTCTTGGCTGGGCATCCACTTCTTTTCCTTTTCCGGAAACGTAGCGTCGAATTCAGCTACGGCTTCCGCGTCGTCACAGCAATCAGCAGCGGTCGAGGGGATATATATCCATTCTTTTCCCTCAAGCGCTCCGGGTACAAGCTCGCATACTAAAAGCGCCGTTGGGTAATTGCCCTCTGCTATGAAGCTGACGTTTTTCTTTTTACAGCTTACAAAGCCTCGACTGACGTAATTCCCCGGATTACCAAAATTGATATTCACGTCATAACCCATCTTCCGCGCTGCGTTAAAGGAGTGCTCTATCAGAATTTTGCCGAGCTTTTGTCGCTGATATTTCGGAGCGACGCACAGCGGTCCAAAGGAAAGTATCTCCTTGCGCTTCCCTTCACCGTCCTCAAGCCAAGCTTTCGTATACATAATATTACCTACGATCTCACCGTCAAGCTCCAGAACGAATGCCAGCTCCGGAATAAAATCCGGATGATTTCGCATCGTATGAACGAAATAATGCTCGTCAGCGCCCGGCTTATAGACGTTCCAAAACGCCTCTCGTGTGAGCTCCTCTACCGCTCTGTAATCCCTCTCGGTTTCTAATCTAATAATCAAACCGTCCATTGTATTCTCCGCTTATCAGCTAAACATAGTTTCCAAAAGCTTCATTGCTGTGTAATAGTGAAGCTCGCGAATAGGATGATTCAGGTGATTTGAAAGGATCTCGGTTATATTTACACCGCCTCTGTACATTTTGAGCCACTGAGAATATACGTCGCATACGGGTACGCCGCACTCCTCTGCCACCCTCTTTGCGCGTTCTACGTAGGCGGTTAAAGTGCCACCCAACTGAATGTCAGCAAACTGACGTGAAAGCTTGATGAACAAATCGCTCTTCAAATGACAGCTGGTATCAATATCCATCATATTTGGGGTCAAAAAGATACATTCTGCGCCGTGATCTCTGACTCTTTCAAATATATCCTTAAGCGCATTTGCGTAATCCTCTATTCCCTCCTCACCGCGAGTACTGTCGTTCAGCGCAAAGGCAACTACGACAAGATCCGGATCGTGACGCAAAACGTCCTTATCAAGACGGCTTGCTCCGTGGGGAGCGTTGTCGCCGCTGATGCCGCTGTTTATTACGTTAATCTGCACCTTTGGATAGAGCAAATTAAGCATTTGCTTTAATCTCGTGCTATACGCGGACGGATAGTCGAATACGGTTTCGAGATTATTTTCGTCTATCATATAGCATTCAAAGCAGCCCTGGGTTACACTATCGCCGAGAAAGGCGAGGGTCACCGCATCGTTATCCCATATATCCGTTTGTTTTTTAGCAATTTTCTCTATAAGCTTCATAACACACCTAGTTTAATTAATTTTGTCCGTAATATTCGAGCAGCATATTTATGGTTCTGCCGTTCGCGGAGGCGTTGGGGCTCCAAGGGCAGAAATAAGGATCATCCTCGTGGTAGCGCTCGATCATATAATATTCTTCGGTCATTGCGTAGCGGTTGTTTGCGTCGATTATTTCCTTTGCTTTATCCCTCATACCGCGGCGCATATAATATCCGAACCAAATGGTTTCGTGTACGGAAACGTACCATACCACGCACTTGCCGTCGGCGTCAAGATTGCACGTCGTACTTCCGCCGGAGTATTTATCGGGCATTCTGTTGTAAAGACCGCCCTTTATTACGTTTCGGCGAGTATAGTAGTTCAGTATTTTGCCTACCTCCTCGTCGGTGGGATTCAGATAAGCCGGAACGTATGCAAGTGGTTCTCTGAAAACGTAGTTTTTCTTCAGCCACGAATCATCTCCGTCAGCTGTCAAAGGCACGGACAGCTCGTCGGTATCGCCTGCGCGATCCACGATACCGCGCCATATTCCCTGAAGGATTTCGTAATAGCCGTCAGTTTCGCGGCGTACTTCAGCCGCCATAGGATCGCCGAAATGCTCAAGAAGCTTCGTAAGATTACGGAACGCGTCAAGGTTATTCATATCGGTATTTGCCCAAGCCTGAAATACGCTCTCGTCATCGTTGGCTCTGCGAGGCGGAAACAGACCCGCGATCATACCGCCCTCTGCCGTCTTAAGTCTTTGTGAATTTATCCAAGAGTAAGCCAAAAGCAGCTTATCACGGTACTTTAAAAAATAATCCTCATTCTTTAAAATCGCATATTTCGAGAAGCTGCAAAGTGCGTTAGCTGTGGACATCGCCCAATGGATACCGAACGGAACTACCTCTCCGTCGTCGGACTGACATTCGTTAAAGTACATATCGAGGATAGGTTCTACGTATTCGCCGAAATCACCTATTCCGGAGAGTGCCTCCAAAACGGGCATTGATTCATAAGTCCACATCATACGGGAAAGTCCGCCCTGGCGCGCGAGAAGGAAGTTCTCACCCTTCGGGCAATTGAAGTTCTGAAGAATTGTAGCCACGAGATGCCTGATCATCTTTACGCTCTCGGAATCACTCTTTAGCGCGTCGGGAATATTCTTTATTTTGGATAATTCTCTATTCCAGAGATCTACGGATTTTTGCTTCTCCGCTTCGTAGTCAAAGCTTATAGCACCGTCGGTACCGTATGCAAAATACGCGGTAGCTTTTTCACCGGGCTCAAGCCTTACGTCAGCCATCGCGGCGCCTATTTCAGCATCGAATTTGAAATCTATATTTCCGTATACGCTGATACAATTATCCTCCGAGTAATACGCGCCGTCATCCTCTTTCCACGTGCTGTCAGCGGATAACCAAGCGGATATCTCCGGAGCGTAGCTTCTGTAGATATCGGGTCCGTCCTTAATAAGTACGTTTTCCTTTGCCGTACGGAGAACGAAGCCTATCTTATCTGATATAGCAATATCGCTTATATTGGATACGGAAAGTCTGACAAAGCAAATGGGCTTTCGCTCAAATGAAGAAAACGCCTCTACGCCTATTTCCATACCTCGAACCTTACGTATTACCTCGTGAACGGGCACGCCGTCGTCGCGGATAACGTTCCTCGTGCCGTGGAAATCCATCTGCCCGTCAGGAGTGCCTGTAACGAACCATATTCCCGATGAGATATAGTCGCTGTAATTCTCTATACCGTTCGGAGCGAATATCTCACCGAACACAACCTTGCCCTCTGACCAAATCGTATACATTCTCTCTGATTTGGGCGGGTGAAGATATCTTCTCGTGGTTATGGGTCTTTGCCATTTTTTCATAGAAAGCTCCTTTACAAGTGGTTTTGACTATATTATACAATTTTTGAGGATGTTTTTCAATACCATTTTATTTTCTTATTTTACCGATATACTGTATTTTTCCTTTTTTCAATTTAAAGCGCATAAATTCAAGCGCATAAAAAACACCGAGGCAGTCAAAACTGCCTCGGCAAAAAAGCTTTATATCTACGTTATTACATAGATACAAGGAAGAAACGAAGTGTGAAGAGAACTGCGATAACGGTTACTACGATGTCCTTCTTGGTGTACTTACCGGTAACTGCAGCGATAATAACGTATGCAATAGCACCGATAGCGATACCGTTGGAAATGGAATAGGTAAGAGGCATCATAATAAGAGCTAAGAACGCAGGAACTGCCGCGGTGATATCGGACATATCAACCTTGCCGAAGTTCTTGAGCATAAGAACGCCAACGTACATAAGTGCGGGAGCGGTCGCGCAAGAAGGAACTATAGCGGCAACGGGAGAGAGGAAGAGGCAAAGGAAGAAGCAAGCCGCAGTTACCAATGAGGTAAGACCGGTTCTGCCGCCTGCCGCAACGCCTGCTGCGGACTCTACGAAGGTGGTACAGGTTGATGTACCGAGAAGACCGCCTGTTACGGTTGCGATAGAGTCGCACTGCATAGACTTGTCTATCTCGATGGGGTCACCGTTTTCGTCAAGCATATCAGCCTGAGAAGCGGTACCGTAAAGAGTGCCGATAGTATCGAACATATCAACAAGGCAGAAGGTAATAGTAAGAACTATAGCGTTAACGATAGCGGTAATGCCACCGGCAAATACGCCGAAGCCCTTAAATGCGCCGAAGAGACCCTCCTTACCGAAATTAGCGAAGGTCTCGCCAACCTTACCGAGATCGAAATTAGGAAGCTGCCAGGTTGAGAGATAGTAAAGAACAGTCGCGCCGGCGATAGTGATAATAACGGAGCCCTTTACCTTCTTGTTATCAAGAACTGCGATAGCAAAGAGACCGAGGAGCGAGATCACTACGGGAGCGATAAGTCTCCAAGCGTCAAGTGCTGTTGCAGCACGAAGGAAATCATAATCGAAATAGCTGGTATAGGATTCGATTACACCGCGGCTGAGACCTGCAAGCTCCATTTCGGGTATAGTCATACCAACAGCAGAAATAATACCGTGGAAATCGAAGAACTGAACGAAGGTGTACTGGTTAGCCTGAATAATACCTACGTTCTTAAAGCCGATGAAGGCGATGAAGAGACCGATACCTGCGGGTATAGCCTTCTTCAAGCAATCGGGAAGAGCCTTCGCGATATAAGCTCTCGCGCCGGTCAATGAAAGGACAAGGAAGATAACGCCTGAAAGAAGAATGAGGCAAAGACCCTCTCTGTATCCATCGATGGGCGAATCACCGCGAAGAACGCTGGGAAGCACGCAAGCAACGAAGAAGAATGAGTTAAGACCCATTCCGCACGCCTGAGCAAATGGCATCTTAGCGTAGAACGCGTAAAGAAGCGTACCTACTACCGCAACGAGTATGGATGCAACGTAAACCGCATTCCAAATGGTGTCGAAATCTCCGCCGGAGTTAAAGCCAACGATCTGATCGGGGTTGACAACCACGATGTAAGCCATAGCGAAGAAAGTTGTAAGACCTGCGATTATCTCGGTTTTAATAGTAGAACCGCGCTCGCTGATCTTAAAGAAACTGTCTAACTTTTTGAGCATTTTATTTCTCCTTTTTAATTTTGTGTGTTTTATCCACTAAAACCACAGGGACAGTTTAACACAAAAAAAGAGAAAAAGCAACAGTTTTTTCATAATTTGTCAATAATTTTATGCTCAATTATTGTTGAAGTATTAGACTGTGCAAAGGAATAGAGAGAGGCATTTTTAGCGTGCATCTCTCATTTTTTAAAAAACAAATTTTATTTCGTGGCAGTATTGCGGTTTACGTCGATAAATAGAATTTTCGGCGATATGGGGTCAAGCTCCTCTAACACAGTGAGAGAGCCGTCAGAGTAGCTGAAATCGCATTCTTTGCGTTTGCCGTCGCTTGTGAGCATCTCCACTCCGCTTACGTTTCCGTCAATAACGAGAGGTATTTCGCAAAGCTTATCAAATCCGAGATTAAAGAGCGCTACCATCATCTCACCGCTCTCAAGATAACCCGCTCTCATATATATCTCTCCGTCCTCCGGATAGTATATAGGCAAAAATTCCCGCGTGATATCCAGAAGTTGATTTTTCCGCGTATGGTTAAGCATAGAGAATGCCGTAAAATACTTAAGTGGCATATCCGGAGTGCCGGAGAACACCACGGCCTTGCCTCCAAGCGAGTTTGCGTAAAGCGTTACTCCGGGGAAAAGAACGGTTTTCTCTTCGGTAAGCTGATCTATACGAACCACTTCCGATAAGGATTCAACACCGCTGCGGATAGGTAAAAGCTCCTGCCTTGAATATTGAGCAGGAATACGCGTTCCTTTTATCAGCTCGCAGGTAACGGACTCGCCTTCCCACTCGCGTATGCTTACGCCAAGATACTCGGAAAATCCTCGGTCCGCAAGCTTCTTTGCCGCCGGTGCGGAGAGAATAACTGTGCCGCGAAGCCACTCCAGCACGGTTTCATCATCAAAGCCGTTTACGATTCTCTCGTCAACAAACACTGCGGAATTTCCGCCGTTGCCAAAATATACGGGAATGCCCATTCGCTCAAGAACGCAGGTAGACCACGGAGAACCGAACAATCCCTGCTCTGCCGGAACGAATCCGTAATTCTGATAGGTAGTCAGAGGAATACGGCAGCCAAAGGGTGTGAATCTGTCGCTGAGATCAGCCAAGGTGTTATATAATCCGTTATTTTCCGCAAGGATTTTCCGATACGCTTTACCTGCTATGGGCTCGTAAGCAGAAAGACGGGTTATCCAATGCTTTGCGCCCTTTGCCCCCTCAAGAATTGACGCTACAAAATGTACGTGCATATAAGCGGCAGAGGTGCTGTATCTGTTTTGAGGGCAGGTATCGGTTTCCGCAAGACAGATATCTACCTTCCCCTTAACGTTTTCCTTGAGCAACGCGGCTCTGTAGAGATTTTCGGTAAAGTGGCGGCCACCCTTTGCCATATTCGCGTACGGTCCGCCGTTCAAGCGCATTATTTTCGGGTTGCCCTGCCCTGCAAAAGCCTCGGCAATCTCTCCGGAGAACTCGCAATAAGTACTTGTATATATACCTGAAACTATACCCTGTATAGTGGGATCAACCTCGTCAATACCCTCGCGCATAGCCTTAACTGCGCCTATAAGTGAATCGCGCACGGTTTCTACGTAGATAGACGTGTATTTTTTATTCTCCGAGGATTTACCCTGGGTGTGCCGATAAAGCTCCTCTCTGGTCATAGACGTGCCTGCGCGACGGTTAAATTCCGCCATATGAAGCTCGCAAGCGCAGCCCTTTATGTGTTTATAAAGAAGTCCTACGTCATCGTCGATCATAATCATAGAGGGAGAGTGCTCTGCAAGAATACGCATCTGCTCCTTTATGTAAGCGCGAAAGCCGGGATCAAGCGGACAGGCGCTGACAACGTGAGCCTCGCCGGTTACAAGACTGACGGTAGGAGAGAACGGATATGGAGATGACGGCTTCGTTATATGTCCGAGAGTTGCCTGAACCAACACTCCGTGCTTCGCGCCGGCTCTGTCAAGCCGCGATCTGTATTCGTCATACAGCCGGCACTGCTTCTCCGCTCTGTTTACGGGCGGTGTTCCGTCGGGATTGAATTTCATCATAAACATAGCGACGTTGGATATTCCACGTCTTTGCTGATCTATGATATCCTCGCATATTTCCTCTACGTGCTCACGCATAAGAGGCATAATGGATAGTTTGAGCATTTTTCCTCCTTACAGTATGGGATAATCCGCACAGATTTATCCGAAGTAAAAAAACAGCCAAGGGCGATATGCACCCCCTTGGCTACATTATAACATATTTTGGGGTGATATTTGCAACTTTTTTAACGAAACTTTTTCGCAATGCAGGTTTTAGAAAAAGTACAACGGCGACTATGAAGCTGCCACGCCGGTTTCAAGCTTCCTAATAACTTTTGATAGAGGCAAGACTAAAAGTCCCATAGCAAAATTGCTGATGCCGTGAATCAAGTCGAAATAAAATCCCGCGCCTATCCAAACTAGAGTTTGTTCGAAATCCAAGCCAAACATCAGCGACTGAGCAGGAGCGTAAAGTATACCGTAAAGTAAGCCGTGCAAGCAACAGACGATCGGGTATACGATAGCCGCCGCCCTGTCGGGCATACTGCGCGGAAGAAGCATAGTAATCCCCCAAAGCAACGTCCAGATATAAAGGTATGGGAACCACCAGAGATTAAAGCCGGCGTACAGTCCGTTCAGGAAAACGTATACATATATGGGTATTAGCGCGCGCCGACGGTAAATTACCGTGAGAAGCATAGTAAACATACCGAGAAGATGCACGTTAGGCAGAAATTCCATAATTAGTTTGGAGCAGAACATCAACGCCGCAAACATTGAAAAGACCAATGCTTCTCTTAATTTTTTGCTTCTCATAGTTTATTTCGTATATACGAACTTATATACCGCTCCCTCTTCGGTGCTTACGTCGCCTACACCTACCGATGCCATAGTGTCACCGATATAAAACGCCCAATAAGCATTATCCTTATTCCAATCCGCAGTAATACCGTTTGCGGTATCGAAGAAGGTGGGATCGTTTATAATACCGAGAGAATACAACGCTGTACCGAGAATTTCCTCGTTGGTATTGACGGTGAGAGTTACAGCCTTACCTTCGGCTTCAATCGACAGCGAAAATGTCTTCGCGCCATTACCGACTGATGAGGATTCAGAGTAAGTTGCACTGTCCCAAAGACTTCCCTCTCCTCCGGACGATCCGCCGTTGCCCACGCCGCCAATATTGCATGAGCAGATAATGCAGGTTACGAGTACCAAAATCAAAGTTAACGCGATTTGTTTTTTCATATTCTTTCCTTTCAAATTTCATTTTCAAAAGGATAAAATAAAAGCGCTCTCCACGGAGCGCAGACGAAGAGGATACCCTGCAGTATCCCAAACCGACCTCTCCGTTTGCCCAAGAAGCTTTTACGATTCACGACGCGATAAGCATTCCGACTTGACTGTTTTTCGTGCATATTTTTCTGAATTTTCAGAGTACTTATGCACGCTAATACAGAATCACGGTAATGGCTGTTGCTACGGATTTGCACCGTATTTCCTTATCCCCGACAGTATACCTGCCGATTCGGGAAAAATTCCCGTGCGCCGCGTTATTCTTTTGTTAGACGTATTTTAACATAAAAAATCCCTAAAGTCAAGGTTTTTTTGAAATAAACCACTTATTCGATTATGCGCCGGCGTGGACTCATGAGGTGGGCCACACTATAAAAGAAAACGCTCCCCAAAAATTTGAGGAGCTGAGACAGCTTATTCGTCGGGAGTTCTATACGGCTGTATCCTGGGAAAACGCTGTGGAGATGCGCCGTAAGCAGTACGCTGATGCTCTTGGCAGAGAGATAAGCCGCGAATACGCCGAGGAGGAGGTAGTCTGCAATTCTCTTGGCAGACTGCTTGGAAACGAGCGGGTGATGGAGAAGCTTGCAGGAGAGCACAGGAATCTTTTCGCTAAGATCTGGCGCGCTGTAAAGGCGTTCTTTGAGAAGCTGTTTGGCGGAATGACTAAGGACTACTCCGCAAAGACACCGGAGCAGGTGCTTGTGGAGAACGGAACGAGAAAAGCACAGCGGAAGCTGGAGGACGCTTTTGTAAGGGCGCTTCGCGCTTCTAGCGAGGCGAGCGGCGCGATAGCCGAGTTAACGGTCACCGATGAAGCGAAAACCGCCGATACGGCAGAAAAAAGCACCGTAACGAGCACGAAAGAGGAAAACGTGAACGTTAGCGGTGAAGAAAAAAGCTCATTGTCAGATAAATACACTTTTGATGCTTTGACAAATAAAGGTGATTTATTGATTATTGATCTTCCTTATGTATCTGAAGACGAAAGTATAAAATATAGAAGCGATACTATTACCTTTGGAAAAGAGATGAGAAATTTAGCATCTTCATTTAATAATTCCAAAAACACAGCAACATCTACATATCTGTTTTGCCCTGATTTAAATCACGATGTGCTTATAACACGACAAAGTTTTAAGCATGGTGCAGAAAGAATTGATAATGCGTATATTGCTATATGCAAATCCGCTAGAAATATCTTGGAGAATTCTATAGTTGTTAATGAGATCGTCGAACGCGCGAACACAAGTGGTGGTTACGTATTGTTGGGGATTGCACAAAACGATGAGAATTATGTTATTGTAAGATCTGTTATAAATAAAAAAACTTGGAAATTAGATGAGTATGAAGAACTTTCTGCCATAAGGAAAAAGAGTATAAAAAAAGAAGATGTTGGCTTTAAGCCCCCGCATTACATTCATAAGAATGGTTACGAAACATCTTCAGCTATTAGTATAGCAGATTTTTTAGAAAATGTCAAGAACATACCTTTAGTTAATGAAGTTTTTTCGATGGATGTTGCTGGAAAACTTGGTGTTACCCGTAGCAAAGGCACATTGAGTGGAAGTTTACGCTACTCATTACCCGATACCGTAGAAAAAAAAGTGCTCGAAAAATATGGCAGAACATTCAGTTGGAATACAACGGGATATATTTTGAAAAACGGCACAAAGCTTGATTTGTCGGGCAAGAGTGTAGGCGCTCCCGGTGGATACCGTGCACTCGATCATAGAGATATTTTCGATATTTACGAGGTGGATTCCTATACGGAAGCTATGATCGAGTTTATGATTCGCGGAAATATTCGCGTAGCTCCTGAATCTCCCGGCATCAACCTTATTGTAGAGCCTACCGAGGCACAGTATGAGCAGATTACAAGCCTTGTTGAAAGGCTCGGCTGGAAAGAAAAAGAATTTCACGTTGATTTTGACAACGAGAACGGTAGCACCATTGGAAGCTTGGATTACGATGGCAACATTTCCGCGAGAAAGGTTATTGCCGATATTAAGTATTTCTTCAAAGAGGGCAAACTCCCCTACCAAAGTAATCTTTCGCAGTTTCGTTATTCACTCTCCGACACGGAGCAGAGAGAGGAGCTGGCGAGTGCATTTTACGGGTTAGCGCAGACGCAGGAGGAGCGCGAGATCGTGCTTGAGTATAAGCGTGAGATTGAGAGCACCGGCAAGCGCATAGCGCGTAGAGCGGAGCTTATACGGCGGCTGGAGGAGCTGGAGGGTAAGCGCGGCTTTGGCGGCGAGAGAAGCAGTTTGAGGGCGGCTATCAAGGAACTGACGGAGAAGATCGAGGGCAGTGATACGAAGCTCTTTGAGCTTGAGGCGGCGCAGCCGTTCCGCGACGTGATGCAGAAATACCGTAAGAGTGTTCCCGGCGCGGCGAAGAACGATACAGGAATCCTGACGATGAGCCGAGGGCAGTATAACGCAGCTGTGGCAAGAATCAAAAATGAAAAGGTATACTCCCGTAAGGATGCGGCAAAAATAGCGGACTTGGTAAATATAACCCAAAGGATGCAGGCAAGCAGTTCGCTATCAGAGAATACGCTCCATAACAACTGCATTATAATATTCGCCGTTTATTCTGAAATATCTTTGCAAATTACCTCTGACGGTAAAACCGTATTTTTCGTACAGCGATATAGCGCGTGAATTGTCCGCGCGGCACTCAAGAGATATAACGGCAGCGCCGGTGCTTTTGCAAAATTCTATCATCATCTCCATTAGGTGAGAGCCTATTCCCCTGCCCCAATAGTCACGAAGAACGGTGAGTGTAAGTCTGGTTCTATAAGAGAGTCTGGGAATACGCTCCCTCTCGATCACTCCGTTTGCAATTATAAGATCTCCGTCGACTGCCACATACATAATTTCGTCGGGATTTTTATTAAACCGCGATATAAAGCGCGCTTCGCGCTCCGGTGACGCGCCGAAGCCTTCACTGCCAAAGGTCAGGTTATCGGTTTCTCCCCCTACAGTTTTAAGATGAACTAATAACGCCTCGGCGTCGGTGGGCGTGGCTTCTCTGAACGTATAATTCATACAGCAACCTCTTAAACAAATTGATTTCGATGCTCATATACCGTCGATATTTTGTTATGATTATAGCACAACATAAGCGTCTTTACAATACGCGCGCCGAATTTTATAAAACACGCATTTATCTCTCTGTTCTTTTATAAAATGACTTTTATATAAATAAATACTTTTTTATAAGGCAATTGACAAATGCGGAAAAATCTGTTATACTTTACTTAGCAGTCGAAATAAAAAAGAGTCAAATATCCTCTTAGGTGACAGCGAGAAAGAAAAATCAAAGGAGAATAAGTAATGAGAAAAAACAAATATTGTGTAGAGCTTGATGTCGTTGACGGCGCTTTTCCTGATCGTTATATGGGATGTGGATATGGTCGTGAATACACCATTCCGGAGATGTTCGAAAGAATTGCTTCTATAGACAAGATTACAGGTGTTGAATTGGTAAGTAACTGGCAAATTACACCGGAAAACGCACCGGAAATCAAAAAACTCTGTGATGACCATAATTTAGAAGTTGTTTCCATTTTGCCTGACCATTTTTCACAAAAGAAGTGGGGTAAGGGCGCTTTTACATCTACCGATAAAAATATCCGTGCAGATGCCATACAGGTTACAAAGACGCTCATGGACGTTGCGGCGGATATGAACTGCAAAAAATTGACGATATGGAATGGCCAGGATGGATATGACTATCCCTTCACCGCTAACTATATGAATGAAATCGAATGGTTGCAGGAGGGAATTCGTGAATGTGCAGATTATCGCAAGGATATTCAGTTGGCGATTGAATACAAGGTACGCGAGCCACGTTTACACTGTTACCTCAGCAACGTTTATTCAACACTTATGTTCCTCAAGGAAGTTAACCGTGATAACGTAGGAATTACCGTAGATTTCGGACATTGCATTATTGCTCACGAGAATCCTGCAGAGGCTATTGCAGCATGTAAGATTTACGGCGATAAGTTGTTCCACGTACACGTAAATGACAACTTTGGCGTATGGGACGATGACTGTATTACTTCAACAGAACACGTTATCGAAACTATGGAATTTATGTACTGGCTTAAGAAAACAAATTATGATGGTTGGTTCTCATTTGACCAGTATACTCCTCGTTTGGATGGCCGCGATGCCCTTGTTGAAGGATTGAATTGGATGGAAGATATTACCGCATTGGTAGATAAGATTGACGATGCAAAGATGGAAGAAATGTTCAAGAATGTAAATGCGGTTGAGATGTCAAAAATGGTTCGTGAACTGTTGTTCCATTGATTGTGAAAAGGAGTGTGAATTATGAAACTTTCTTGTACCGATAGCGTACTTCGCGGAAAGAGTTTGACCGAAAAGGGTCATTACCTTAAAGAAGTCGGCTTTGATGGTATGGCTGTTTTTGCAGAACCTGCACTGTGGACAGATAAACTGACGCGTGAAGTTCTGGATATGGAAAAAAATACAGGCATCAGAGTGTGTGAATTCGTATTTATGGGTGATGTTTACGGTCATCTTATGGATAGGGACGCAACTATTCAGCGACAGGCGATTGACCTTTACAAAGAGTCCATTGCTATGTGTAATCAGATAGGTGCAATTACCGAGATGGAATATCAGTATTGCCCTCAGAATCCGTTGCCGCTATTTGAACCGTATCTTAAAATGCCCGAAGATGAAAAGAAAGTTTTCATCGATATTATTCATGAATTCGACTCCGTCTTGAAAGATGGCGCATATATGCTCATAGAGGGTTGTAACCGATATGAAACGCGTTATCTTAACAGTCTTTTGGATTGCAAGGAAATTGTGCAGGAAGCTGGCGCAAAGCGCGTAGGACTGCTTGCCGATTTCTTCCATATGTCTATCGAAGAAGCAGATCTACCGAAAACTATTGAAAGTTGCGGTGATCTTATTAAGCACGTACATATTGGTGACAGCAACAGATTGGCACCGGGATTTGGACATACAGATTGGAAATCATGTATGGCGGCACTGAAAAAGATCGGATTCAATGGCTATATGAATTTGGAATGCAATCTTTCAGGTGACCTTAAAACCGAATTGACTCGTATAAAAAATTATTTTGCAGATATTGATGCAAATATATAAGAATTTTTTTACGTTGCAATTATAACATCTCTTAAGCAAGACGGAAAGGATATATTATGCGTTTAGTATCTATTGACTTGGGAAGTACAAATCTTAAGGTAATGGCGTACAATCAAAATTTTGAGAGAGCGTGGGAGACTTCCCGTGCGGTAGAATATGACCGCAATGGGAAATTCGTTGAATTTAACGCTGAAACATATTTTGACGATTTGGCAGATATGCTCAGCGAAATGGCGAAGTCCGGGAAAGTTGACACGAACGAGCCTTGCCATATAACATTGACGGGACAGGCGGAATCATTAGTGGTTTTGGATAAAAATATGCAACCGCTTATGAATGCCATTTCGTGGATGGACGAACGTTCGGAAGAGGAGTGTGAGTACATAAGCTCCCTGATAACCGATGATGAATGTTACCGTGTAACCGGACAATGTGCAGTATTGCCGACGTGGCCTGCAACAAAGATTCTTTGGCTTAAAAAGCATAGGCCGGAAATATATAATAACGCGTACAAATACGTGTTGCTCAAGGACTATATCGCATATCGCCTTTCGGGAAAACTTTTCTGCGAATGTTCGATTGCTACGTTCTCCTTCTATTTTGATATTCACAACCGTTGTTATTGGAAGAAAATGTTGGATATCATCGGCGTGAAGGAAGAACAAGTGCCGGAGCTTATAGAGCCGGGCACGATTTTGGGCGCACTTTCTGCAGAATGTATTAAAAAGACGGGACTTACAAATGCAGATGTAAACGTTGGCACGCTTGACCACTTTGCAGGAATGATTGGTACGGGAAATATTAAGCCCGGCATAGTTACTGAATCTACGGGAACGGTTATGGCAATGTCTGTTATGGCGGAGCTTCCGATAAATGAAGAGGAAACTGCGGCTTTGCATTACGGTCCTTTCCCCGGAACGTATGTATTTTTGCCCGCGTGCGAAAGTGGCGGAATTTCTTTGGAATGGTTCAGGGACAGATTCCTGCCCGGTGTAAAATTCCGTGATATAGATCGCGAAATAGAAAATAGGGGTTATACGGGTGAATTACTGTTCCTTCCGTATATTAACGGAACCAACGCACCTGAGTTTGACCTTGATGCTTCCGGTTTGTTTATGGGACTTAAGGCACGTCACGATGCTTATGATTTGACAGGTGCCGTTATGGAAGGCGTTGCATTGATGCTCGACCGAAACCTTTCACGCCTTGCGCATCGCCCTGTAAGCATTATATCAACAGGCGGTGGAGCGAAATCTCCGCTTTGGTTGCAGATGAAGGCGGACATTACCGGCATAGAAGTAAAAGTTCCTGCGGATAAAGAGGCGGCGCTGCTTGGTGCTTCTATTATGGGCGCAGTTAGCGCAGGTGTATATCCGAATTATGAAACTGCAGTTGAAAAAGGTGTACGGATGGAAAAATGCTATACACCACGCCCATATAACGAAAAGAAGAAACAGGCATATAGCATTATGTACGATGCCATGATCAAGGCAAAGTACTAAGATTTGTGCCAGCTTTTCCGGTGCTTTGTTTATACGCAAGTTTTTACGGTTGATGAAAGGTTGCAGATCAGATCCGCTCTCGTAATCACCCAAGTAACAGGCGTATAGTAAAATATATCATAACAGAAATATTCATTATGAAAACACCCACGAAAGTTTATCTAAAAGTCTTTCGTGGGTGTTTTGTTTTTGACTGTAGCTATACTTACAAGAGATTTGAGAAGCCCTCTCGCTCAAAGCCTCATCGACGGATTTTTTATTAAAAAGCCCATATTTTATGAGCTTTTGAAAGTCCGTATCATTCATACTTTATTTAATGGAGGTTTATTATAGCGTTTCGGTGTGAATTCTCGTGATTATATTATCCATATTTCACAGTTTCATCTATGATATTCCCCTTTGAAGGATATAGAAGAGTTTGCCTTGACGGAGTCAGAGGCGTGTTCTATCAATCGATGGATCAAAACGCTGATGAAAACACCGTCAAGGAGTTCGACAAGTAATTTTCGCCGATGGAAAAATATTTGAAAATTGTGTCAATTTCTTGTGCATATTCCGCTACTATTATGGTATAGAGCTTTTACATAAAGCTTATGCGGATTTCCGCCTTAAGTCTTTCGAAACATCAAATAGTGTAAATATGGATTTGCTATTAAGATTTAAGTGTATTATAGTACCTTGTTTTTGTTAGTAAACGCAGACGTACGAGAAAGAGAAGAAGATAATTTATACAATTGAAAAGAGGTATATTTTCATTTTTTTCGCACAAAAATAATATCGTACCCTGCAATTATGGTGCGCAATAACGTTTTTCTTTCAGGCGATTATATAACTAGGTTTTGCTATAAGCAAACTCAAGTGATTTTTGGTAAGAATTTCTTGTTATATATAGCGTACAGCGGGGCACAATACTAACAGAGCGCAAAGGACTACGGAGCCCGATGGGGATGGGTCCTTTCGGGCTCGATAATATAGATTTTCGTAAAATGAACAGGAGATTAAATTCTTATGTCTAGAAGCAAGGTAAACGTACCTGAAGCAAAGGCTGCACTTGATAAGTTCAAGATGGAAGCAGCAAACGAGGTTGGTGTTAGCCTTAAGCAGGGTTACAACGGTGATCTCACCTCTAAGCAGGCCGGCAGCATTGGCGGTCAGATGGTAAAGAAGATGGTAGAGTCCTATGAGAACTCTATCAAGAACAACGGCTAATTTCATTTAGTCTTTGCATCTTTTCGAAAAAAATGAGCTCCCACCATGTTGATTTGGTGGGAGTTTTTTTATGCCTCTCATTCTCTGCGCCTGCCCAGCAGGCCAGCAGCATTGGCGGTCAGATAAGGGCGAATGTAAAGGCAAACACAATTGGTTCTTGCTCGTTAATTTTTTCATATCCTTCGTCAGACTTTTTGACAATACCCGTGGTGGCAAAGGTTTCGCAGACTACGCGGCTGTCGGGAATTAGCACCTTGTACGAAGTACAGGTTGCCGGGCTTCACAGGGCTGGTCCCTCCGCCACTCTTGATAAGCATATTGAATTTTAGCGTTGATGTTATATCACGAATTTCAGAAAAATCAAGAGATTTCCCGAATTTTTTTATTTTATAATGCAACCTATTGAAATAAGTGCTTCATCGTGCTATAATCATATCGCAATATATATTTTCAGGAGTATATAGATGATAAAGGCAATACAGATACAGCACGACGGGCAAATGGAAGATGCTCTCCGACTTGTAAAGGAAGCAGGATTCGAGCATGTTTCTATCGGATTCGGTTCAAGCCGAGTCTTTCACGGTGACGGTTGGGAAGATGAGATGCTCAGAATAAGGGCTATCCTCGACGGTCTTGGACTGCGCTGTGCTCTTACGCATCTGCCATACCATAATCTGACGGTAAGCTCAGAGATTTCGGACTCTGAAATGGACGAGGCAATCAAGAGAGCCATCAGGGCTACGGCAATGCTTGGAGCGGACAGGACGGTTATGCATACGAGAACCAACTATCCCGCAAAAGCTACGGTAGATAAGGCACAGTCGCTCAAGGACAATATTTCCTTGATAAAAAGTCTTTTGCCTACGGCTCGCGAGGCGGGCATAATCCTGGCTATTGAAAACCTGCCGAAATTCGAGCGTTATCCCCTTTACCCACATACGACGGAGGATCTTCTCGAGCTTTTCTGCGAGATTAACGACCCAATGCTTGGAATATGCTGGGATTTCGGTCACGGACTTATGAGCGACCTAGACCAAGAAGAATCTCTGAGAAAAATAGGAAAAAATCTCAAGGCTACTCACATACACGACAATTTCAAAAACGACGATCAACACCTTATCCCCGGAATCGGCATATGCAATTGGAAGTCTGTGATGCCGATTCTCAAGGAGATAGGCTACGAAGGACCTTTCATGCTGGAGCTTGTTTACCCTGATGATTCTACCCTATCTGCATTTTTGAAACACAGCTTTGCTTCAATCGAAAGGCTTCAGGCTTTAATGGAGGGAAAAATATGAAAGTATACAGATACACTGAAAGCTCAGAGCTTCTTTGGGATGCCGTTGGCAGCTTTGGAGAGGTGAGAGAGCCGATCACTCTCTTGGATACCGGCACTGAGGTTACGAAAAACGGCATCAAGCTTGAAGCCGATATAAAAGAAAGCAGCTTCGGAGTTACAAAAAGGCAGGACGCTATTACCAACCTCTCGGCCAAAAGCGAGATGATTTACTCCCTCGGCTCAAAATTCAATCTTTACGGCGGCGAATGGGAGGTATATACTCAGTATAACGGTTGGCAGAACGAGAGTCTTGGCGGCTGGTCGCCATTGGTTTCCTCGGTGGTTTCGAGATGCAACAGCGTTCGTTCCGCTCACGATGCAACTCCGTTTTTGGCTCTGTGGAACAAGCAAAACGAGCGCGGAATCGCTTTTCACGCGGTAACCGGAGCAGCATGGCAGATGCGAGCGTCACGCCTCTACTCAAACGGAGGCGACGACCTAAGCGTAGAGGTTGAGATCGGCGTTTTACCCGACGGATTCTGCTACGAATTAAAGGCGGGCGAAAGGCTTCTCTTCCCTGAGGTGCTTTATTATGAATTTAAGAGCAAAAGAGATATGGACTGCTACAAGCTCCACGCTTATCTCAACGCTCTTTATCCAAGAAGAGAAACTCCCGTAGTTTACAACACCTGGCTTGCTAAATTCGATTCCTTGTCCTTTGAGGAATTGAAAGAGCAGCTTCCGAGAGCAAGGGAGCTGGGAGTAGAATACTTCGTTATCGACGCAGGCTGGTTCGGAAAGACTACCAGTTGGTGGTCAGGACGCGGCGACTGGGTTGAGAACGAGCAGATCGGCTTCAAGGGGCGGATGCGAGAGTTCGCCGACGCCGTTCGGGAATACGGAATGAAGTTCGGCTTCTGGATCGAGCCCGAAAGCGCTTCGGGCAAATCGGATAAGTTTAATACCAAGCCAGAATATTTCTTAATCGGAAATCGCTCTTACTTTCTCGATTTCACCAATCCCGATGCTTACGACTACATATTGAATACCGTTTTGGGTCTTATTGAAAAATTCGGCGCAGAATACATCAAATTCGACTTCAACGCTGATCTGGAATATGACAAGGATCACTCGGCGTTTATCAAGTATTCCAAGGCTCACGAAAGATTTATAAAGGAAATCAGACAAAGACATCCAGAGGTGTATCTCGAAAACTGCGGCTCGGGCGGTGCAAGAATGACAATAAGGGACGGTATGCTCTACGACGGCTTCTGGCCAAGCGACAACGAGAGTCCCTACGACGGTCTTAGGATCTACAAGGACACTCTTCTCCGTATGCCTGCTCAGTGGATCGACTGTTGGTCGGCTATCGCCTCGGTCAAGGGAGCAACACCCGTTTTCAGCGATGCCTCCGATGATAAGCTGCTCGCCTGCGGAGATGCTGTCTGGCATCACGTCACCGAGGTACATCCCTCATATCTGAAGGCATTTCTCACCGGCAGTCCCATCGGATTAAGCTTCGATCTTAACTCCTTAACGGAGGATGCGTTCGTTATGCTTAAGAAATTCATCAAGGAATTTAAAGAAAGACGCGAGCTTTACAGAACGGGAGTTGCAAGGCTGCTTTCGGACACAGATGCCGTTATCTCGATAGAATACTCCGACAGCACGCTATCCGAAATTGAGATAACCACCTTTATAAACAAGAGGCTTCAGGACGGCATCACGTTATATCCCGTGGTAGACGATGGCAAGACGTATATCGACGAAAACGGCAACAAAATTCCGGGCAGAAAACTTTCATCAGAGGGATTCGATCTTCAGATCGCGCACGGATATACTGCATTCAATTACAGATTGAGAGCTATTAAGGAATGAAGGAAATAGCGTTTATAGTCGGAATTGTTGCAGTATGTCTTTACCTTCTCGGTTACTTACAAAAGACGAGAAGCCGTATTATCACGTTCAATCTTTCCTCGAGGATTTTATATATCGTTCAGTATATTCTTCTCGGAGCTTTCGAGGGTGCGGCACTTGACGTTGCAGGCGCCGGAGCAAGCCTTCTCGCAAGCACGAAGAAGCATCCTTTCGTAAGAAAGCACACGATTTGGTTCGCGCTTTTTGCCAGTATAGCCATTACGACGGTAGGGCTTCTGCTATACCAGAACGTGTTCAGCCTGTTCCCTATAATTGCAGTTTTACTTCACACGGGAGCATTCTGGCTTGATAACGAAAAAGCAATACGTATAATCTCGCTGTTAGGCTGTCCGTTCTGGCTCGTATATAACTTTGTTAGCGGTGCATACGGTTCGTGCGTCGGTGACGTTCTGTCTATGGTTTCTATAGTAACATCCATGATAAGGTACGATTTGCCGAGAAAAAATAAACTTTAAAATAAATTAATGGGGAGCGAAGCCGGTAGCATCGCTCCCTTTTGTATGAAACGCAAAAATTAAACCGCTGTATTTGTGCTTTTTTAAGTGCTTGTTTGCACTTGTTTCTTTTTATAACGACAATCGAAAGTCGAAATTCGCGAATTTCGACTGCAAATCTCTGATTTGCTAACAAATTTCGGAAGGAAAATTGTCGATTTCTGTTGCAATGATATAGAAGCAAAAAGCAGTTTTTGGCTTTTTGCAACGGCTGAAAAATCAGCCGCGGAAAGGCTTTTTGCCTTTTCGACATTCTATAATCATTATATCAATACGTGAATATACCACGGCAAATTTCAGAATCTCACCAATCACCACGAAACCACTAAACGATATCATATCAAGACGTTTAAGAAGTGCTAATTGAGATGAAAATTAGCGGTCGTGGATGTGCTATTTGTTTGCTTATGAATATGAAGTTAAAAGCCTTATAGGCTCGATTTTAAAATGCGTAACGCGAGCTTTATTAACCGTCGTGGCGTTCGGGATCCTCGAAGCATTCGCAAAATCTAGCGGCGAAGGACGGTTCTTCTCCCTCTGCGTAGAGATGGGAAATATCACCAAAGCCGGTGGCGCGCATAAGCGCTATTCCCTGCCTGCGCTCCTCTGTGTAAATTGTCGTTACTGAAGAAGGTAAGGCGCAGGTGTGCTGCCAAAGCGAATAGGGCGAGCAATTGAGAAGGTGGGAGAGCACTACTGCCATCACGCCAAAATGGCAAAAGACGGCGATCGTTTCGTGATTTGACCTCGTAACCTTATAGTTATATCCATCACGTTCATAGCCGTGACGAGCAAGGATTGCGTCAAAGGCTTTACATACCGATTGATATTCGGCAAAGACCTCGGATTCAGCAATAAAAGATGTTTTTTGCCATTCGGAAGGTGAGTAAGCGAGGGGTTGACCGTTTATATAACCGGGCAAAATATCCCAAGGAATATCCGCCGTTTCCATATACGGCAGCTTTACGGTTTTTGCGCTGAATTCGCGCATAAACGGAAGAATCTCGATATCCAATCCGAGCGCCCGTGCCGTTGGCTCCGCAGTGAGCCTCGCGCGGCCGAGAGGCGAGGAATATATCTTATCTATCTTTTCCTTGGAAAGTTTTTTTGCAAGAAGCGCGACCTCGCGTTTTCCTTTTTCGGTTAGTCCGTCTATCTCATAATTGGGATCGCCGTGGCGTATCAACAGTATTCTCATTTTTTCTCCTTTCGATTTTCGGTACTTAATAAAGTATACGTCCGTCATTTAATGCTTTTTCTGCAGCTTGGATGTCGGAAATCCATATTTATACTTGAACGAGCGAGAAAAATTCTCATAAGAAAACACCAAATCAAGTGACGTTTTCTCTACAGTGAGTACTATCGCTCATAAATTAAAAACAAGTTTCTTATATTCTGTAAATGCGTCTGTATTCGCGCGGTGAAATTCCTTTCTCCTTTTTAAAGGTATTTGATAAATAAAACGGCGTATCATAGCCACATTTAGAAGATATCTCCGCAAGTGTTAGATCACTGGTCAGCAAAAGCTCCTCTGCCAAGGCTATACGTAATAATGTAAGATAACGAAAAGGAGTACAACCTACGCTTAATTTAAAGTGCTCTATAATACCGGTTGTTGAAAATCCGGTCGCAGCACTTAAATCCGATAAGCTTATTTTTTCATTTATATTCTTCTTAAAATAACGTATCACCTCATTGGTAACTCTGTCATAAAGGATGTGAGCGGAGATCTTCTCTGCCTCGATCTGCATAAAAACATCTATTAGAAAATGGTTTGCCAAATCCCGCGCTCCGCTTTGATAAGAACTGTGAAGCAGCTGAAGAGTAGATAACATTCGTATTGGATTTTCGAGTACTACTCTACCAAACGGCATACTATCGTTTCCGGTAAGCTTAACGTAGTAGAATGATAACGGATCTACCACTTTCCGTTCAAAGAACATATCGCTTGGAAAACAAACCAGCTCATTTTTCGTGATCAACTCTGTTTTTTCTTTTATTTTCAATGTAAAGCTACCCTCGATCACAAAAAATACAGCATCAGAAAGCTGACATCCTATTTCTGTACCAAATTCTGTAATATTTAGTATCTTTGAATCTACAAGCTCCATTTTATACCCTAATAAATCTAATTATATTTATAAATTTAGCAATGATTTGAAAAATGCAATTGTAATATTTTATATGTTTATTGTAACACTTTACATTTACATTGTCAAGCACATATGATAAAATTTAATTGCTTAAGAAAACTGGAAGCAACGGAGTGATATATGAAAATGAGTTATGCAGAAAATCATCTTTACCTGAGAAAGATAATATTCGACGGCGACAGCATTTGTCACGCTACAAACGAATCCGAAGGAATATCCGGACGAGGTTGGGCATACCGTATCGGTGAAAAAAACGGAATGGAGTGGTATAATCTCGGTATAGGCGGAGGTACGGTAACCGCAGAGATGTATGTTGAAGAAAACGGCGCACCCAGGCATTGGATAAGCCGTAATATAGACCGTATCAGAAGCATGCACGACAGCGTTGATTACCTTATTTTTGAGGGTGGTACAAACGACGCTGATCTTTTGGGAATAGATTCGGAGCGCTTTGGTAGTCTTGACAGCTCTGATTTTAGCGGTGTTTACGTCGATTCCACATTTACCGGAGCGCTAGAAGCGTTGTTTTATAAAGCGATTAATTATTATCCTACCGCAAAGCTGGGTTACATAATACCACCGAGAATGGGAGAACCGAAATGCGGATCTGATTGTTGGAAAGAGCGAAGACATTATTTTATGCGTGCGATCGAGGTATGCTGTAAATGGGGAATTCCGTATATTGATCTATGGGAGTCCTCAACCCTAAATCCCGCGCTAACCTGTCACTATGATCCGAGCTTATCAAAAGAGGAAAACATATCATCAGGCAAGATGTATATGGACGGTCAACACCTCACCTCTTTAGGATTTGATATGATTTCACATAGAATTGAAGAATGGATACGCTGTTTATAACGTCACGGAACACATATTGGCGATAAATCGGCAAATGCAGTATATTAACTTGGAGATACATAATGAATACGGTACGAACAGACAGATACGATTTTGTAGTTGCGGGCGGAGGTATGGCCGGTGTAGCCTGCGCTATCAGTGCGGCACGTGAAGGCTTATCCGTGGCCTTGATCGAAAAACTCAGTATACTTGGCGGTACAGCTACAGCATCCGGTATAAATCAACTACTGGGAGGAAGAAAGCTTAACGAGGATAATAAGCACGTGCGTGTCGTTGGTGGCTTGTTTGACGAAATAACCGACAGACTTATAGGAATGGGAATGGCAATAGAGCCTGACAGCGTAGACCTTGGATTTAACCCTTACGGCTGGTATCCGCGTATGGCATCGGGAATATCATGCAATGAAACGGCTCTTAAGATCTGCCTTGACGATATGTGCGCCGAAGCAGGCGTCAGAGTATATTTTGATACAGTGGTTACGTCCGCGGACGTCAGCAACTCACGGATCACCGCGCTGAACTTATTCAACAAAGACGGATTTGTAAGAATAGAAGCGGACGCGTATGCTGACTGTACCGGTGACGGTGAAATTGCAAGGATGAGCGGTGTCGCTTTCGTCAACGGCAGAGAGGAGGACGGACTGACCACTCCCTGCTCTGTCGAGATGCACGTAGACTGCGTAGATGCGGAAGAGCTTGTGAAATATCAAAACGAGAACAATTCGCCAAAGCTCGTTGAGATAATAGACAGACTAAAGGAGAGCGGCGAATGGGATTTCGAGTCTGACATCTTCGTAACTATTAAGCTCCTTGAGGATGACGTTTTCCTCGTAAATGTAGTACATATACGTGGCGTTGACGGAACGAACGAGAAAGATGTCAGCCTAGCTATCGCTAACGGACGAAAGCAATGCGTGAAGCTGCTTTCAGTGATGAGAGCGCATTTCCCCGGATTTAAAAACGCAAGAATCAGAAAGGTGTGCGATACACTCGGAATCAGAGAGACGAGAAGAATTAAGGGTCGCTATACGGTAAGCATAGAAGATGCTCTTACAGGAAAGCGCTACGATGACACCGTAGCAGCTACAACATATAATTTTGATTTACCTGATCCTATAAAAGAGGGCTATGATCCTATGCTCGGAAGCACCAAAAATCCAAACACCGCAAGAAAACACATTGTGATAAGAATACCTTATCGTTCTCTATTGCCTTACGAAATAGATAATCTGATATTTGCGGGACGGTGCATAAGCGTATGCCGAGACGTACTTGGGGCAGCAAGAGTAATAGGTCCCTGCGTTATGACCGGACAAGCAGCAGGTACTGCGGCGGCGTTGGCTAAAGGAAGCTTTTCCGCAGTGGATACAAGTGAGCTTCGTGCGCTTCTAAAAGAAAGAGGGGTTCTTGACCCTGATGAATTACCATTTGATTAATTAAGAGAGAGGTAAATATAATGTCAAAGTATTACTTTTTTGACGGATCTTTTTTATCAAAAAAAGAAAATGCTGAATTGATTATCGCCACACCGCAAAAGGAGTTTACGAATGCAACGTGGGTAGATCCATTACAAAGTGACACTCGTACCGATATTCCCGACTGGGAATACAAAATGTGCATATTGTATCCGTACGTTATATACGACGAGGCCGGAATCAGCGTTGACGGTGTGAGTAACGCAAAATACAAGCTTTGGTATTTTTCAAATGCTGTTCCACATTACGAAACCGGTCGAAAATGGTTAGACTACATAATTGATAAAAACAATACTAAAGGTGTTGATCTGGGCAACTTCAAAAACACCGCAAAAGGCACTATAAATGACGATCAGCATCCGGATTTCTATTTTGCTCTTTGTTATATGGAATCCAACGACGGTATTAATTGGATACGTCCGAATTGCGGCGAATTCTATTATCAAAAAACAGACGGCAGTATAGTAGACACTAATATTGTTTTTCTGGGTCAACACGGTACCGGAGTAACAAAGAATACGCATCCTCTCGCAGGTGCGGGAGAACCGGCTTTCCTCTTTGCTTGTGCTTATGCGGGACTTGGTATTGCAGCCTCTGCTGACGGAATACATTGGGAACAGCCCGTAAGAGTAATCGGAGAGCATGAATGCAAGGTTCAAGTCAGAGCGGATTCACATAATCATATCTTCTGGTCGCCCGAAGCATATAGATACGTCATAATAACCAGGGGTATAGATTTTGACGCTCAAGACGTTCTGCGTACGGTCGTGGTGATCGCAGGTCCGGAAAGACTGTGTCCCGACGGGAAAAACGACGGTACTGCCCTTAATTTTGATAAGAACAGCTTCTCTTATCCTACCGTAGCACTGAGAGGACCTTTGCACGCACAGCCATACTCAATGCCAGTATATCGACTTTCAGACGGATACTACATAGGAGTTGTCAGTATATTTAATTATGATGATAAAAAGAGGGATCGCTATAAAGTATACGCTTCCCTTGCTTGGAGTCGTGAGGGTATTAACTGGAATTATATCGACGGATATACACCATTTATAGCCAACAGTGAAACGTTCAGTCTGGATAAGGGTAACGACTTCGGCATGATATACTGCGCATCGCCGATAGAGGTTGACGGAAAAATAAAGGTATATTACGGAGCTACACCCGAACTTCATTATTTCAGCTTTGATCAGATCTCACGGAGCATCAGATCTGTCTTAAGCAAATCTATTCCGCAGTCTATTAAGAAGAAGCTAACCACCAGAACTACAACGCTCAACGTTGCAACAGTGAATAACGACAAGCTTGCCGGCTTATTTGCAAAGAACGGAAGGCTTGTTACAAACGCTCTGCCATTCGATAAAGGAGATATTTACGTCTCCGCCGACGTTCTTTCAGACGGAGATATCAAGCTGCGTCTGGTAGATTCGGACGGCAACGTAATACCCGGCTTTAACTACGACGCATTTGAGCCTGTAGCTGAAAGCGTATGTTCAAAGAAGATCGTTTGCAAGAACGATATATCTCAGGTAGGAAAAGAGCTCTGCCTCGAAATATCGCTGAACAATTCCGTTATTTATTCGCTTGAAATAAAATAAGGAATTATATCAAAAAGCCCTCACACAGTCGTGTGAGGGCTTTTTCAATTGTGTTTTATAATGTCCGGTACAACCCATATATCAACAGTACTTAAGCTCCGCCATCGCGTAGCCGGATACCTTGGGAAGAGTGAAGGTTACTTTATCTTTGGAAAGCTCGAAATCAAGCTCTTCGTCGTCCGTAACGTTAAAAGCGCGTGTTATCCGTCTATCTGTTTTAACGGTTATTTTAACGTTATAAGCATCAGCCTCGTAACCGCCTGACATAGTGTTCATACAGTTTACTACGTATCTTCCTTTTTCGCTGTCGAGGTACACGGTAACCTCTAGCCATTCGGGCGCGTCTACTGTTACCGTCATCTCTCTACCGGACATAATAATCTCAGAGAGGAGCCTTCTGCCCTCAAAATGACGGCTTTCTTCAAGAGGCGCGGCAATATAAACCGATGTGCCCTTCCCTACCTTGCGTCTAGTTATTGCGGGATACACCGTATCATTGATAGGAGGATCACTGATAGCCGAGGAAAATACCTCTGTATCGGTAGACGAGGATATGGGTAAGGTGAGGTAAGCAAGCACCTCAGTATCAGCCTCGGCGCGTGTAAGCACAGCACTTCCACTTACCGCTACGGGATATCCCTCGTCATATTCGATAAATTCCGAAACGCCACAGTCACGGCGTCGGATATAGGAGTTATCATAATTCGTGTTACCGAGATAGTGGACTCCGAGAAGATCGGAAAGAGCGAAATCTCCCGTAGTGCCGCCCCTTTTTTCAAGCGTACCCGTCATACAAGTGGCTATAACGGTACCTCCGCGCTCTACGAATTCCGTAAGCGCAGAAACCTCGTCGGGTTCAAGGAAACGAACATTGGATAGAAATATGACTTGACTGTCTATATCATTAACGTTCTTATGGCAGTTAACGTCATAGCTTATGTGACGCTCAATCATTGTCTCGGCAAAGCAAGCCATTTTTGCCTTTATTGCTCCGCTCTCAGTATGTTCCTCGATAGGTACGCTCTGATAATCAATAAGCGAAGAATGATTTACATAATAGGTTACGTCGGATATAAGCTTTGAATCAGGAGCGAGATTATTTCTCTCTCTTGAGGTAGCGTCTGCTATTCTCCTCATCCTCTTATATCTGGATTCGTTAATAGTGCCAATCGGATCGATAGCGTCAATAAAAGTAAAGGCGGTATTATGAGCGAGGGAACCCTGAACCGAACGAAGCAGTTCTCTGTCGGTTTTTGACGCTGTATGTGAGGAAAGGTCCGCACAAACAGAGGTCATAAACTCTATGGGTCTGTTTGGAGTAGCGTTATTCAGGAATTTGCATATTACGCTATATTGAAGCGGCAGACCGTAGAAATCTCCGGCGAGGAACTCAGTCTTTGCAACCGAGCTTTCCGATATTCCGGTCAAAGCGCCTCTGCCCCACGCTGCATTCTGAAAAGTTACCGTAGCGTTCGGATTGTGCTTGATCACCGCGCTTTTTACCATATCCATAAAGTCCGCAAGCCATCTCTCGCGAGCAAGTCTATACTTTGCAAAGCTCACGTCGGTGTAATCGACTGTAAGCGGTACGTCAATTCCCTCCTCCGCCTTTAGCTTCGCCTGACACGTCGGGCATTTACAGAAAGTGTCAAACCAATCGATCATATCGACCCACAGTCCAACGAAATCATACCTTTTGGAAAGAGCTTCAACCTGCCTTTTTACGTGGGCGCGGAAGCCTTCGTTATTTATACAGCATCTGCGAAATCTCTCACGGGGCATACGAACAGCATTGACCAGCTCCCATTCCGGATGTCTTAACGCTGCCTCTCTGTTCCATATGTTGTAATAAAGCATTACGTTGACACCGTATTTTTTAAAGGCGTCTATGCGCTCCTTGACTATATCTCTCTTACCTATACACTTATGCTTCTGCTCTTCGTCGAAAAAGGTAAGACCAAGACAGTTTGACGTATAGAGAATAGCAGTATCAACGCCTGACGACGCAACCGTTTTGGCATATTCATCGGCATCAAATTTCGAGAGATATTCCCTGTCGTTATCCGGAATGTGCATATCAACGAGATTTCTGAAGAATGACCTTTTATACCATTTTTCCATACTATACCTTCTAAGCAATTTTTTTGATAACGTTAAACGAGCTCGTGCGGAAATTTCTTTATAACTCTCGGCTGACGGCTCATTGAGTCAAGGCATCTGTAAAGATCAGCCTCGGAGTACATCGGAACGTCCTCAGACATATTTATACCGAAGACACCGCATATGGAAATGCTCAAGGACGTCATAGTGCAGAATGTGGCGTCGGTATCACTAAGATTTTCCTCCGTCACACCAACGGGCAGTCCTCCCTGCCAAGTAGGCGTACCCGTACGGGGACTGTGTCCGTATCCGCCGTCAGCCTTTCTGAATGGCTGAACCTGCTCGTATGCGCTCCGTATGGCAAGGGCGGCGTAAGGGATATCTAATTTCTCGCCCGTGACTACGTTTACCGTGTCCTCAAGTGTGGAGGATATATAGTCAAGTATTTGCTGTTTATCGGCGCCGGTGTAGAACTGCTTTATATTCGAGCGTAGCTGACTTAAGGAGTTCCATACGTTGTAAATTACCAGAACGTTGCCGTTATTTGCAGCTCTTTCAGGATTTGCAAGTCCCTTAAGCAGACTTTCAGCCGCTTTACGAGGCTCAGGAAAAGCGATTTCTGCCGAGTAATATCTGCTTATTCCCTTCATAAATCCATTCGAATTATTGAAGCCCCAGCCGCCGTAGAAGCCGTCGTACACAGGATTACCGGACTCATCACGGTTGTCGGTTATCTTGCCGAAAAGGCCTGCCTCGTTGATGTAAAGATTCATCCATTTTATATTGATATCGTTTAAGGTATCACCGTTAAGTATTACAAGCTCCTTATATTCGTCGCCTACCTTGACGGATACCGTCTTTGCGACTGCAAGAGGGTCGCCCGACGGATCGTAAGCGCCAAGCTCCAGAGAGGCGGAATTTACTATACCGGATATAGAGTTTATATTGCTGATAGCGGCGTAAGGATTATTATACGGATCCTTGGTGAGAAGATGGGCGACGAAGGAGTCGTGACTCGCGACGATCACAGACACGTCGTTTGAATTTTTCTTAGACTGCGCCTCATTCTTCGGAGTTGCTTCGGCGCATAGAGCTTCTGTACTTGGGAACATATTTTCCTTTGCTCTGTAAATCGTTGGCTTATCCTCTTCTCTTACCTTGCCCTCGGCTACGAGCTTTGCCCAATAGGTTTCGCCGTCGATACCATCACCCTTAAAGCCGCCTATATCATAGGTAGGCGCTATCTTAAGCATAGAAAGTACGTTTCTTGCCGCCGCGTGATCTCTGCCTACACGCTCCGGAGCTATGGTTGCCCTAGGCATCTGAGGAACGTAAAATTCACCTGACGGCTCCTGTATGGTTTTTAGGTAATACATTATTTTATATATCATAATTTCGGGCAGAACTTTGGTATAATCTCCACCGAAATTGCGAAGCGCACCCGTATTTTCAAGGCTTCGGAGAGCTACGGATGTAGCCTCGAGATGAGGATAGTATCCGGTACCGTTAAAGAGCATCTCCGCGTTTTTCGCTGAGATGGAAGAATAGAAAAGACCCGTTTCAGCATCATATAGCGAGCCTACCCATTCAAGTACCCCCTTGTTGAACATCTTCTCAAAATACTCGCGGAACGCTTTATATATGCCCTCGTTACCTATCTTTTCCTTCACCGTTGACCAGCGTGCCTCGATATCCAGCTGATCAATGCTTTGCTGAGTATCTATGATGTGTTTTTTATCCTCGAACGATGCGTTTGCATCAAAGAAGATCTTTGCTTTCTCCGTTGTGTTTAAATTAGGTGATTTGTTCATAACTCGACTCCTTGAGTATAATTTCTACTTCTCCATAATTTTAACACACCGCCCCATCTTTGTCAATAAATTATGCGTAGAATGTGCGCTGATTATATTTTTTGCGCGAAAGGGTTTGCTGCAAAGCAAGTTATAATTCCGTGTTAAGCGTTTATTTGCAGGAAAGCTCTCCTCTGTTAAGTTTTCGGCAATGCGAGCTCGAAATCGGTGTGGGGACTTTATACACACGAAAAATGACGTTAATTCTAAAATAGTGCGCAAAAAAGTAAAAAACAGGAAAATACTCGTCTTGATTCATTCCAACAGCTGTGGTATAATTATAGGAAAAGACGAAGGAGGGAGAATTACTGATGAAAAAAGACTCCGTTACAATATGGATGAATCTGTTAGGATTTGAAAAGAACGATGCAGATAGAGGAGTAGATAGATTTCTGTCTACCACCGGCTTTATACCGGATGCTATAACCGGACTTCTGTTTCACTCGGACTTCTTCAATTTGCACCGCGGTATGAAGGAGGAGTATGTTCTTCCTCCCGATAACTGCTCCTACCACGCATCTCCCAGAAATCTGGAGAGAGAAAGGCAAGAGTGGACAAACTACGATCTGAGAGAATTAGTCAAAAATCTTCACTCTAGTGGTATAGAATTTTACGCCGGAGTTTTCGGTTCGTGCACCGGCAACGTATATCACAGAGAATGGATAACCGATCATCCCGAAATTTTTCGATCGGGACTGAAAAACGGAAATAACAGAGGAAAGCTTTTCGCGCTGAAAAGATTTAAGGACGGTAGTTACTACGAGGATTTCTTCATTGAGAAGGTGGCTGAAACTCTTCTCGATTACGGTATGGACGGACTTCATCTTTCGGATGGCTTTTGCCCTCCCGCAGGAGGTATGCTGCACAATCTCGACTTCTCTACCGATTTCGTGAAACAGTTTATGGAGCACACGGGTATTTCCATGCCGGACGAGCTTATGGCGACCCTGGAAAACGACGATCTCGACACTCAGGCTGCCAGAGGTGAGTGGATATACCGAGAAAAGCGCATAGAATGGATAAAGTTCAACGTATGGCGTTGGGAGAGATTCTTCAAGAAGCTATGCGACCGTATGCACTCTATCGGCAAAAAGGTGCTTACGTTGGCTATGTACTGCACAGATCCCTTTGAATCGGAGTACTGCATAGGAATCAACCTAAGAAAGCTGGTTGAAGCCGGCGTTGATTATATAACGGCAAACGTTCTGCCAACCGGCTGCTACATTATGGGCAGGGACGAAAGGCCTTACTTCTTCTACAAATATATGGCTCTCGCTCCTACCTGCGCGGCGCATATGCCAAAAGGTCATCTCGTGACTATGCTGGGCGTGCAGGATTCCACGGAGGAATGGAACGCTATATATGACAGACCCGTAATGCATCAAAGAGATATGTACACTATGATGGCGTATCAGCTGATAGACAAGGACGGAATTTCGAGAGCATCGGACGGATTTTTCCTGTGTCTTGGCGACGGACTGACAAAACACGATTGGGAGTGGGAGAGCGCAAGAATAGAAGCTGCGATGTCGGCAAAACCGAAAAGTCTGTTATCCCCCGTCATGCTTTGGTCTGAACACGCAAACGAGGCGCTACTGCCCGAATATATAACCACACGCAGATGGACACCGCACAAATTTTTCTACGAGATGTCCAAAAACGGATACTTCCTCGGAGGTACTATTCTGCCTGAGGCTCTGGACGGATATACGGGTACGGTATTCGTGCCTAACTTCGATCTGCTCTCCGATGAGGAAAAAAAGCAGATCGCGGCATATAGCGACGGCACGATAATCGCAACTGTGAAGCCCGGATACGATCTGAGCAAGGACGGAATATCACCTACCTTTGTATTTGACGATAATTTCAGTAGCTATCCGATGCGAGCGTTCGTTCTTAATAAAACGCCTGATAAAAAAACGATCGATGAAATACAGGATATGCTCGCTACTGACGACGGAACGGAAAATCTGACCGGAGATCTCGTAAATCTTACCGAACCGGACTACACGCTGACCGAAACTCTGATATTCTCTAAGGTAACAAGAGGATTTCTGAAGTCCGTTATGAAACTTCTCGATTCACTTACGCCGTTACCGTTCATCATTGATAAGCCAAGCATTATTATGCAAATGGAGGACGGCGCGTACAGGCTATACATATTCAACGACAGCGATGAGAAATATCACAAGGCGTTCGTAGAAGCCGAACGGGACGTAAAGGATACCAAGTTTATCTCAAAATTCCCCGTATTGCCCCCGAAGTTTATGGCAAGCCCCAGTGCAGAGCTGCATTACGACTATGGTAAGGAAGCGCCAAAGAATAGCTTCCAGGTTAAAATCCAGCCCGGCGGCGTAACCATAATGGACGTATATCTTTAATTAAACAAAAGCTCGGAATATCGTAATGCTAAATAAGCACGAAAAACAAGGCGACGAATGCCCTAAGCTCACGTACTGTAAGCAAGGCTCGTCGCCTTATTTTTTGGTCTTAATATCCATTAAAAATTCTGTTTTAAGTCTTATTTTTTCTTGACACGGAACGATTGGTATGCTAAAATATTTGATATATTTATTGCGTATGATGAAACGGAGATACATATGAATGACCGCTCTGCAGGAATATTATTACCTATAACTGCCCTGCCCTCCCCCTACGGCGTGGGAACTCTCGGCGCTGACGCTAGGCGATTCGTGGATTTTCTGCACGAAGCGGGTCAGAGGATATGGCAGGTACTGCCTCTCGTACCTACGGGATACGGAGATTCTCCCTATTCGTCAACATCAGCAACCGCCGGAAGTCCCTATCTCATAGATATAGAAGCTCTGATAGACGAGGGCTTACTGACCTACGACGAGGCTGATAAATACAGCTGTGACGGAGAAAATTCAAGAATTGACTATGAGGCGCTTTTCTATAAAAGAATACCTTTATTGAAGCTTGCATTCGGTAGATTTGATAAGAAAAATCTGGATTTCATAGCTTTCGTTAAAAGCGAAGAATACGCCGACTTTGCACTTTTTATGGCTTTAAAGGAAGCTCACGGCTGGCGGGCGCAATCGCTGTGGGAAGAAAAATACAGAGCTAAAGACGAAAACGCCATAAACGAATTTATTCGCGAGAACGAAAGCGAAATACTATTCTGGCAATTTACGCAGTACGAATTTTTCCGTCAATGGCATTCACTGAAGGCATACGCGAACGAGCGAGAAATTCAGATAATGGGAGATATGCCCTTATACGTTTCCGATGACAGCGCAGAGGTTTGGGCGCATCCGGAATTGTTTTTGCTGGATGAGAAAGGATATCCTACTGATGTGGCTGGCGTGCCGCCGGACTATTTCAGCCAAAACGGTCAGCTGTGGGGTAATCCCTTATACAACTGGGAGCGAATGAGCGAGGACGGCTATGCCTGGTGGACGGCAAGACTTAAAAAGGCTCTCTCTATGTACGACGCAGTTCGCATAGATCATTTCCGCGGATTTGACCGTTTCTACGCCGTACCGAACGGAAGTCCCGACGCAAGAGTCGGAGAATGGCGGGACGGACCTAAGGAAGAGCTATTTAAGGATAAGTTGGATTGGAATATAGTCGCGGAGGATCTGGGCACTCTGGACGAGGGAGTGCACCGACTGATGAAAAATACCGGCTATCCCGGAATGAAGATAATAGAATTTGCGTTTAACGGCGATCCAAATCACGAATACAAGCCCTCAAACTGCGGCGAAAACTGCATAATTTATACCGGAACGCACGATAACGCCACTTTTATGGAATTTATTTCGGATATGGATAGCGAGGCACGAGCCTCGTTCTACCGTGAGCTTGCAACAGAATGCGAAAGGTTCAAAATAAAATTTGAGCCGTCGGAAAGCAGAGGCAGCGATGAGAATATAAAAGTGGCGCTGGATGCGGTAATATGCGTGGCTTATAAAAGTCGCGCAAGATGCGTGATATTGCCTATGCAGGACGTACTATGTACCGGCGCAGGCACACGAATGAACGTACCGGGTACACTCGGAAAGCATAATTGGAGCTGGAGATGCGATAAAAACAGTTTCTCAAAAAGGTTAGCCAAAAAAATACGCAAGCTTACGGAAGATGGCGGACGGTAAAAAGGTATATTTTTTTATAAATCGCAAACAATAGCTATGGAGCAAATCGTCGGCTCCGTCGGAACGGTCGAAGACGTCGGCCTCCGACAGTCCTTTCCAAATACGCGTGGCTGCCTCGTTTTTGAGGCAGCCACTTTTGTTATATTTTTCATTAGATGAAGCATATAGATTATTTTAAAATAAAGTCTGCTTTGACTTCCGGTAGCTTCTCAGAGTCTGTTATCAGAACAAGGGCAACCGATGCGAGCCGCTTCGCAGAACTTAGTCAAAGCTCGAAAGCTTACGGTATCTCTCAGACTAGCGCATACAAAACCAAAAATACCGCAGCAGCGAACAGTTCGGAAATAAAGTTTACTCTGCTGTTCGTTATAAAAGAAACACCACGTATGAGCCGCGAAGATTCCGCACAGCAAACGCTATTCTCGGAAGTCCTGCCGCAGACGGAACATTTATACCGAGGCTGAACGAGAGAGCCCAGAAGCGTATCGAATGCTACTCCAAGAAGCGCGGACACGAGCACCATAAGACAGTCGGTAAGGTTAACCAATCCTAAAAGAAAAGCTGCTAAAGAAAACAGAGCGGCAGATAATACGGCGGCAAAAGAGCCTATGAAAGATACTCCTCCGCTCTCGCCAGTGGGGCACTCGCGCAATCTGAAAATATCAAACGCGCGAGCCGAAAGCGAACCGACACCAGATGCGGCGGTATCGGAAATGGACTCGCAAAGTCCAAGCAAAAACAAAGAAACGAAAAGCTGACAATCGGTAATAAAATACAGAACCGAAGCTATGAGCGGTATCGCGCCATTGGCAAGCACTTGATGTGCGCTCCTAGTTTCTTTTTTAGTCTGCCCTGATTTATCGCCGTGATATTTCATTTTATCTGTAATTAAAGCAAGAATAAAATAGGTCAGCAGAATCACAAATCCCTCGTTGCCCATAAACGATGAGGCGAGTCCCAAAATTGCCGCGCACAACGTGCCGCCACGGTCGAGCGCTCCTCTACCGTACACTACCGCAATAACGAGTGGCAAAGCGGATATATAGAGGGCGTAATAGGAAAAGCACGGGAAAGCAATAAGAAGTGCTGTGTATGCGGTAACCGACAGGGGCACGGTGATATTATCAAGTCCCCTCACCGATATAAGCTCCATACCTACGGAGAGAATGGCTATCATCACATATTCCGTGTAGCCGAGCTCAAGTCCGTACAGTCCTGAAATAAGGAATGCAGAGAAAAAGGATGCAACGAAATTGGAAATAGCGCCTACCAAGGTTTTAGAACCTATAATTTTACTGCTGCCACCTGATAGCTGACCGAATATTCCGGCACATCCGTCGCCCAGTGAAGTGCATAGAACTCCTATTCCAAAGGGCAAAAAAAGCGGTGGGTAGAAGTAGGACGCAAGGGCGAGAGATGTCATTGCGACTCCGTAATAAACCGTTCCCGGTGAATTATCTCCGTCAGAGCGCATAGCTGAAATTATGTGAAATCTGTAATCTAACGCAAGAAGCACCGTGAGTATCAGGCAAACGGCACATACGGTTATCGGTGCTGCCATATGATACAGGATAAACCACTCGGCACCTACGAGAACATGCACTGCTTTACGTGAATAGCTCCGTTCCACTCCAAGCTTATATAAAATCGCTCCGATAGCCACGCATAACGCGGCGTATCCGATTGCTATTATAAACGCCGTAATACTCACCTCCTCTTTTTTCTTTAACTTATTATACACCAAAAGCTCTGCTAAAGTCAACGCGCAGAATATTATCTGATTTATTTTTTAAAAAACGACACGATTATCGTGATACTCTTGACGCAGTATCACACTAAACTATGATTGCCATTTCGGGCAGGTTAAGATTTGGCAATGCCAATGTTATTTTGCCATTTAAGTTACGATTTGGCAATGTCAATGTTATGTTTGTACTTTCGTGAAAGCTATGAGCTATGATATGCTTTTCATAGTTATGAACGTTCAACGCCCAAGCTATAGAATAGATGGCAATAATATCATAAAGCTTGCGCAGCAAATTCACAACGGCAAGTAAACGCGAGGTTTATAACTCTAAACTAACAAAAAAGAACAAACGTACAAGATTTTCGTCTTGCGTGTTTGCTCTTTCTGTCGTTATATTGGTCTTAGTCAATTTGGTTTGACCGATCATTTGCAACTCTGGCGCTCAGCGACGTTATTCAAATTCTCCGCTAAAAAAGTGATCCATTATTAGCGTATCGTTTTTTCTATATTATTTCGTCGTTGTCGGAGCTTCTGCTCTCTTCCTCGTCCGTTTCGCTATTGAGATTTTCCTTGCCGGGTATGACGATACCCTTAAGCATAGAATGTCTGTTCTCTGCATTCTTGCGGTCGATTATCTGCTGCTTCGCCTGCTTTGAAAATGCAATATCGGACATTATCTCATCACTTACGGTACCATCAGCCAAAGTGAGAAACTTATCAAAAGCATCGGGATATACGAAAACCTTCTCCGATGAGTCAAATTTAACTGTAATATATTTTCCGCTCACCGCCACTACAGTGCCTGCACCAAAAAACTTATGTCTGACTGCAAGATTATCTAAAACCATAATTACCTCCAATACAGCGCTGAAGCACCGTTCATAATTAATAGTACTCCGTCCAATAATATTTTGTTAATATTCACAGAGCGTCGGTTATTATAGCAGATAAATGTTATCAAAGTATGAACAAAGTACAAATTTATAAAATAATTTTAGATTTTTCCGTTTTTACTTTTTTAAAGAAGAAAAAGTGTGGCAAAACGCTCTTGCTTCTCTGTTAAAACGAGTGAATTGTCAATAGAAATGCAACACTTTTAAGAAGGATTTCGTACTTGACGGTATAATTCGCCAAAGGGATAAAATGCCGCTGTAACAAAAGCTACAGCGGCAGATATCAATACTTATTCAAAACAGGCTTCTCAATTAAGAGAACACCTACGGGAAAATGAAAATTCAACTTCATTCCATGCTGTCGGCTGGACGATAACAGCTTATCAGCCAAGCACAACCATAGACTCATCCCAGATATCGGGAGCCTCGTAGCCGAGAAGATTTACCGTTGTAGCCGCGACGTTGGAAAGACCGAAGTCCTTGCCCTCTGTCTTAACGGAATACTTATCTGAAGTGAAGTTATCGTAAACGATAAAGGGTACGGGATTCAGGGTGTGGCTGGTCTTAGCCTTCAGGGAGCCGTCCTTGTTCGCCTTGGGAGCGCCGGTCTTCTTATCCATCTCGTACATTTCGTCGGCGTTTCCGTGATCGGCGGTAATAAGGGCTACGCCCTCAAGCTCGTCAACCACCTTAAGAATACGGGCAAGCTGAAGGTCCAAAGCCTCCATAGAGCACTGGGTCGCAAGGAACGATCCGGTGTGACCTACCATATCACCGTTGGGGAAATTAACGCGAAGATACTTATACTTACCTGAGCGCAGGCACTCGATGAGAGTATCGGTTATTTC
This sequence comes from Eubacteriales bacterium, assembly GCA_045657485.1. Classification (GTDB taxonomy): domain Bacteria; phylum Bacillota; class Clostridia; order Oscillospirales; family CAG-272; genus UBA1740. The sequence goes on from JAZOTE010000085.1 coordinate 61,181, forward strand.
CGCACACTTCATCCAAGGACGCTGCTCGAAGGGTACAACGTCGGAGGGAATCTCGATGTAAGTTTCCAGCTCCTCGGAGAATTTACCCGATTTATTACCGTTCCAGAAATAAGTAACGTGACCGTACTTCTGAGTTTCGGATATCGCAAGCTCGCTGATGCCTGCGCCAACGAGATATTCGGTCATAGTGTTAGTTATTTCGGGGGGATTTACAAGGTATCTGGAGGGGATGTGAAGATCTCCGTCATATTCGAGCATACCGGCGTAGAGCACTGACGGTACTCTCTTGCGGTCAAACTTATCAAAGTCAGCGCCTGCCTCGAACGCCTTGGAAATCTCAATAGAGCGGTCGCCGCGGAAATTATAGAAGATAACGCTGTCGCCGTCCTCTACTGTGCCTACAGGCTTGCCGTCACGCGCGATAACGAAGGGGGGAAGATCCTGATCTATAACCTTATATTCGCTGCGGTAGGCGGTGATCGCCTCCTCTGCGCTCGCGAACTGTCTTCCCTCTCCGAGCACGTGGGTTTTCCAGCCTGCTTCTACCATTCCCCAATTTGCCTCGTAGCGATCCATCGTGATCTGCATTCTTCCGCCGCCGGACGCGATAGCGATATCAAACTCCGGAGAGGAAAGAGAGGACAGGAACTCCTCAAAGGGACGGACATAATCAAGTGCGCTGGTTTCTCCAACGTCTCTGCCGTCAAGCAGGATATGAACTCTTACTTTGGATACGCCATCTGCCTTTGCGCGAGTTATAAGCGCCTTGAGGTGATCTATATGTGAATGAACGTTACCGTCGGAGAACAGACCGAGGAAATGGAGAGTCGCGCCGTTAGACTTGACACCGTCTACAAGGGTGCGCCAGGTGTCAGAGGTGAATATCTTGCCGCTCTCTATAGACTGGGAAACCAGCTTTGCGCCCTGCGCGAACACCTGACCTGAGCCAAGCGCGTTATGACCGACCTCAGAGTTACCCATATCGTCGTCGCCGGGAAGACCTACGGCTGTACCGTGAGCCTTGATAGAGATAGTGGGGTATTTTGACATAAGCATATCAAGGGTAGGTGTATTTGCCGCCTTGACAGCGTTCGCGGCGTTGTCGGGAGCGATTCCTACGCCGTCCATAACTATTGTAAGCAGGGGTCCCTTCACGCCTGCAAATTTTTCTGATTTTTTGAGCTGTGCCATATTCGTGCCTTTCTTGATGTTGTTATTTCAAAAATTTACTAATTAAAATTATTTAAGACTGCGTCGATCGTGTCGCTTTTCGATAACACCTCATTTGGATAATTCGATAAGCTCGTCAACGAAAGCAACGGCGAGGTCAACAGCCCCAAGCTCCGTCGTGGTGAAAACGATATATTTTTCATTTTCTGTGAAGCGAGGATGGGGGTCTATATGATAGCCGTTTGGCTTTTCGGGCGTTCCGCCCTCGGGCATTTCGGTTACTATGTTGATAAGTTTGCCCGTTTCTCTGTTAAGGAATTTCACAGCCGCGGGACAGCCTCGATACCATTTACCGCCGAAGCGATCAAGGATTTTAACGTCGTAAACGAAATATTTTTCATCCGCCGTGGTGTGAGCGTGCCATGGGTCACATTCGTGAAACAGAACATGATCTCCGTTTGTAATATCATAATAGCATATGCCGTGGTTATCACAGCAATAATATATTCTCTTTCCGTTTGGCGACCACCACTCGTGAGAAGCATAGTTATGCAAGGGGGGAATACACGTTTTTTTACCGTCTGCTGTGACGGTCCATATACGTTGGAACACTCCGTCCTCGGAGATAGGTACTCCGAATACTCTACCCGTTGCAAGATCGTCTCCCGAATCAATACCAACCATAGCGAGACTATCGTTTGCAGGGTTGATCTGACCGTGGTTTGCCGTGTAGGTCATCTCGGTCCACTTTGTAAACTCGCCCGTTTCAATATTCACCACGCCCTGAATGAAACCGAAATCGTCCCGTCCGATATCCAAGAAGAAGCTTTTTTTATCCGAAAGCCTTGTCAGATGACAAACGATGCTGTTTACATACCCCGGATATTCCTTGAGCGTATATATTTTCTCCGCCTTTTTATCCTTACCCGGAGAACGCTTATAAAGGCTCTTCCCTCTTGCAAAATAAACCTCACCCGTTTCCTGATCCACATAAGGCGAGCTTCCCTCGGCAATGGAGTCGTAGCATATAACGACCTCGTCCGTCAGAAAATCCACGTATCCGAGATTTCTGTCACGCGGAGAGTAAACAGCGTTTGGCGTTGCGTGAAACCACAGATACCTGCCGTCGTTTGTCATTGAGTTATTTATGAAATAAAAGCCTTGCTGATATTCGGCGAGACGGGTCGAAAGAACGTAATGCGCGACACCGCTTTTCCCGTCAACAATCTTTTTAAAGTGCTTTGATGTCTTGGGTGTTTTCATAAAATGAACAGTTTTCCTTTCTCGTTATTTTATAAGCTTTCCTCTTTGTATCCATTCAAGACATATTTTGTGATACTTCCCTCCAAGCAGGTGAATGACTTACCGCGAACCTTCAGGACCATCTTTATTCCCTTTGGAATCTCGGCGTAGAGCTTTATAACCCCACCGAGAGAGGTCCATTGAGCCTTCAGCTGACCGTAAGGGGTCATAACGGTGCCCTTGACCGATGCGATTTCGCCAAGGTCTATTTTAGGTGGAGCGAACTCAACCGTTTTCCATCCGTCAAGCACTGGCTTTATTCCAAGCACGTACATGGGGAGAAGAAAAGCGGGAGCTCCCGACCAACCGTGGCACATCGTATTGTTAACACCGTTTTTGCGAAGCTCAGGCAGGGTTGGCAGGTCGTTGAACGGTTCCCAGACCTCACGGAGCACGCGAAGGGCTTCTTTATCAAAGCCGCAATCAAAAAGAGATCTACACACAAACATCGCCCCGTACATACTTGATACGGGATTAATCTTAGTGCGATCGGGCTTGACCATCCTTTCGCCGTTTGACCATTCGCCAACCGCCATCTCACCGAGGTTATTAGAATCGAAAACGGCACTTACTACTGCACTTTTCAATTCATCGGGGCAAATGCCGCTTAATATTGCGAGGCAGTTAGCCGTTTGAGAGCGAAGAGATCTTTCACCATCGGGGCGTACCGCGTCAAAGAAGGTGCCGCTTGACTGATCGTAGAAAATCTCAAAGCATTTTCTCCTGAGCTCGTCCGTTTCCCGATAGAGCACATCACTTATAAGAGAGGAGAAAAGCGGGTGGGCGTGAAGACGTTCAACGGTATGGATAAAATATGCATTGCTCATAAGAAGCAAGCCTTCGTCCTCGGAAAAGCCCCAATCCCAGAAGCCGTCACCGCCTTTGGCGGTGTCAATAATTCCCTGCTCGTTGCGTTGAGAGCAAAGGTAATTTATAAGCCTTTTTGCAGTTGGCAGGAGAGGACGAACGGAATCCGAGTCACCCGAGAACAAAACGTAGTCGCACAGCATATTGAGCCATAGCATATTATACGAGGTCATTAATATCCAATCTGGGGCAAGGTCGCTTGACGTATATGCACGGAGCGATCCGTTCGGCATCTGTGAGTATGCGTGCTGATATATAGTGTCGAGCACCAATCCGCGGTCAGGTTCGGAATAATAGGTTCCGAGGCAGTCCATATATGCGTCACCAAGCCAAAGCACTCGCTCTCTGGTAACGCAGTCGGTGAAGCCGTCTACGGTGCATATGCGTTGAGTAAGGGTACTCTGATCAAAGAGCTTGTTAAGCTTACCGTCGCTTGAAACAAACGGGCGGCATTCGCTATACGGATATTCTTCCTTTACAGCGGTTATAGCGGTGATGCTGCATTTGCCGCCGACGTCTGCCATAACGTAGCGGAAGCCTCTTGCCATAGCCGTGGTAACGTTGCCACAGCCACCCTTCAAAATAAATTTATCACTGAAACCGAAGGCACGGCAATTATCTATATAGCCGTCGGTATTGAGCATATCATCATATGAAACTATAAGCTCGCAGCCATCCTCAGCGTTTTCATAGTGGATCACCGCCGTTCCGGAAAGGCTGACGCCAAAATCGGCAACAAGGTATGATCCGTCTCCGCCATCGGAACCGCTCGTACGTAGGCGTTGGGAGACCTTTTTCCAAAAGTCCACTGTCTCCGCATCCCCTTCGATAAAGGATCCGCGATCTACCGTTTGCCCGTTGAGAGCAACGTAATTAAATAGCTTCAAAGAGCGCTTTTTATAATTTTTGTGAATACCCTCGGATACCGCGCCGAGAATCCTGGCATTCTTCCAGGCGTCATCGGAGAAGTCAGGCTGCTGCCAACCCGTTGGATAGAGCCGCATATCGCAGATCTCACGAAAGCCGAAGTGAGACATCGGCTCGGCTGAATCAAGGTATCCGTCGCACTCTGCCGCCTTCCAGCTTTCGTCCGTAACTATACAGCCGTCAGGCGTATCCATCTCCAGCCACAGCATCTTTTCACCGAGACGGTGAGTGGCACACTCAACTCCGATGTGATGGACAAGCACTGCCAAAAGGTGCTCTCCCTCTCCTAAGGCAACGGTAAGCTCGTCGTATTCGTATGAAAACTCGGGGTGCCTTACGGGGCCGCGGTTAATGAAGCTACCGTCTATATACAAATTATAGTAGGTATCCGCGCTGATCCTAAGGATGCATTCGGCGGAGCGAGAAAGCCTGATTTTTTTACGAAAAATAGAGTAACTGTTTTTTGAGCGGCTTTCATTCTCCGCTAAAATACGAAATGCCTTGAAGCTGCAATCGGTATTTTTGAATGATGGAACGCTCATTTTGATGTAATTTCTCCTTTTATCGGGTTAAATATCTGCGTCCTTGATATAAAGGTGACCGTAATCTGTAATGAATTTTTTACGCTCGGCAAGTGCATCTCCGAGCAAGACGTCGAACATTTTTGCAGTTGCCTCCGCCTCTGCGGGAGCCACGGCGATTAGTCGGCGGGTCTGGGGACACATAGTAGTGCGCCACATCATATCCGGCTCGTTTTCACCAAGTCCCTTTGAGCGCTGAAGAACGTATTTTTTGCCATCAAGCTTAGCTATAATATCTGCTTTTTCCTGCTCGTTATAGGCAAAGTATGTTTCTCCGCCTGAGGTGATCTCGAACAGAGGTGATTCCGCGATGAATATTTTTCCCTTTTCTATAAGTGTAGGTAACAGACGGTAGAACATAGTGAGAAGCAGCGTTCTGATCTGGAAGCCGTCCTCGTCCGCATCGGTACATATTATTATCTTGTTCCACTTCAGCTTATCGTAATCAAAGGTAGCGATGTCGCCCTTCTTACCCTTATCGACCTCGACGCCGCAGCCGATAACGCGTAGCAGGTCGACGATGATATCGCTGGCGAAGATCTTATCGTTTGAGCTCTTCATACAGTTGAGTGTCTTACCTCTGACGGGCATTATTGCCTGGAACTCCGAATTTCTGCCAAGCTTACAGCTGGACATAGCCGAATCACCCTCTACTATGTAGACCTCACGCACTGCCGGATCCTTTGAGCCGCAGGGCACGAACTTCTCTACTCTGTTTGAGACGTCCATAGAGCCGGCGAGCTTTTTCTTGATCTCACGGGTAGTGATCTCAGCCTTCTCTCTGGCGCGCTTGTTTAAAAGCACCTGACCGACGATGGTGTTCGCATCGCTTTTATGCTCGGTAAGATATATCTCAAGCTTGTCCTTAATGAACTCCGTAAGAGCCTTCTGAATAAAGGCGTTGGTGATAGCTTTCTTTGTCTGGTTCTCGTAGGAGGTCTGGGTGGACGCAGAATTTACTATAACCGAGAGGTTATCTGCTATATCGGCGAATGATATCTTGGATTCGTTTTTCGTGTACTTATTCTGAGCCTTTATGTACTTATCTATCGCATAGACAAAGGCGTTCTTCACAGCCTTGTCTGGCGCACCGCCGTACTCAAGGAAGGATGAGTTGTGGTAATACTCGGTCATTCCCGATTTGGTAAAGCAGAAAGTGACCTCCGCCTTAAGCTTATAGTCCGGCATATCATCTCTATCTCGTCCGCGTGTTTCCAAATTCCAGAGAACAGGCTTTGTAAGCGTGATGCCCTCTGTGACTTCGGTAATATAATCCGCCACGCCGCGCTCGTAGTAAAACTCAGTCTTATCGAATTTACCCTTTGAATTCTCGACCTCCAGAACGAATCTTATGCCGGCGTTTACAAAAGCCTGCCGACGAAGAGTGGAAGAGAGAAACTCCACGGGAATATCTATTTCCTTAAACACCTTGAGATCGGGACGCCATCTGATAACAGTACCGCGGCGCTTCATACCGGCTGTAATGTTGCTGACGGAAAGCTCTCCTACAGGGTTTCCTGCCTTAAAATCCATGGAGGAGCAGGTCTTACCGTTATAGGACTCAACTCGCATATATTCAGATGAGTACTGGGTAGCTGTTGCGCCAAGACCGTTAAGTCCGAGAGAAAACTCGTAGGCGGAATTGCCATTGTTATTATCGTATTTTCCTCCGGCGTAAAGCTCGCAGAAAACGAGCTCCCAGTTCCATCTTTTTTCTTTCTCGTTATAACCGAGAGGAACGCCTCTGCCGAAGTCCTCTACTTCAATTGAGAGATCCTGATATTTCTTTATATAAATCTTGTCGCCATAGCCCTCGCGAGCCTCGTCGACGGAGTTGGCAAGTATCTCTATAAAAGAATGCTGACAACCGATAAGATCATCCGAACCGAATATTACCGCAGGACGCTTTCTCACTCTGTCGGCGCCCTTTAAGCTCTTGATGCTCTGATCGCCGTATGCTTTTTTGTTAGTTGATTGTGATGCCACCTTAACCCCTCCGTATTAATTATCAAATTATATTTTAACATATTATTTTTAATTTGTCAATACAGCGAGGTAAATGAAAATTTACATTTTCAAAACAGTTTATATGACAAACGAGTGCCGATCCGTAAAAAACGGATCGGCAGTGTAAATATCTGTTTACAAGATGTAATCTCGTACGAGAAGCCTAACTCCTCTTTTATCATACGGTAAGGGCACTGATTTAACATCAATAAACCTTTCTGAGTTGATAACATCAAAGTAGTTTCCGCGTTCAAGCATGTCAACGGTTCCGTCAGTGACGTCGGAATTAAATATACCGATAAATCGGCTATCTCCATATACCGTAACTCCTTCCGCGTCGGAATAAATATGGCATCCCGCCGCTCTTGCCATATCTCTGATCTGCTGTGAGGACATATACGGCGGAATATCTCCTTTCGGTACAACACGGTCGTTAAAGTTTGTTTCTGCTTCGTTTTTTGCTTCGTATTCAAAGCTTATATCGTTCCAGGCGCCGCATCCAAACGATTTCTTTACGGTAATATTTGCGGACAGCTCCTCTGCGACTTTCAAAGTTTTCTTATCCATATAAATATTATAGGCAAAAACAACAAGCTTATATTTTGATAGATCTATCTGCGAAAGATCACTCGCTCTGTACACGTCAAATACAACACCTGAGGCTGCTGTATTATAGATAAATTCGCGCAGATATTTTTCGTGCAGATTTCCGCTTTCGCGGATAAGAGCAGAGCTTCGTTCATCCAGCACGATCAACATATCGGCTATGCTTTCCCCTTTTACCGCTCTTATACTTGAAGCGACTTTTATCATCTGTTTTACGGTATTCATCAACGGCTCCGATGCAAACCATCCGCCGCCAAGATCCATCCACCAAAAGCCTGAGCCATGCGAAAGATTCTTGCACAGCTCTCTCCACATAACGGTTATAGAGTCATGAGAATCTGCCGGCACCATACCCTGCTTTATGTCATCCTCATTTTCCACGGCAAGATAGGTTCGGTTATCAAGCTCTTCAAGATAAATCTTTCGTAGGTTTATTGACTGCGCAGGACATATCTCTCCACCCGGCTCGCCTGCACCGCATCTCGCGTAAGCTTTCGGGGCGGCGAAGAAATCGATAAAAGGAGATGAAAGCAACTTATCAAGCGCCAGATGCCCCGCATACGCGGCGTTTGATACATATAAAAGATAGCCGTAAAACGCGCCGACCGGTTTGTCTACCCTTGCCTTTACCGCCTTTGCAAAATGTATCAGCGCATCAGCGTTGGAGTCGGAAACGAACATATCGTAGTCAATTGATATTCTATCCTTATCTGAAAATCTAAACAACTCGATATCCGAGCTTGGTATTCCGTTTCTTTCCTCCGGAGTGGGCAATATCAGTGTATCTGGAGTAACGTCGCGCTGACACCACGCCCTTGAAAGAGCCTCCGGTGTACCGTATTTTTTAAGTCCGTAGTTGTAAAATTCGCGTCTGTTTGTTATTCCGTAGTCACCGAATCTTCGGCTTATTCTACCCCACATTATAGTTTCACCGGAAGTACCGTACGCAATATGGTAGCCTATTATTCTATCGGCATACGGAGATGATTCAAGGCGGTCGAGCAGCTTCTCAAGCGCCACGGTTGCGTCACGCAGCCACTTTTTTGACGAAAAGCTCTGCCTTGCTATCAAACCGTTTACGTTAGGGCGCGGATCCTTATAATCCCCTGCCCTATAGTATCCGTTGGGGGAGTCGTAACCGAGATAATCGTGCTTTTCTGTTCCAACAAGACTGCGTATTTCCTCGGCGGTAGTTGGTCCACCGTAGTAGACGAATACGTCCTCCGGATTTTCATAGCACCAATCAACAGGAACGTTCAGCTTTATACGCGGAATATAAAGCACGTCATCTCCAACCGAAAACACGGCATCAAGCACTCTGTCTGTAAGGGTGTAATCATATTTATCAACACCCACCCAGCCGGAGTGAAGAATGGACGTATGTATCTTAACACCCGCCTCGTAAAATTCTCTGTGAGTTTTCAGATATTTATCGAAATTTTCAGTAAAAACCAGTGGCTCACCTTTGTCATTTGGAAGAGGAGGATCGTAACAAAAGCCAAGCCTCGACCAAAAAACAGGATTATTTTTCAAATAATCAGCGTTCATATCAATTCCTTTCAATCTGTAAACTCTCTTTGACATAATTATAACATTTCCAAACCATCACTGTCAATGATATTTTTCGCCAAGCGAATTACGGATAAGGTTGTGAAAAACTAAATTTACACCTTGACAGAAGATAAAATAATTGCTATAATTACGGTTACCGAGGATAAATATTTTGATTTCCGATCACAATGGGAGAACAGGGTGAAACAGCTTACGTACACGATAGAAGCGGCGGACGACGGAATAAGCGTGAAGGATTTCCTGCGCCGAGAAAAAATCTCCAATAATTTAATAAAGAAGATGAAAATGGGCGGAATATGCGTTTTCAAAGATACGGTCACCGTACGCAAAATACTCCGCAGCGGCGACGTTCTCACCCTAACACTACCGGAGAAAAAAAGCGACGGAATAGAGGCTATGAGTATACCTCTTAATATTCTGTACGAGGACGACCTTATTCTCGCTGTGAACAAGCCGAGAAATATGCCTACCCATCCGTCAAAAGGAAACAGTCTGCCTACACTTGCTAACGCAGTTATGGGATATTACGGCGGAGATTTCGTATTTAGGTCTGTAAACCGGCTTGACAGAGATACTTGCGGAATCGTGCTGATAGCAAAGGATCAGATGACGGCAAATACTCTCTCGCAAAATATGAAGCGCGGAGATTTCGTCAAAAAATACAGATGCACCGTCACAGGTACACCATCACCCGACTTTTATCTGATCGACGCACCTATACGGCGTGAGAACGAAAACTCTGTAAAAAGAATCGTCGCTTCGGACGGAAAGAGAGCCCTCACCGAATACAGAGTAAAAGAAACGGATGGCAAAAAATCTGTGTGCGACATATCGCTCTACACCGGAAGAACTCATCAGATCCGAGTGCATATGGCGTATATCGGGCACCCGCTCATCGGAGATTTTCTATACGGTGACAGAGAGTCCGGCGAATTCGATCTGACGTGCGTCAGCATAGAATTTACTCATCCGAAAACGATGGAAAGAATAGAAATTTCCGTTGATAATCAAAAATAAGAAACAGTCGAATCGTGCACTCTGCCCGAAAATTTCGACTGTTTCTTTTTTGTTTATGCAATTTTTAAATCGCGCTCAATTCGCAATAGCGAGTTCGCGTTATCTGAGCATTTCGAGCAGTCCGCTCTCGTCGATAACCGTAACGCCAAGCTCCCTCGCCCGCGTAAGCTTGGAGCCTGCCTCGTCACCGGCTACGACGTAATCGGTCTTTTTCGAAACGCTGCCGGACACCTTACCGCCGTTCGCCTTTATAAGCGCTGAAGCCTCATCTCTCGTCATAGTCGGAAGAGTGCCCGTGAGGACGAACGTCATACCGTCAAAGAGCACACCTCTCTCCTCCGAAACAGCCTCGCCCGAAACACCGAGAGAGAGAAGTCGGTCACACAGCTCGCGTACTGATAAATCGGCGAAGAACTCTACGAGCGCAGTTGCGGTTATCTCACCTATATCCTTAACAGAAAGATAATCGTCCACAGATGCCTCGAACAGCGCGCCCAAGGTTCTGAACCTGCGAGCGATCTCCTCCGCGGCGACTTCTCCTACCTGACGGACTCCGAGAGCGTAAAGAAGCCGCTCAAGTCCACGGGTTTTTGATACTTCAATGGCGGAGATCAGATTTTCCGCGCTTTTTTTGCCCATACGCTCAAGGTTTTCTATATCCTCCGCCTTCAAGGTGTACAGATCTGCGATATCGCGGATCTTGCCCGCGGAGAGAAGAAGCTCAACCACCTGAGGTCCAAGACCCTCTATATCCATCGCGCCCTTAGAGGCGAAATGAGTAATACTTCTCGCCGTCTGCGCAGGACACGCCGGATTGACGCAACGCATAGCCGCGCCTTCTCCGCACTCGTCACGCACAACCGGCGCACCGCAGGACGGACAATTGGCGGGCATAGAAAACACCTGCTCGGTACCATCTCTAGATGAAGCAACTGATCTGACTATCTCCGGAATTATCTCTCCCGCCTTACGCACAACTACGGTATCGCCTATGCGAATATCTCTCTCGCTGATAAACTGAGCGTTATGGAGAGTAGCGCGGGAAACTGTAGTGCCGGCAAGACGTACGGGAGAAAGATTGGCTGTAGGTGTGAGAACTCCCGTTCTGCCTACCTGAATATCTATAGAGAGGAGCTTCGTTTCTCTCTCCTCCGGGGGATATTTATAAGCAACCGCCCACTTTGGCGTGCTCGTGCCCTCCCCAACGGTTACGCGCTCAGAGAGCTTATTCACCTTAACTACCGCTCCGTCCATATCGAATGCCAGCTTATCTCTGTTCTCACCGAGATAGGCTATATGATCTCTCACCTCGTTAAAGCTATGAGCTACTATACGTTCCCTGACGGTAGTAAATCCAAGCTCGTCAAGACGGTCGAGGGACTCTGAATGTGTAAGGCAGGCTCTGCCGTCCCGGTAGAGAGAGCCCTCCTGAAGATTAAAGACAAGTATATCAAGCCTGCGCGATGCGGCGATCTTCGGATCAAGCTGTCTGAGTGAGCCTGCCGCCGCGTTACGCGGATTGGCAAACAAAGTCATACCGGCGCTTTCTCTGACCGTGTTAAGCTCCTCGAAGACTCGCTTTGACATATACACCTCGCCTCTGACGCAGAGATAAGGAAGAGGTTCGTTTAGCCTAAGAGGTATAGATTTCACTGTACGTAAATTCTCGGTTACGTCCTCGCCTACCTCGCCGTCGCCCCTGGTAGCTCCCTGAACGAATACGCCGTTTCTGTAAATAAGCGCTACGGACAGACCGTCTATCTTCGGCTCTACGGAATACTCTACCGCGCCTCCGAGCTCTTCGCTCATACGGTCGGTAAAGGCAGAGAGCTCATCATAGGAAAATACGTCGGTAAGGCTTCCCATTCTGACGCTGTGAGTAAATTTCTCAAATTTATCAAGAGCATTACCCCCTACTCTCTGGGTTGGAGAATCAGGAGTGCGGAGTTCAGGATACTGTTCCTCAATTTCCGTAAGCTCCTTAAACATCATATCATATTCGTAATCCGATATTTCTGGAGCATCCTGCTCATAGTAAAGCTTGGAATTTCTTATTATCAGCTCGCGTAACTGCGAGGCTCTCGACGCTGCGTTTTCCTTAGTCATTTCTTTTCCTTTCACAGCCATACTCCGTAACGTTCATCGATTGCGAGAATCGGATATGAATTCAACGTTATCATCCGGCTAACAAAAATATTATACCATATTTTCTCCTGTTTTTCAAGGCGAAATGCGATAAGAAAAAAATTTATAATATATTTAAAAACCTCATTGACTTTTTCAACTTTTTATTATAGAATCTATATTGTATATTATTTTGAACAAGGAACATCTTTTTAAAAATTGTTTTTGGATATGGGTAAGACAAATGAAGAATTTTGCTGAAAAACACGGTATAGGATATTACGCTTTTCTGAATCTCGGCATTTTACTGATGGCTTTGGGAATATATTTTTTCAAAGCTCCGAACAAATTTGCTACCGGAGGTGTGAGCGGACTGTCGATTATACTTCACGAGGTTTTTCCTCAAATTTCACAAGGTACATATATGCTGATAATAAACGCTGTATTGCTTATCATCGGCGTAGCTGTGCTTGGCCGTGAATGCGGCGGACTGACAGTATACTGCTCTCTCATTATGTCGCTCGAAAACCGATTGCTTGAGATACTTATACCGTTGTCCGAGCCGCTTACCGAATATCCACTGTTGGAGCTGATTTATGCCGTACTGCTCACAGGTATAGGCTCAGCCATAATATTCAAATGCAAGGCATCATCAGGCGGTACCGATATCGTCGCATTAATATTGAAAAAGCATACAAGCATGAACGTAGCAACGGCGCTGCTGTGTACCGATTTTCTGATTGCGGCATCCACTTTCTTCGATTTTCTCGACACGGGGGTAGGCATAAACGCCGAATCCGGTCTATTTTCCCTAATGGGTCTGTTTGCAAAAGTGTTTGTCGTGGACGATATTATCGACTCAATAAATCTCTGCAAATCATTTACTATAATCACGACCTGCCCTGAGAAAGTTACAAAATACATCACCGAGAATATGCGTCACAGCGCAACGGTCATAGATGGAAAGGGCGCCTATACAGGTGAAGGGCGCTCAGTGATTATGACTGTTTGCCGAAGGAGTGAAGCCCTCAAGCTACGCCGAACCGTCTACGAAATAGATCCCCATTCCTTCATTATAATAAATAAAACCAGCGAAATACTCGGCAAAGGATTCAGAGATAACGTTCAGTAATACGGCTCCTGAGATACTTCAAAATGCGGCATAAGCGCACAAAATATATAAAAACCCCCGACGTTTTTGGCGTGATGCTACGTTAAGAGCATCACGCCAATACATCGTGGGACTATAATTTCATTTTAATTCAAGCGGAAAGAAGCTTTTCCAAAGCGGCAAGACGTACCGCAACGGTAAGGATAGCCGTGGCTGTCCTAAGCTCATCGTTGGTGGGATAGGTGGGCGCAATACGCAAATTCTCATCCTTTGGATCTATGCCGTAGGGGAAGGTCGCTCCCACGGATGTGAGTGTAACGCCTGCGCTCTTCATAAGCTCGAACACCCTGCGCGCAGTACCGGGCATAACGTTAAGAGATACGAAATAACCTCCGCGAGGCTTAGTCCACTCTGCAATACCCAAGCCGTCAAGGGTGTCTAACGCTGAGAGAGTTATTTCAAACTTCTCGCCTATAAACTCCGCAAGGCGCATCATATGCTTGTGAACGGCAGCTCCGTCGGCAAAATACGCTGTGTGTCTGAGCTGATTAAGCTTATCGTATCCGATAGTCTGAACACCAAGATAAGTGGATATCTGCTTAAGGTTAGCGGGAGAAGCAGCCATAAGAGCAACTCCTGCACCGGGGAACGTAATTTTGGACGTTGAGGAATAGTAGAATATACGGTCAAGATTGCCGTACTTCTCTGCCTCGGCAAATATGTCGAGAAGGTGATCACCCTCCTCGCCCAGATCGTGAACCGCGTATGCGTTATCCCACATAATACGGAAATCGGGAGCGGCGCATTTCATCGAAGCAAGGCGACGGACGGTTTCATCGGAATAGGTGTTGCCGGTAGGATTGGAATACTTAGGAACGCACCATATACCCTTAACCGCAGGGTCAAGGACGAGCTTCTCTACCATATCCATATCAGGTCCGGTAGGGGTCATAGACACGGACAATAGCTCGAAGCCGAGATACTCGGTCATCTTAAAATGTCTGTCGTAGCCGGGAGTTACGCATATCCATTTCAGCTTTTCCTCCTTGCACCAAGGACGCGGAGAGCCGAGAACACCAAAGAGCATCGCGCGAGTGAGAGTATCGTACATCAGCTGAAGGGACGAGTTACCACCTACGGCTATATATTCGGTTTTCAGTCCGAGCATATCAGAGAACAGACGCTTCATCTCAGGAATACCGTCAAGTACTCCATAGTTACGGCAGTCAACTCCGTTCTCGGAAAAGCACTTTTCTCTGGGGCGCGCTTCGGAAAGCAACGGAAGGCTTATATCAAGCTGATCCGAATTGGGTTTGCCGCGTGAAAGATCAAGATTCAATCCCTGCGCCTTATATTTCTCGTAGGAGCGGAGCACCTCTTCTCTTTCTGCTTCAAGCTCTGCTCTGCTCATTTCTGTATATTTTTTCATTTTTACACCCTTTTTTTATAAAATTTGAATATCTGAATGACAAAACTTTCATTTTTGTTCAAAAACTCTTCTATATTATAGTATATTCTGAATAATTTTTCAAGCCTTATTGCAAAATTTCTTCATTTATTTACAATTATTTTTCAAACCTTGTGTTTTTTTGGTATTAGCAGTATTTTTAGTACCCGTGCTTTTTAAAATATCTTATCAAAAATGCGGATATAGCCGCAAAATTGCTTGACAAAGCACTTAAATTAGTATATAATTTATTCTGATATATTGTTTACGAAAGGACTTTTCATTATTATGGCAAACGATAAGAAGCTTGTGGAGCAGATAACCTCTATGGATGAGGACTTCGCAAGGTGGTATACTGATATAGTTAAGAAAGCAGACCTTATCGACTACTCAAGCGTCAAGGGTTGTATGATCATCCGTCCCTACGGCTACGCAATCTGGGAAAACATACAAAAGATACTGGATGCAAGATTCAAGGCTACCGGCGTGGAGAACGTATATATGCCTATGTTTATCCCCGAATCTCTCTTGAAGAAGGAGAAGGATCACGTAGAGGGATTTGCGCCGGAGGTTGCCTGGGTCACTCACGGAGGCAACGAGAAGCTATCCGAGCGTCTTTGCGTCCGTCCTACCTCTGAAACGCTATTTTGCGAGCATTACGCGAACATTATAAAATCCTACAGAGATCTGCCCAAGGTATATAACCAGTGGTGCTCTGTTGTTCGTTGGGAGAAAACTACCCGTCCCTTCCTCCGCTCTCGTGAGTTCTTATGGCAAGAGGGTCACACAATGCATAGAACTGCCGAGGAGGCTGAGGAAAGAACCGTTCAGATGCTTAACGTTTACGCAGATTTCTTTGAAAAAGATCTGGGTATACCCGTTGTAAAGGGCCGCAAGACTGACAAGGAAAAATTTGCAGGCGCTGAGGCGACCTATACCGTAGAGGCTCTTATGCACGACGGAAAGGCTCTGCAGGGCGGCACCTCCCACAACTTCGGCAACGGCTTCGCTAAGGCGTTCGACATTCAGTTCCTCGATAGCGACAACACGCTGAAGTACGCGTATGAAACCTCTTGGGGCGTTTCTACTCGTATAATCGGCGGTATCATTATGACTCACGGTGACGATTCGGGATTGGTTCTGCCCCCCAGCGTTGCTCCTATTCAGGTAGTTGTTATTCCCGTTCAGCAGCACAAGGAGGGAGTTCTCGATGCGGCAAATAAGCTGGCAGACACTCTCAAGGCTGCAGGCATCAGAGTTAAGCTTGACGATTCCGATCAATCTCCCGGATGGAAGTTTGCCGAATATGAGATGAAGGGTGTTCCTCTCAGAGTTGAGATAGGACCGAGAGATCTGTCCGAGAATAAGTGCGTTATCGTAAGGCGTGATAACAGAGCCAAATCCTTTGTGTCCATTGATAATCTGATAGATGAAGTGAATACAGCACTTAAGGGACTGCGCGACGCTCTCTACGAGAAGGCGCTCGCAAACAGAGAAGCCCGTACGTTTACAGCTACCTCCTTCGACGAGCTTAAGGATATCGCTTCACGTGAAAGCGGATACATTAAAGCTATGTGGTGCGGTGATCTGGAATGCGAGCTGAAGCTCAAGGAGGAGGCGGACGTTTCCTCAAGATGTATTCCTTTCGACGCAGAAGCTGTCGGCAACAAGTGCGTTTGTTGCGGCAAGGAAGCTAAAAAGATGGTTCTCTGGGGCAAGGCGTACTGATAACGTTACTCTGTAACGGTGAAAGGAGAAAAGGTTATGCCGGAAAGTGATTTCAAGCTTTCAACATTTAAAACGTCAGACGGAAGCAATATAAAATTTGAATATCACAGAGCACTTTCCTCCACTGTAGAGATCGCGCGAAAATATGCGAGTGAGGGATACGATGACAGATACGTGGTATTCACTGACGCCCAGTCTACGTCCGCTATTACAGGAAGTAAGCTGTCTGACGGAGAATACGAGCGCGGTGTATTTCTCTCTATACTTTTGCGCCCCACCTTCTTTCCTTCCCAAGCAAGTATGCTGGGACATTTATCAGCTGTAGGTCTGATTTCAGCGTTGGAGGAACACACTACTCTGCCGCTGGGACTGGGCTGGGTCAGTGACGTTTACTGTAACGGTGCGCGTATCGGAGGTTGCTCTGTAGAGGGAAAGCTCAATTCCTTCTCGTCCTATGAATATCTGATCGTCACTATGGCGGTGAAGCTAACTAAGGAAAGCTTCCCACCACGGCTTTCTGATATGATTCGTAAGGTATTTGAAAGTGACAATGCTCCTATATCTATGCTGATAGCTCAGACAGTGGTGAACAAATTTTTCTCCGCTTACTCAAGCATCAGAAATCCCGGAAAATATATGGATGCGTACTATAGGAAATTCGCTCTTCGCGATAAAAAAATAAAATATATTGACGGAGATAAAAAGCGCACGGCCAAAATTGCGGACGTAGACCGCACCTCAGGTATGCTGATCCTGGAGCTAAAAGGCGGAGAAAAGCGTGAAATCAAATCCCCATCCTCCGTCATAATGCCAAAGAAAATTAAATAACAACGTATACTTTAAATTTCGAACAAATCAGATATTGAGTATGATCCGATTGAGCCCTGCTCAAAAAGTTGTACTCGTAAAAACCGTTTTTACAATTTGTTACTTACCGATATAAAAAGACGAAGAATTGTCACAATTCCTCGTCTTTTTTCTTTTCACGCACTGCATAAGTAGGCACAAATGCAAAAAGCAAAACGTTTTTTCTATCGTAAAACGCGAAGTGTGTTGCTGTCAAAAAAGTTAAACAATGCTCTGCCGAGCACCGCAAAGCATCTCGTTTAGCTCAACGTAAAACAAAAGAACCCCTCTCACTCGAATTTCAAAATTATTCAGAGCTGATAAGGCAATAAAAAGGCAGGACGGTGACCCGTCCTGCCAAATTATACCTAAAGCAGAATTATACCGAATTATTTAGACTCCTCGGTAGTAGGCTTTTCACCCTGGTAAAGAGTGAATGAACCGTCCTTGTTAACTACGAAGCCGTAATAACTGGTGTTTTCCTTATCTGTCAGAGGATTGTAGTTAAGAAGTGCGATCTTAACGTCCTTGAGAACCTCGTCAGTATTGATGCTTGCGGTAGTTGCCTTCCAAGTAGTAGAAGTTCCCTCGAAGTAAATGGTTTCCAAGGAGATGCCATCAAATACATTTTTGTGCAGACCCTGAACCGTTCTGGGAATGTAGAGCTCCTTAATAGCAGTGCAACCGTCAAACGCACCCTCTGCAACCGCGATGGTGTAGAAGGGAATCTCAACGTATGCAGCGTCCGTCTTAGAAGCGATGAGGTAATCGTTGATTATAAGAAGACCCTTGCTGTCATAAGAAGAAGCGTTTGCAACAATGCCGGTGCCCGCAAAAGCAGACTTAGGAATTATACGAACGTTTGCTCCGTCAAACTTGATGGAGGCAACGTTTGCATAACCGTTAGCAAGATTCTCGGATATAGAGGTGATGTGAGATTCGATAACGATAGAGGATATGGAATCCTTAGCGGGATACCAAGGAGTTGCTTCCGCACTGTCAAAGTTAAACATTGCAGCAGGACCGCCAAGAGTAAGAACGCCATCAGCAAGCTTCCAAGCAACGACGGTCTTGTTGTTACCCTCGCCTACATTGAACCAGTAGCTACCGGACTCAGCCGTAGCTGCATCAGCCTTAGCAAATGCGCTGGCATGTATACCCTCAAGGGCGCCGTCTGCGGTGATGATCTTATCTGTCGATGCGCCGGATCTGAGAACCTTACACAAATTAGCATCCGTACCGCCGTAATAGATAGCCTCAAGAGAAGAACATCCGCTGAAAGCAGTAACGTCAATTGAAGTAACGCTAGCGGGTATCTCTACAGATTCGATAGAACGAACAGCTGCAAAGGCATAGCTACCTATATGCTCTATGTAAGAACCTTCGGCAAATACAATGCTGGTAACCTCGCTGGCATTAGAACGGGTATGCAACCACAAGCCGCTGGTATCTTCGGGAGAATGGTAATCCCAGATCTTAAATACGCCGAGAGCGGACTGATCAGCTGCGATCTTAGCGGTAAGTTTACCAACGGTATTGCAAGATGCGTAGCTTTCATCACCTACGGAGAAGGTTTCAAGAAGCTTTGCGGCAAATTCCTTTTTAGCATCTTCGGTGATTATTTCGGAAATAGCGGTGTTATCGCTAACTACTTTATCGTAATTTTGAGCAAAGAAGTTTTTAACGTTTTCTGCAGTACCCTGCTTAGCAACGGTAACGATAGTAACAACGCCTTTGCTGTAGGTCCATTTGATACCGTTGTTCTTGCTGAGGTATCCGGAGTTGTAGTTCTTGTTGGTGTAGGGGCTACAGGTTACCTCTACGTCGCCGTCAAATATCGCACCGGCAACTATGGGTTTCTCCTGCTTATCAACCGTGGGGAAGATGAAGCTTACAAAATCGTAGCCGTGATAGCTGAGAGTCCAAGGATAAAGCTCGTTAGCCTCGGTAGCTTCTGCAGTAACCTTAGCAACTGTTTCCGTAGTGGTAATCGTTTCTTCCTCGCCGGTCTCCTCGTTTACGATAACTTCCTCAACTTCAACTTCTTCATACTCAACGCTGGTCTTAAGATAGTCGTAATTGAAAGGAATCTTGGAACCGTAAATTGCAGAGTCAAGCATATACTTAACTATGAAGTACTCCGGAACAGGCTCGCCGGTAACACTATCGTATGACCAATACGGACCGGGCGTAGTTTCTAGGTCAACGGAAGGATCGGTATAGTAAACAGATGCGAGTTCGCTGAACCAAGTGTTGCTTATTCCTATGTCAATAGCCTTGAACTGATCCTTGGTACCCTTAGAATAAACTGTTTTGAGCTTGGAATTGTTCTGAGAGTTATTGGTAGAACCGGGATGGAACGCGGAAGCTCCTACGCTTTTAAGAGAAGCGGGGATTACGACGTAAGTAATGCCGTAAGATCCGGTAAATGCGGACTCACCGATAGTCTCAAGACCGTCGTTAAGGATAACGCCCTTAAGTCCTGTGTTGTTGGAGAACGCGTTAGATCCAAGTGTCACAAGGTTGTCGGGAGTTTCAAGAAGCCTGAGCTTCTTATTATTCTTGAACGCGGAGTCGCGGATCTCTTTAAGAGAATCGGGAAGAACGATCTCGCCGACAGCAGTCAAACCGTTGAAGGTGTTGCTACCGATAGTGGTTATACCCTCTTCTACTACAATTCTGTCGATCTCAGCACGACGACCGTACCAGGGAATGTCAAGCTCGTTGACAACGGCAAAGTCAAAGGTAGCACCGGTACCCTTAATATTAAGGGTGGTAACCATATCCTTGCCCTCACCCTCGGTGGTTATTTCCCAAGTTGAATCAGCACCTGCAAGAATGCCTCTGTCAGCATAGAACTCCATATCGCCGGTGATTGCGCCTGTTGCTGTTGCAAAATCGTACGCAGATCCGGAAACGGTATTATTCTCACTATCCCATTCGGAATACCAGCCGGCAAAGCCGTATCCGTTATAAAGAATAGCGTTTATTTTCGCCCTATGTTCATCGGTGAGACCTGTGTTGTTCACGGGAATCTCGATACGTTCAACACGCTGGTTGAACTCTTTCTGTTCCATTCTGTCGAAATCATTAATATAGGTTGTCGTGTACCTGTAAACGAAGTCGATCAGATAGGTGTCAACTGCAGGTTCGGGATTGGGAACAATAGTAATGTTCGTTCCGCCTCCGGCAGAACCCGCGCCTGCCCCACCGTCACACGATACGCAAACAAAAATCAGTGTGAGAGCAAGAAGAGCAGCCAGGAGTAGTTTCAAATAGCTTTTCATCTTTTTCTCCTTTTCGGGAATTTCCCTATTTTTATAGGTAATATAATTCTAACATAAATGTTCCCCTATTTCAAGGAGTGTTTCGTGTTTTTTTTATTTTCTGCTTTTTGCACATTAAAAGGAGAGTATTTTTATGCACAATAACGAATTTTTATTTAACTTTTTAAAAAAATGTAGAATTTCGCTTGATTTTTTGGAGAGTATTGCCTTCGTAATCTTTTGGGTTCTGATGATATACGGCTTCGATAAGCCTTACGTCGCGGGCCTGACTCTGCTCTCCGTTGCGATACACGAGATGGGGCACGAATGCTGTATGTTTGCTATTTCCGGCGAGCGCGGCAGGATACGGGGCGTAGCAAACGGTTTCAAAATGCAAAGCAAAAAGCACCTATCTTACCGTGAGGAGATATGGCTGTACGCATCCGGTGCCCTGGCAAATCTGATTGCCGCGCTGCTTGCTCTGCCAATCAAGGCTATCGGCGGTGTGTACACCGACACCTTCATCGCGTTAAATCTAACCACGGCTATATCAAATCTTCTTCCGGTAAGAAACTACGATGGCTACGGAGTGATCCGATCGCTGATCAATAGGCACGGCGCTCCTTTGTGGGCGCACAGACTTCTTAGCGGAGTTTCCCTGTCCGTATCATTTCTTACCGTTGTTTTATCTTTGTACCTTATGTCAATATACGGCGAAGGATATTGGATATACGGCGTTTTCTTTTTCGCTATGCTCTCGGAGCTTGACAATGTGTTTGGAAATCAAAAAACGGGTTTTATGGAGATTTAATGAGAATTAACGAGTTTTTGGGAGATTTGAGAAAAAATAACTGAGAAAATTACAGCCTAATAGGTTAAACCACGGCTAATCCTGAAAAAAAACAGAAAGAAAAATGTAGAAAACTATTGCAAAACAGAAAGCTTTTTGTTATAATACACCTATTGATATATCGACAGTTTTTTACACGGTTGTCTGTCGTTATCAAGAATAAGGCGCTGCGCGCTTTGGAAAGGATCTGTGATTTAAGAAAATGGCAAAGCTCATTGAGTTGAAAGGAATTTCAAAATCGTTTGACGGCGAAAAGGTGCTGGATTCCATCAATTTATATATCAAGGACGGCGAGTTTATCACTTTGCTCGGTCCATCCGGATGTGGCAAGACAACTATGCTAAGAATCATCGGTGGCTTTGAAACCGCTGATGAGGGCGGACTTTATTTCGACGGCGCGGAAATAAGCGGCGTCCCCGCTCACAAGAGGAACATAAATACCGTATTCCAGAAATACGCGCTGTTCCCTCACCTTAACGTGTATGAAAATATAGCCTTTCCTCTCAGGCTTAAAAAGCTGGCTGAAGAAGCTATCCGAGAGAGAGTGGAAGAAATGCTCAAGATGGTAAAGCTCTCCGGCTTTGAAAACAAAAGCGTAAGCACTCTGTCCGGCGGACAGCAGCAGCGCGTTGCTATTGCAAGAGCCCTTATTTCCCACCCCAAAGTTCTTCTGCTGGATGAGCCTCTCGGCGCGCTGGATCTCAAGCTCCGTAAGGATATGCAGAACGAGCTGAAAACCATACAGCAGGCTATCGGAATAACGTTTATTTACGTCACTCACGATCAAGAAGAGGCGCTCTCTATGTCTGATACAATAGTGGTTATCGCAGAGGGCGAGATCCAACAGATAGGAACTCCTACCGATATTTACAACGAGCCGAAGAACGCTTTCGTCGCCGACTTCATCGGTGAAAGTAATATAATCGAAGGCACGATGCTGGATGACAAGCTGGTACGCTTCTCCGGCCATACCTTTGAATGCGTGGACGGGGGCTTCGAAAAGAATGAACCCGTTGACGTTGTAATAAGGCCTGAGGACGTTGACGTAGTCGCTCCTGAAGCAGGTATGCTGACCGGTAAGGTCACGAGCGTTACATTCAAAGGCGTGCATTATGAAATAATAGTTGACATCCGCGGCTTCAAGTGGATGATACAAACTACCGATTACGTCGCTCCCGATGCTACTATCGGTCTGTTTATCGAGCCCGACGCAATACACATTATGAAAAAATCCAAGTATTCCGGAATGTTCGGCGACTACTCCTCCTTCTCTGACGAGATGGACAGGCTCTCCGATGCGGACGCGGCGGAGGAGTTCTGACGCACTCACACCGCTCTGTCACTCATTTCGGTTTGACTTTCCGGGCACTTTTTCTCTGAGTCACAGAGTAAAAAATCCTATTAAATTTTTATGCGGTCGCCGTTTGGCGACGGAATGGAAATTGATATGAAGAAGAAAAATTCAATAATGCGGTCGATAGCGGCGGCGCCACATATCTTTTGGGCGATATTGTTTATAATTCTGCCTCTGATTATCGTCGTATATTACGCTTTTACAGATTCTGAGGGCGTGTTCTCATTTGAAAATATCGTGTCGCTTACCGACTATGCTCCAATATTCACTCTGTCAGTTGAGCTGTCCGTCATAGCTACGTTCGTATGCCTGATAATAGGATATCCCCTGGCCTACATAATAGCAAAGGCAAAGCCTGAGAAGCAGAGGCTGTACGTGATGCTCCTGATGCTCCCTATGTGGACCAACCTGCTGATACGCACTTATTCTATTATGGCGATACTCGACGACGGTGGCTTCCTTAACACCATTCTTGGCACTACTATGCACATAGTCGGCACAAAGGGAGCTGTTATTTTCGGTATGGTATACGACTTCCTGCCTTATATGGTTCTTCCTATTTATACCTGCGTGTCAAAGATCGACAAGCATATGTGGGAGGCTGCGAGCGATCTCGGCTGCAAGCCTATCCAGGTTATGACTAAGGTCATACTTCCCCTCTCTGCCTCCGGTATAATATCCGGCGTAACTATGGTGCTGGTGCCTTCGATCAGTACGTTCTACATCTCTCAGAAGCTTGGTGGAGGAACGTTCGAGCTGATAGGCGATACTATCGAAAGACAGTTCGTCACCGGTGCGCTGAATACGGGCGCGGCAATATCGCTGGTTATGATGGTGCTGATTATTATTTCACTTACCATAATGAACCGTTTCTCTGACGAGGAAGGGGGTATCATAGTATGAAGTACGTATCAAAGATTTACCTATTTCTCATTTTTGGTATATTATATATACCAATTCTCACTCTTATCCTCTTTTCCTTCAACTCGTCCAACAGCACGGCGGTGTTCACCGGCTTCAGCTTAAGATGGTATTTCGAGCTCTTCAATTCGCCGGAAACCTTCGTGGCGCTGCGAAATACGCTCATACTCGCGGTTCTGTCCGCTCTGATCTCTACGGTTATCGGCACTGCCGCGGCTGAGGGAATATACAGAATGAAGAGCAAGCTTATGCAGACCGCCGTTAATTCCGTAACAAACATCCCTATGATGAATCCCGATATAGTAACGGGTATGTCGATGATGCTGTTCTTCGTTGCGCTCGCAGGTATACTTGGAATAACCTACGAGGATATGGGCTTTACGGCTATGCTGATATCTCACGTCACTTTCTGCCTGCCCTACGTAATACTTTCGGTTCTGCCGAGAATAAACGAGCTCGGCGATTCGCTCTCCGAGGCTGCGCTGGATCTCGGCTGTACTCCCCTGCAGGCATTCTTTAAGGTGAAGCTGCCGAATATTATGCCCGGTGTTCTCTCCGGTATGGTAATGGCGTTCACTATGTCACTCGACGATTTCGTTATCTCCTATTTCGTCGGCTCGTCGAATTTCCAGACTTTGCCTCTGCTCATTTATTCGATGACCAAGAAGAAGGTCACGCCGGATATGTACGCTCTATCCACACTCATCGTTGTGGTTATCTTCATAATGCTCATTATCTCTAACGTAAAGAGCGGCAAGAAGGTTGAAAAGAAGAGGAAGGCGGGTGGCTCAAAATGATAAAAAAGTTGTTTTTCGCCACTTTTATTATGGCAGTAATGACATTTTCGCTGTTTTCATGCAGTAACGGCAATGAAGACGGTCCAACTCTATCCGGCAACGTTATCACGCTCAACGTATACAACTGGGGCGAATATATTTCCGACGGATTTGAGGGCTCGCTTGATACTAACGCGGCGTTTGAAGAATACTTTAACACTACTCTTGCATCGAAATACAACTGTACCGTAAAGGTTAACTACACTACCTACGCAACCAACGAGGATATGTACTTCAAGCTGTCAAGTGAGGCCGGAAATTACGACGTTATCATTCCCTCCGACTATATGATAGAGAAGATGATAAACGAGGATATGCTATCCGAGCTTGACTATTCGATCATAACGAACTTCGAGTATATTGACGAGGAGTTCAAGGGGGACGGCGCGTACTACGATCCGGGCAATAAGCACTCCGTACCCTATACCTACGGTATGCTGGGAGTCATATACAACACGGCGCTCGTTGACGAAGAGGATTACGCTGACGAGAGTTGGGGACTTC
Source organism: Eubacteriales bacterium (assembly GCA_045657485.1). Classification (GTDB taxonomy): domain Bacteria; phylum Bacillota; class Clostridia; order Oscillospirales; family CAG-272; genus UBA1740. Next base: position 86,217 of record JAZOTE010000085.1, read on the forward strand.
TCTGGAATCCAAAGTACAAGGGAAAGATACTCCAATTCAACAACCCGCGCGACGCTTTCGGCTCTGCAATGTACTTTATGAACAAGGACATTAACTCCACCGATCCTGCCGTATGGGACGAGGCGCTTGCAAAGCTGATGGAGCAAAAGGAATATTTACAGGGCTACGTAAACGATGAAATTTTCAACAAAATGACCACTGCATCGGCTGCTATAGCCCCCTACTTTGCCGGCGACTTTCTCACTATGGCGTATCAGAACGAGGATCTCTCTTTCTACTATCCCAGCGAGGGCACCAATTACTTTGTAGACGCAATGTGCATTCCCAAAAATGCGCGTAACAAGGAGATAGCTAACGAGTATATAAACTTTATGCTCTCTGAGAAAGTCGCGGTTGCGAACGCGCTGTACATCGGATACGCATCTCCCAATACCTTGGTTGTGGAAAACGAGGACTATATCGAGGGTATGGCGGAGCTCCACGAGAATTGGTGGGAAATACTGTACGGTAAAACTCCCGCGGAGGCTAACGCAAATTATGATTACTCACCCGGATACAAGAGCTTTTCTCCCGAAATTCAAGCGCACATAAACGCTCTCTGGGAGAGCTTAAAGACGGAAAACGCAACTGAACCGTGGGTTCATATAACAAGCATTGCGATCATAGCTTCGGTAGTTGCTCTGGCATCCTACAACTTCTATATAAGGAAAAAGAGATCGCGTCACTACAGAATGCGCGACCGCGAGCTCGCTATGAAAAAAGGCTTAAATAACTAAACAAAATCGCCTGCGATTCAAAATTTGCAGGCGATTTTCTCTATTTAGTCAGGGGGCGTGTTAAATTTTCCGTTTATATTATTTCTGTTTTGTATTATTCCCGTTCTGTATTATCCCCGTTCTGTATTATCCCCGTTTTGTATTATTCCCGTTCCGTCGAAATCCGGAATGAATACGTCCATCGCCGCCGAGCGCTCCTGAGTAAAGCCGTTCGTGATGCCGAGGCGATCCGCGTAATCGCAAAGCTGCCTGTACTCATCATTCGTCACGCGCCTGTCAAGAGGAGATGGCATATCGGGCATCGGCGTATACTGACTCATAAGGCTGATACAAATTTTATCTCCGTAGGTTTCGTAGAGATACTTCAGAGAGAGCTTCGCCTCCGCTACCTTACCGGGAAGAAGGAGTATGCGAACGATAGTTCCCCTCTGCATTATTCCGTCAGGAGTATAAATCGGCTCACCCGTCTGTCTGAACATCTCCGCGATCGCGGCTTTAGCTACTTCGGGGTAATCGGGCGCTCCCGACAGTGCTTTTGCCGTTTTGGCGGTATAGTACTTGAAATCGGCAAGATATATATCAACGTAGCCGTTGAGCATTCCGATGGTTTCCGGGATGTCATAGCTTCCGGTATTATATACGGTAGGAAGGGAAAGTCCCCTCTCCCTCGCAAGCTCTATAGCTTCCCTGATAGAGGGCGCGTAGTGGGTCGGCGTGACGAAATTTATATTATGCGCTCCACTCCTCTGAAGCTCAAGCATTATATCGGACAGCCGATCTACAGATATCTCCGTACCGGATACCCCGCGGGAGATAGCTCTGTTCTGACAGTAGATACAGCCGAGAGAGCACCCGGACAGAAAGACCGTTCCGGATCCGCGCGAACCGGAAATCGACGGCTCCTCCCACATATGAAGCGAGGCGCGTGAGAGGTATATTTTATCCGGCATCAGACAAAAGCCGACTGAATTGTGTCTGTTTACGCCGCATTTTCTCGCGCATAGGGCGCAGTTTGAATACTGAATTGACACGTTAGCTCCTCTCTACGCCCCTAACCGATATAAAATCAGGTTGACAACAGGGCGGTTTTATGTTAAAATTATTTCATACGAATTTATACTAATGAATTTATGCTAAGGTTTGAGGTAAAGATTATTATGGATAAAAGACAAAACTACATTAGCTGGGACGACTATTTTATGGGCGTAGCGCTTTTGGCGGCGCAAAGATCAAAGGATCCCAGCACTCAAGTCGGCGCTTGTATAGTTGACGAGCATAACAGAATACTCTCAACCGGATATAACGGCTTCCCGCAGGGTTGCTCAGACGACGAGTATCCCTGGAACAGAGATGAGGAAAAGGGAGAAACGAAATATCAGTTCGTCGTGCACGCAGAGCTGAACGCCATTCTTAACGCTAGCGGAAAATCCCTGCTCGGTTCTAAGGTGTACGTTGCGCTCTTCCCTTGCCACGAGTGCGCGAAATCCATTATTCAATCTGGTATCAAGGAGGTCGTTTATCTGTCAGATAAATATCACGATACTCCATCCACTGCCGCATCCCGCAGAATGCTCTGCTCAGCAGGAGTTAAGCTGACCCAGTTCAAGCCTACGAAGTCACAGCTGGTGCTGGGTTTCAACCCCTGACGGTAAATAGATTTTATCACAGTACTCTCTCTTTGTCAAGAAAGAGCACTTTTTAAACGGTCGCGATAGTCGCGGTGCGGTGGTTTATAGATGGTTGTGGCGTGGTGGTTTATAGACAGTCGCGGTGCGGTGGTTTATAGGTGGTCGCGAGGTAATATTTGGAATTTCGAAAAAGCTATTGACATTCATCAGGGCGATGAGTATAATATAGCTAAGAGCGATGACGCGGAAGAAGTAGCGCAAGCGATTCATTTACAGAGAAGAGAGATTAGGTGCGAGCTCTCAATGATAATTTGCGTGAAGCAGTCCGTCAGCACGGGATCAGAAAGGTATCATAAATCCTGCGGGAGTGCCCGTTATAGCACAGGGTGATGGTAGTCACCTGCGGAGGAACGTCTCGCGAGAGATATTCAAAATACGGTGGTAACACGCATATGCGTCCGTAGCATACCTATATTGGTGTGGTACGGGCTTTTTTTATTTTTCAATCAGTTCAAAATTGCCGTGGAAGAAACGTCACGGTTAAAAATAAACGGAGGATAAAAATGAATACTAAAATTTTGAAGCTTATCGAAAACAACGCCCGTCTTGATGCCGGCGATATAGCCGCCGCCACAGGTCTAAGTGAGGATGAAGTAAGAAAAGAGATCGCCGCTATGGAGCGAGCCGGAATTATAAGAGGATACAAGAGTATCATTGATTGGGGAGAGGCAGACCAAACGGGAGTTGTCGCCATAATAGAGCTTAAAGTTGTTCCGGCCGCGGGATTCGGATTCGAAGAGGTGGCTGAGAAAATAGCAAAGTACTCCTCTGTCGAATCGGTATATCTGATGTCCGGCATATGCGATCTGCTTGTTACGGTAAGAGGACGAAGCTTCAAGGAGGTATGCTCATTCGTTGCAGAGGAGCTGGCGGTTATTGAGGGCGTATCGTCTACGTCTACCCAATTCGTTATGCGCAAATATAAGGAATGGGGCGTAGAGCTAACGGGAAACGAAGATGACGGAAGGGGAAAAATATCACTATGATAGATTACGGCAGGATGCTTTCTCAGACGGTGCAAAATATAAAGCCGTCAGGTATCCGCAAATTTTTCGATATAGCTAACACTATGGATAACGTTATATCGCTCGGAGTCGGCGAGCCTGACTTTCGCACTCCCTGGCAGATACGCTCGGCAGGTATACGTTCATTAGAAAGAGCAAACACAAGATATACAGCAAACAGAGGTATGGATAAGCTACGCGAAAGCATATCTGATTATACCGAAAAGCGCATTGGAGTGAAGTATGATCCAAAATCAGAAATTCTCGTAACGGTAGGCGGCAGCGAGGCTATAGATATGGCTATCAGAGCTCTGATAAACCCGGATGACGAGGTTATTATTCCACAGCCGTCCTACGTATGTTACGAGCCGATAACCCGACTGTCCGGCGGTGTGCCAGTAATCATACGTACAAAAGCGGAAAACGACTTCAAAGTAACAAAAGAAGAACTTCTGGAGAAAATATCGAGCAGAACAAAGGTGTTGGTCTTACCGTACCCTTCAAATCCTACCGGAGCAATAATGGAGCGGGAGGATCTTTCGGCTATTGAGGACGTATTGCACGATACTAATATAACCGTCATATCCGATGAGATATATTCAGAGCTGACTTACGGAAAAAAGCACGTTTCACCCGCGGAATTTCCCGGACTCCGAGAACGGTGCATCGTCGTTAACGGCTTCTCAAAGGCGTTCTCTATGACCGGATGGCGACTCGGCTACGCTATGGGACCGAAGGAGCTGATATCCGCTATAACGAAGATACATCAGTACGCGATAATGTGCGCACCAACAACGTCGCAATATGCGGGAGTTGAAGCCCTTAACTCCTGTGAGAACGACGTAAGGGAAATGATACAGGAATATGATATGAGACGCAGATTCATAGTGGACGGATTTAACAAGCTGGGACTGGAATGCAGAGAGCCCTTGGGCGCTTTCTACGCATTTCCATCTATTCGCTCCACCGGAATGTCGTCTGACGAGTTCTGCGAGAAACTTCTCTACTCCAAGGGGGTGGCGCTGGTGCCCGGAACTGCCTTTGGCGAAGGGGGCGAGGGATATGTCAGAGCATCTTACTGTTACTCATTTACGCACATCAAGGAGGCTCTCGGACGTATCGGTGAATTTCTAAGCGAATTAAAAAACAGCGTTGATCCAAAAAAATGAGTCTTGTGCATATTTACGTCTTGTTTTGAATAATTATACATCTAAGAAACCGCTTTCTATGAGTTGCGCGTTGCCTCAGGAAAGCGGTTATTAGCTAAACATAAGATTTCTATTGGTAATTGGTAATATTTTCTTTAAAAATAATTTACAAAACTGTTTGTCATCAAAAAAACAAATTAGTTTACTTTGACTAATAATTCAATTTATGAATAAATATTTGAAGTTTTTTTCGGTAAAATCATTGACAAAGAAAAGATATGAGAGTATAATGAAAAAAATTTTATTTTTTATTTATTTACCTAAATTAATGCACACGACATTGTGTCAGCCTTTTAACGCATATCGCGTTTTGTTTTACGATTTGCATACTATGGTAAATTTTAACAGGTAATTCAGATGCTTTGTAGGAGGTGAGGGGCTTGTCAAAATTCAAAATAATCAGCGCTTTACTATCGTGCGTCATGCTGCTGCTGATATGTTCGGTTATTATATTTTTCAATCTGAGCGTGACCGTACAGGGCTTCTCACAATCGGATAAACCACCATATATTTTAAACCACACTACCCTCTTGGTTTCCGACAACAATATGAGCGGTCAAGAGGAAGACAGCTTGCCAAAAGGTACGTTGGTTCTCCTGAAGCGAGATGAGTCGGAAAGGAAGATCGGCGAGGTCGTTGGATACGTCGGTAAAAACGGCGGCTTTATAGTTGGACGAATCACGTCGAAGTCAACGGATTCGGACGGTACGGTTTATTACCGTACCAAAGCAGACAAGCTGGGCGGCGAGTACTACGACGTACTAACCGCAGATAACTACATAGGTAGCTACGAGGCTGATTATCCTGCCATTGGCGCACTCGTTGAGTTTACGGGAACTATACCGGGTCAGATACTCACCGTGTGGATACCGGGAATCGTCGCTTTAATAATGCTGGTTTGGGAAATACTGTCCTGTGTGCTTGCTCACACTGACGGCACAGTAAGAGAGTATCCCGACAAAGATGAAAAGGAAGACCGCATTCGCGAAAGACGGGAGAAGACGGAGCGTCATAAAAAGGAAAAGCGCGGATTCAGCATTTCCCTCCCCTCGCTATTTGAAAGAACGAGAAAAGAAAAGCCTGTTCGCGCGGAGGAGATTAAGACACTCGCATCCGAGAAGATCAATAGCGCGGAGAGCACCTTTGAATCCAAGACTACGGAAATATCGGTGCTCGTTTCGGCAGGAATTGCTTCCAATGGCGAAAGCGCACTTCCCTCCTCTGAAGGCAAGGATGCTATGTCCGCGGAGATAACCGCCGCTCTGCCTCAGTGCAAGCTTATTGACAACGTATACGAGATCGAGCGCAGCGATCCTGCTGCCGAGCCTATCGGAGAAGTTTATACTACGCCTATCGATATACCCGATTATCCGGAAGCGGAAGATGGCACCGTTGTTTCTACCGACGTTCAAGACAGCACCGACACAACAGAGGTCGAAGCGCAAATCGAACGTATACCGATAATAGCAATAAAGCGAGAGGACGAGAAGGCTTCGTCCGAGAGCGACGAGGAGAACATACCGAAGACTGTCGCACAAGCTCCCACAGCAACGGTCATTACCGAGAGCGACGAGGAGAACATACTGCAGACTGTCGCAAAAACTCCTGCCGTTACGGTCATTACCGAGAGCGACGAGGAATCAGAGGACGACAGCGAGGAGCTTGCCTTCACCTACACGGAAAACGGTGCGAAGCTGTTCTCGGAATTGCGTAAGTCCTTTATGGCTCGTCTTATTCAGTCAAATGACGAGCTGAAGAACTACTACAACGAGATAAAGAACGAGCTGCTGTCCTACAAGGGCGTTAAGGCGCGTGCAAGTTGGGGTAACGAAACGTACAAGCGCACGAAGCTTCATCTTGCTAAGATAAACGTAAAGGGACGCACTCTTTGTCTGTACGTTGCTCTGAACCCTGAGGAATACGCTGAATCCAAGTATCATCCCACTGACGTATCCAACCTTTCGAAATACAAGGAAACGCCAATGATGATCAAGGTCAAGAGCGAAAGAAGTCTGGCTTACGCCAAGGAGCTGATCGCTATCCTGGCGGAAAAGCACGAGCTTATAAAGATCGACGGCTACGCGCCTGTTGATTATAGACCCGATTACGAGTCCACCTCTGCGCTGATAGCTCGTGGACTTATCAAGGATCTGACCGGTATGTACGAAAAGGTAAGCGCCGCGGAGGCTGACTCGCTGATGAGCGACTCTCACGTAGAGAAGCTGGTCGTCGAGGAGGTACCGGAGTACATTCCCGACAGGACAAGACGCGGAATCGTCAACGTGGATACTCTAGCTAACTGCTTTGAGTCCGGCGCTGAGATAACTCTCGCCGATATGAAGAGCAGCATTCCCGGCTTCGATAAAAAAATGACGTACGTAAAGGTGCTGGCGCGCGGAACGCTCTCCAAGTCTTTGACTGTACACGCCGACGAATTCTCTACTCAGGCGGCGAAAATGATACTTCTGACAGGCGGTAAGGTTATCCGCCCACGTAAAAAATAGATATACCATATTCTGCGGCTTGGCTACAGGGCGGCGGAAATGTTATATATAAAGTAAAAACTGCAAATCTATTATTACATTTAAATTTATGAAAGGAGAAAAGTATGAAATTCGAAAGTAACAAGGGCAGACTCGCCAGAATCACAGTTATGGTAGTAGCTATCGCGCTGATGACTACAAGTCTGGCTATGGGAACGTTCGCAAAGTACGCAACGGGCGATAACACCGCCGCCAGCGCAAGAGTTGCTAAATGGGGCGTTACGATAGATATCACCGGCAGGGACGATATGTTCGTCGCTAATTACGACGGAACCGTTGTAGCTGTCGATTCTGCTGACGTAGTTGCTCCCGGTACCAAAAACGACGTAGGCGTCAAGTTCCGCATCGAAGGTACTCCTGAGGTGAAGAGCAAGATCCTTATCACGATAACTGATAGTGAAGGTAATGCTCCAAAGGACGTATTTCTGAAGCTGACGGACGGATCTACCTACTACCCTGTCAAGTTCACTCTTAAGCAGATCGATTCCGCGAGCAACATACTTCCTAACGGCGACGGTGTACTCGTTAACGGCGGTACTCTCGCAGACGTTAAGACCGTGCTCGACGCTTACAGCGGCGCAGAGTACGCTCCGAACACCGATTTGGAAGCTGAGTTCCAGCTTACTTGGGCTTGGGAATTCGGAAACGACGATGACACTATTTCCGGAAACGACTACAAGGATACCGCTCTCGGTGATCTTGCAGCAGGCCTTTCGGTAGACAACGTAAACGGCGTGTCTATCAACAGCTATAATCTGTCTGTCGACTACAAAATCGATATCACCATTATTCAGGTGGATTAATCTTCTATAATTCGCTCTTGTAGCGGGCGAAAATTCAGTCGATCATTCTCGACAAAAAAATGAAGGAATTTATGAAAACGGAAAACGGAAAATCTAAAATAGTATCAATCATCAGTATTATTATAATATGTACCCTCGGTTTGATACTGGCGGCGAATATGGCTATTATAATTAAAGGTGCTGTAAATCCCGATGAGCCTCCATCGATTTTCGGTGTTACGCCGCTCGTCGTACTGACAGGATCGATGAAAGGCGATAGGAAGGACTCCTTCAGCGAAGGAAGCCTGATATTCGTTCGGGATACCGATACGGAGGATCTCCGTGAGGGTGATGTTATCACCTTCCACGACCCAGCGTCCAAAAAAGGAGCTATCACGACCCACAGAATCAACGAAGTTCTTCAAAACGGAGATACAATAAGCTTCAAAACACAGGGTGACGCAAATAACTCAGAGGATGACCTTGCCGTACCGGCGGAGTCGGTTATAGGCAAATACTGGTTCCATATGGAAGGTATGGGTAGCTTCGCTATGTTCCTTCAAGGGCCTGTGGGAATGTTAGTGTTTATTGGAATACCCGCTCTGGTATTTCTGGTATATGAGCTTTTGCGCCGTAGACTTAACGCAGACGAGCAAAACAGCAAAACCGCAGAGCTGGAAGCCGAGATTGAACGACTTCGCGCTCTCGCTAAGGAGCAAGAAGACAAAACCGATAATCAAGGCTGATTAAAAAACCAAATTTATTTTATTCTTTTAGAGAAGGAGATTTAAAAAATGAAAAAGAGAACCTCTACAATTATTGGCGCTCTCGTAGTTCTCTGCCTCGCTACTAGCTGCTTCGTAGGAAGCACTTTCGCGAAGTATACGAGTGGAAACAATGGCACAACCGATGTTGCTCGTATTGCAAAATGGTCATTCGAGGTTGGTGATGATACTACAGACAAAGATATAACATCCCCCACTTACACATTTGATCTTAAAGAAACTGTTATTGCAGACAACACAGACGCTAGCGCAAATGTAATTGCGCCCGGTACCAGCGGTACATACAGCTTTACCGTCAAGAACAGCTCCGAGGTTGATGCTACATTTAGTTTCACACTTACAAACTCTCTCAATCCTACGGTCGCTGATACTGTATTCCCGTTAGTTATCACCAGCGTTACAGCTACAAACAGTGTTACGTTTGCCGACGCTCAGATCTCCGCAGATGGTATTTATACATATACCAGCGGTGAATCTAGCGTTCTCGATCCGGATGCAGAAACTGTAATTACTGTTTCTTGGAATTGGCCAATTGGTGCAAATGACGCTAACGATACCAAGATAGGTATTGCTGCACAGACCGACCTTAATTGGAACGTAACTCTGACCATTACCGCTACTCAAAGCGACAATGACCCTGTTTAAAACGACCAATATCACTTACTGAAATTATTCCCTACTCGCTCTGATGGAGTGGGCGCGAGAAGAAAGCTTCGGCTTTCTTCTCAGGAATGGGTCCGAATGATTTTCGGGCGTATTCCTGAGAATATTTTCTCGATTCTGAATATTTTCGGGCGGCTGATTTCTGCCCTATATGACGTTTCAGCTTATAGCGTGAGGAATAATATGACGAAAAAAATATTAACGATTACGGGTCGGGTGGTATCCTACGTAATTATAGGTCTGATGGTGGCGATACTGCTCTTCAACGGAATTTCAGCCGTGAAAAGAGTGACGACCGACGAGCAGATGCCGCTGGTGCTGGGATTTGGCTCGGCGGTGGTGCTAACGGGCTCTATGAAGCCAAACATCAATCCCGACGATATGGTTATAGTACACAGACAGGAGTCATACGAATATTGGGACGTAGTCGCTTACGAGGGTAACAGCATCCCCGTTACACACAGAATTATAGAAGTAAAGACAGAGGACGGCAAGTCCTACTATAAGACGCAGGGTGACGCAAACAACACGGACGACGGTTTTATCCCGGAGGACGTAATTATCGGCAAGGTTATTATAGTGTTGCCGGGTGTCGGCGGATTGCAGAGATTTCTGACTTCTCCGGCGGGATTTCTGTGTGTGACGCTTATAATTGGCATTTTGTTTCTATTGCCGGAGTTTTTCACAAAGAAAAGCAAAGATAAAAACGGCGGTTAACAGTACGCAAAGGTAGATCGACTACGATTGAGCAATTAAAAAAACACGGATTGGAGGGTGTTTTTATGAACGAAAAACAGAACAAAATAAAAGCACCGCGAATGATATCCGTGTTGATTGCCGTTATATTTGCCACCGCGCTGACGGGTACTATACCTATGCTGGGCGTGCTTGAGGCAAAGTATTACTCTTCCGCATCGGGAACTCAGACTGTAGGCGGATTCGCGAGCTTTGACGTAAATTCAAGCTTTACGCGTGACGACGAGGTTATTGAATGGACGGAGGATCTGAATCTGACACTGAAGCCAGGAGATAAGATAACGTACAAATTCACCGTGGAAAATCACAGCACGGTAAAGGTGCGGTATAGCGTAGAGATGACTAACACGTCAGGCAATATAACTCCTCTGGTGCTCGAAAGTCAGGCGGTGGAGTTGGATATAGGAGCGCCGGAGCAGACTCTCGAATGCAAGATAATCTGGCCGGAAACGGAAAACGATCCCAAATACAGCGGTCAGTGCGATCTGATAAGACTGACTATACGTTGCGAGCAGGTAGAATAGGCTATTCCGTATTCTTACCGATGAAAAACGCAATCCATACTACGGTACTATTCGATGAAAGGAGAAGCGCGTAATGAACTCAATAAAGAAAAAAATACTGTTTGCGGCTTTGGCGGTACTGACAGCGCTTTTGCTCTCGTTCGGTATCGTGAGCGTAATTGCAAAGTACGCCGAGGGCGAGAATGGAGATCAGATAGTTACTGCTCATACTTTCTACTTCAACAGCAACGCGCTGTCTGCCGAGGGAGAAGAATATTCCTACAATGCAGCGACGGAAAGCATCTCCTTCGCATTACGAAATTACGAGGACGCGCTGCGCTTCAGCACGCTTGATATAAGCTACACAGTGAGCGTAACCTGTGCAGGCGCTACTGTATACACGGAAAGCGGTACTCTTCCCGGCGGCGCTGCTTCAGATAAAACGATAACGGTGTCAGGACTTGAAAGCGGTAAAACCTACGATATCTCAGTAACAGGTACGAACGGGTACGTGAAGACTCTGCGCGCTACTTATACTATTAAGAGTGAGATTGGATTCTACAAAAGTCTAGAGTTCAATCAGCATATGTACTACGTGATACTCAAGGTATGGACTGCAGATACGGCGGGAGATATAGTTATAACTGCTCCGTCAGAGCTGATACCGGACAATACCTGGGACGGAATGGAGAGTGCGATCACCGGTCAGAGCATAACCACCGCGTTCTCGGAATATTCCGCAAAAAGCTACAGATTTCTCGTGCCGTCCGGATATACGGGAGATTACGAATTCAGCGTAAAGCTTGGCGACGTTGAGGCTGAAAACAAGGGCGCCAATTAATTTAGAACAAGTATACTTGAGAGATTATAGATGTTGTTTTTATCAAAAATAAGGCATTATTGCAAGGCAGAACAATCAAGAAAGGAGTGTCAGACGGTGAAAAGCAAGGTAAAATCAGACGGGCGCAGAGCGCTGCTTACAATCTTTTTCCTAGGCGTTTTATTCTCGCTCATTACTCTGATACCGCTATTTGCATCAGCGGCTGAGGAAAGCGAAAATTACATATACTTTGACCTGGCGGCAGGTAACGTCACTATCACCGCATCAACGTATACCGGCTATATTTTCGAAACCACCGATGGCACTACCCAAACAAAAACCATAACCGGCTCTCACTCCGCGGGTAATAAGTATTACGTGTATCAATCGACCAAATCGAACAAGGCGAGCACAGGAGTGGTTGACGGAGTATTCAAGCTGCCTCAGTATGAGAGAGTAAGCTATGACGGTAAAGCCTGGGGTGAATATATTACGAACAACACCGCTACGGCAGAGGTAGCAAAAAATTGGACCTCTTCCGCGCAAGCCGTCAACAGAACGGAAACGGATTACTACGTTTCGATCAGCGGAAAAGGAAAGTACGATATCACGATAGATAATCTCTGGTCTAAGAAAAACGAAAAAAACACTTCCAGAGTCACGGGCGGCATTGCATGTACACCCTCCTCAGGAAGTATAACCACCATACGCCTGAAGGGCGACACCAGATTCGGTAATATCCATTACTTCTATAATACAAACAACCCAGATGACCAAACGCGTATTGAGTTCGTTAACGGAGAAAAGACAGGAGCTCCCGGCTCAATGACCGTAGTGAGCTACAACGGAAAGGAAAATCACTATAACTCCGTCATAGGAGGAAACGATTCCGGTCAGGGCCACTCCTGCGGAATATGGTTCTCCGGAGGAATCATCTACGCGGGCGCGCGTTGGGATAATAAGTACAACGGCGAGGGTACCATAGACAACTGCACTGCCATAGGCGGAGGCGGAAACGACACGGGTGTTATCAAAATAAGCGGCGGTACGGTTACCGCGGTAACTCAGACCACCGGTACAGCTATAGGCGGCGGTATCGGATACAGCCAAAAGGGCGGAAAAGGAATAGTTACCATTACCGGCGGCGAGGTGTACGCCTATAACTTCGGTTATCTGGTCGGCAGCTATCCCGTTCCGGCATCCGCCATAGGAGGCGCGGGATCAAACGCCAGCTCCGGTACGGATGGCACCGTAAAAATAAGCGGCGGCAAGGTGTACGCGCAGTCGGTGGGAGGCGCAGCTATCGGCGGCGGAAGTAGTGTAACTCAATTTGGCGGCGGCGCAACGGTTGAAATAAGCGGAGATGCGCAGGTCGAGGCGCTGAGTACAGAGGGCTATGTTAGAGGCGTAAAAGCATTTGCCGGCGTATCTATCGGAGGCGGTACTGCAGGTCCGAATGGTACTACCGCGTATAACGGCGGTAACGCGACGATAAGTATAAGCGGCGGTGTACTCAAGACCGGATCTATCGGCGGCGGTGACTGTCTGAATACAGAGGGCGGCAAAATCGGAAAAGCCGAAGTGTATATTTCCGGCGGTACTCTGCAGGGACAGGTCATAATGGCGGGAGGCGCCACCGAGGCTTGTATATTTGAAATGACGAACGGACGCCTGGACAACTCTACGAAGACCGACGCGTTCCACTTTGTAAAGAGTGAATACGGCGCGGTATATATGGATGACACAAAGGGAGAGTGTACTATATCCGGCGGCTCCATCATTAACTCCAATGCCGCTACCAAAGGCGGAGCTGTATATATGACCGCCGGAAAATTCACGCTGAGCAATACGGGCGAGATACGCAACTGTACAGCCGAGGAAACGGGCGGCGCGGTATATCTCGGAGGCGGCGTAGCGTACATGAACGGCGGCACTATTACGAGCTGCTCCTCCGATCTCGGAGGCGCTATTGCAGTAAACGGAGGCAACGCGTACGTAAACGGAGGTCTGATAACAGGCTGTACGGCGGCAAGCGGCGGTGCTCTGTACGTAAGCGAGGGCGACGTTCATATGACGGGCGGAGTGCTTACAAACAACGCGGCCGAAAACGACGGCGGCGCAATTTATGTCAATAATGGAAACGTTACTATGCAAGGCGGCGCAATCAGCGGCAACACCGCAAGGCTGGGCTCAGGCGGAGGTATGATGGTAACGTCCGACGAGTCAACGACCATCATAGTAACGAGCGGTGAGATCAGCTCCAACAGCTCGAACGCAGACGGCGGAGCTATAGCTGTAACCGGCGGCATGAACGGCGAAATCATCGTACATATCGGTATTGACGAAAAGCATTTCGACGAAAACGATCAATTCGTCGGCTGTGATCATACGAATGACGGAGAATTAGACGATCTCTGCCCTATTCTGAACAACAACATAACTAAGGGCAGCGGCGGTGCTATATACGTACACGGTCAGGATAATACGTCCACCAGACTTGAAATATACTGCATAGTAGAAAGCGGAAACCGCGGCGGCGGATATCCTGCCGGCAGCCAATATACTACCACCAGCGACTTTATGAAGGTTGAAGGCGGAGCGGTATCCGTTATCAGCTCACATGACAACGTTGACGCGTCCGTAGCTACAAACGGTTACAATACTATTCACGATTCCATTCATATTACAGGCGGCCAGCTGAACATTTCGGGATCTATGTGTAACCCGAAGATACTCGCGCCGATCACCGTTGACGTTACAGAGTCCGGCGGTGGATATGATGATACCAGAATCAACTCGGATAAGGCGCAAAAAAAATTCAAAGTAAGATATTACGAGAATTTCAGAAAGGCCGGCGCTTCGGATGCTACAGGTCAGTACACCTCCTACGATATTTCAGAGGGTGAAAGCTACGTTATACGCCCCGTTATGTACGATCATCCCGGTTATTCTATCGCGGAATGGAACATTCTCGATAGTCCGACGGATGAGGTTCCGGGCTATAAATACGCCGTCAACAGTACGGTAGTATTCTCTCGGGAAAATATCGACGGCGGCAAGATACCGGGACTTGACACAGAAAAAGCGGAGTTCGTTCTGTACGCTATATGGGATTTCAACTCCTATTACGTAAACTTTAAAGCAAACGTTCCGGAAGGAAACTCATACGAGGGTACGATGAAAAGCATTACACTATCGTGTACGGACACCTCGACGCAGTATCTTCCGAAAAATTCTTTCGTATATGAGCACTATCTTTTCCTCGGTTGGTCCTTAGATAAGGAAAACGTTATTTTGCTGGATAAGGCGAATATTACACAGCCCTTGACCACTCAAAACGGAACTATAGTAACGCTGTACGCAGTTTGGTGTATCTGTCCTCACGAAAACGTAACGGTGAACGAAATACACTATAGCGTTGTTCCGGATGCCACGGTATCCGGCGATACACTGACTCAAACCTGCTCATGCGGAGCATCCAGAAACGTCACTCTGATAGTACATAACAGCGTGTACAACAAAACGGCGAACGAAGCAACGTTATCCTACTCTGTAGGATATTGGGGTTGGGAAGCTCTGCCGATAACCTACAGTCCGGCGAAAAACGAAACTCAAGAGCTGACCGACGGAAAGGCGGTGAACGCCGGCGTATACGATGCAGCGATAACCGTAGGCGGTAAGGACTTGACGCTTTCGTTCACTATAGCGAAGGCTCCTCAGAGCGCGCCGTCGGAGATACCAACGTTCATTATCCGTGATTCGAAGGAGATGCTCGAGATAAATCCGATCGGCAACGAGCCGAACTCCGGAACTGCCGCAATGTACCGTTTGGCTCACTATGCAGGCGACGCTGAGATCGTTACCGATTGGTCAAGCAATCGATCATTCTATTTTGACGCCAAGTGGACTACCTATTACGTTGCGGTCTACTATCCGGAAACGGAAAACTATCTTGAATCGGAAATAGTAAACTCAGAAATGACCTATATTTACGCTCCTGGAAGCCTGGAGGTTCTGATAAAAATAGTTGCGGGAAGCGGTATAAAATGTTTCCCCGGTGATTACAAGGACGGCGAAACGCTTATCGGAGTTATGATCACCGTGAAGGTTGCAGACGGGTATTATTTGCCCACTACCTTCACCGCTACACAGAACAGCACCGCCACGTTTACGAAGCAAGACGATCTTCACTACGTCCTGACGAACATACCAAACAATATAGATCAAATAACCGTAACTTTCTCCGACGCTTACAGAACGCCTGTCTTTACGATTGGCGCGGCGGAGGGCGAAAGCTTCGGAGAGATGTCCTCGCCGAAGAGCAACGTTACAGTTAGCGGTGATTCCGCTTTCACCGTAGGGTTCGGCGCGAAGTATTACGAGCATTATAATAAACTAAGGATAGTGCTGGATAAGGCTCTTCCCTTAGGAACTACGCTGATACTCAAGGATATGCGCGATGGAAGCTATTGGTACTACCGCGTCACAACGGAGAATAAAAAGGAGATACGTTTTGAAGAGTTCACTAAAATGGGCGGAAGCGGAAATCCAAGTATTACGGAAACAGTAAAATATCAGGTAATATTTGATTTCTCAAAGACAACCGGCAATACGCTCGGCTCGCTGAGCGCATCTCTTACCGCCGACGGTGAGGATCCAAACGCACCGGTGGTAAACGTTTCGCAGGTAAGTGTTAGCTTTGATAAGGTGAATTTCAGCCTTAACGTAAGTGAAAGCGATGGACTTACGGTGAAGCTTGATACGTCGTTTGCGTTCAACGCTTCAGGTCTTTCCTCATCAAAATGGGATATTAAATCTCCCGTATTAGTGCTGAAGCCGATTGACAACTCCCAAATTCTCGGTGATATGTCGCTGACGGTGGAAGAAATTATCAACAGCGTTACAAGCACATCTACTTATCTCATAAACGGTGACGGAGCATTCATTATACCCCTTAACAAAAATGCCAATACGATTACTCTGAATTTAAATTCTAACGAGTTTCCGGACGGCACGACCCTCTATCAATTCACGGCAGAGCTTTACGCATCGGAGTGCCCTGCTCCGCTGATAAACGATGAAGCGGTGACGGATCCGGTGAATATTACGTTCAACTCTACTGTAAGTGCGAAGAATACAGCCATAGACGTTTCCGCGAATAAGGAATGGTATTCTACTACGGAAACCGTGTCCGTTACCATAAATGGACAAAATGCAGAGGGCTACGATTATACTGCCACTCTTATGAAAAAGGGCAAAAACGGATATGTCTCCACAGGATACGATGAAAGCGGTACGTTTGAAAATAACGACTCTGAAATAAGCTTCCAAATCGTATTAGGCGGACGATACGCTATGGGTAATTATTCCGTCAAGCTCGTGCTGTACGACGAAGATGGATTCGTAGTATCGGAAACTTACTGTTATTTCATTATACATGAATACAGATGATTCAGATATACGATTTCATCATACACGAATACAGATGATTTATCCCTATAAATTCGATCTACCCGGAGAAATTTTTCCGGGTAGATTTTTTATCTTTCGTTAAAATGAATAAAAAAAATGCGTGCGGTTATAATGAAATCACAAAGAAAAAGGAGTTCTATAATGAAACAAACACTTGAAGGATGCTTTGCACTGCTTATTGCGACAATGTTGATCGCGACAATTCCCACGGATGCCGAGGCACGCATTTATGAAGATACCGTAAGACTACATATTCTAGCGGAATCGGACAGCGAGGAGGATCAGCAAACGAAGCTGGCAATACGGGATATGATACTCGCGCATTACGGAGAAAGACTGTCAGGCTACGAAACCGTGGAAGAAGCGGAAGAAGCGCTGAGAGAACTGATATGGGATATCGAGAAAGACGTTAACGAATGGTTGTCCGAGCTTAAGTCCGGAGCAACCGCCGAGGTTACGCTTACGCGCGAGTGGTACGACAGACGGGAGTACGGAGATATCGCGCTTCCTGCCGGAGAATATTTATCGCTGCGTGTGATAATCGGCGAGGGAGAAGGAAAAAACTGGTGGTGCGTTATGTATCCGCCGTTATGCCTCGACGTAGCGCTTGGCGATTACGTAGGATATTCGGAGGACGAAAACAGGCTTATCACTGTTGGAAAATATAACGTGAAGATGAAAATTCTGGAATTGTGCTCTACCGCCTTCAAAAAATAGTTGATTTTATTATTCGTTTGTGTTAGAATAATAAAAAGATGATTTGCCGTTTCTCATCACATATGAAATTTCATTCGATACGCGACGATACTCGACGGCAATCTGAGTTCTGAACGAAAAATGGAGATGTTATGGCTAAAACAGACGGAAAAACTATAGCAGATAACAGAAAGGCGAGGCACGATTACTTCGTGATTGAAACCTATGAGGCAGGAATTGAGCTTTTTGGCACAGAGGTCAAGTCACTGAGGGCGGGCACTGTTAATCTGAAGGATGCTTATTGCGAAATAGACGGGGGCGAGCTTTTCGCTCTCGGTATACATATAAGTCCATACGAGCAAGGAAACATTTTTAACAGAGATCCTCTGCGTCCGAAAAGGCTGTTAATGCACAAGAGGGAGATAATGAAGCTTGCCGGACTTGTATCAAGGGAGGGCTACACCCTCGTGCCTCTTTCCCTTTATTTCAAGGGATCGAGAGTAAAAATGTGTCTTGGACTCTGTAAGGGCAAAAAGCTCTACGACAAGCGTGATGACGCAGCGAAGCGAGATGCTGACAGAACTATTGAAAAGCATATGAAAAACAGATTCTAATAAAAACGCGAAGACACGGAGTATCATCCGCGACTTCGCGTTTTTATTTATTCTCTATCCAAAAAGTCGAATATTATCTGCCACAGCTCCGCGTCCTGCTCGGTCATTCTGTAAAAATCATAGGATGATACAAAGGCTGTTTTCTGCTCGTCGGTCAGAAGCTTTTTCTTTTTCTTACGAGAGATAAGATCGCGGAAAAACTCATTTTTGTATTTCACCGCCGACGCGGTGTAATTGGGATTGTGGTCCTTGCCGGAAACGGTTAAAAAGGAAATATTAGCGTTATCCGAAAGTTCAGACCTGAGCTTCTCGAAATGTATGCCGTAGGATACTGTAGAGTCGTCTGTCGAGTGAATAAACAGCACACGGGTATCGGTATTCTTCAAATTAGCAATCGCCGTGGCGCTGAAATGGTCGGGATTGGTTTTCGCTTCTATCTGCAATGCGGCAGATCTCCAGGGCGCCAATATTTTCGGAAATACCTGACGGAGCATATCGGATACGGAAACAAATCCCGACATTGCCACCACCGCCTTAACCGACGGATGATACGCAGGTATATTCATCGCGGAGAAAGCACCCCAGCTATGACCTACAACGTATATATCCAAAGCGGATAGCTCTCCGTCCGACTTTATCGCGCTGATACATGCGTCCAGATCATAAAGAGAGCCTGAGAGTCCGCGTATTCCCTCCCCCTCCGACGTATTACATCCGGTGTGATCGTATGACAGAACTCTGTAGCCGTGACGGCAGAGAGCCTCGATCTCACGCATATACGCAAAGTGACCGTTTCCCATACCGTGATCGAAAACCACAAGCTTGCATCCGTCATAGCCGTCGTAATAATAGATACCGCCGATAAGCGTATCGCCGGCGGGTGTGGTGAATGAAAACGGATCGCAGTGCAATCCCTCAAAATCTCTGTGTGTGAAGTAGTAAACAGATCCGTCGGGGTCCTGACGGTTGAAAAGCGTTTTCTTATAGAAAGCGCCTATCTGCTTTGAAAAAATCATAAATAAACCTCTCAGTCTGCGCGCCGTTCTGCCAGAGAATTATGATACTTGCGGTAGAAATCCTCGTATCTACCCTCGTCAAGCGCATCTCTGATCTTCTGCATCAGCTCATTGTAGAAATAAAGATTATGCAGAACCGCAAGCCGCATACCCAAAGCCTCCCGTGCCTTAAACAGATGTCGGATATAGGATCTTGAATAGTGACGACAAGCGGGACAGGAGCATTCCTCGGCTATAGGACGGGGATCCTCCGCATACTTTTCGTTAAGCAGATTTATCTTACCGCGCCAGGTAAAAAGATTACCGTGACGGGCGTTACGCGATGGCATAACGCAATCGAAGAAATCTACTCCTCGGTATACCGCCTCTACGATATTCTGAGGTGTTCCCACACCCATAAGATATCGGGGCTTATCCTCAGGCATATAAGGCTCGATCGTTTCTATTATATGGTACATAACGTCGGCTTCCTCGCCAACTGCAAGACCGCCTATAGCGTAGCCGTCACACTCAACCTCCCGTATAGCCTGCATATTGCGGATACGGAGATCATCGTAAGTTCCGCCCTGATTTATTCCGAAAAGAAGCTGGTGTGGGTTAACCGTACCCTCCGCAGCGTTAAGCTTATCAAGCTCTGCCCTGCACCGTTTCAGCCAGCGCACAGTCCGCTCCTCTGATGCCTTAACGTAATTATAGGGCGCAGGATTCTCCACGCACTCGTCAAATGCCATAGCTATAGTAGAGCCGAGATGGGACTGAATGCGCATAGACTCCTCAGGACCCATAAAAATGCGCTTGCCATCCATATGAGAATTGAACGCAACGCCCTCCTCGGTTATTTTGCGCAGCTTTGCGAGAGAAAATACCTGAAATCCGCCTGAATCGGTGAGAATAGGCTTATTCCAATTGAAAAATTTGTGAAGTCCTCCCATACGGTATATGAGATCGTCACCGGGACGAATATGCAAATGATAGGTATTGGACAACTCCACCTGGCAGTTGACTTCCTCCAGATCCCTCGTGGATATACCTCCTTTTATAGCCGCGGAGGTACCGACGTTCATAAAAACGGGAGTTTCTACTGTACCGTGAACGGTTTCAAACCGACCTCGGCGAGCCTTGCCTTCCCTCTTAAGAAGTGTAAATTTTGCCATTTATATCACCTTTCAGGGTTATCTTATGTAATGTAGACGATCGCCGACTGTATTGCCGAAGCTCGTCTGTTATTTAATACGGTCAAACTGACGGTCAAGCTCGCTTTTCTTCAGCTTGATCGCCACGGGTCTGCCGTGGGGACATACGGTAATGTCGGGAATTGAGAGCAGTCTGGATATCAACCAATTAAGTATAGACTCATCGTAATGTCTACCGCCCTTGATCGCCGCTTTGCAGGCAACCTGATACAGAGCCTTCTCGCGACGTATCTGATCGGTAACGGCAGGATTTCCTCTGCCTTCAACAAGCTCATCCAACATAGTGACAAACAGAGCTTCCGCATCCGAAACACTGACTGTATCCGGAGTAGCCGTAAGATTTACGTACTTATCAAACAGCTCAAAATCAAATCCAACTGCCATAAGGTCGGAGGAAAACTCAGACGCCGCGGATATCTCATCCGGTGATAAAATAACCGTGATGGAAAGTAAAAGCTGCTGCGACGCGACTCGAACATCCTTTTTCTGCAGATCAAGAAGCTCCTCAAAGATCACTCTCTCGTGAGCTGCGTGCTTATCGATGATAAGCAGCTCTCCCTCGTATTCGACGAAGAGATAGCAGTCGTAGGCTTCGCCTATAAATCTATAGCTGACGCTTGGGTCAGCCACCGCGCTGTCAACGCTCTCAGGGCTTTGCGCGACTGAGGTATCTTCCACGACGGAGATCGGAGTATACGAGGACGGCTTGGCATCTGCATATTTATGAAGAATGGACAGAGAGTCCTCTCCCGATATCTTTGGAATGAAATCTTCTCCCGCACCGCTTGCCGCTCTGAAATCACGGCTGACTGAGGAGCCATCGTTTCTCTTATAGCTATTGCTGTTGAAAGAGGTGGCGTATGAGGCTTTTGACGATACGTTATCTCGCGTTATGACGGGGGGCGTGTCAAATTTCGGGGCAACATTTAACGATACCTGCTCGCCCTTTGTATCTGCTCCGATTGGAACGAACGCTCCCAGAGGGTTGCGCTCCGTAGACTGCTTAAGAGTCATACCAGGACGGTACTCCTCCTTTTCAATAGCGGCTCTCACCGTATGATATATCGCCTCAAAGACAGGCTGCTCGCCGGCAAACTTCACCTCCAGCTTTGCCGGGTGAACGTTGACGTCAACCATCTCCGGATTCATATCGACAAACAGCACGCATACGGGAAATCCCTCCGGAGCGATATACGAGGTATACGCCTTTTCTATCGCCGCCTGGGCGGTAAGGCTTTTTACGTATCTGCCGTTTATAAAGACGTTCTCATAATTCCGGTTTTTGCGCGTATTATCGCTTCTGCCGACGTAGCCGCTTACGTGAATGCCGTTTGCCTTGCCCTCCGCGCGTATCATTTTTTCAGCAAACTGCTTGCCGAATACCGAATAGATGGCGTTATAAAGATCACCGTCTCCACTCGTTGCAAATCTCTCCTCGCCGTCAATTAGTAAACGTATGGCTATGTGGGGCTTGGATAGCGCGACCTTCTCTACGAGAGCGGTAACATTCATAGCCTCCGTTGAGTCCTTCTTTAAAAATTTACGTCTGGCGGGAACGTTACCGAAAAGGTCCTCTACCACTACGGTAGTACCGTCTGATGCTCCGACCTCGGAAATATCCAGCACCTTTCCGTCCTGAGAGGTTAGCATAGTGCCGCATTCCGCGTCTGAGGTTTTGGTAATAATCGTAACCGAGGAAACGGCGGATATAGCCGCAAGAGCCTCTCCTCTGAATCCCAGAGTCGTTATTCCGTCCAGATCCTCGCGCGAGCGGATCTTACTCGTTGCGTGGCGCTTCAATGCTACCGGAAGATCCTCGGCGGTCATACCGCAGCCGTTATCCGTTACACGAATCAGCGATACTCCGCCCCGCTTTATCTCAGCGGTGATCTCGGTCGCTCCCGAATCTATTGAATTTTCTATAAGCTCCTTAATAACCGAGGATGGCCGCTCTACGACCTCACCTGCAGCTATAAGGTTCGCTATTTCAAAATCAAGTACACAAATTTTGCCCATAGTACTCCTATATTACCTTTCAGCCGTCTGAGAGAAGCTTTTTCAGCTCGTAAAGAGTAGTGATAGCTTCTATAGGCGTGATGGTGTTTATATCGATAGCGCGAATTTTGTCAGCTACCTCCGAATCCTTGGATGCTAAAATGTTGGTAAACAAATCAACTGCAGGCTCGTCACGCTCTGCCTTTTGCTGTGGCTTATGCTCGCCGCTCTCTATACCCGCAAGGATCTCCTTGGCACGCTTTACCACCTCCGTGGGTACGCCTGCGAGCTTGGCAACCTCGATACCGTAGGAATCGTCGGTGCCACCGCGTACTATTTTACGAAGGAAGATAATGCCGTCGCCTCGCTTTTTAGCAGCTATGTTGTAGTTCACTATACCGGGATATTCATTTTCCATATCCGTCAGCTCGTGATAGTGAGTGGCGAAAAGCGTTTTTGCCCCTATGCGCTTCGAGTGAGTATACTCCACCACGGCGCGAGCTATTGACATACCGTCGTAGGTGCTCGTGCCTCTGCCGACCTCATCGTATATAATAAGTGAACGAGAGGTTGCGTTTTTCAGTATAGCGGCAACCTCGCTCATCTCCAGCATAAAGGTGGACTGACCTGCCGCCAGATCGTCGGATGCTCCTACACGGGTGAATAGCTTGTCAACTACTCCTATCCTAGCCTCTCTGGCAGGAACGAAGGAACCCATCTGCGCCATAACGGTGATAATCGCTACCTGACGCATATACGTGGATTTACCCGCCATATTAGGTCCTGTAATGATCATTACTTTATTTGATGAGGTGTCAAGCTTGGTATCGTTAGGTATAAAATAGGAATCGGTCACGAATTTCTCCACTACTGGATGGCGACCGTCCTTTATGTATATTTCTGCGGAAAGATCTATCTCAGGAGCTACGTACGAATTTTTGGCAGCTACCTCACCGAGAGAACGGTATACGTCTATCTCGGCAACAAGATTTGCCGCCTCCCGTATACGTTGGGAATTATCCACGACCAGCTGACGAAGCTCCGCGAATATCTGATACTCAAGCTCAACCAGCTTGTCCTCGGCGCTGAAGATAGCGGTTTCCATCTTTTTAAGCTCGTCGGTGATGTATCTTTCGCAGTTTACGAGGGTCTGCTTGCGGACGTAACGGGCAGGAACCTGATCGGAGAAGGATTTGGTGACCTCTATATAGTAGCCGAACACCTTATTGTAATCCACCTTCAGAGTCTTGATGCCCGTTTCCTCTCTCTCCCTCTCCTCTATGGACGCCATAATGTCCTTACCGCCGTTTTTAATTGAACGGTAGTAGTCAACGTCCGGATGGTATCCCTCTCGTATCATTCCACCCTCGCGAATACTGAATGGAGGGTTATCAACGAGAGCGATATCCAGCTTATGACACACGTCGTCAAGAGTATCAAGGGCTCTGACTATATTTTTATGAGATGATGACGGAAGCGTTGCGACCAGTGACTTTATTTCCGGCAGCATAGAAAGGCTCTGACAGATGGCGCGCAGATCCTTTGCTCCCGCAGTGCCGTACACGGCCTTAGCAGTAAGGCGCTCAATATCAAGCATACCCGAAAGCAGCTCGCCGAGAGCATCCCTCTCACGAGGACGGGCGGCAAAATCGGATACTGCGCTCTGACGGTGGGTTATTGCCGCAACGTCAACTAAGGGACGAAGCAGCCAGGATCTGAGCAATCTCGCTCCCATAGCAGTCTTGGTCTTATCAAGAACCCAAAGAAGCGAGCCTTTCTTCTCCTTATTGCGCATCGACTCGGTAAGCTCAAGATTGCGTCTGGTGTTTATATCCATCTCCAGATACTGTCCTCTGGAGTATATATTAAGTTCTCTGACGAAGGTCTGCTCAGTTTTTTGCGTATGCTCTATATACGCAAGGAGAGCACCTACCGCCATAAACATTTCAGGAGCGTTAAGTCTGTCGGCGCCGTCGCCGTATACACGGTTGACCTGGGCGCGCGCTCTATCATAAGCGAAAAGCTTATCCACGTCGTCGAGTATGAGGGACGAAAATCTATCGCGCGCAAACTTTACGACGTCGGAATACTCCGACGCGGGTCTGTTGATTATTATTTCAGACGGCTGATACGCGCCGATCTCACTCTTCAATACAGTGAGATAATCGGGACTCGAAAGATACGTACAGGATACTTCGCCGGTAGATATATCAGCCGCCGCAACCGCCAAGGACTCACCTGCGAAGCATACGGACATAAGGAAATTGTTTCTGCCGTCTGTCAGAAGAGTTGCGTCCGTGACCGTACCGGGTGTAACCACGCGGGTAACCTCGCGCTTTACAAGACCCTGCGCAGCCTTCGGATCTCCTATCTGCTCGCATATTGCGACTCTGAATCCACGCTCAACGAGCTTACCGACGTAGACGTCCGATTTATGAAACGGAACTCCGCACATTGCACCCCGCTTGCCGTCGCCGCAATCCCTGGCGGTGAGGGTAAGCTCCAGCTCACGCGAGGCGATTACCGCATCCTCGAAGAAGCACTCGTAGAAATCGCCGAGTCTGTACATCAGGATGTGGTCAGGATACTGCTCCTTTACCTCAAGGTACTGGGACATCATAGGGGTAACAGTTTTCAGATCTTTTCTATCGTAAATTACTTCTGCAGCTGAAGCCATTTTACTACCTCTTTTTCTGATTTTGTCTGCACGCGGCAGAGAAATAATGCCTTTAGAGCGGATATCCATAAATTGACGGATATCCGCAGCCAAGCCAAGAGGACCGCAATAGAAGCGGCACTCTTCTCCTGCTGAAAGCAGCTTGGATCAATGAATACGCACTATCAGTGACAGCCTCTGCAGGTCGAGCAATCGTGGGTACATTCCGTAGGACGTTCGCCTGTAATACAGAACTTTATCTCCTCGTTCACCGATTGCATTATCGCGTTTACCGCCTTCTGCGCCTCGGCAAAGGCGGCGTAGTTTTCATTAGCGGTTATCTCTGCGGTCAGCTCCTGCATTCTGGCTCTTATATCAGCTATCGCGCGCTGGTCCGCTTCGCTCGGATCTTTGGAAAACTCCTGTCCGAGAGCAAGCTGATCTGCCTCGTACTCACGCATTTTAGCCTGAAGGGCATCGTCGGCAGAAAACGCCAGCTTGGTTTCCTCAAGCTTCTTCATTTCAGCGCTGGCAGCGATCTCCTCGCCAAGCGCGTGCGCAAGCTCAATAATTTTTGACATTTTATTTATCCTCTCTTTTCTGCGCCTATAAGGTCATAGACGCCTATTTTCTCTATAATTACGTTAGTAAATTCTCCGGTTTTGACATTATCACCCGTAAAATGTACAAGCTTATTGGAGCTTGTTCTGCCGGTATAGACTGTCACGCCGTCACGTATCTCAGACGAGTCTGTCAGAACGCGCTGACAGGTACCAAGATAAACGGAATTCGCCCGATAGGATATGGGATCCTGCTCGCGAAGGAGTCTGTCGAGGCGCTCGGATGCTATCGCTCTCTCTACCTTATCGGTAAATTTCGCCGCGAGAGTACCGCGACGCTCCGAATAAATAAACGCGTATACCGAATCGAATTTCACCGCGCGCAGTACCTCCATCGTATCCTCAAAGTCCCCCTCGCTCTCGCCGGGAAATCCGACTATTACGTCGGTGGAAAGCGCAATTCCGGGTATTGCCGCTCTGAGCTTTTCCGCTATTTCCGTAAATTGCTCGCGAGTGTACGTGCGGTTCATTCTGCGAAGCACCGAGTTGCTTCCCGATTGAAGAGGAAGGTGAAAATAAGGCGCGATCTTATCGCTGTATTTCGCCATAACAGAAATAAGCTGCTGAGAGGTATCCTTCGGATGACTCGTCATAAACCGAATGATAAAGTCGCCGGGAAGCTCTGCGATGCGGGAAAGAAGTCCGGGAAAATCCGTATCGGAGGAGTAGGAATTAACGTTCTGTCCGAGAAGCGTTATATCCTTTATTCCGTCACTGATAAGAGCTCTGCACTCTTCTATAACAGCCTCTGTGGGACGGCTGCGCTCTCTGCCGCGAACGTAGGGTACGATACAGTATGAGCAGAAATTATTACACCCATACATTATACTGACCCAGGCTCTGTGCCCTGAGGAACGGAGCACGGGAAGCTCCTCGACGGTGTCGCCCCTGTCCTCGCCGAAAACAAAAGTACGTCGCTTCTCAATAAGAGAAAGATATACAAGCTCCGGAAGCCTGTAAAGCATATTTGGTTCAAGAGTGAAGCTGACAAAATGAAAATCCCTCTTCAGCTTTTCCGCCATATGAGGCTCCGCCGACATACATCCGGTGATGCCTACTATTAAATTCGGACGGGCGCGCTTATACGCCTTGAAGCCTCCGATAAGAGAAAGCACCTTCATCTCGGCAAGCTCCCGTATAGCGCAAGTGTTGACAACGATGAGATCGGCGTCGCCGGCTCTGTCTGCCGGGGAGTAACCCATATTTTCCGCCATTCCCCGTATCTTCTCACTGTCCGCTTCATTCTGCTGACAGCCAAACGTTATAACGAAATAACGGAGTCCAAGACCGCCTACGGTACGTTGCACAGCGGTTACGTATTCAGTTGTACCTACGTCACGGGCGCGCAGTATCATAGTACTTCCTCTCCTGAATGTAAAACGGGTGACTTTTATATACGCAAAACGCTAAAGCCGAAGTAAAGCGAAAAATATACAAGCCTATCAATATATTTTAACATATCGCGCGCTTTTTTTCAATACCAAAAAAATATTTTGTTAATATAAAAAATATTTTATAAAAAACCGCCGTCGGAAAATGACGGCGGTATAGAAATCTTAAATATTATGCAGTGCCCCAAAACGCGTACGGCTGTTATCTTCTGCCTCTTGAGCCTCCCCTCCGTCCGCCTCCGCCGCCTGAAGAAGTATTGATGCGCACGCGGGTAACGTTAGAGCCAATGAATGAATCGTCGGAATACGTAAGGTTAAGGGTCGCATATTTTGACAGAGGATACGAGGGAGATTTCAGCTTTCTCTTATATTTCACAATTACGCAAACGACGGCAATACCACCGGCGAGAAGTCCTATAACGATGGGCCAAATTATAGCGGAAGCTCTGGCGCTTTCACGATTAGACGTAATTGTTTCAGAACAAACGGATACAAACGCGGTGATACCGTTTGCGAGCTGACCGCCCTTTATGCTGTAATACACGTCGTCATAATCAAGAATATAATCTGCATCTGAGTCGCTGATAAGACTGTACGCATCCCCGTAGGTGTAAAGCTCGTAGTAATACGTAGAGTCGACAAGCTCTATCTCAAGAATAATAACGTCATCATCCTCACTAACGCCAAAACGCGACAGCATACTGCTTTCTCTGACGCGCCCGTCAGAGTGAATATATGTGAAAAACTCGACACGGGTCGCCTCTGACGCACTTGAAAGAGCTTCTTCGATATAAGAAATATTCTGTCCGAGTCTACCATCCGGATCGTACGTTCTTCCCTCTTTTGCGTTTGCGCTAATACAAATCGCGGATAGAATGGATGCTAAGAGAAGAGATATGGTTAACAGCATTTTCATCACAGCATCCCCCATCCGATAAGAAATGATATGAGCCAGGATATCGCAGCAACCACGCCTCCGAGAATCGCAAGCTTTGGTATACTGACGGGAAGCTCGCCGTAAATTTTGCCGGTTGAGCCGTTCATCGCGTAAACGTAATTTTTGCCCTCGCGGTGATAGTTTAATATCCATATGGGCATCAGAGTGTATTGCCAATGACTCTTCTTTACGTTTACCGACGTGGACTTCGAATCAACCGAGGAGTAGCCTGTTACCGTAGACGACAGAAGACTCTCGGCGTAATTCTGCATTTTTGTGCGAACCTCATCCGTCAGATCCTCGCGCGAAAGATCTCTTTTCTTTGCTTGATAGCCCTGGAGATAAGGTATGCTGAAATCTATATGCTCGTCCGTAGGATACGGAAGAATACCCTCCAGCATAGCCTTATCCTCGGATGATATAGCGGATGATGAAATATCCTCAAAATGTATGTATCCGCTACGCGACACGGCGTAGTGCGAAGTTTCGGTATATCTGTAGTTTCCCTGCCTCCAGCTACGCACACGCCTGCCCTTACAGGTCATATCAGAGGAGGTATCCGCATCAACGACCCAAAATGGATAATATATACCGGTTATCTTGTCAGAATGTTCGGGTGAAAAATAATCTCTCGGAAGAAACCACTTCTTCCTGCAATAATCGCTAAAGATCTTTTTGGCCTCTGCTCTGTCAAATTTAAATGGTATTATTTTCGTAGGGCGAAATGCTCCGGACACTCTGTCAGATAGGACTATTGGATTGTGACAGTAGTAGCAAAAATCCGCAGCGGTAGATTTATCGGTTATGATCTCCGCACCGCAACTGTCGCAGTGATACTCTCGTATCTCGGACTGAAACTCGTCATCGCGTCTGGAGGACTCCTCCGCCTCCTTATCCGCGCCGCTGTCGTGAAGCTCTGCCTCGGTGAATGAGGATAGGCAAAATTCGCAGCCGAATTTCTGTTCTTCTGCGTTAAATAGCAGTCCCGCGCCGCAATTTAGGCATTTATAGGTTACTGTAGCGCTCATACGTTACGTCCTTTTATTGTTTCTTGTTTCCACACTCGGAGCAGAATTTAGAGGAGGGAGAGTTTTCCTTACCGCACTCGGTACAGAACCAATTTCCCTCAGGTCTTTTCGCGCCGCACTCAGAGCAGAACTTACCCTGATTAACTGCGCCGCAGGAACAGCTCCAGCTATCTGAAGCAGGCTTTTTCTTGCCACATTCGGAGCAGAACTTGCCCTGATTAACCGCGCCGCAGGAGCAGCTCCAGCCGTCCTTCGCAGATTTTTTATCCTCTCTGTCCATCTCCATCTGTCTGCGATTGGTTTCGGTAGCGCCAGCCATAAAGCCGCCGCCGGCATTCATACCGAATCCCATACCCATAAACGCCTGGGATGCGCCTGAGCTGTTAGAGCCTGCTGCCTCGAAGCCGCGGGCGATAGAGCCCTGAACGTAGCCCTCGCGTACCGTTGCGTCGCCGAGCATCGCGCCCTTATTGCGCATATTGATAAGCTCCTTTGACTCGTCGTCGTAGGAAACGCTGGCAACGCCTACCGACTGCACCTCAAAGCCGCGCTGCTCGCGCCATGATTCATCCAGCTCCGTAGACATATAATGTGACAGCTCTCTGGACTTGGAGGCTACGTGAGATATGCGGATGCCGTCAACGCTCATTTTGTTGATAGCGGAGGTAAGTGCCTCAAGGAACTCGGAAAGGTATTGCTCGTTGATCTCTGATATATCAACTCTGTCTGCATTCTTCGGAATAGCCTCGGAATAGAACTTGACAGGATCCGTTATCTTTATAGAGTAGGTTCCGTGCGCACGGAGAAAGAGCTCCGCGTTATAGAAGGAATCAAAGTAATTTACCGGAGTTCTCGTGCCGAATTTAATTCCCTTGATCTCCTGAAGGTTAATGAAATACGCCTTCTGTGAGTATGAGGGTGTACCACCGAATTTAATACGGCGGAAAGCGTCCTTGATTGCCTCACCGAACTGACCTGCAAAGAGAGAGGGTGCGGCACTGTTATCTACCTTATAATAACCCTCCTCGGCTGTAAAGTCGATAATCTTACCGCCCTCTACAAGCATCATAAACTGACCGGGATAAACGTGGATCACCGAGCCGTTTGAAATAGTATCTGCCGTTCCCTTTTTATTTGACGAGCGCTTGTCGGACGGACGTACCTTTATACCACGGGTAAAAACGGTGGTATCGCTCATTTCATCTGCCTCTATAACCTCAAGCCACTGATCTGCAAGTCCACCGCCTATGGCTGAAAACGTAGCCTTAATTATTCCCATTTTTTATCTCCTTTTGAAAATATTTTTTGTTCATTATACTATAATACGATTTAATTTGTCAAGTTTGTTTTCTTGTATTTATGAGGTGTGACACCGTATTTCTCTCTAAAAAGGCGTATAAAATAGCTCGTATCCTCAAATCCGGTTTCAAGCGCTATTTCGGTCACGGACATATCCCCGCTTTTCAAAAGATTTTGAGCGAAAAAAAGCTTCAGATCGTTGGAATAAGCTCTGATGGATTTGCCCATTTTTTTCTTAAAAAGATGACTGACGTAGGATCGGCTTCTCCCAAGGCGAAACGCAATTTTATCAAGAGTTATATCACCGTGAGATTCGCTGAGATATTTGAGAATACTGTTAAGCTCGCTCGGAGATTTATTCGCTGACTGTGAAAGCATTTTTTCAAAAAGCGCACAAAGCGGCAAAGCAATGACGTCGGTAAGACTCGTCGGAATGTCGTCGGAGATCAGGGCATTCTGCCACAGCCGTTCATCTATTTTTTCGCCGTGTCTGCCCTTATACCCGCTCACCGTGACGAATCCCATCACCCCGTTGCTATTTCGGATAGGATACGACACCTCTCTTGCACAGGCAAAGCAGGTATGAATTATACGCTCCTCGCTTTCTAAACGCGAGATAATTTGCTTTTGATTTTCCATACATTTTTCATGGCGGGACGGGTCGGAGTTAACTAATCGGCAATAAGGATTGAAATGAGCGATATACGGTATGAGCGCTGTCAATTCCCTCTCGCTGAATAAATCGTATCCCGCTTCGGAAAAGTGAAAAGAAAGATAAAAACCGGTTTTTTCATGAATATAGTCTATGTATCCGGTTATACATTCTGTCAAGCTATTCATTTTGCAACTTTTTCCTAATTTTAAGCATTATGTTCATAGAATATATAAATAAAGTGTGGTATAATTATATCAATATATACAAAACTTGTCAAGAGGTAGATTATGCTCAGAACGAAAAAAACCGTATGTGACGTTTGTGTTATCGGCGGAGGACTTGCCGGAATATGTGCTGCTATTTCTGCCGCAAGATCCGGAGCGAGCGTGGTGCTTATGCACGAGAGAGCCGTGCTCGGAGGAAACGCATCGTCGGAGATACGAATGTGGGTTTGCGGTGCTTTTGGAGAAAACAACAGAGAAACCGGAATACTTGAGGAGATTTTTCTCGAAAATGCGTACAGAAATCCTACTAAAAGCTACGCTATATGGGATACGGTACTATACGAGATAGTAAAAGCAGAAAAAAATATTACGCTACTGCTGAATTGCACCTGTATGGATGCGAATGTGGAAAAGGGCGAGTTTTCTGACGGTAGGGATACGAAGATCAAGAGTATCAAGGGATACCAAATGACAACGCAAACCTTTTATGAGGTTGAGGCGGATTATTTTGCAGACTGCTCGGGAGACAGTATTCTCGCCCCTCTGACCGATGCACAATTCCGAATGGGAAGAGAAGCAAGAGAGGATTTCGGAGAAAATACTTACGTAGAAAAAAGCGACTCTATGACTATGGGTATGTCCTGTCTTATACAAGGGAGAGAAACCCAAAGAATGATAAAGTATATTCCTCCGTCATTTGCAGCGAAGCTCAGCAAAGTGGATTTTGAAAACCGTGAGCCTGATCTGAGTAAGGATACCGAAAATTTCTGGTATCTTGAGCTTGGCGGCAACAAAGACACCATATCCGACACCGAAAAAATACGTGACGATCTAATAGGTCTTGCGGTCGGAGCTTGGGACTATATAAAAAACAGCGGTGAATACGATGCGTCGAGATGGGACCTTGATTTTCTCGGCTTCCTGCCCGGAAAACGGGAATCCCGACGAATGGTAGGCGAATACATAATCACCGAAAGAGATCTTTCATCAAAAAAAACATTTGAGGACGAGATAGCATTCGGCGGTTGGCCCCTCGACGATCATTTCCCCGGTGGATTCTATCATAAAGGCGTTCCTAATACTCATTACGAGTTCAAAGCGCCGTATTCTATTCCCTATCGAGCCCTTTATTCTAAAAACGTTCTCAATCTTTTCTTTGCAGGAAGAAATATCAGTATGACCCACACCGCAATGAGCAGTATTCGCGTCATGGCGACCTGTGCATTACTCGGTGAAGCAGTAGGAAGAGCGGCGGCAATAGCAAAAAAATACGGAATAACGCCACACGGGGTATACCTTACGAGATTATCCGAATTGCAGGAAAGCCTCATGGATGGCGACTGCTTCCTCCCATCTAAGAGGCGAAAAATTTCTGATAAATGCATCAGCGCCCATTTGAACGCACCGAACGTTCTGCGAAACGGAGAGGATCGGGGGCACGAGTTATACGGAACGAGCGAAGAGGATGCCGAATACGTTGCCCACGCAGAAGAAAAGATAATCTACCGTTTTGATAAAACCGAAGTAACGAGCGTGCACATAGTGTTTAACAGTGATTTGAATAGAAAGACGCTTGAAGGATCCGTATGCGAGAGAACCCACACTACAAGAGCCAACGTCAAGCTGGACGCCCCCGAAATGCATCTGCCGACGACATTGTGCAAAAGCTTTTCTCTCTACGGTGAACTTGATGGCAAAGTTTTTGAGATTATGTGCGTGAATTTAAACAGAAAGCGCTCTTATAATATCAAGGTAAACCTGCCCCTCGATACTCTCGTGCTTGTCGCAAAAGAATCGTGGGGAGGCGGAAATATACCTATTATATCATTTGATTTTAAGTAAGGAGGAAATTTAAAATGCTGAAAATATACAAGATTTCAAGCGGATCCGCAATAGATTTTGCCGCCGAGGAATTAAAGAGATATCTAAGAATGATGAGACCGTCGGAAAATGAGATTGAGGTGGCGTACAACCCTCTTGCAAAGGACGGCTTCAGGCTCGGATTGTTCTCAGAGTTCGGCATTGAGGGACAAGTGAAGGATCCGAAATTTGACGATTATTTATTTGCCAAATGCGACACGGCAGGGGGGATAATAGCCGGAAACAACGAAAGATCGGTTTTGCTTTCCGTTTACGAATATTTAAGGCAAAACGGACTGCGGTGGCTGTTCCCCGGTCCTGACGGAGAATATATACCGGTAAAGGAAATAAACCCGGTAAGCTTCAAAATCAAGCCATCCTGCCGATATAGAGGATTTGCAAACACGACCGCTGCCTCATACCAAACGAATCTCGAAATCATCGACTTTTTACCTAAAATCGGAATGAATACCTTTATGGTGGAATTCAGAAATCCCGTATATTATACAAACAGCTACTACAATCACAACAGAAACGAAAATAACAGAGCACCGGAGAAGCTCTCAAACACAACTATTTTACAATGGAAAAGAGGCACGGAATGCGAGGCCAAAAAGCGCGGACTTTCCTTCCACGACGTAGGACACGGCTTCTGTATTGATGCCTTTGGAATAGACTCCTGTTACGCATGGTATAACACGGACGAGGCGAAAATTCCTGAAAACTCCAGAAAATATCTCGCCCTGATTAATGGGAAAAGAGGCTTTTTTAACGGAGTGCCGATAAACACAAACTTTTGTATGTCTAACTCCGAGGCAAGAGCTGCGGTTGCAAAATACGTTGCAGATTACGCCGAGGGACACAAAAACGTAGACGTTTTGCACGTATGGTTGGCAGACGGTACGAGCAATCATTGCGAGTGTGACGAGTGCCAAAAAAAGACCGCATCAGACTGGTATGCGGTACTGCTCAACGACATCGACGCAGAAATGACAGACAGATGCATTGACACGAAAATAGTATTTTTGTCATACGTTGACACCTCTTGGGCTCCGACTGAAACGAAAATCAAAAATCAAGAAAGATTCGTATTTATGCTCGCGCCGTTTACAAGAGCGTACTACGACAGTATTCCAAAGGGCGAAGTCGGCAAAACCAATTCACGATACGAGCGAAACAAGGTTTATCTCGCAAGAACACTAGAG
The DNA here is from genome assembly GCA_045657485.1 of Eubacteriales bacterium. Classification (GTDB taxonomy): domain Bacteria; phylum Bacillota; class Clostridia; order Oscillospirales; family CAG-272; genus UBA1740. The sequence continues at coordinate 120,606 of JAZOTE010000085.1, forward strand.
GAATTCTTAGGCTTCTATAACGATTGGCGAGAAGATTTTAAGGGTCCCGCCTTCGCCTTTGAATATCACTTCTGCTGGAACGAATACGACGACCTTTCCCGCTTCAAGCACGCAAAGCTTATCCACGACGAGATCTGCCTTTATCACAAAATGGGTATCAGCGGCGTGGTCGAGGACGGAGATATGAGAGCCTTTCTTCCGAACGGCTTACAGATGTATACTCTCGGAAGAACTCTCTTCGATACCGCCCTTTCCGCCGAGGAGATAGCAGAGGATTACTTCCGCCACGCATACGGCAAGGAATATGATAAATTTGCAGATTTCTTAAAAAAGCTTGAAGAGGTAATCCCCTTCGCTTACCTTGCTAAAAGGGCTTCGGCAAACCCCAAGGTCTCGGTCTACTATAATCCGGAGATTGCCGAAAGGATAGAAAAGGAGCTCGACGGTGTTCTCAGAGAGGGTGAGCAGCTTGTTAAGAGCCGTTACAACAGTGATGTAAGAATTGAAACGGTGTCGGTAAGACTGCTTGAGCATTACATTGAGCTTGTAAGATGGTTTGGCAGACTTATTGCAAAGAAGGCGGCGGGAAACGATGAGGAGGCGAAGGCTATCTACAATGAATTTGAAGAATACTTCGGCAAAAGGGAGTGCGAAATTGAAAGATACTTCAATCATTGCTTCTTCTTCAATTTCTTACATTATATCGTTTTTGACAACACGACGAATCTTGAATTCGTCCTTTAAGGGTAAGGAGCAGAGATATGAAGGATTTTAACGCTCGCGACTACGTTCTTTCGCTTACAGACGAGGAGCTTTGCGGCGAGGTGCTTTCCTGGGAATTTACTCAAAGCACTACGAACGAGGAGCTGCTGAGGGCGGTTAAGGAGAGTAAGATATCAAGCTTTTTTGCCAACAATCTTACTATAGAACAGATAGAATTTCTAAAAAAGACTATAAAGGAAAATTCCAAGTCGCCATGCCTTATTACGGCGGACGTGGAGAGAGGACCTATCCTCTTCCCCGCTCTTAAGGACTTTTCCACAAGTATGATGAGCCTTGGAGCGGCAGACGACAAGGAGCTTGCCTTTGAGGTGGGAAAATATACCGCAAGGCTTTCAAGAGCTATAGGAATAGGTCTGACCCTTTCGCCCGTAATAGACGTTAATTATAACGCTAACAACCCCGTAACCAACACGAGAGCCGCATCCGACGATCCTGAAACGGTGCTTAACTCCGCTTGCGAGTACGGGAGAGGCATGCGCAGCGAGGCCAACCTTGCTATTACATTAAAGCACTTCCCCGGCGACGGACTTGACGATAAAAACCAGCACTTCGCTACCACGGTAAACTCCAAGAGCTTCGAGGACTGGAAGGCAACCTACGGAAGACTCTATAAGACAATGATAGCCGAGGGGGCTGAGGCAATTATGTCGGCGCATATTGCGCTTCCCTGCTACGACGGTAGCTGCGACGAGCTTGGGTATATGCCCGCATCCCTCTCGAAAACTCTGATGACCGATCTTCTTAAGGGTGAGCTTTCGTTTGACGGCTGTATAATTTCCGACGCTATGAGCATGGTGGGTACGGCAGCAAGAGTTCCCGTGGAAAGGCTTTCGGTTGAATTCCTCCGAGCGGGGGGCGACCTGGTTCTATTCCCGGAAAAAAACGACCACAGGAGAATTCTCGAGGCTCTTCATTCGGGATATCTTGAAAGAGAAAGGCTTCTTGACGCGGCACAGAGAGTCGTAAGGCTTAAGTACAAGCTCGGACTCTTTGACGGAGCGAATTATAATCTCACCGACGAGGACGTTGACCGTATGAAATCACTCCTTTCCGAGGTGGCAAGAAGGAGCCTGACGCTTGTCAGGGATATTGATAATATCCTTCCCTTAAATCTTAAGAATGGAGCGAAGGCTCTCGTGATTACGCTTTCTCCGAGGGAGAAGGGCTACTCCGGAGACGATTTCCCCTTCTTTGCGGATGAGCTTGAGAAAAGAGGCTACGAGGTAATAAGGCTGACCAATCCTACCCACTACCTCATCGACAAGCTTATTGAAAAGGTTGACGCGGTGTTCGTCAATTCGATCATCGATACCTCAAACTGCTCGGGCAACAGCCTGAGGCTTGGATGGAACAACATGATGACCTTCTGGAGGGGATATATCTTCAAAAATAAAAACCTTGTATTCACCTCCTTCGGCGACCCATACAAGCTGACCGAGCTTCCCTTCCTTAAGTGCTATATCAACGCCTATATTAAGTCGGGCGCCGCAGTAAGGGCGGTTGTTGACGCAGTCCTTGGGAAAAATGAGTTCGTGGGCAAAAGCCCTGTTAAACTATAAAGTAAAGCACCGAAGAATTCTATTAACGTTTGTTTGTCACAGCATCACATCATCCGGCTCATCAAGCAGGATACGGGAAAGACTCTGAGCGAGTATATTCGCGGAGCGAGGATAAAATAAGCCAAGGCATTGATGGCCGAGGCGACTATTCCAGAGACTCAATTCGCCGAGGAGCTTGGCTACTACGATTACAGCCATTTCTACAAGGCTTTAGTCAGCGAGACCGGCAAGTCGCCCTCAGTCATTCCGTAAAAAAGTGAAAAATAAGCCCCATCCTTGCCAAACCCGGCTCGGACAGGGCTTATTTTTATTTGCGGATCACTGTTAATTATCCCAGTTGGTGAAGACTGCGTTTACGTCGTCGTCCTCGTTGAATTTATCGAGCATCTTCTCCATATTCTCGATATCCTCCTCGGAGGTGAGCTCAACGTAAGTAGAGGGTACCTTAGCAAGATCGGCTGTTTCAATCTTGTAGCCAAGAGCGATGATGGCGTCGCGCACGGTATCAAGGTCTGCAGGATCGGTATAGATGGAATACTCGCCCTCGTCGGAACGGATATCCTCGGCTCCGCACTCCAACGCATCCTCCATGATCTTATCCTCGTCGATCTCCTCGTCCTCGTCGACTATGGTAATAACACCCTTCTCCTCGAAGAGATAGCCCACGCATCCGTTCTGACCGAGGTTTCCGCCGTACTTGGAAAATGCGGCACGAACGTTACCTGCGGTACGGTTACGGTTGTCGGTAGAGGTTTCAACGATGATAGCAACGCCGGAGGGACCGTAGCCCTCGTAGGTGATCTCCTCAAAATTGATATCGGAGTTGTCGGAGAACTTCTTAATTGTTCTCTGAATGTTATCGTTAGGTACGTTATTTGCCTTTGCCTTTGCGATAAGATCGCGGAGCTTTGAGTTGTTGTTCGGGTCGGGTCCGCCCGCCTTGATGGCTACCGCCATCTCCTTACCTATCTTGGTAAAGATCTTCGCCTTTGCGGCGTCTGCCTTTTCTTTTTTGTGCTTGATATTATTCCACTTGGAATGTCCTGACATAGCTTTTCTCTGTCCGATAACGGACTTTATCTCCTTATTTTATTAACAATTTTTTATTAACAATTTATCAGATCTTCTCCGGACTTTGCATACAAATGAGGTGAAGAGCCGTGCGCAAAACCTGATTTGTAGCGGCGGTAAGAGATATTCTGCTCTGCTTTAAGTCTGTGTTTTCGCAATTCGCAATGCTACACTCGTGATAGAAGCGATTGAACGACGCACAGAGATCGAGAATATATCGAGTTATCACGGACGGCTCGTAATCGGCAAGCGCCTGAATAACTCTCTCCGGGAATGCAGCGAGTGTTTTGGAAAGCTCAGTTTCGTGCTCGCCGAGAGGAGCGTCGGTCATAAACGCATCCTTGCCAACCTTTTCCAGCACCGAGCAGGTTCTGGCGTAGGTATACTGTGCGTAAGGTCCGGTATTTCCGTCAAAGGAAAGCGCGTCCTCCATCATAAAGTTGATATCGCGCATACGGTTATTGGATAGATAGTAGAAGACTATAGCGCCAACGCCTACCGACTCGGCAATTCGTCTGCACTGCTCCTCGTCCGGATTTTTCTCCCGCGCGATGTCCATAACTCTGGATATAGCCTCGCTGAAAAGATCCTTCAGAAGAATGACGTTACCCGTTCTCGTAGCAAGCTTTGCGCCGTTAATGCTGACCGTGCCGTAAGGTACGTGAACCAGCTCGTTATACCAATCGTAGCCCATAAGCTCCACAACCTTGAACCACTGGGCAAAGTGAAGAGATTGAGCGGCGGAGGTAACGTAGATAGCCTTATCAAATTTGTATTCGTTCTTGCGGTATACCGCGGCGGCAATGTCACGGGTGGGATAAAGGGTGGAGCCGTCGCGCTTGAGAATAAGGCACACGGGCATATTCCACTTATCAAGGTTTACAATCGACGCGCCGTCGTCTATCTCAAGAAGGCCCATATTACGCAGCTTATCAACCTGTGCCGGCATCTTATCGGTATAGAAGGACTCGCCCTTATAGCTGTCGAACTCTATGCCGAGGAGCTTATACGTCTTCTGATACTCCTCAAGGCTTACGTCTACGAACCAACGCCAGAGAGCGAGATTTTCCTCATCGCCGTGCTCCAGCTTAGCAAACTCAGCGCGGGAAGCATCGCCGAGCTCAGAGCGCTTCGGAGTGCCCTCAGGCTTGCCCGCTACGGATGCGTCCTCCTCCGCCTTTATCTCGTTATTTATCTTAACGTAAAGCTTAACGAGCTCATCTACGCCGCCCTGCTCTATAGTAGATCTGTCACCCCAGCGCTTATAAGCAACTATCAGCTTACCGAACTGAGTTCCCCAGTCTCCGAGATAATTTATGCCGACGCATTTATATCCGGCAAACTCGTGAAGCAGTTTCAGAGAGTGACCGATAACGGTAGTGCCCAAATGTCCGATATGGAAGGGCTTTGCAACGTTTGGCGAGGAATAGTCAAGAACGACCGTCTTACCCTCACCCGTTCTTGGAGAGCCGTAGTTATCGCCGAGAGCACAGATGTCGCCGATCACGCGTTTTGCGAAAGCAGTGCCGTCCGCCTTAATATTAAGATAACCGTTTACAGCGGTAACTTCGGAAAGCTCGCTGTCCGATATGGCTCCTGCCAAGGTATCCGCTATCTGAACGGGAGAGCGCCGTAAGCTACGGGATAGCTTAAAGCAAGGAAGTGCAAGATCGCCCATTGATTTGTCGGGCGGATACTCAAGCATCGCGGCAAGCTCTGCCGCGGTAAGTATATCTGTACCGAAGTTATCGGATATCGCCCCGGCGATAAGCGAAGCGACTTTATTTTTTAAAGTAAGCATATCAACCTCTGTCAGAGAGAATTTTTCATTTTTACGTAGTCATTTGCGTTTATCTCGGCGTGTTCCAGCACGGCAGGCACGTAGGTCTGCATATTAAACGCGTACGCCAAAGCGGATTCAGCGCCGCCCGTAACGTAAAACTCACCGTCAAGCTCGGATACGGTGACCGGTGGGATTGTATTACCGGACTCCAGCTCCAGAGAATACCGCGATACAAGCTCTGAGTCAGGCTCATCGTCAGGATAGAAAAGTCTTTCGGGAGAGATAAACGCCGCACGATAGCTCCCGTCCTCACGCCATCTGCCGAAAGCGGATATAATACAGTCGGCAACCTCGTCCGGCGTTGCATAGGTCGTATCGACTATCAGAGAGTAATTGGCGAGGTTTTTAATATCAACACCGTACTGCTCCATATACCGCTTCTGTTCGCTCTGCCTGCGAGCGCGCGTGTCGTTTACCGTATCCGAAAAGGTTGCGGAATGCTCACCCTGACGGTTGGCGTTCATAATACGGAGAGCACTGGTTTCTATATCGGTAGAAAGATATACAGAGAAGGTTCCGGGCGTAAAATGCCAAGCCATACGGGAATCAATAACCAAAAGCTTGTCCACGCCACCGAGAGCGCGGAGTCCGTCATCTATCTCGTGATCTATCTCAGGGTGGGTTTCCATATATTTGTTTAACTCCACCACGGTCATACCGCGCTTATCCGCTATAGAGCGCACTATTGCGCCGGTACAGTAATATTCGGCACCCAAACGGGAGATAAGAATCTTCGATACCGTGCTTTTACCGCTGCCGAGATCACCTGCAAGAGAAATTTTATCCTTCACGGTTTGCCGCCTTTCCGCCCCCTGTATGAGAGCCGTAAGTTCTTTAACCAAATAATTATAATATATTTTTTGGTAAATGTCAACCGATTTCGAATAACTTTATATCTTTTTACAGTTTTTAACCATTTGATCCTCCCTCGACGCTCCCACAACTTAGTTCTTTTGCTCACCGCATATTTCAGGCTGAAAAAAGAAAGTTTTCTGAATTTTTCTTATAGCGGAATATTTTTCAAATTCGAGGTAACAATACCATCACCCAAAGTGATTAGGAAAGGAAATAAAAATGGACAAAAAATTCAACTTTACAGAGCAACCCACAAAGATCAAGATCCTCTATGGAGTGACGGTGGCTATTCTGTGCGTGACGGCGATAGTTATCGGAATCGTATCTGCGGCGTCAAAGAAGGACGACGCGGTCGGCGGTGACGTTATACCTCCCGTAAACGATGGAGGCGAAAATAGCGGTGAGGTAGAAGAAGGCGGTGAAGAAACACCGAAGGAAACGGTATATACAGCCCCCACAGTCGGTGAAGTGGCAAAATATCACAGCACCGAAACTCCCGTTTTCTCAAACACTCTCGGTGAATGGAGAATACACACCGGTGTGGATATCTCCGCGGCGGAGGGTACTGACGTACGCGCTGTAGCGGAGGGTACGGTCAGCCGCGTCTATAATCATCCTATGCACGGAAAGACTGTGGAAATCACCCACGCGGGCGACGTGGTGAGTGTCTACTCAAATCTCGCAAGTGACGGCATCACCGTTAAGGAGGGCGATAAGGTAAGCTCAGGTGCCAAGATAGGCGTGATCGGTGACACCTCCCTCACCGAGCTTGCCGACGAATCTCATCTTCATTTCGAGATCAAGCTCAAGGGTGTGAGCGTTAACCCCTTAGATTATATTTCCGAGGAGTCAAAGTCGGCGTCGCTGATAATCAAAGGCTAGTAAATCCGATATCAAAAAACGACTGTGGGATGGACGCAAAGTATTGACATTCTCACACCGATATGGTATAATTAGACAAAAATATCGGAATGCGTGCAAAAAACGACTGTCCCGAATCATCGGGACAGTCTGACTTATAAGATTAAACGGGGGATATGGTCCTATGATCAACATTGCAATACTCGGCTTCGGCGTGGTTGGCGGCGGAGTTGCCGATCTCATCACAGAAAATGCCAAAGAGGTTACCGAGCTTGGTGGCGACATCATTAATATCAAATACATACTGGACCTGCGTGATTTTCCCGACTCACCGTTCGCTGACAGGGTCATCCACGATTACAGCGTAATAGTAAACGATCCCGATATTCACACGGTAATAGAGGTTATGGGCGGCTCTCACCCCGCGTATGAATTTACCGTCGAGGCGCTTCGCGCGGGAAAAAACGTGATCACCTCAAATAAGGAGGTCGTGGCTAACTTCGGCGACGAATTTCTGCGTATTGCCGAGGAGATGAACGTTTCTTATCGCTTTGAAGCGGCGGTCGGAGGAGGTATTCCAGTGCTCTCCCCCATAATCAGCTGCGTAAGGCAAAACAGATTATCCGAGGTCAGAGGTATACTGAACGGCACGACGAACTATATTCTGACGAAAATGTTTACCTTTGGCGACAGCTTTGAGAATGCTCTTGCCGACGCGCAGGAGAGAGGCTATGCGGAGAGAAATCCGGACGCGGATATTCTGGGTACTGACGCCTGCCGCAAGATCGCCATACTCGGCGCTCTGGTAACCGGTAAGCTTATCCCGACCGATATGATACACACCGAGGGAATTACCGGTGTTCGTCACGAGGACGTTATAGCAGCGGAAAAGATAGGAATGAAGATAAAACTGCTCGGCAGATGTATTTCTACTGCGGACGGAGTTTACATTATGGTTGCTCCCTTTATGCTCGGAGAGGACAGTGCGCTCTCCGGAGTATCAGGCGTTTATAACGCAGTAGAGGTAGTGGGCGAGCCCATCAAGAGTGTAATGTTCTACGGTCCCGGCGCGGGAGCAGGTCCTACCGCATCGGCAGTCGTTGGCGACCTTATGGAAATAATGCGCTCCGCAAGACACTGCGCTATTCCAACTATGATAAAGGACGGTTCATCCGTACTCTCATTTGACAGCTACAAATGCCGATCCTATATCGCCATCAAGGGTGGCTGCATGGGTTGTGTTGCAGATGCGTTTGGCAAGGTGCAGGCGATCGATGCAAGCGGCGAGATTGCATTCGTCACCGAGGGAATGTGCGAGAGCGACGTAAACGCCGCTATCAAAAAGCTGGAAAGCAAGGGCGCAGCGCTACTGTCGAGAATAAGACTTCTCTGATTTTGAAAGCTTACAAAAAGTCAACAAAAAGTAATTTGCATTTTAAAATCAAAGCAGAAATTATATAGCACACATAAAAATCCAACACGGGAAGGCTCCTTCTCATGAGGAAGTAAAAAGCCATCGTGATATTATTATCGCGATGGCTTTTATTTGTTACAAACTTTTTATTATGTTATCTATTACGCTATATACCTGCTCTTTGCTTTCAAGCGAGTATACTGTATCGTCATCCGGTTCATCCAAATCAAAAGAAATACTAAATTCATTTGAATATATTTTCAAATCCATATAATATTCTTTATATCGTCCTTGTATTCCGATACATTTTATGTCGTCACCCCAATCTATATGTATGTCCGCTTTCTTTATCTCTATAGATGCAAGATCTTCTTTCAATGATCCATCCAAATAATCAGAAAGAAGAATATCAAATGCGCCTTTGTTATCGTCTGCCTTCTGCTCTAAATATTTCTGTATTTTGTTTTTCTTTGTGTAAACATCATTTCGTTCCCTTATCACAAGTTTCGCCTTTGTATTACAAATGCTTCGGGCAAAGCCCATACCCCTATTTATTATAACACAAATATAACACAAATCTGCAGAGAAAGCAATAGTGATATTCCGACTGCGTCGGAGTGATATTATTACTATCGCAATAGTGATATTGAAGCCTTGCGGCTTCAGTGATATTTTATTCGCCATCCAAAACTCGCGTAGCGAATATCACTCGGCGATAGCCGAATATCACTGCGAAGCAATAGAACTCGCCATAGGCGAATAAAACTGCCCAACTTCCTTATGAGAAGTTGGGCGAGCGTGTCGGATTTTTATCTTTTTGTGGCTTGACACCTTTTAATCGTTCTGCAGAATAAATGAAACCACCAAACAAATTGCGGTGCGTGATTTACTGCTGATCATCCGAATTTCGAAGCGCCTTCCAAAAGCCTGAATAGGAATTATACCCTACGTATACGGCTATATCCGAAAGAGACATATCTGTGGAATTCATCAGCATTTTCGCTATGCTGATACGCATATCCGAAAGAGCATGACGGAAGGATTTCCCTTTTGCCTCAAGGACAAGTCGCTCTGTCTGGCGTTCGGATAAATGAAGATATTCCGCAAGCTCAGATAGATGCAGGTCGCGGTTGTAATTACCGGAAATAAACTCGTGTATCAAAAATGAATAATCTCTGACTCGCTGAAGCATTACTCGATCTCTGTCTGTAATTTCGGAGCAGATAAAAGATATATACGCAGCTACGCGGTCATAGCTTTCCGTGAGCGCACACTGCTCTATCTCTCTAAAAAAATCGGAAATCAGCCGGTCGTTTAGAGAAAATAACGTAGGCTTATTTATGCTGTAGCTGATTTGGAATGCCGTGTGCTTAACGCCCTCTGTATAATATAGGCAAGAGTGAAATTCGTTCTCCGGTATAGCCAAGGCGGTTTCACCGTTTACCGTATATTTCTCACCGTCGATACCGTATACCATAGTGCCGCTTTTTGCCACGTGAATCTCGGTAAAGCTGTGATTATGAATATTATCTACAATTCCGCCGTTGTAAAATCCCTCTTGTAAAAAGGCGTCATACTCTGTCGAGGACGTTCTGATTAGTATTTTGTTTGGCATATACATTTCCTATTACGACATTATTTCTATGATGATATCCGTATGGCTAATTGCAAACAGATACTGTTTTCTGCTATAATTATACTGCAACGAAAACTTGCTGTCAAGGAGATAAATATGAAAATTATGCGTTTTGGCGAGGCAAAAACTATAGTCAGCAACCCAATGAGCAAGCACAACTTCTTCGGTTGGCCAACCGCAAAGAGATTACAAAACGGAAAAATAGCGGTTGTATCGTCGGGATTTCGAATGAAGCATCTATGTCCGTTTGGTAAAACTGTAATTTCATACAGTGAGAACGAGGGCGAGACCTACACTGCTCCCTGCCCTGTAATTGACACACCGCTTGATGACCGTGACGGCGGTATTGCCACCTTTGGAGAATCGGGCGTTATAGTCACGTCATTCAACAATAGGGTTGAATGCCAGAGAGACTTTGTTAAAAGCAGCGGATTTGACGAAAAGTATACAAACTACGTGTTAAGCTATCTTGACACTGTCACAAAAGAGGACGAGGACAAGTATTACGGCGCGACCTTCCGAGTAAGCTATGACTGCGGAGTCACCTATGGAGAGCTTCACAAATCGCCTGTTACCTCACCTCACGGCCCTGTGGAACTTAAAAACGGCAAAATACTGTGGGTAGGCAGAATAACCGAGCCGGACAGAGATACTGTCGGAGATTACGTTGCTGCGTACTATATTGATCCGAAAACGGGAAGCAGCGAATACGTGGGCAGAATAGACGATATATATGACGAGGGCGAAAAGATGATCTCCTGCGAGGCGCACACCGTAGAGCTTGACGACGGTACTCTGCTCTGTCAGATGCGCGTGCAGAGCTGCAATGACGTTAGATTGCAGAGACTCTTCTCGGTTTATCAGACGGAGTCGACAAACGGTGGCAGAAGCTGGACTTCGCCTGTAATCCTTTTAGACAAAAAGGGCGGCTATCCACCGTTCTTATTCAAGCACTCGTCAGGAGTGCTGATCTCTGTATACTCACGTACTAGAGCCAAGGAGCCCTACGGTGTTCTGGCTATGATAAGCACGGACAATGGCAAAAGCTGGAGCACGGAGCATCCCATATGCACGCTTGATGGTGCGTGGCGCGATCTCGGTTACCCCTCTACCGTGGAGTTGAACGACGGATCGCTTATTACGGTATTCTACAGTAAAAGCAGCGATGGCTCGTCGGTAATACTACAGCAGAAATGGAGAATTGAAAATGAAGGGTAAAATAAAGTTTGAAGGTATTATGCCAGCTCTGATCACCCCACTCTGCGATGACGAGAGCATAAACGTCGATGTTCTCGAAAAAATGCTAGGTGGACTGCTTGACGAGGGAGCAGACGGCTTCTACATTGCGGGAGCAACCGGAGAGGGTCTTGCGCTTCGCCCAGCGGAAAGACGGGTGCTGGCGGAAACGGCTATTAAAGCTGTCGCTCACAGAAAGCCTTGTATCGTTCAGGTAACGTCTACGGATTTCTCCGAGGCTATTGCTTTAGCAAAGCATGCCGAGGCTGTGGGCGCAGATGCTATATCCGCTACACCTCCTCTTTTCTTCGGCTACAGTGCAGACGAGGTATACGAGTATTATAAGGCTTTGGCAAGTGCTGTACATATTCCGCTGATGATCTATTACAATCCGAACGCCGGCTTTAGTATGAACGCAAGCTTTGCGGCTCGATGCTTTGAGGTGGATAATATCACCTCTATCAAATGGACCAGCTCCGATTATTACGAAATGATGGAGCTGAAGAGGCTGACAGGTGGCGAGATGAATATAATCAACGGACCCGATCAGATGCTTCTTATGGGACTTAACGCAGGCGCAGAGGGCGGTATAGGCACTAATTACAGTTATATGATGCCATATTTCAAGGGACTCTATAACAGCTTCAAGGCAGGAAAAACCGAGGAAGCATATGCGTATCAGCTAAAGATTACAAAGGCGGTAACCGAGCTTATAAAGCATCCGTTTCTGCCCGCCGCAAAGGTTATGATGGAAGCAAAGGGCTACGCGGTCGGTAATGCGACCTTCCCGATGACGAGATTCGATAAAGAGGAGAAAAAACGCATCGTATCCCATGCCATCAATGCAGGTGTACCCGGATTGGATATCAGCTTATTCGACTAAAAAATAAAAAAGATCCGTATATCAGATACCCGTTAGGAGCACGGTGGTGATTTACGGATCTTTTCATTTGGGAAACTGTATTTATAAAAGAAAATCCGAGTCTGACGTGTCAGAAAAGGAACATATCCAACATCTTATAGATAAAGAATGCACCGAGAATGGAGAAAATAACTATAGCTACTATATTGAATATCTTATCAAATTTTTTGTTTTTCTCCGCTTCCTTTTCGTCGAGGATAGCATCCTCAGGGTCCTCCTCCAGCTCCTCGATAAGCTCCTCCGTTTCCTCAGGCTCAATTTCATCAAGAGAGAAATCGTAGGTGCCGTCCTTGATAGCGGACGCTCTTTTGCCTGCCGCCTCCAATATCTCGGAAACGGTATTCACGGTGATGGAATCCGGATCGCCGGCAGTCATTTTTCCACTTATTCTATCTACCGCGAGAGAAATCTCGCCAAAATCCGCGCTACCAGTGGCTATATCAAAATCTCCGGCGCAACCATCGCACAGACAGCGAGGCGTGCCATACGCGCCAACGGTGAGAACGTGAGGATTCTCCCTCTCTATAACGCTGTTACAGATCGCACATTTCATTTCACTTCTCCTTTACTTCACCGCGAAGCGCCGCGCGAAATTCTGCCATATACTCCTCGCGAAGTATTCTTCGCTCCTCAGCCTCCTCGGCTGTAAGCTCTCGTTCCTTGGCAATTCTGCCGAGCTCGTTAATACGGTCAACTTTGCATTTATCCATTTCAATTATCCTTCTTATAAAGTTTTGCAAGTCCGCCGATAGCAGTCTCGCGATAGTGATGAGAGAGGTCCTTACCCGTTTCGTACATAGTGGCTATTACCTGGTCCAGAGATATCTTACGGGAGTCGGAAAGGAAGTTCGCCAGGCTAACGGCGTTGATTGCACGCATCGCAGCAACCGCGTTTCGCTCAATGCAAGGAATCTGAACAAGACCGCATATCGGGTCGCAGGTAAGTCCGAGATGATGCTCAAACGCTATCTCAGCCGCGTATTCTATCTGATCTATTCCCATCTCGAACAGCTCGCCAAGAGCCGCAGACGCCATTGAACACGCCGTACCTATCTCTGCCTGACATCCGCACTCAGCGCCGCTGATAGACGCGTTGGTTTTAACGAGAGTACCGACAAGTCCCGCTACCGCAAGGGCGCGGAATATCTGAATATCCTTAAAGCCATGCTTTTCCTGCATATACTTAAGCACGGAGGGCAAAACGGCGCACGCGCCGCAGGTGGGTGCTGTAACTATAGTTCCGTTGTCCGCATTCTGCTCGCTTACCGCGTAAGCATAGGCGCATACTATCCTGTTCTCACGCGTCGTGGGACTCTCGTCAATATGGCGCTGATTGAAAAGATGCTGAGCCTTACGCTGAACCTCAAGACCGCCGGGAAGTATGCCGGACGTGGTAAGACCGTCGTGGATCGCGTTTTCCATAGTTTCCCATACCGTATAGAGAAAGTTATATATCTCCTCCCCCTCACGCATAACTACGTAATCGGACAGCCTGATGCCCTGACTCTTACAATAGCTTGAGATATCGGCAAAGGTATTCTCCGGATAGATATCGTCAATACCCGAATCCTCTCTGCCCTCTATCTCGATATCACCGCCGCCAACGCTCATAACGCGCATTGACTTACCGTATCTCTCTCCGTCCCTTATCTCGTATATATCCATAGTGTTCTCGTGGGGGAGATCCTTATCGATCTTGTTGAGAATAATGTTTACGGGCTTACCTGCGGTCATCTCTATCGCCTTGCCCGTGCCGTGACCGTCGCAGGTATCTGCAAGCGAACCGTACAGCACCACCTCAAAGCTGTCTGCGTCGGGATGCTCGGATACGAAAATACCCATAGCCTTAGCTGGTCCCATAGTGTGAGAGCTGGACGGTCCTTTACCTATTTTATATATATCCTTGATTGATTTCATAGCTTTGCCTCTTTTACGTATACGTATTATCCGAAAGGGTTTATTTAATCATATTTTATCACATACTGTTATGACTTTCAAGTGCTTTAACTAAGTTTCGCCGGAGTTTTCTTTGTCACACTCGACATCTGAGGGCAAGACTGCTTTGCTCTCCTCGCCGAACGTCGTACGAAGTATATCCAAGAACGCGCGCTCCGCCCTTGATGCTTCTCTGCCCTTATAGGTATAAACGTAGATATCGCGGCGACAGTCGCCTATATCGACAAGAACTGTATTTTCCGAGAACTGACCGCGCCAGGATATTCCGGGAACCAATGCTATGCCGAGTCCGATATCTACGTATTTTCTGACGTAGTACGGATCCTCCGCACTGATAATCACCTTAGGCGTAAAGCCGGCAACCCTGCACAGCGACAGTGCCAGATCTCTAAGCCTGGACGTATGGGACATTGCTACGAAATTCTCATCCGCAAGTTCCGATAGGGCAACGGATTTTCTGGCGGACAGTGGATGAGAGCCGGGCACCGCAAGCATTATCCGCTCTGTCAGCAGATGCTCTCTATTATACCCCTCTCTGTTCTCCGCGCCATCGGAAATAATCAGGCTATAATCGGAATACGCCGTATCCGTGTCATGATTTATACTGATCTGCACATTCGGATAGAGCTTTTTAAAGCGCTCTATCGCCAACGTAGTGGTTCGTCTGTGAGTACGTATAAGAAGCCTTATCTCGCCGTTCACCTCTGCTGTAAGGTCCTGCAGCTTTGCGCGAGCGCCCTCAAGAGTAACGAGAGCACTCTTAGCCCCCTCGTAAAATATTCTCCCCTCGTCGGATAGAGTAATTCTGTTTGCTTCCCTGCGGAAAAGCTTGACTCCAAGCTCCGCCTCCAAACGCTTGACTGTCTGCGAAATATTGGACGGTGGGACACCGTTTTTCTCTGCGGTATGAGAGAAATTTTCACATTCTGCCGCATCGCAGAAATATTTCAGCTGTAAAAGCTCCATATGCGCTCCTTAGTCCGATTCTTTAGTATAATCATTTGAGTCTATTGTAACAAATAATGGGTGCTGTGTCAAGACGGTATACAAAATAAGTTATAGTAAGATAACACGATTTAGTTATTTACACCTGATATGATATAATGTATAATATCCGTATGCGGTAGGTTAACAAAGGTTATGGCTAAAGCTTGACCAAATGATAAGAAATATAACCGCAGACATTAAATACTCAATATAAAAGGAGAAAAATATGGCAAATTTAGCTGAAATACTTGAAATCACTATGATAGTGAGCTTCGGCATTTCCTGGCCGGCAAACGTACTGAAATCCTACAGAGCGAGGACGACCAAGGGCAAAAGTCTGATGTTCCTTTGTCTGATATTCTTCGGTTACGTAGCGGGCATCGTATCCAAGCTCGTAAACGAGGCTTATATGGCATCCTTTGCAAGTAAGTGGTACGTGCTTATTTTCTACGTGCTTAATCTTATAATGGTAGGAGCAGATCTGTGCCTCTACTACAGAAACTATCTTCTTGACAAGAAAGCGGCAGAGGGCAAGAGCGAAGGAAGATAACCGAGATGCAGAAAGTAAACAAAATATTATTTATACTTATGCTCGTTTTGTCCGCTATAATGCTTATGGCATGCGGAAATGAGAATCCGGCAGACGGCGGCTCAGGCTCTGCGGGCGGATCGGGAGGCAGCTCAGACACAGGCTCTGAGAATGGCGGAGACGAGGAGACGGGAGCGCTAAGCATTCTCGCGATCGGAGATATATCCATAACCGAATGCACAGAGCATTTATATGACGTACTGAAGGCAGTCGGAAAAGAAAAAATAACTCTGGCTACTCTTACCCACAACTACACGTCCGGCGCGTCGCTTGACGCTCACTACAATAATCTTACGAAGGACCGAGCCGCATATAACTTAGAAATCATATCTGACGAAAAATCCGATCTGAAGTTTTCTCAGAGGCTCGGCGAGGTGCTTGCCTCTCGAAAGTGGGACTACGTAATTATAGGCCAGGCTGTACAGCTTGCAGGAATTAACGAAAGCTACGGCAAACTGCCCGAAATTATCAGTTATATTCGCGAAAATATGTCGAATGAAAACGGTAAGGTTCTGTGGAATATGACCTGGGCGTTTGACGAAGGATCTACTCACGAGGGATTTGATACGTACGGTAAGGATCAGGAGAAAATGTACGCGGATATAACTGATGCCGTAAGGAACAACGTGGAATCAGCGGAAGGTATTGACGGTATTATTCCTTTTGGAACCGCGATACAGAATTTGAGGCTTACACTGGGAGAAAGGATACAACTTGGCTCCGGTATCAGACTGAAGGGAGAGTACGATGAGCTGCCCTCCTACGCCGCGGCGATCGCCTTATGCTACGTGATCGGGGGAAATGCTCCGGAGGCTGACGTATGGCTTCCTACCGATACATCGGATATACAGCTCATCAATGAATACAAGCTTGCTATGGAGTGCGTTATGAATGCTTTAGACAATAAATATGAGGCAGAAGCTACAGAAATCAAAAGTATAAAGCTTCTGATATTCGGCAACAGCTACGGCAACGACGCTACTGCCTATCTCGGTAAAATGCTTGCCGAGGGCGGTTACGTAAACGTCGTGATCGGTCACGTAGGCGAAAGCACTATGGCGATAAACGATCATTACCATAATATTGACGATGACCACACGAACGATTTTATTTATGCTGCCAGCGGAAAGCCCTTCTCTGTCCATTATAAGACCGTAAACGGTGAGCGTGTGGAGATGGAGGCGGACTACAAAAAGATAGTGGCTGATGAGGACTGGGATCATATTATCTTCTATCAGGGACCTAACTCCATAGACACCCTGATAAACGAACAGTACTACTCAGAGCTTGACAAATTTGTAGCTGCGCTGAAAGCTAATATGACGAATCCCGACGGCAAGATAATCTACTATATGCCTTGGATACACGGCGAAAACAACACGGCAGGCTACTATAAGGAGCTTGCGGCTCTGACGGAGAGGCTGTTTCTAAATAACGAAAAAATTGACGCAATAATTCCCGCAGGTACGATGATACAGAATCTGCGCACCTCATATCTTGACGCATCCGCTACAAATCAGAAATGGGGCGATATTAACAGAGACTGGGGTCATCTTAACTACGGTGTGGGCAGATACTCGCTGGCGCTTCTCTTCTATCTGTGCCTTACGGATGGAGAGATCGGCGATATCAGCTATATTCCCACGGTTGACGATCTGGG
Source organism: Eubacteriales bacterium (assembly GCA_045657485.1). GTDB lineage: Bacteria > Bacillota > Clostridia > Oscillospirales > CAG-272 > UBA1740. The sequence goes on from JAZOTE010000085.1 coordinate 137,978, forward strand.
AGATCCTTCGCTTAAGCCGAAGTTTACCGAGGTTGAAAGCAATCTTGACGTAATACGCGAGGCTGTACGCAACGCGCTTGAAAAGCCTCTTGAAATTACGGAATCAGTTTATAAGGATAAGCCCATAAAGGAGTAATTATGAAGGTTTATACGGATATACCCTATACCAAGGATGCTGAAGAGGCAAGAAGACTGGATATATATCTGCCTGAGGGGAAGAGCTTCCCTACTCTACTGTTTTTCCACGGGGGCGGTTTTAAAAACTGCGACAAGGGGGATAAGGAATTCCCTATGCTTGCAGAGTATTTTACCTCTCGCGGTATCGCGTTTGCTTCAGCTAATTACAGAATGTACCCTGAAGCTAAATTCCCCGACTTTATTGAGGACGGCGCAGCTGCCACGGCTTACGTAATGAAGCATATAGGAGAGTACGGAGGTAACGGACGTGTCATCGTGGGAGGAAGCTCTGCGGGCGGACACATCTCTATGCAGCTGTGCTATGACAAAAAATACCTTGGTGCGCACGGAATATCATGTATGGACGTAGCTGCGTTTATTCACGATGCCGGTCAGCCTACCACCCACTTCAACGTGCTTGCCGAGGATGAAATTCCCAGGTACAGATGTATCGTAGGTGAAAAAGCGCCTCTCTACTACGTAGGAATGGAAAAGGAATATCCGCCGCAGCAGTTCTTCGCAGCCGAGAAGGATATTCCCGCAAGATATGAGGAGATAAGGCTGCTTATTGCAACTATGAAGGCTCTTCGCTATGATATGAGCCGCGTGAGGCTGGAGTATATGGAGGGATATACTCATACAGGTTATCTCGGAGAAAAAGATAGCGAGGGGGTAAGCGTATTCGGAAAGAGGGTTACCGCGTTTCTCTCCGATATGGGAATAATATAATTTCAATCAGCTATCTCACTCTCAAAACAATATTTAACTAAACGATATACAGTCGGAAAAAGGAGACAGGCTATGAAAATTCTTTCTATTGGAAACAGTTTTTCAGAGGATGCTCAAGCGTATCTTAAGGGAGTGTGCGACGCAGAGGGACTTGATCTGACCTGCGCAAACCTTTATATCGGCGGCTGCACGCTGATAAGACACTGCGAAAACATCAAAAGAGGAGTTAAGGATTACGTTTATTTCGTAAACGGCGCTAAGGTAAATGACAGAGTTTCCGTGGAAGAAATACTCGCAAGCGAGGACTTTGACGTTATTACTCTGCAGGAAAGCTCATACAGATCCTGTGAGCTTTGCCACTTTGAGCCATATCTTCACGAGCTGATAGAATACGTAAAGGAGCACTGTCCTAACGCGAAAGTAGCCTTGCATATGACCTGGGGCTACGGAAAGCAGCTGACGGAAAGAATGAAGCAAGTGGGACTTTTCTCCACCGAGGAGATGTTCGAGAAGGTTATAGATAACTATACAAAGCTTGCCGAAAAAGAAAAGGTTGACTTCATTATTCCTTCCGGAAAGGTACTCTACCGACTGTTCCTTGAAGGATATAACATTCATAGGGACGCACAGCATGCAAGCCTTGGTATCGGCAGATACGCATTGGCTCTCACCTGGATGAGAAAGCTGTTCGGTGTCAGTGTTGCGAATAACTCGTTCCGCGATTTCGAGGTGTTCGTAAGCCGCGAGGAGATAGCGGCAGCGCAGCGCGCTGTAGATGATATAGTTATATAAGCTGAAGAGGCAGTATAGATAATCGCAGCTCTATTAACAAGCGTAAAGCTCTCTCGTAACGATAATTTATCTTCATACAACTAACAAATATAGCAAAATACTCACCCCTAGGCATTATACCTCGGGGTGAGTATTTTTTATAAGTATCATTGACCGTATCTAAGTACTCTAGCCGTATCTTATAGTTTGATCGGCTTTATAACAGTGTCACTTAGAGGAGAGGTACTCGTCTATTGCCTTGGCGGCAATTTTGCCTGCGCCCATAGCGGAGATGACTGTTGCGGCTCCGGTAACGGCGTCGCCGCCGGCAAACACTCCTTCCTTGGTGGTCGCGCCGCCCTCTGTGACTATAATACCGCCTCTTGAATTGACGTCCAGTCCCTTAGTGGTGGATTTGATAAGGGGGTTAGGGGAGGTTCCGATAGACATAATTACCGTATCGATGTCCAGCGTGAACTCACTGCCGGGTATCTCTACGGGTCGGCGTCTGCCCCTTTCGTCAGGCTCTCCAAGCTCCATACGTACGCACCTGATGCCCGTAACGAAGCCATTGCGTGAGTCACGACGGTCATCGGGGTTCTCGTATCCCAAAATCTCTACGGGATTGCAAAGCAGACGGAACTCTATTCCCTCCTCCTCTGCGTGTTCAACCTCCTCGCGTCTGGCAGGAAGCTCCTCCATAGAGCGACGGTAAACGATATACACCTTCTCAGCACCAAGACGAAGAGCAGTTCTCGCAGCGTCCATAGCTACGTTTCCGCCGCCGACCACGGCGACTCTGCCGCCCTTCATAATAGGAGTGTCGGGCGACTGCTTGTACGCCTTCATCAAATTACTTCTGGTGAGAAATTCGTTTGCCGAATATACGCCCTTATACGCTTCGCCGGGAATACCCATAAAGTTCGGAAGTCCGGCGCCTGAGCCGATAAACACCGCCTCGTAGCCCATATCAAAGAGCTCATCGACGGTCAGAGTCTTACCTATTACCACGTTAGTAGTAATTGTAACACCCATTGATTTGAGAGTTTCTACCTCTTTTGCCACTATATTTTTAGGCAGACGGAACTCAGGAATGCCGTACACGAGCACGCCGCCCGCTGTATGAAGAGCCTCGTAGACGGTAACCTCATAGCCCGCCCTTGCCAGATCGCCTGCGCAGGTAAGACCTGATGGACCGGAGCCGACCACTGCTACTCTGTGACCGTTTTTAACCGGGGAAGTCGGGGGTGTATCGCTGTGTGAGTTATGCCAATCGGCAACGAATCGCTCAAGTCTGCCTATACCTACGGACTCGCCCTTGATGCCCCTGACGCACTTGGATTCGCACTGTGTTTCCTGAGGGCATACTCTGCCGCATACGGCAGGTAGGCTTGACGATGCGGATATTATCTGATACGCACCCTCAAAATCGCACTCCTTTATACGAGAGATAAACTCAGGTATACGGATATTTACCGGGCAACCGGTAACGCAAGGCATATTCTTACAGGAAAGGCAACGGAGTGCCTCGTCAACAGCCATTTCCTCGGTATAGCCTATTGCAACCTCATCAAAGTTATGCGCCCTGACAGACGGTTCCTGAGTGGGCATAGGGTTGCGCTTTGGATTCATATTAGGCTTCTGCATATCACTTTACCTCCTTAGAGAAGAGATTGCAGGCGCTCTCGTACGCGTGACGCTCGAAGTCACGGTACATAGAACCGCGCGACATAGCCTCGTCAAAATCAACCTCGTATCCGTTGAAGTCCGGACCGTCAACGCAGGCAAATTTCGTAACTCTTTTGCCGTCAACGTTGAGAGCAAGTCTGCAACCACCGCACATACCCGTACCGTCGATCATAATCGGATTCATAGAAACGTCACAGGGGATGCCGGTTGGCCGAGTCGCCTCTACGACGAATTTCATCATAATAAGGGGTCCGATGGTTATGACCTTATCAAATCTTCTGCCGGAGGCAAACATTTCGTTCAATGGAACGCATACGTTGCCCTGTCTGCCGTATGAGCCGTCATCAGTCATAACAGTAAGCTCGTCGGATACGGTGCGGAACTCGTCCTCCAGAATGAGAAGATCCTTATTTCTGAATCCGATTACAGAGGTGACTTTCGCGCCCATTCTATGAAGCTTTTCCGCTATGGGAAGCGCTATTGCGCATCCAACTCCGCCGCCTACTATGCAGACGTCCTTGAGTCCATCCAGGTGAGTTGCCACTCCGAGAGGTCCAACGAAATCCGTAATGCCGTCGCCTACCTCCTTTGAGTTAAGTTTCATAGTAGTTGCGCCTACTATCTGGAATATGATCCTGACAGTGCCTGCAGCCCTGTCGTATCCGGCAACGGTTAGCGGAATACGCTCGCCATCCTCGTCTACGCGCAAAATTATAAACTGGCCCGCCTCTGCCTTTGCGGCGACGAGAGGAGCCTCTATATCCATAAGTGTAACCGTCGGGTTTAACGGCTTTTTGTTGACTATTCTAAACATTTCACCCTCCAAATGAGTATAACGAACAATATGATACCATATCGAAGCGATAATTTCAAGTATTAAATGAATTTTATTTTAAATAATACGCACATCAGAGTTTTAATCCGAAAAACAAAGAACTCTCTGCCCGATAAATAAAAGTGCTCTATCCGTAAACCGACCGGCGTTATCACGCAAAGGAGAATTGCTGGAGAGGCTCGCAAAACGCTCATTTGGCGCTGTGAGAATTCTTTTTCTTATATTCGCTGGGTGTCATACCCGTTTCCCTGCTGAAAAGACGGGCGAAGTTTCTGGGATCGAGTCCCACGCTGACTGCTGCCTCCGAAACGGAGTATCCCCGATTGGAGATAAGGCTGCACGCCTGACCTATACGCAGAGAGGTAAGATAGTCGTGAGGAGTCATTCCTGTGTGTTGCCTGAAGATCGTCGAAAAATACGCCCGATCAAAGCCTACCTCCGCCGCTACGTCCGCCACAGTGATGTCCGTGTGATAGTTTGCTTCAAAAATACCGATAGCCCGCTTCACCCAATGCTTGCGATCAGTGACGCTCTTGCCCCTGGTAAGAGCGCCGAGAAGCTCGTAGACTAACGCCGTTCTGCGAAGATCGGCTCCCATATCGTTCTCGTGGTTAATAACTATCATTCTGTTGATAACGTCCACCGCCTCCTCAAAGCACTCAGCCGGCGCAAAGGGAGATTCGGAGGTAATACCTATCTCGGAAAGTATCTGCCCGACTCGCTTACCGCCGAGAGAGCAGAACACGCCTCGCCTGGGATCGTCTGAGGCGGTATGCCTGACCGTATCGCCGGGAAGAAGAATGTAGCAATCGCCCGGATTTATCGGAAAGCTTCTGCCGTTTATTTCCACCGTACCGCTTCCGCCGGTGTTACACTCCACTATGTAGACCTCGCGAACTATCGGACCGTACGTAGCGCCCGGTCTTACTCTGTCGTCCGTTCTTGCCCGGTACAGCACAGGCTCCAGAACAGACTCGGCTACTCTTCTGTCTAATATCATAAGTCCTCCGGTTTGAATAATACGTTTTATCGGTTTGCGTTTTCTTTAGAGCTTACTTTTTCTTTGGTAAACATATTTTTTGCCTTGTAGCTCCCGCGTTACTACGCCTAAATCGCATAACAGCTTCAGAGAGTAGTACGCGCGTCTGCCTTTTAAGGCCGTCGCCTTATTCCACTCAGTAGCGGTAAAGCTGTCACCTAACGTATCCGGAATGAGCTTACGATAATCATCCGGAGATTTCAGCGTAATAAGCTCCAAAAGCTCAGTGGGAACTCGCTCCTGGCGATGAGCGCCTCTTTTTTTCTCCTTACCGGTGCCGTTTTTCAGCTTGCGGTCTGCCGAATTGATAAGTGCTACAACTACTGTAAAGTTGCCGTCGCCTATAAACTCCCTGACGCGAGAAAGCTCGAAAAGCGCATCAGATGCTCTTCCCTTGCGGGACACCGTGCGTGGCGGCGTAATCTCGCCGGTGTCGGTATCGACCCAAGAAAGCGTGCGGCGCACGGGCACCGGAAGCACCACTCTGACGGGAAAGCTCGTAAGAAAAACGCGTAGCTTCGTGCAAAGCCTGTCCAGCGCTCGCGTCTGCACCTCGGTCACTCCGTCTGAATTGAAAACATCAGCTACGTAGCCGCAAAGTCCGATCTCGTGATGGGAAACGTCCCTGTCAAAGTAGAATTTGAATACTCTATGGGTATATCTCTCACCGAGAGCGCCTATTCCGAAGCCGGACTCCACCTCAGCAAGAGTCAACGCCTCCTTAAACCGTGATAAATCAGCTACCATAGCTTCCTCGCTCTTTTCTTTTCAATTTATTATACACGAGATTTTTTCGCTTGTCAAATATTTTAAGTGCATAAAGGCGCTCAGGCAGGACAAAATATTTTTAAGTTTAGGAAAGGACTTACATTTATGAAAAGAAAAACCATCCTGATACTGACAGTTTTATCCTTGCTTTCTTCCCTGCTCACTTTAACCGCTGTAGGTCACGCGGCAGAAAATTTTGGCTCAGGGGCAGCCGTGGTAGCCTCTGAAGTAAGTATGGTAAAGACGGGGCTTCTGGGACAGAAGCTGACGTTTTCCGATGCGGATTTCAAATCCGCGCTGTGCGTTTCCGATTTTGATACTCTGACGATAACAAAGATACCCTCGTCTACCGAGGGCGCTCTGTTGCTCGGTGGCAGACGAGTTGGCGAGGGAAAGGTGATCAAGCGAAAAAATATCGGATCTCTGGTATTCATCCCCGCATCACCTGAAGTGACGGAGAGTCGCTTCAGCTTCACCCTTGAGGACTGCGGAGCGGGTAAAGAATTTGAATGCGTGATGCGATTTATCGATAAGGTAAACTACGCGCCAAAGGCAGACGGCGAGGAAGCGGTATCCCTGCAAAAGACACAGATGGGCATATCCGTGTATGGAAAAATGTACGGAGAGGACCCTGAGGGCGACAAGCTGACCTATATGGTTATAGCCTATCCGAAATACGGATATCTCACCGTAACGGATACCGAAACAGGAAAATACTGCTACACTCCAATAGGAGATTATATCGGCACGGATAAATTCACCTACGTGGTCCGTGACGAATACGGCAACTACTCCTATCCGTTCACTGTTTCTGTTACCGTAAGCAACCGTATGTGCGATACTGTATATGCGGATATGACCGACAGAGCCGAGTACAACGCGGCAGTGGCTATGACCGCTATGGGAGTTATGAACGGACGGGTGCTTGGCGACAGCTCGTATTTTATGCCCGACAGTGAGATAAGCCGAGGAGAATTTGTTTCGATCGCTATGAAGAGTATGGGACTGAGAGCGGACAGCACTCTGACGCACACTTACTTCGACGACGACAAGGATATTGAGCCCGGACTGAAAAGCTATATTGCCACAGCGCAAAAAATAGGTCTGATAAGCGGAGATTTCAAGGACGGTTCACTGCTCTTCTCGCCAAACGAGAATATCACAAAATACGAGGCGGCAAAGATAATGGCTACTATAATCGGCGTCACCGAAGAAGGCGAAGAGGTCATTTATTCCGGTGACGAGATAATACCGGTGTGGGCAAGATCGGGTGTTTCTGCTATGAGAACTCTCGGAGTCTTTGACGACGAGGACAGTGAATGCTCCACTGATACGGTTACGAGAGCTGACGCGGCAAGCTATCTCTACAGACTAATAGCCGTAACGGAAGGCTCAGGCAGAAGCAGTAAATAATCGGAAAAAATGTACCGAAAAATTAAAGGATCGGATAAGCCAACAAATTTTATGGAATTTCATTATATGATCCGAATTTTCAGCGCGAAGCACCTCTGGTGATTGCTCGATTTTGATTAGATGCCGTCGGCTGACGAGTGAGAGGCGTACAACGGTGCGTCGAGCGAGGAAACGGCGATACGATAAAAAGCTATAACGAAACGAAGAAAACCGTTGGTTGTCAGCGTCATTTATTATCTGATATTGAAAAAACGAGATAGATACGGCATTTGCAATATCTACCTCGTTTTTATTTGGTTATGTCTAAATCAAACAGTCCCTACGCTATATCGTTATACCGTCAAATCACACCGGACGGGCGGTACGCATTTCAGCGCTGCTTCGTAAGCTCCGAGATGATCTCGGCAGCCATGCGCGGAAGCTCCGAGGGAAGAACACCGTACTCGGAAAGAGTGGACGAAAGCTCGTCTGCCGCTCTGCCGTGAAGATATGCCGCAAGAGCAACTCTCGAAACCGTATCCCCATCTGTCGCCACCAGGGCGGCGATCATACCGGAAAGAACGTCACCCGAACCGGCCTTAGCTAAGGCGGACGAGCCGGTTGAGTTTATATACGTGCTGACACCGTCGGTAATAATAGTACCGGCTCCTTTAAGCAATAGAACTACGCCGTATTTCGCGGCAAAATTCTCTGCGACGGAAATTCTCGACGAATTGATAATGGAAACGTCTATGCCGGAAAGTCTGGAAAATTCAAGAGGATGCGGAGTGAGAATAACCTTTCTTCGAGCGCTAAGAAGTATATCGGCACCGTAATATCGGGCAACAGAATTTATGGCATCCGCATCAAGTATCAGGGGTCCGCCCTCAAGTCCGATAAGATCAAGGCATAACTTGGCTGTGCGCTCAGAGGTCCCAAGACCGCATCCGACGAGAATAGAGGAATAGGCGGAAAAGTCAGAAATTTGCGACACGGGGTCGGTCTTTTCGGATATACAGACGAAAAGTGCTTCCGGAAATTTCATACGAAGCTCACGGTTAATGTCATCGCTTCCCGCATGGCTTACGTACCCTGCTCCCATTCTGAGAGAACCCTCAAGGGAGAGATGAGCTGCTCCGGGATAAAGCTCCGAGCCGGTGAAATGAAGGACTCTGCCGAAGCTGCCCTTGTTCGCCTGCTTAGATCGTTTGGGAATAAGCTCTGCCGCGAGAGAGGCGTCTGTAGCACGGTATTTTATTTCGGTAGGCACGGCGGAAATATATTCCTCCGTTCCAAGAGTATCGGTTATCACCCGTCCTACGTACTCTGCCGCAGGATAGGAGAGGTGGCACGGCTTTAGTCCTGTAAGCGCCACGGTAACGTCCGCCCTTACCACCGTGTCGAGCAGCGCGGCGGTATCAGAGTAGACGCCAAGTGGCACGTCCACCGCCAAAACGAAAGCGGCAGATGAGTTTATCTGCTCCGCAATGACACGAAGCCAATCCGGAATAATACCCGAAAAGCCTACGCCGAAGATCGCGTCAACGATCACGTCGGACGATGCAATCTCCGCACCAAGCGCAGATCTATCCATTATCTTTCCTCCACAGGAGAGATATTTATTCAGAAAATATTTTCCAGCCTCCGAGCGTTGACCCTCGCCAAACACGTCGCAAACCCTGACATCGTATTCACCGTACAAAAGAGCTGCCGCCGCGTAACCGTCGCCGCCGTTGTTGCCCTTTCCTGTGAGCACCAATATTTTTGACCCCGCCTTGCAGACTTTTTCGACTTCTCTCGCTATTGCCCGACCTGCTCTCTCCATAAGGGTGATAGTCGGTATACCAAGAACCGCTTCGGAATAGCTGTCGATATCCTTAATATTCTGTGACGTATAGACGTTCATAGACTTCCTTTCTTCGCGGAGAGATGATATTCGTCGGATCCATCTGCCTCTGCTGCTTTGTTTTTGCCGTTTTTTGCTAAATATCGTTTATTTTTTTGGTTATTTCGTATATTTAATCAAATTGTTTTTGTTTGTTTTAGTCAAAAATGTTTAAAAAGGATTTACAAACGGATATTTTTTTGCTATAATTATTTCAGTAATATCCGAAAAGGAGATAAGCCATGGCTAAAAAACTAATAATTACGATTGCCCGTCAGTACGGAAGCGGAGGCCGAGAAATAGGTGAAAAAGTTGCCGCACTTCTCAATATCCCCATCTACGACAAGCAAATAATCACCGACGCGGCAAGCAAGGGCGACCTGAACGCCGAGGTTATCAGGAGAAGCGAGGAAACGGCTGCGAACAGTCTGCTGTACACGTTAGCTATGGGCTCTAATATCGCCGGAGGAGCTATGCACTTCGGATACAAAATGCCCCTCAACGACAAGCTCTTCATTCTGCAATCGGACGTTATCAAGGGATATGCCAAGGAGGGCAGCTGCGTTATAATCGGCAGATGCTCCGACTACGTGCTGAGAGATGAAGAAAATATTTTAAGACTCTTCATTTATGGAGATCTGGACCACAGACAGCAGCGCGTATCAGCCAGACATCCGGAGCTGAAAAGCTCATCCGTTATCGACGTTATCAACAAAACCGATAAGCGCCGAGCCTCATACTACAACTTCTATACGGGCGGAAAATGGGGTAAATACGACAATTACGATATGGCCATCAACTCCTCTGCCCTCGGCATAGAGGAAACGGCGAGAATAATAGAAGCTATCGCGAGAAAGATGATGGAATGACACTGATTATATGGCGTGTGCCGCGGCACACGCCATTTTTGTTTTCTTCGCCCGTATTATTCCGTATAAGCGCTCGCCGATTCTAAAAGATACGGTACTTTTCTGCGTGTCGAAGGTCCGAAACGGCGTTGGCGCCGCGATGAATCCTCGATATGCAGTAAGGATTAACGCAAAAGATCAAAACCGTCCGGCGTACGTCTTATCAAGGTCGAATACAGCTCTCTCAGCACCGAGATCATTCCGTCAATATCACTGACGGCGCAGGTCTCCGAGGCGGAGTGCATAGCCAGCTGAGGCAAGCCAATATCAATAGTAGGTATAGAAACCACGGTGTTTGAGATAGAGCCAAGAGTTGAGCCGCCGATCATATCCGCTCTGTTGTAAAAGCTCTGAATGGGTATTCCGCACCGCTGTGCAGCAGTTCTGAAAATTCCGTCGGATACGGCGTCGGTCGTGTAACGCTGAGATGCGTTATATTTTACTACTACGCCGCCGCCCAGCACGGATGAAGCGGATGGGTCGGACAGCTCAGGATGGTTAGGATGCCTTGCGTGCGCGTTATCAGCGCTGACCATATACGAATTATCAAGCATAGCGTAGTATCTCTCGTTCGAACCGGCTATCTTACAAAGAGTATCGCGAAGGAAGGTTGAAGCGGCTCCCTGCTTGGTAGCGGAGCCTACCTCCTCGTTATCAAAGATCGCGAGGACGGAAACGCACTTCTGCTCCGGAGAATCAATAAACGCGCGAAGAGAAGTGTAAACGCATCCCAGGTTATCAAGTCGTGGCGATAGGATCAGCTCATTCTCCGCTCCGTATATTCTGCCGCTCTCTCTGTTGTAGAGATACAGCTCCTCCGAAACTATGCTATCCCTGCTCACTTTGGCAGCTTCCGCTACGGAATCCAGCACGTCAACATCGCTGAGTCCGGACAGCGCAAGCATATCTGTGGCAGGATTGAACTTATATCCGTCGTTTACGTTTCTGTTCATATGAATTGCCACGCTGGGTATAACGGCGTAATCTCTCGCCAGATCGACGGATACGCTCCTGATTCCCTGCTCCGTTCTAACTACGACTCTGCCCGCTACCGAGAGCGGTCGGTCCAGCCAGGAGTAAAGTATGGATCCGCCGTATTTTTCAACGTTCAAGCGAGTATAAGGAGCTGTCGAGCCGCTGCTCTTCACCCGAAACGCCGGAGTATCGCTGTGAGAAGCCACGACGGTAAAGCCGTTTCCTCTGCCACGAAAGGCTATAAGGGAGCTTCCGTTTCTGACCGTAAAATGCTTACCGCCGTCGGAAAACGGTGAAATATCCCCCTCCGGAATATAGGTGTAGCCTGCCTCCGTCAGCATTTCGCAGACCCTCTCTATCGCGTGATACGAGGTGGGGGAGCTATTTATAAAATCAATAATCCTTGATGCTTCATTCATAACGAAAAAATTCTCTTTTCTGTATGATATTTGGGCAGAATCAAACCGCCTACGGTTATATTTTACCTCTTTTCAGAAAAAAAGTCAACTTAATGCTTGAAAAATATACCGCTTTAGTGTAAAATATACTATTGATGACTATAATTCGGAGGGAGTTATGCTCGATTTAAGCGACTGCAGAGAGCTTAGCGGTTTTATCCGCTTTTTTGAGGAGATATCGAAAATTCCTCACGGCTCCGGCAACACGGTGAAAATAGCGGATTATCTTGAAAATTTTGCGAAAGAAAGAGGACTTTTTTGCTACCGTGACGAATATCTGAACATTGTAATCAGAAAAGACGCTACACCGGGATACGAGGACAGACCCGTCGTAATACTCCAAGGCCACACCGATATGGTGGCGGAGAAGCTGTCCGACTGTCCGAAGGATATGACTGTAAGCGGACCGGACGTCTACCGGGACGGTGATTTTCTGCGAGCCAAAGGTACTACCCTCGGCGGTGACGACGGAGTAATGGTAGCTTACGCTCTCGCCCTGCTGGACGCTGACGATATTCCCCATCCGATGATTGAATGCGTTTTTACCTCTGACGAGGAAACGGGACTCGTGGGCGCTACGGGGCTTGATACGTCGGTGCTCCTCGGCAGACTGATGATAAATATCGATTCAGACGAGGAGGGCGTACTGACCGTAGGCTGCGCCGGAGGAGTAAGAGCGGATCTTTCTATGCCCGTATGCCGTGACGGAGCGAATGAGAAAGGATATCTACTGAAGCTTGACGGTCTGGCCGGAGGTCATAGCGGTATAGAGATAGACAAGGGACGGGAAAACGCGATAAAGCTCATAGCCGAGGTTCTTGACGACATCGGTGACGCGCGCATCGTTTCTCTGAGTGGCGGAAACGCAGATAACGCAATCCCCCGCTCCGCTGAAGCGCTGTTCGTTTCCGGCAAATGCGTTGAGGAGCTTTCTGCAATTTGCGAGAGTCTGGCGGAGCGGTACGCTACCGTCGAAAAGGATATCTCCATCACCATTGAAGCAAGCGTCGGCGGTATTCCTCTGACCAAGAAATCAAGCGACGCCGTGCTGAAGCTGATCGCTGACAATCCAACCGGAGTTATCAGAATGGACGAGGATCTGCCCACTTTGGTGGAAACGTCCTTGAATATGGGTATAGCCAGACTGAGAGAGGACGTATTCGAGCTTTCCTTCTCTCTCCGCTCGTCTGTAAACGAAAGAAAAAGCGAGCTTCTCCGGAAAGTAACCGAGATCTCGGAGAGCTGCGGTGCGACCGTTTCAACTCACGGCTCATACCCCGGATGGAAATACAAACGGGACTCACGGCTCAGAGAGGTTATGTGCGAGGTTTACAGAAGACAGTACAGCAGCGAGGCTAAGGTGGTAACCATACACGCAGGACTTGAGTGCGGTATATTCTCTGACAAAATACCCGATCTCGACTGCGTATCCATCGGACCCGACAACTTCGCAATACACACGCCGGACGAGCATTTGTCTATATCATCCACTCTGAGAGTGTGGAGATATCTCAAAGAGGTTCTGATTTCATTGTAAGTGGGCAAAGAAAAGCCGTAAAGCGAGCAAGGAGCTATCGCCCTTTCGCAAAGAAGCCAAACAAAAACAGCAGGGAGAATGAAAATGAATAAGAAAAGATTACAGAAATACGCCAATCTGATCGCAAGATGCGGAGTTAACGTGCAGAAGGGTCAGGAGGTGCTTATAAACGCAGAGCTTGATCAGCCGGAATTTGTGAAAATGGTAGTTGACGAGTGCTATAAGGCAGGCGCGGCTAAAGTAACCGTGGATTGGTCCTATCAACCGCTAATGAAATCCCACGTCAGATACTGTAAGAAGGACGTGCTGGGTTCTCTGGATAAATGGCAAATGGAAAAATGGGAGCATCAGGCAGAGGTTCTTCCCTGCAAGATATATCTGATGTCGGAAGATCCGGACGGTCTGGCGGGAATCAATCAGAAAAAATATGCTGAGTGCATGGCTTCCCGTTCCAAGCTGATAAAGCCTATACGAAACAGAATGGAAAACAAATATCAGTGGTGTATCGCCGCAGTTCCCGGAAAGGAATGGGCGAAGAAGGTATTCCCCGGAGAGAGAGTCGGCGCCGCAGTTGAAAAGCTGTGGGATGCTATTCTCTCAACGTCAAGAGTTGATGACGATCCGATCGAGGCGTGGAGAAAGCACAATCAGGATCTGAAGAAAAAATGCGACTATCTGAACGGTCTTGGCATAAAGGAGCTGAGGTACAAGTCGAGCTTAGGTACCGACTTCAGAGTAGGACTTCTCCCGAACGCAATATTTATGGCAGGCGGAGAGGAAACCCAGGGACGCGGAGTTTACTACAACCCGAATATTCCTACCGAGGAGGTGTTTACGTCGCCGAGGCGCGGAGATGCCGACGGTATCGTTTATTCCTCGAAGCCACTCTCCTACGGCGGACAGCTGATAGATAAGTTCTGGATAAAATTTGAGAGCGGCCGTGCAGTTGACGTGGGCGCAGAGGAAAACGAATCGCTGCTTCGCGAGATTATCGCAATGGACGACGGCGCGGCGTATCTCGGAGAATGCGCTCTCGTGCCCTACTCATCTCCCATCAGAGAGTCAGGGCTTCTCTTCTACAATACCCTGTTTGATGAAAACGCCGCGTGTCATCTCGCCCTCGGCAGAGGCTTTACCAACGTGCTTCGGGATTACGAGAAATACAACGAGCAAGAGGCTCACGAAATGGGAATCAATGACTCGATAGTTCACGAGGACTTTATGATCGGAACTGAGGATATGTCTATACTCGCGATATGCGAGGGAGGCAAGGAGGTTAAGATCTTTGAGGGAGGCGAGTGGGCGTTTTAATTAAAAGCGCTCCGAAATCTCCGACAAATATAACAAAGCTCAAATAAGCTCTGTGTAAAAAGCAAAAAAAACACCGTAAAGCAGGACAAGGTGGGTACCCGTGTCGAGTTTTACGGTGTTTTTGAATATTTTTTCAGTATCGCCTCGGCGCACATAACTCCGTCCCTGGCGGAAGATACGATACCCCCCGAATAGCCCGCGCCCTCTCCTATAGGATACAGGCCTTCTATGGCAAGGGAGGAAAAGCTGTCGTCACGCAGAACGCGAACCGGTGAAGTAGTTCTGGTTTCAGGACCTGTGAGAATTGCCTCAGGATACATATATCCGGGCATCCAAGCGTCAAAATCAAGAAGCCCCGCCCGCATGGAATCCGTAACGAACGTTGGAAGATACCTATCCGATTCTATCAGCTCGACGCCCAGCGGATAGCTTGGCTTCACCCCCGCAGGCTTTACGTCCGCCCGCTTATCCATAAAGCCGTCAAGTCGCTGAGCCGGCGCTCTGTAGGTGCCGGAGGTAAGAGCGAACGCGCGTCGTTCTATAGAGCGCTGGAGAGCTAATCCCGAAAAGACGTCGCCCGAAAAATCCTCCGGAGTGACAGATACCAAAATTGCGGCATTAGAGTTTTCTCCGTCACGGGCGTACTCACTCATTCCGTTGGTGACTATTCCTCCTCGCTCGCTTGCCGCTGCAGCTACAGTACCGCCGGGGCACATACAAAAGCTGTAAACACTTCTGCCCGACGGAAGATGAGTAACGAGATGATAGGATGCTGAGCCCAGCGGCTCCATCTGTCCCTCTCCGTATATAAGAGTGTC
Organism: Eubacteriales bacterium; assembly: GCA_045657485.1. GTDB lineage: Bacteria > Bacillota > Clostridia > Oscillospirales > CAG-272 > UBA1740. The sequence goes on from JAZOTE010000085.1 coordinate 153,270, forward strand.
AACATATTTTCTCGGATGCTCGATGCGCATACCTATACCGAAGCCTCGCGGCTCCATCGGCGCGCCGATATCTCTAAGCAATTCAAAAACGTCCGATGCGCTGTGGCCTGTGGCAAGTATGAGGTTATTCGTAGAAAACTCTACAATTTCCCCACTTTTTTCGACACGCCCTCCTACTAAAGCTCCATCCGAGGTGCTTATTCCGATAAGCCTTGCCCCGAAGCAGACCTCGCCGCCCAATAAGACTATACGCTCTCTCACGGAGCGTACTATGCCTCCGAGCTTATCCGTTCCAACGTGAGCGGATGAGGAATACATTATATCCTCCGGAGCGCCGTGACGGACGAACTCCGAGAGGACCTTCAACTTATACTTATCGGGTGAGCCGGACTTCAGCTTACCGTCGGAGTAAGCTCCCGCTCCTCCCTCTCCAAACTGTATATTACATTCGGGATCGAGTATGCCAAGAGATGTGAACAGACTGACGCGCTTATCCCGCTCCTCTATCGGAAGTCCTCTCTCGTATAGAATTGGGCGCGCGCCCGCTTCCGCAAGCACCAAAGCGGCAAACAGTCCTGCGGGACCTGCGCCGATTACTACCGGTCTGCTCGGAAGATTTGCGACGGGAAGAGCAAACGTCATATCCGGATATTCCGATACTTTCTTGCGAAGCTTGAGCAGGTACTCCTCTCTCTCTGACGGCAGAGAAAAGGCTACGGTCATATCGTAGTAAAGGTCTGATTTGTCCTTCACGTTCAGAGTACGGCGGACAGGAACGACCTCTCCTACCTCCTCACGCGTAACGGGAAGAGCCGCCACTATCCGATCTACGATATCAGACAGACTGTAATTGATCGGCAGCTTAATATTCGTTTTAATCATACGGTCCCCTCCCTTTTTTATTTTATTTTAACACAACAAACCAAGGAATGCAAGATTATTCCTATATTATTTCATTTCCCTTTTCCTCATTTTCGTAAATCTCCTTTTCAGCACTGATTCAGTCTGTATTCTCAACGCCGAGTCAGTCGGCTCGTTTTCGTAAGTTTCTTTCAATTTTCTGTAAAATATCGGTAAAAAAATACCGGAATAAACAGTTTTTTTATTGCCGATTTATTGACAAACCTTCTTTTAGGTGTATAATATTATATTATTTAAATATTTGTGAGGTAGAATTATGATTAACGAAAAAATGCGTTCTCTCGGTGCAAAGCGTTCGGTTATACGCGAGCTTTTTGAATACGGAAAGAAAAGAAAAGCTCAGATAGGCGAGGATAACGTATTCGACTTTTCTCTTGGAAATCCAAGCGTTCCCGCTCCTGACTGTGTTAATCGGGAGCTCACGAGGCTCATCTCCGAGGAGAGCTCGGTTATACTTCACGGCTACACCTCTGCCCAGGGCGATGCCGCGGTAAGAGGCGCCATCGCAGATTATATAAACAAGACACACGGAGAATGCGTAACCGCTGACTGCTTCTATATGACCGTGGGCGCGGCGGCAGCTCTTACCTCCACTCTGACTGCTCTCGTATGCGAAAACGAGGAGGTTATAGTTCCCTCCCCCTATTTCCCCGAATACAAGGTGTTTATCGAAAGATGCGGAGCAAGGATAGTTGAAGTTCCCTGTGACGAGCGGGACTTCAATCTGAACGTTGAAGCTATCGCCGCCGCTATAAACGATAAGACCGCGGCTATCATCGTAAACTCGCCCAACAATCCTACGGGAAAGGTGTTCCCTGAGGAAAACATTATCGCGCTGACCGATATGCTGAGAGCTAAGGAGCGCGAGCTTCACCATCCGATTTATCTCATTGCGGACGAGCCGTACAGAGAGCTGGTATACGACGGCGTGAAGGTGCCTTATCTGACGAAATACTACGACGATACCGTTGTATGTTACTCATACAGTAAATCCCTCTCTCTGCCCGGAGAGAGAATCGGTTACGCTCTCATTTCACCGAGAATGGCAGATTTTATTTCCGTGTATCAAGCGGTATGCGGCGCAGGACGCGCACTCGGCTTCGTATGCGCGCCAAGTATGCTGCAGAAGCTTCTGCCAAAGGTTCTCGGCGAATGCTCAGACGTCGCTATCTACGACAGAAACAGAAAGCTGCTCATTAAAAAGCTCGCTGAATACGGTATGGAAACGGTTAAGCCGGAGGGAGCGTTCTATCTCTTCATTAAATCTCCGAGCGGCGACTCGGAAGAATTCTGCGAGAGAGCTAAAAAGCACGAGATACTTCTCGTCCCCAGCGACGATTTTGGCTGTCCCGGATACGCAAGACTTGCTTACTGCGTAAAAACAGAGCAGATAGAGCGCGCTCTGCCGGCTTTTAAGGCTCTAGGAGAATCGTATAAATAAAATCGAAATCGGGTAAATTGGTATGACACAGGAATCATTGCTTGACAAGGCAAGAAAAATAATAAACGAGGTGGACGGCGAAATGCGCGAGCTCTTCATAAAGAGAATGCGCGCCGCAGAAATGGTTGCCGAGTATAAGAAGGAGCGCGGTCTGGCAATCCTGGATACGTCCAGAGAAAACGAGATCATAAAGCGCAACTCGGAAACGGTCGAAGACGATGTTCTGCGAGAGTATTACGTCAATTTCCTGCGCAACAATATGGCGGTATCCAGAGCTTATCAGAGCCGTCTGCTAGAGGGTATGCGAGTAGCATATTCCGGTACGGAGGGCGCGTTTGCTCATATTGCCGCAGAGAAGCTGTACCCATCAGCCGCTAAGGTAGCGTATATGGATTTCTCGACCGCATACCGCGCGGTAGAAGCGGGGGAATGCGACGTTGCCGTGCTTCCTATGGAGAACAGCTACAACGGCGACGTCGGTCAGGTCACGGATCTGATGTTCTCCGGCTCTCTCTACGTAAACGGAATATACGATCTGCCGGTATCTCAGGATCTTTTGGGAGTTAAGGGAGCGAATCTTTCAGATATTAAGACGGTATACAGTCATCCTCAGGCTCTCGGTCAGTGTCATAATTATATTGCAAAAAACGGCTTTGCGTGCTGTGAATACAGTAACACGGCTCTGGCGGCAAGACACGTCGCCGAGCTGGCGGATAAGTCGATCGGCGCTATTGCCAGCGCAGAAGCGGCGGAGCTTTTCGGTCTTGAGGTCATAGACCACGATATAAACGAAAGCCGCAGTAACACAACGAGATTTGCGGTATTTTCGCGCACCTCAAATAAACGGGTCGGACACGAAAGTGGCGTTCATTCCATACTTCTCTTCACCGTTCGTAACGAGGCGGGCGCTCTCGCGAAGGCTATCGACGTCATAGGATCTCACGGCTTCAATATGCGTTCGCTGAAGAGCAGACCGATGAAGGAGCTCTTATGGCAGTATTACTTCTACGTTGAGGCGGAGGGTAATATTCAATCGGAGAACGGAGCAAATATGATGGAGGCTCTGGGTGAATACTGCGACAAGCTTAAGTTTGTCGGTACTTATATAAAATTCTGAGGACTGGAAGCTATGACAACTTTACGCGTTGAGCTTGGAAAGAGAGGCTACGATATAGTTATCGGTCGTGGCCTGCTCGGTGAAGCTCATAAATTCTTTGATTTAAACAGAAAGGTCTTCATCGTAACGGATTCCGGCGTTCCTGCGGAATATGCAGAGCGTATATCTAAGTGCGCAAAGGATGCTACGGTCGTTACCGTTCCTATGGGCGAGGGCGCGAAGAGTATGAAATATTACGCTGAGCTGCTCGACGAAATGGTGAAATTCGGTATGACCAGGACCGACTGCGCTGTAGCGGTCGGCGGAGGAGTCGTCGGCGATCTGACGGGATTTGCCGCGGCTTCCTATATGCGCGGTATTGATTTCTATAACGTCCCCACCACCCTTCTCTCAGAGGTGGATTCCTCAATAGGAGGAAAGGTGGCTATAAATCTCGGCGGTATAAAAAACATCGTCGGCGCATTTCATCAGCCGAGGGGCGTACTGATCGATCCGGACACTCTGAAAACTCTCCCGAAAAGACATATATCCAACGGCTTGAGCGAAGCTATCAAAATGTCGCTGACATCGGATAAGGAGCTGTTTGAATTATTCGAGCGCGAGAGTGTGAACGAAAAAAATATTGAGGATATAATCATCCGTTCTCTGAAGATCAAAAAAGCTGTAGTGGAAGCCGACGAGCGCGAATCCGGAATAAGACGGATTCTTAATTTCGGACATACTCTGGGACACGGTATTGAGGCTATGGAGCTAGAGGGCGGACTCTACCACGGTGAGTGCGTAGCTATCGGAATGACTGCGGTATGCTCAGCGGAAACGAAAAAGCGGCTCACGGCGGTTCTGAAAAAGCATGAACTGCCCACCGCTTATTCCGGTGATATCGAGAAAGCTCTCGGATTTATCTCTCACGACAAGAAGTGCGAGGGGGATTTCGTCAGCGCGATTTTCGTTGACACTCCCGGAAGCTTCAGAATAGAGAAAATGACTACGGACAAATTCACGGAAACCGTAAGAGAAAATCTGAAGAGTTAAATCCGAGAAAACGAACGGATACACAAAAAATGAGGTAAATTGCAAAAAATTGCGACACGGTATGGAGGTTGTATGAAAAACAGCTTTGGTACAAATTTATCCGTGACTATCTTCGGCGAAAGTCACGGCGAATATATAGGCGCGGTAATAGACGGTATAGCGCCGGGCGTTGAGATATCCGACTCTTACATACGCGAGAAGCTGGCTATGCGCCGTCCTGCAGGAAGGATATCGACAGCCAGAGTAGAGGCGGATGAATACAGCATCGTATCAGGCGCAAAGGACGGATATACCACCGGTACTCCCCTCACCGTTCTGATACCTAATACTAATACAAAAAGCGGCGATTACAAGGATATTTTTGACACGCCCCGCCCCTCACACGCAGATTACCCTGCAGAATGCAAGTATCACGGATATCAGGATAAGCGCGGTGGCGGACACTTTTCCGGCAGAATAACGGCATCGCTCGTCGCTGCCGGAGCTATCATATCCTACTCGCTAATGAAAAAAGGAATACGCATCGGCACTCATATTTCCTATATGCACGGCGTAAAAGACAGAGCGTTTAATAATCTTTCAGAGGATATTTCTTATCTGAACTCTATACACTTTCCTACCCTGTCCGTTGAATCCGGCGACGAAATGCGCCGTGTTATCGAGGCAGCAGGAAAAGAGGGTGACAGCGTGGGCGGTATTCTCGAAAGCGCAGTAATGGGTGTGCCGGCAGGCGTAGGAGAGCCTTGGTTTGATACCGCGGAGGGCGTTTTATCCCACGCGCTATTCTCCGTTCCGGGAATAAAAGGAGTTGAGTTCGGCGCAGGCTTCAGGCTCTCCGATATGTACGGCAGCGAGGCAAACGATCCGTATCTTATAGAGGACGGCCGTATCGTAACCGCGACCAATAATATGGGCGGTATAGGGGGAGGAATAACCAATGGAATGCCCCTTATAATCAGATGCGCGGTAAAGCCTACCCCATCCATCTACAAGGAGCAAAGCACCGTGCGTCTTTCCACTATGGAAAATGAAAAGATCAAGATAGAGGGCAGACACGATCCGGCTATTATACATAGAGCGAGAGCCGTCGTGGATGCCGCGATAAGCATAGCGCTCGCCGACCTGCTCATCGGAAGATTCGGAACGGATTATCTGAAATAAGTTTATGGTACAATCTGAAAAGCAGGCTCTGTAAAATGTTTTTGAGCCGTCGGATAAAGCCGGGGCGGAGTTTTCATAAAATACGCCTGATTATCTAAAACATGCAATTTAACTTTACACGGGTATATATTAAATGAAGTACGGATGTATAGGAGAGAAGCTGGGTCATAGCTTCTCAAAGGAAATTCACGGTCTTATAGCCGATTACGAATACGAGCTTCGGGAGCTTGCGTCGGAGGCGGTCGGCTCGTTTATGAAAGAAAAAAATTTCATCGCGATAAACGTCACCATTCCCTATAAAGAAAGAGTTATACCCTACCTCGACTATATTGACGACGCCGCGAAGCTTATCGGCAGCGTTAACACGGTAGTAAACAGGAATGGAAAGCTCTACGGATACAACACGGACTTTTACGGTATGACACGGTTGATCAACAAATGCGGAGTTGAGCTGTCCGGCAAAAAGGTATTGATACTCGGCAGCGGCGGAACGTCGAAAACCGCTTTTGCCGTTGCGAACAGTATGGGTTCCGGCTCCGTTATACGCGTTTCAAGAGAGAGAAAAGACGGTGCTGTCAACTATTCGGATATGTATGAAAGCCACACCGACGCAGACGTAATCATTAACACCACGCCCGTCGGTATGTACCCCAACACCAGCGGCAGATCTGTGGACGTATCGTGCTTCCCATCTCTTCGCGGATATATTGACGCGGTTTACAATCCGCTACGTCCCACTGCTGTTCTTGAGGCTATTAAGCTTGGTATCCCTGCCGAGGGCGGCTTATATATGCTAGTTGCGCAAGCAGCTCGCGCGGCAGAGATATTTCTCGACGTTACACTCTCCGAGGATACCGTAGACCAAGCCTTTAATAAGGTTATGTCCTCAAAAGAAAACATCGTGCTGATAGGTATGCCATCATCGGGAAAAAGCACTGTCGGAAATCTTATAGCCAACGCGCTGGGGCGTAAATTCCTGGATACAGACGAGATAATACGCGAGCTTGCCGGCAGTTCAATTCCTAAAATTTTCGCTACACGGGGTGAGGCATATTTCAGAGATCTTGAGAGTGAGGCTGTAAAAATAGCGTCAAAGGAAACGAAGCTCGTAATAGCAACCGGCGGCGGTTGCGTTCTAAGAAACGAAAACGTGGACGAGTTGAAAAAGAACGGTCGCGTTTTCTTCCTCGACAGATCTCCGGATAAGCTTATCGCCACGTCTGACAGACCATTATCCAGCGACAGAGAAGCACTGCTTAAGCTTTATAAAGATAGATACGAAATATATTGCTCTGCCTGCGACGTGAGAATAAACGGAGATGAAAGCGCCGAGCGGGTGGCAAATAATATCACGGAGTTTTATACGAAATGAAGCTATACATAATTAATGGACCGAATCTGAATATGCTCGGAATAAGAGAGCCCGGTCACTACGGAAGCACCAGTTACTCCGAGCTCGTCAAGCTGCTGGACGAACACTGCAAGTCGCTTGGTATCGACGCGGTATTCTATCAGTCCAATCACGAGGGTGATCTCGTTGACTGCATTCAGGACGCCTACTTCAAGGGAGCTGACGGTATAGTCATAAATCCCGGCGCGTATACTCACACCAGCATAGCGCTTCTCGACGCTGTGAAATCGGTGAGTCTGCCTACCGTTGAGGTTCATATCTCAAAGGTAGAGGAACGCGAGGATTTCAGACAAATCAGCTATATAAGATACGCCTCAGAGAAAACCATAACCGGTCACGGCATACAGGGGTACGCGGAGGCTATTGATTATCTATATGAAAAATACGGTAAACAAAAATGACTGTTGACATAAAAATAAGCAAAGCCGTGGGCGAAATCAACGCCCCGCGCTCAAAGAGCTACGCGCACAGAATGCTGATCGCCGCAGCTCTATCAAAGGGAAAGAGCTGCATATCCGGTATTCCCTGCTGTGATGATGCGCTGGCAACCGCAGAGTGCCTCAGGGCATTGGGCGCTGACGTTAGTCTGGTGGACGGAGTAGCAGAAATCGTCGGAACTGATCCGAGATACTCCAATCCGACCTCTTCCCTATTTGCCAACGAGAGCGGCAGTACGTTGCGATTTATTCTCCCTCTATGCTTGCTGTCAGAAAATCCTATTACGGTATCGGGCAAAAAACGCTTGATGGAAAGACCTATGGGAGCGTACGGGGAGCTCTGCGAAAAGCAGGGGTTACTCTATAAAACGGGCGACGGATGTATTACCGTGAGAGGTCCATTAAAAAACGAGGATATAAGTCTGGTCGGTAACGTTACCAGCCAATACGTCACCGGTATGCTGTACGCACTTCCATTTCTCAAGGGTGATAGACGAATAAATCTTACGACCGAAATAGAGAGCAAGCCGTATATCGATATGACCGTTGAGGTGATGAACAAATTCGGCGTTGACGTATGCTGGGAGAACGAAAGAACTCTGCTGGTGCGCGGCGGCTCGGAATACAGAGGAATTGACACAGAGGTAGAGGGAGATTGGTCGGGAGCGGCATTTCCTATAGCTCTCGGTCTGTTCGGTGACGTGCGCGTCAGCGGTCTTAATGAAAACAGTCTGCAGGGCGACAGAGTGTGCGTGGATTATTTCAAGGCGCTCTCTGAAGGTACTCCCACCCTTTCGGTCGAAAGCTGCCCGGATCTCGCGCCAATACTCTTCACCGTTGCGGCTGAAAAAAACGGAGCAACGTTTACCGGTACAAGACGGCTTAGAATAAAGGAGAGCGACAGATGCGCAGTAATGGCTGAGGAGCTTCGTAAATTCGGCGCTGATATTCGCATATACGATAATCACGTAGAGGTGGTAAAGGCTCCCCTGCATACTCCAAAGGAGCGACTGCTCGGTCATAACGATCACAGAGTTGTTATGTCACTCGCAGTGTTATCTACCCTTTATGGCGGCGTGATAGACGGCGCTGAGGTAATTAGTAAAAGCTATCCCTCCTTCTTCGAGGACTTAACGCGGCTGGGCGTCGATTTTGACGTTTTTTAATATATTTAATCTGACGCGATCTATATGAACAAAGAAAACCAAAAGCAATGAAACTTACTAAAAAAACAAAAATTTTGATTATCGGTCTTGGCGTTATCGGAGGAGGCTAAAGAGATTGCCTGCGAGCTTGGCAGGGTTCTGGGATTTGCCCGTATCAGCCGGCTTTCTCCGGAGGAACACGATTCTATGATCGCATTTCTCTCACAGCTGACACACTGCATCGCGGTAACGCTGATGAACTCAAACAGATCTCTCGGACTTGAGAAATACACCGGTGACTCGTTCAGAGATCTGACGCGTATAGCTAAGATAAACGACGAAATGTGGAGCGAGCTTTTTATGCTGAACAGAGATGCGCTTCTCGCCGAGATGGACGCCTTTGCAAAAGAGTTTAATATGTTCCGCGATATGCTCGCGGATGGAGATGTTTCCGGAATGCGCGAAAAGATGAAGGAATCTACAAAAAGGCGCTCGCTCTTCGATAAACCCGGTATCGTGTAAAAAATACGCAACTTTATCTGAATGGAGTATTTATTATGAATATGGAATTCTACAGAAAATTACCTATACCAAAGGATATAAAAAACGAGTTTCCTCTATCACAAGCTGCTGAACGTCAGCTGAAAAGAAGAGTGGACGAAATGAAGGATATTCTGAGCGGCGAGTCTGACAAATTTATCCTGATCATTGGTCCCTGCTCTGCTGACAGAGAGGATGCGGTAATGGACTACATCTATAGGCTTAGAGAGGTGGAGGAGAAGGTTAAGGACAAAATTCTGATCGTACCCAGAATCTACACCAATAAGCCGAGAACAACCGGCGAGGGCTACAAGGGAATGCTGCATCAGCCAAACCCTAATGAAAATCCTGATATGCTGAAAGGCATAATCACTATAAGAAAGCTGCATATGAGAGCAGTCGAGGAAACCGGCTTCGGTTGCGCTGACGAGATGCTCTATCCCGAAAACTACAGATATCTCTCCGACCTACTCGCGTACGTTGCGGTAGGAGCAAGATCCGTTGAGGACCAACAGCACCGTATGACTGCCTCCGGATTTGATATTCCCGTGGGAATGAAAAATCCCACCGGCGGCGACAACACTATAATGATGAATGCTATCAAATCCGCTCAGTCCTCTCACGTATTTCTCTACAGAGGCTGGGAGGTTAAGACTAACGGTAATCAATTCGCTCACGCAATACTCCGCGGATACGTTGACAATCTAGGAAAGTCCCATCCGAACTATCACTACGAGGACCTGTGCGAGTTGGCAGAAAGATACAAGGCCGGCTCTTACGAAAATCCCGCCGCAATAATAGATACAAATCACGCAAATTCCGCAAAAAGATACCTTGAACAGATCAGAATTTCGAAGGAAATACTGCATAGCCGTAATCACTCCGCAGAGATTAAAAAGCTAGTCAAGGGTCTGATGATAGAGAGCTATATTGAGGACGGAGCACAGAAGATCTGCGATAATACCGTGTACGGACAGTCGGTTACAGATCCCTGCCTTGGATGGGAGAAAACCGAAAGGCTTATATACGATATCGCGGAGAAGCTGTAACTTCGCAAAGCGTTTATTAAAAGCAGTATATAAAATGGACTTAAGCATCCGTCTTAAGTCCATTTTCTTTTTGATTTGCGTTTTACGGTAACCGTTAAGAGTAGGCAACGCGCAAAAAAATGCGTGATACTCCAAGCGGAGTATCACGCATAGAAATGAAATATTTCGCCTGTCTATTAACCAACCAGACCGGAACGCTCAATACCCTGTACAAGATATCTCTGTCCGAAGAGATAAAGTATTACGAGAGGAAGAATGATCATAATACCGGCGGTATTGTGAATAACTACCTCGTAAATCTGAGCACCGGGGTGATCTGACTGAAGGTGAACAGGAATTTCGTTGATCAGGTCGGGAAGCATCCAAGGAGCCTGGCTGCCCTTGAAGAACACATCTCTGTAGAATACGTCCGTCCACTGCCAAGAGAACGAGAACAGGAATACTGTTATCATCATAGGCACTGAGAGAGGAATAATAATCTGCAGGAAGGTACGGAAGGTGCCCGCACCGTCAACGTACGCTGACTCCTCAAGCTCATCGGGAACGCCCTTAAAGAACTGACGCATCAGATAGATGTACAGACCGTTTTTAAAAGCAAGACCGCCGAGTGAGAGAATCACGTAGGGATAAAATTTGTTGATAAGGCTGGGACGGTCACCTGTGATAAGCTCAAAAATGCCCGTCATATGCTCATCGAGAGATATGGGAATAATGAGATCGAAGTCCTGGAAGAAGCGCTTCATTGCAAGCTCGAGAGTACCGTGAGGTATTATCATTATAACTATAACAAGCGCAAACAGCAGGTTGTTACCCTTGAACTTAAACTTTGCAAGACCGTAACCTACAAGGCAGGATACGAAGGTCTGAACTATCGCGCAAAGCGATGAAAGAAGAAGGGTGTTACCAAATGCCTCAAAATACCTGTTATCCATAATAAGATACTTGTAAATATCAAGAGTAGGATTTTTAGGTATCAGAGATACGGTAGCGTCAACGACGTCATTCATACTCATAAACGAGCCTGCTACCTTAGAAACGAACGGGAAAAGAATTACGTAAGAAACGCCAAGCATCAGTATAAATCTGAAGATATTGATAACTACTTTGATCCAGGTGTTAGAAGTAGATATCTTCTTCATCAGTCGTTCCTTATAGGAGAGCTTTCCTTCGTAATCGACACTTATGCGGTTTTTTGTTTCTTTCTTAACTACGGGTGAAGATTCCATATGAAGCACCTCCTTAATCTCTTCTCTGGTAGAACACGAACGAGGATGCAATAGCACCGACTACTGCAATAATCAACGCGACTATCAGGAAGTAAATCCAAGACATTGCAACGCCTACGCCCGGTACACCGGTATAATCTGACGCATAGTTCATCGCCGGGTTAGTGGTTCTCGTGAATGAGTCGATAACCGTGTAGACCGAGTTAACTAAAATCATAGGAGAAATCATCGGGAAGGTTACCTTCCAGAAGGTTTCCCATCCGGTCGCGCCCTCTATCTGACAAGCCTCGTAAATCGAGGGAGAGATAGACTGCAGACCTGCGAGGAATATAAGCATCTGTACACCGGAGTAGTTGATAATGTTGTAAATATCATTTACAAGACCAACTACGTAAGTAACAAGCTCTGTACCTACCTTCATAGAAGCGAACAGGTTCTGAACATCCAGTACCGAAATGATATCGTTAGTGCCCTGCTGGGTACCGTCGTTAATACCGGTTCCCATCTCGTCCTTCATAAAGTCCTCCGCGTTTATGCTCTCCATAACACCGGTGGAAATAATAACGGGTACGAAGAAGATAGCACGGAAAGCGGCACGGCCAAGCATCTTCTGGTTAAGAACGACCGCGATAAAGAGCGAGAAGATGATGATAGCGGGAACCTGGAAGAGCATCTGCTGAATGGAATCGAGCAGCTTCTGATAGAAGGTGGTATCCTTAAACGCGGAAACGTAATGTTCGAAGCCAACGCCTTTAGTACCGGTGATGTGTACTACTCCTGACGCGCCCTCCATCTGAATGTCGGTAAAGTTACTGAAGCTGTACCAGACGGAGTCGATGAAGATGGGAAGGTAAATAAGTATTACACCGAGGATGAAAGGCAGAACGAAGAAATATCCCGATCTTGCCTTAGTTGCATCCAGCGATTTGCGAGGCTTGAAAAGTTTCTTGAAGAAACCAGAGGTAGCAGACGTCATTTTTTCAAAAAATGATTTAACAGCATCAAGCGGTGACGTCTTTACTGCGTTTTCATTATTGTTGCTCATTCTGCATCCTCCTTAGTTTATTTCAATCTTTACGAAGTCGAGAGGCTTAATAGTTTCTTCCCTGACGGCTTCAAGGGTCTTATCGATAGTGTTGTCAAGTCTTACCTTGACGGGATAGTTGTTGTAGTTGAGAATGAAGAGAACCGTCTTTCCGTTATCGCCTGCCGCGGTATCCTTGTAGGTTACTATAACGATACTGCCGTTATCGCAGGTGAAATCTGTGTAATCATAGTTCTCAGCATTAGCTACAGAGTCTGTTACGAAGTCGTAAACAGAGGTATACTGCATCTGACTCTTATCGAAGGTAATCTCTACAGCTCCTGCTTTCTCAGGATATTCTGCCGCGTATTTAACCACGACAGCATTAAGAAGAGTATCGAAGTCGAATTTATCGAGCTCTTCTGCCGTAAGATTGATGCGTTCGCAAGCATCTGCCTTCAGAGAAGCGGTATCTATGGTTATATGAATGCCCTTACCGATGTTATTGGGATCTTCGATCATCTGGTCAAAGGTTGCATCCGCGAGATCTGATACCAGCTTATCGACGTTCTCGATGTACTCGATGATAAGCTTGAAGTTGTTCTCTGCAGCATCCTTGGAGTTCATAATACGCTCGCCGATGATAGCAGAGTGATCAACTATCTCATAATTCTGATAAGATCCGATAGCGGCGTTCAGTCTTTCATACTGAGCAACTATCTTATCCTTCCAGTTCTTGTAGTCAACGCCGTAATACTTGGAGAGCATCTCGTCCTCCTTGAGATAGTTAGCGTTCTGCATACAAAGAATGTAGTAGAGAGAAGCACCATTCTCGATAGAGTGAAGAATGTTATAATCAACCGAGCCGGTATAGTTGATAGGCGAGCCTGCGTAGTTCACGTAGCCGTGAAGAACCATACCGTAGAACGGAACGGGATATGAGGAGAATGTGAAGTGGCTGGAGTCGATGGTCGCATTGAGAATGTGATCAACGTACTTGAGTGAATACATATTACCTATATCCGTCATAAGAGTGTATCCGTTGCTGTTTGCCATACGGTCAAGCAGCTTATCTACGTCCTGACGAGCCTGCTCACGGCTGATGGAGTTGTCATCATCAAAGTTGGAGTTAAGGTCAGAGCCAAGAGTAGATACGGAAAGAGTGGAAATATTATACTTAGAATACTGCTTTTGGAACTTGGTGTAAAGACCATCAAGCACGTTGGAAGAAACGACTATAGAGAAGATCGAGTCATACACACTCGTGATAGAGTTGTAAACCTGCTTTGAAGCGTAACGGTTATCAACCATCTTCGCGGCGTGTCTGGAGTTACCTACTCTGTCGAATATCGCAGTATTTGAAATGTACTGGAAATCGAAATCGGGGAAAATGCCGAAGTTGGTGTTAGGATCTGTGTCAGCGCTGTAAACCGCAGCCGCATCAATAAGATGATTGAAGCCCTTCTTACCGCCCAGTGATTTCTCCCACTTTACTCTGGCGGGATAAGTGAAGTACATACCGCCGTTAGCAAAGCCGGTCAGCTTGAAGTTGATATTCGTAATTCCCTTGGCGTAAAGCTCGCTGTACATAGTTTCAACGTCCTCAAACGTAGTGAGAGGAGATGAAACGGATACGGGGAATGTCAGAATTCTCGTCAAAACATCCATAGCTCCGAGAGTTTCTATGTAAAGAGGCAGAGCTGTGGATTCGGTGTTGAGCTTAGTAAGCACGCCATTATCCTTAAGATACTGCTTATAGCAAGCCGCCATACCTACGTAAGAGGTAGAGTAACCGCCCATAGAGGGTACTGCTGCCGAAACAACAGGATCTATAAGCATTGTATATCGGGTCTTGTAGGATCCGGTATAAGGTGTTTCCGATACGACGAGATATGACTTATCACCGCCGACGGAAATAGCGTCGCCAAGCTTATACTGGTCGTAGGAGTAAGGCGTGTAGGATGCGTAGGTTGCTGCATAGTGGTCAAAGCCACCGCCGGAATAAACAGCAAGCTTAGCAAGAGATGAGCCCTCCTCAAGAATAGCGAAGAAGCCGTTGGTTACGGTATCCATGCCTGTAAGAGCCTTAGTCGCGGAGTTTGCCTTAACCTCGTTTACAAGACCGTAAACGGGCATAGTAACCTGCTCCTTGTGCTTACCGGTAATGGTTGCGTAGCAATAATCCTTACCGTACATTTCGGCGTTTACTCTAACGCTGAGCGCGTTCTTCTCACTGTAGAAATCATCGAACTCGATTACCGTACCGCTTCCATCCGGGAAGAATGCGTAACCGTCGTTAGTCATATCGCCCGAACCGAAGTAACGGAGAGGGGTGATCGACTTAAGAATGAACACGTCCTCCTCATACTTTATGGAGTTTGCGGGGAAATCGACCTCAAGAGTTCCGTCGTCATTTATTGAATAAACAAGACTGCACTCAAAGCTGGGAATACTGGTAAGAATGTTTCTGTATCCGGTTCTATCCTCTATTTCCTGAGCAATTTCTCTGGTCATAGAAGGAATGCAATACTTTATTGCCTTACCGAGAAGACCGTAAATAGTTTCGATCTGATCGTTACTAAGGGTGTTATCAATTACGAATGCGCCAAGTCCTGAGGTTTTCATCTCCGGAACAATCTCGTACCAAAGATTATGAACCGCTTCGTCAGAGATAATCTTAGTGCTGTAAACCTTGTACTGCTTCTGGTCAAAGATCTGCTTAGCCCAATATGAAAAATCGGAGATAGCGCTGTAGCCAGAGCTCTTCTTATCAAGCTTTGTACCGGCGTAATCAACAAGCGCGTTTATCACTTTAACGATATATGCGCTATAGAAATCGCCATCGTAAAGCATATCGTTTTTGTTGGAAATGTATCCATCGAAGCTAGTGAAGGTGTAGTCCTTATGAGTGAAACCGCCCTCGGGAAGATCGAGATAGGTATCGATAACGGCAGCAAAATTAGCGAACAGAGGCTTTATAATATGCTCTTCCAGATCATCCATCATAATGGCGCCGGGAACGAGATAGATAGATGCAGCCTCGCCGAGAACGTAGTCAACCTTTATGCCGTTCTCGGTAGCGGATACGCTGATAAGCGAGCCGTCCTCGATACAGCTGATGCTGTACTCGTACTCGTCCTTATCAGGAGCGGCGTGAGTTACGTAATTCAGCTCTATCGTGCTAAGAACAGAGGGGGAGATTTTGGGGCTAAAGCCCGGATCAATAGGGTTACTCGTAAGTATCTGACCGGTGAGATTATTTACATAGTAAATAAAACCGGTGTATCTGTTAACGTAAAGCGAGTATCCCTTATAGGTTATCGAATCGAGATACCCATTGTCAAAATCGCTGGCGAGAAGCTCTTCAGCTGATTGGAATTTGGCCTCCTTATAAGCCTGAACGATTTTCTTTACTTCGTCTTCGGAAAGCTCGGCTTCCGGCTTCACAGACACTGCAGGAGTTTCCTCCTCTGCTGATGCGCCTACAGGAAAGGCCGCCAGAATACCCGTAACAAGCAACACGATGACGAGCAGAGATGATAATATTCTATTTAATTTCATAATTTACCTCCTGCAACTATATTCGGTTGCCTATTTCCGTCGCAAGTGAAAGGACGAAGGTTGCCATCTTAACTACAAGGCTGGAGAACAGTACGATAATGAAGATAATAACCGCCATAGCTACTATCGTACCGAGGGTGGTAATTACGTTCTTGCTAATAGAGTAGTCGTGAGTAACTACCATACCGAAGAACAGAAGTATTACTACCCATACCCAACCAATCGTAACCAGCATATTAACTATTCCCTGCTCGGAGAGAGTAAATACGTTGGTAAGCGCGGTGGAAATAATAACGAAGAGCGGAAGGGGTGCCAAAGAATAACAGGTTGCAATGTAGATATCCTTCAGACTTCCTTCTCCGTCGAAGAGCGTGGTAAGACACCAGTTAGATACTACCCAAAGCAGAACGGGAACAAGCATTCCGAGAACCTGCATAATAACGGTAGAAACGTTTCCTCTGGGGTTGAAGACATAACCCTGTCCGATGCTCTGGTAGAAGAACGCAATGATCGTTATACCGAGAATAGTGGTAGCTGCTCTGACAGAGCCGCGCTTCTCATGCTTAAGATCCCAGAAGCCGTCGAATGGGTGGAATACAAGGTGGAATACATACAGAAGCTCCTCGCCGTATGACTTTCTGCCAACCTTAAGAGAGGTTGCCTTATTTTTCTTCTTCGCCCAACCAAGGAACTTGAAGAACAGCATAAGAACTATGATAACAGCGATAATGATGGGAACCATCCACAGCGAGAGGATGTCCTTACGGAGAGCCGCGAAGGCATCAGAGTAATACTCTGTTTCGTATGCGCTCTTAAGCATCTCCATAGCCTCGGTGTACTTGCCCTCGTTAAAGAGCGCCTTACCTATACCTATGTAAGCTAAGTCGAAGTTGTTATTAGCGGTAAGAACCTCCTGCCACTTGCTGATTGTGTGCGCGTATTCATGATCGTTCTCGTTTTTGAGAGCGTCTATAATCATATCACAATACTCAGTGGGGTGATAAACCATAAGCTTGAAGCCTGTGGTAGTGCTGTCGAGAAGGACGAGATTGTAAACGTCCCTGCCCTTTTCCTCGTCGTAAAGCACCTGGTAGGTCATAGCAATGTACTGGCTACCGTTACCGACCTGGTCACCCGTGTCGCCAAATGCAAACAAAAGGTTACCGGAAGAGTCATAAGTGAAGATTCTGGATCTGGAATCGTCGAGAATGGACCAGGAGCCCTCTGCGCCGATAGCAATGTCGATAATGTTTGAAACCTCATCGGGATTAAGTATACCTGCTTCTCCGCCCGGATCAAAGAATCCGTTACGCTTAAGTATCTCCTTACCTACGGAGTTAAGCTTCTTGACGGGTGAGTACGCCGCATCCTTAGATTTGATAGCCTTCAGCTGGCTGGACTTATCCGCAACAGCCTCGAAAGCGATGGTCGCGTATACGAAGCCGAGGTCGTCAACGGTGATATTGTTGAAGGGATCGGGAAGCTCGCGGTAGCTGCTCTCGTAATCCTCGACGCTCTGGAACTTCTGCCAAATCAGATCAATAGGATCCGCAGTTATCTTCTGAGCTCCGATGAAGCCGGTGAATATGCCCTCACCGGACATTACTATGATACCGTTGTAGCACTCCTGAGATACTACGAATATTCTGCCGTAGATATCAACCGCTACCGCTGTAGGTGAGAAGTTCTTCTTCGTAATAAGTGAGGAACTTACCTCGCCGGGAGCGGGATCGTCGGGAACTGTAATCGTTTTTACGTAGTTAAATTCCTTATCGAATACGATAATGCACTTTCTCAAGGTATCGCAAACGAAAATATTCTCGGATTTATCTACCATCTTATTAGGATTGGTGATATAAATACCGCTGATAGTACCGAATTTCTGTGTGGCTCCGTATTCGTCAACGTACTCGGATACGGTTTTGATGCAACGGTAGCTGTAGTTATCGAGAACTACGATTCTCGCATTCTCTTTACCGGTAGCGTCCTTACCGTTGTCGGAAATGTAGAAGTTACCCTCACTGTCGGTGGTAATATCTCTCGCGCCGGCAAGACCGCCGGTACCGTCAGCATTTACAAGGCCCATAGACTTGGAATCGTAAACCGCGGTATCGGGAGTGTACGCCGCAGGCGAAAGCAACGTTTCTCCGTCAATGGAGTAGGTGTATGTGTCATAGGACTCATACGCGGAGGATAACACTGTGCCGAATAGCATTATCATCGCTACGGCAAGTACCACAATTTTGGTGATTTTACTTTTCATGCTTTCCTCCTTTAATTAGTCTTTCATACCGGAAGAGCCCATCGTTTCGATGATCTTACTCTGGTTAAGGACGAATATTGCGATAGGCACTGACATCATAATAACGATTGCCGCTGCGCCCGCGCCGGAACGCGCAATACCTCCGGATACGATCTGGTTGATCGCATAGTTGAAGGTTTTGAGCTCCTCTGAGTGAATGTAAATGGATGAACCGGAGTTCCAGAGGGACTTAAAGCACTCTATCATAAGTGTGAGCCAAGCGGGTTTAACCATAGGCATCGCTATGATAAGGAAGGTTCTGAACTCGCTCGCACCGTCAAGACGGGCAGACTCAAGCACCGTGTCGGGAACTGAGGACTCCATAAACTGCTTCATAAGGTACAGACCCATCGTTGTAGCCATAGAGGGAACGATGATGGAGAGGTACGTATCAATCCAACCGAACGCGGAAAGGATGATGAAGTGAGTTACCTGGTTAACAGTAGAGTGGAACATCAGTGAAGTAACGATAAGCTGGAATATTGCGTTTCTGCCGGGGAAGCGAAGCTTCGCAAGTGAATAAGCCGCCATAGATGCAAATACCAGGTTACCGAGAGTACCGCATATCGTGATAAATACCGTGTTGAATATGTATCTTGAGAACGGCACCCAGGAGTCCGACATAAGTGTAAACAGGTCGGTGAAGTTATCGAACGTGGGGCTGATAACGTAGAATCTCGGTGGGAACATAAACAGCTCGTCGAGAGGCTTCAGGGACTGGATAACAACGTAGTACATAGGTACGAACATTATGATACCCAGCAGAGTGAGCATAATGGTGATACCGGTATCGCCGCCTGCCGAACGGTTAAGAACGACGCGGTGACCTCTGGTTCTGAGCTTAACTACCTTTTCTTTTACTGCCATTATTACTCACCTACCTTCGAAAGTGCCTTCTTAACCAGAATGTTCGAGCCGAACATTATGATGAATAGCACGACGGCTATAGCCGAAGCATAACCAATCTCGTAACGTTGTCCGCCATAGTCGTCCAGATGGTGCATTATGGTATGCGCCGCGTAATCGACTGAGGGGAATCCGCAAAGTGCTGTAACGACACCGCCAAATCCGAAGGAGTTGGTGATAGCGAGAACGGCACCGAACATCATCTGAGGTCTCATTGTGGGAAGTGTTATGTACCAAAGCTCCTGCCAACGATTCTTGATACCGTCAACCGCTGCCGCCTCGTACATTGAGCGGTCAACTATCTGGAAGCCGGCGATGAACGCAAGGAAGGAGGTACCGAGTGAGGTCCAAAGAGCAACCACTATACAAAGACCCATAACGTAGTTTGCATCCTGGAACCATAATATCGGGTCGGTAATAATACCTAATTTTATCAGTGTCGCGTTTGCCCAACCGTATGCGTCGGAGGAGAACAGAGTGCTCCAAATGAGGTAAACCTGACCTGAGATCGAAGGCGCGTAGAATACGAGAGTAACTAACGCACGGATCTTGGGAGGAAGCTCGTTTACAAACCAAGCGACAAGAAGAGAAAGCAAGTAGGATACGGGACCGGTTACACAGGCAAAGATGATAGTATTCTGGATAGCAAGCATAAATATATCATCTTCTATGAACAGTCTGGTGTAGTTGGAGATTCCCTTAAAGTTAGGAATCTGGAGCATATTAAAGTCGGTAAGGCTGAATATAATAGAGAGGAAAACAGGAAGGACTGTAAAGACTATGAACAGGATAAAGAAGGGAGCCAGCATAAAGTATGCCGTCTTGTTCTTCTTCATTTCCTTCCACGTCCACTGCCATTTTGACACCTCGTCCCTGTGCATAGGACGTTTTGCGTCTTTTTTAACATTAAGTGACATGTTGATCTCCTTTCATTCAGTCTTGGTCAGAGGTGCCGGATTTCATGGGAGGCTCAGGCATTTCTGTCGAAGGGACCCAAAGTCCAAACTCATCACGCTTACGCGCAATCTCAGCATTGATTGCGTCTATATAACCCATCATAGAGTCGTGAGCGTTCGCATCGTCGTTGTAAACATCGAGGAATGCAAACTGCATATATCTGGAATAAATGTACGAGCCGGGATAGTTAACTATCGCATCAAGGTTAGCCATCTGCTCTGTAATAGCTTCCTTTTCCTTAGCGGTCCAAGACATATCCATTACAGCGTTGACGTTTGCGCTCTCGTACTTAGCCGCAGGTCCGATAAGGGCTACTATTCTGTTAGCGTAGGTAGCCTGAACCTTTGCACTTGTCTGCCACTGCAGGAACTGCCAAGCTGCAAGCATATTGTCGCAACCGTTAAGTATAACGCTCGCACTTATGCCTGCGAGAGAGTTGTAGTTGATCTCACCGGTCTTTCTGTTAACAGATCCGGGAAGCGAACCGAACTCCCATGTTCCCGCGATATCCGTAGCGTATATTACGAGAGTATTGTAAATGGAAGCGTAATCACCGATGGTGATAGGCATCTCACCCGTTCTGAATCGGTTAGCGGTATTGAAGCTTACGGGGAATGAATAGTCAGTGTAAAGACGGCATACGAACTCAAACGCCTCAAGAGCTATTTCGGAGTCAAGATCTATCTTGGCACCTGCATACTTAGAGTCGTAAATGCTATCGTCGTCATACTTCCACATACTGCCGCCCATCTGGTACATCATAAAGTCAAGGGCGCTGATATACGAAACACCGATATCCATATTGTTTGCCTGGAATACAGGAAGTATCTCAAGAAGCTGATCCCAGGTTTCGGGAACCTCCTGATTAAGCTCTGCCAAAATATCCATACGGTAGAACATCATAGCAAAGCTCATCGTCATAGGAATACCGTAGGTAACGTCGCGCTGACCGTCGGGCTTTCCTGCGTTATCCGGAGAATAGATGGTAAGCGTCCTCATCGCTGCGGGACGGAAGCTGTCAGCAACGAGCTGATCGAAAGCGGTAGACACCAGCTTAAGACCTCTGCTCTGCATTTCCTCAGCGGAAAGCTGATTCTTTTCGTAGAAGAGCTGCTTCGGCGCATTCTGGTCCGTAGTTTCATAGACGAAGTTGCTGAATACCTTATTTTCCTCCGCGGTAAGATGAGGGTCGTTACCGTTAACGCCTACGACCGCGTCACGTATCGCGTAGTTTATAACGTCAGCCGAACCAAGTCCGAGGTAAACGTCGGGTCCCTTACCGGATAGAATGGAGGGAAGAAGCGTACCGCCGGTAACCAGCTTAAGCGCAACTGCGTTGCCGTAGGTTTTGGTGAAGCCGTCCTCTGCGTCGATCATAGAACGCCAGATCTGAGACTGGTCACGGCCCATAGCAAGCCATACGTCTATAGTGTTGGAGCCTTCCTCCGGAATTGAAGTCAGACCCATTTGCTCGTAATTAGTAAAGAACGAATATATGAAAGAGCGGATCTCGAACCAAATGGACTGGAAGAAGTTAGCCTTCGCGTAAGGAATCTTTTCGGTAGTCTGAACAGGAACTACGCAGATGCTGTCTATCATCATACTTCCCTGCTTCGAGTCGTTGATCCAGGTACCGATAGTACCCAGGTGGGACTTGAAGGTAGAAAGGTTCTCTGCGATCTTCGTGCCGTTATCCTTACCCATCGTGTAAAGAACACGTGCGACCGTGTCAAGCGTTGCGATATGCGCACCGTTGGTTCCGCAGAGCTTCTGAAGCTCATCTGCGACAATAGTAAGTGTCTGCGCCTCCTGAAGAAGTGCAAGAAGCACTTCGGGAAGCTTCTCGTGGAACTTGTAGTTCTGGTTAACGTCAGGATCTGTACCGGTGTACTGAATTATTTTCAGGTACGCGTCGTTAAGGTTTGCGAGAGATGTTTCTATAGTTCTGATATAATCCTTAAGGTCGCCAAGTGCGCACTCAATATAGAGAGTGTACTCCTGTCCCTCCTCAAAGTAGAACTCGAACACCTGCTTCTCGCCGTTAACGTAAGAGCCAATGTAATCAGACTGCCAGTCCTTACTGTAATCGAAGCGGGCATTGTACGCCTCAACGAAAGGAACTGTAGGGCTTCCGTCCGCAAGACCGTACACGTAGTCCTTACCGCCGGCAAGCTTGATAGCGCGACAGACGAACATACCCTCCAAGGCGCTCTGCTTAAATCTCATAGAAAGATTGTACATACCCGTCTTATTAACGGTAAATCTGTACGCCGCCCACTGACCTACGGTACCGAAGCCGGTCTCACCTATAACGTTGAAGAGCTGAGCCTTGGGAGTTACAGGATAAGTGATGGCTGAGGTATTGTCATTGCTGCCTGCAACCGACGAATCAGAAACGAAGTAAGGGAACTCCGCCTCAAGAGTAATGATGCCGCCGTCAGCCTTTGTCGCACCTGCGTGATGCGCTATGTACTCCTCATAGGTGGGAGTGGTGGACTCAACAGTGGTCGCGGGTATGAACTTTATGGACTTAATGATGACGGGCTCACGCTCGGACTCAAGAGTGAGGGTGTGCGTACCCTCTGCCAGATGGAAGTTGAAATAGCCATCGTAGTAGCCGGACTCGTCGCTGCATATGTAGGTGCTCCACTCGGAAGATTCGCTGGCTACGGGAGCCATGGAGTTTCCGTTGATGTCCTGAGCGATGTGATAGGTCGTAACGACCTTCTTCATCTGGCCATCCGCAGTGTCGCGATAAATCCGAGTCACGTACTTGAAATAACCGTCATTGTTATGATCGTAAGTAACTTCGGTCTTCTCAACCGTATCGGACACGACAACGGGGTCGCTAACGGTGTAGTTGTTGTAGGACCAATGCTTATCAAAGGTAATGCTTCTGACCTCGGAAAATGGAACCTTGTCGTCGATCATAAGCTTACGCTGAATAGCGCTGACACTACTCTGTGAGGTCTTGCAGTTATAGTACTCTATCTGCAGATAGTAAAGACCAACCATATCCTTGGTAACCGTGAAGTTCCAGGAAGCGCTGGACGCCTTACCGTCATCGTCTATAGTACTAAGATAAACTGTAGACTCTGCGTTACCGTTACCATACTTATCAAAGTTTACCCAGGAAGATGGGTAATCAGTGAATGAGTTTGTACAGTATTCACTGTCTTTGGTAACTGCAACGTCTCCGTTGTTTGCTATGAAGTCCGTTACGTCAATGATGATAGGTGCAAGTCCGTCGGGATTTACAGTATCACCGTAGTCTGCCATATAATCCTCGTAGGATGAGGTTCCGACAAGAGCCTTCATCTCCTCGAGAGTGGAAGACGTACTGTTCGGCTTGTACTGACCGGCAGACGCGCCGATAACAAAAGTACTGAGGACGAACGTAACAGAAAGGATCAAGCATACAACTTTGTGAAACATAGATCTTTTCATTTTGCTGATTTCCTCCAAAATCTCTTTCATGCAAGTAAGCGGTTTCAGCCGCTCGTATTTACACGCGTAAATTATAGCATAAAGGAAAATATTTGTCAATACACTTAAATTCCGCCTTCTGAATGTAAAAAAGAATTTTATTAACAAAGAATTAACTCGATTTTCGAGAAGGTAAACAATTCTTTACAAATATTTTTTCGCAAAAATTGTCTTTCAAGAAAAATTAAATAGAATTTACTATTTTTTCGTGTTTTTTGCCATTTAAAATCCATTTATTTCAGATTAGTAAATGACATTTACTTTTTTCGCTGTAATTTCCCATTATATACCAGTTTATAACACTTTTTGACATTTGTGAAAGTTGCACAAAAAATCCAAGTTTTTTTCTACACGCAAAAAGCAGCCGCAAAAGGCATCGTCGCACCTCATTTCAAGGTACGAGCAGCTTTTTGCGGCTGAACAGTACTTCCGTACTTATAATATAATTAAATAGAATAGGTAGAAAACGATCTACAGAAATATGTGAAAAACAAGCTATCCGCTATCTGTAAATTACCGTCTTCAGAACGGGAAATATCAGGCAATAAAGCCTCCCAGCATCACCTTGCCATCAGCATACAACACTGCCGATTGACCGGGAGCTGTAACAACGTTTTTGTCAAAAAACAGGGTTGCTGTGCCATCAGGACGTATCTCGCACTCCGCCTCAACTATGGGAGCCGAGTATCTGACCTTAACGCCCATTCTGACTCTTTGTACATCATCAGAGGGGGATAATCCCTGATAGAAAATACCGGTAATTTCAACTCGCTGCGTTCCAAGTACACCCGGTGACAAGGTAACTGTATTCAGCACCGAATCAATAGCTGAAACAAACATTCTGCGACCAAGCGATATGCCAAGCCCCTTTCTCTGACCTACGGTGTATCTGACTATGCCGTTATGCTCGCCGAGAACATTACCTTCCGTATCTATAAAATTGCCCTTTGGACACTTTCCGCAGACCTGTTCAATGTATTCAGCATGATTTCCGGATGGTAAAAAACATATTTCCTGACTGTCACGGGATTCCGCAGAGGATATTCCCTGCTCTCTCGCTCCGCGGCGGACGTCCTCTTTCATAAGATCGCCGAGAGGAAGCAGAAGATGGGATAAAATCTCCTGCGAAATACGATAAAGCATATAGGACTGATCCTTTGCGCTGTTCTTAGATGCACGGATCGCATACCGGTATGAATCGCCGACGGTAATTCTATCTACTATGGCGTAGTGACCTGTGGCTATCATATCAAATCCGTTCTCCATAGCGTACGAATAAAGGGTGGCGAACTTGACATTCTCGTTACAAATGATACAGGGGTTTGGGGTTCTGCCCGATAAATATTCGGACACGAAATTCTCCTTAACTATTCTATCGAAATCCGCCGTACAATCCACCTCGTGCAGAGGAACGGAGAGCTCTCTCGCGCAGCGCCTTGCCGAGTCGAGATCGGTGTATTCGTGCATTTTCAAAACACACCCCTCAACGTTGTAGCCGAGGGACGAAAGGATCGCTGCGGCGTATGCGCTGTCAACACCGCCGGACAAGCCTAGTAATACCTTCATATTTCACCTAAAATAGTTTTTTCTTGCTAAAAAGCAAACCATAGTATACAAATATGCAAACTATGGTTTGTTTTTTGCAATTTTATATCAAATCAAAGTAAGTAAAATCGGAATTGATTATTCCTCGTCGTGAGCCTTTTCTATCTCAAAATCAACGGGTCTGCCAATCTTGTTATAGTAATCGGCAACCGCGGTCTTGATAGCCTCCTCAGCGAGAACCGAGCAATGCACCTTAACGGGAGGAAGACCGTCGAGAGCCTCGACGACCGCGCTGTTTGTCAGCTTCAGCGCTTCCTCAACTGTGTGGCCCTTTACAAGCTCGGTAGCCATAGAAGAGGTAGCTATTGCTGCGCCGCAGCCGAAGGTCTTGAACTTGCAATCGACTATGACGTCATTCTCATCTATTTTGAGATACATCTTCATTATATCTCCGCATTTTGCGTTACCCACTACTCCAACGCCGTTTGCGTCCTCTATCTCGCCGACGTTTCTGGGGTTTGTGAAGTGATCCATTACTTTTTCACTGTATTTCATTTCTGTTTTCCTTTCTTTTTCTGCAATACTGGATAAGCTCAGCGCCGCCAAGCTTCACGTTTTATACTTTCACCGAATCCTTTTTAACTATCTCCTCCCACAACGGACTCATATTGCGCAGTTTCTCAATAATCGGAGGCAAGGTTTCGATAATGTAATCGATATCCTCATCGGTGGTATCGTGAGAAATCGAGAGTCTGAGCGAGCCGTGTGCGCGCTCGTGGGGGACACCCATAGCCAAAAGAACGTGGGACGGATCCAGAGATGCGGATGAACAGGCAGAGCCCGTAGACGCGCATATACCCGATATGTCAAGCCAGAGCAGCATACTCTCGCCCTCTATAAATTCAAAGCCGACATTTACGTTTCCGGGCAGACGCTCCGTTGGATGACCGTTGAGCTTTGAATATGGGATTTTTGTAAGTTCAGAGATAAGTCTATCCCTCATTTTTTCGACACGGGGCAGGTCTTTTATCTTACTTACTGCAATTTCGATCGCTTTCGCAAGTCCTACTATATACGGCAGATTCTCCGTACCTCCGCGGCGGCGTCTTTCCTGTCCTCCGCCCTCGATGAGATTATCTATCGCAACTCCGCGACGAATATAGAGGGCTCCGATACCCTTAGGCGCGTGTAGCTTATGACCGGAGAGAGAAAGCATATCAACTCCAAGCTCTCCAAGATTTATGTCAATCGCTCCTACAGCCTGAACCGCGTCCGTAAACATAAGTGCTCCCACACTGTGGGCTATCTCCGCTATTTCACGTATAGGCTGAATGGTGCCAACCTCGTTGTTCGCGTACATTACCGAAACAAGCGCGGTCTTATCCGATACCGCCTCGCGAAGCTCGTCGAGATCTACCCTGCCGTACTCGTCAACTCCGACGTAGGTTACGGCATAACCCTCGCGCTCAAGCGCCTCGCAGGTGTGGAGAACGGCGTGATGCTCAATTTTAGTGGTTACTATATGGTTTCTTCCCTTTTTCTTCATTCTAGACGCCGCACCGCGTATAGCCCAGTTATCAGACTCCGTTCCGCAGGAGGTGAAATATATCTCGGAGGGATCGCAGCCGAGAGATGCCGCTATGCTCGCTCTCGCTCCGTCTAAAACGTCCTTTGCCCGTCTGCCTGCCTGATGAAGACTGGAGGGATTACCGAAATCCTCGCAAAAGCAAGGCATCATAGCTTCTATTACTTGGGGACTCACCGGAGTGGTCGCCGCATTATCTGCATATACAAATCTAGACACTTTAACTCCTTCCGGACAAAAAACGTTTTATTTTCTGCCCTTTTTTACATTTTCCTTGTATATTGTATACCAATTTAGTGTGAATTTCAATGGCTGTGCGTATATATACTTGTTAATTTTTTATGAACTGCTTTTCGCCGGATACCGTAGCGGCTGTTTGACCTCCAAAATATGAAAACATCACTCCGAAAGTTCCGGCAAAAAAACAGCAAAAAAGCACTTAATCTCACAAATTCGTTGACAAGCGCCGGTGTATGTTTTATAATTTAAATAAATAGGCATATAAGTAGACATTTTCAACAGTATCGAATAATAGACGTTTTCAACGGCATCAAAGCTTGTGAGGTTAATTATGTACACCATCGGAATTGATTTGGGCGGAACTAATATCGTGGCAGGGCTTTGTGACAGCGAGCTGCGGATTTTACAGACCTTAAAGGCAAAAACAAACAAAAAGCGTCCCCCCGACGATATCGTTCGCGATATGGCCGATATGGCCAATGAGCTGATAAGCTCAGCATCCCTCTCGCACTCGGATATTGACTGTATAGGCATTGCCACTCCGGGAATAGTTGACACGGAGCGCGGCACGGTGAGATACTCCTGCAATCTTCCGTTCAAGGATTACCCGCTTGCAGACAGCTTTTCCGCTTTAATTGCCGATATTCCCGTAAAGATCATCAACGACGCCGATGCTGCTGCGCTTGCGGAGTCGCTGGTTGGAGCGGCCAAGGGCACCTCTTCCTCCGTTACTCTGACTCTCGGCACGGGAGTAGGAAGCGGAATAATCGTTGACGGGCAAATTCTAGGCGGAGGCGTCGGTCGGTCAAGCGCTGAGCTTGGTCATACGGTCATCAAGGCGGGCGGAAGAAAATGTCCCTGCGGCAGATACGGATGTCTGGAGGTATACGCCTCCGCGACCGGACTGAAAAATACGACCAAAGAATATATGACCCGACTGCGCAGATCGGGGATCGACTCCAAGCTATTTGATATCACACAACGGTACGGAAAGATCAGCGCCAGAACTCCTTTTATCGCTATGCGCGAGGGCGACCGCTACGGACGGATCCTGGTGGAACGGTATATTGATTATCTGGCGGTAGGCATCGCTAACATTATCAATACGTTTTCACCTGAGGTTATAATTCTCGGCGGAGGAATATCCGGCGAGGGCGAAGAGCTTACAGTGCCTTTGACCGAGAGAGTAAACGAGGAGCTCTTTTCCGACGGATCGCAGACGGCGACTAAAATCGCGGTTACGGCTCTGGGTTCTAAAAGCGGAGTAGTAGGCGCTGCCGGAATAGGAAGATCAAAGGACTGACTTACAGCTCCGTGTAGGCTTAAAAGCGGAAATTTCCACACCTCGTATAAACTATATCTAAAACTCCTTTTGCTGTCCTCGCGGCTCGGCTAAGGGAGTTTTTTAATTTGATCGAGAGTACTCAAGTGCCTTTGAAGCTTGCGGTTAGAGGCTTTCAACAGGCTGACCGACGGCGTACCGCTGTGCCTTTTTCGGTGTTTAAAGAGGTAAAACCACTCAGATATTCTACGGGTCAAGTCTGCGGACTTCAACTAATCAATTCACAATTTTGTTGCAAAACGTTTAACGTTTATTATTGAAAGGACGGCGCGGTTTATTATAAAATATATAATGTAATAGTGTATTTTTCGCTTTGTCGAACAACGATTTAGTTTTGCAGAAAGGAGAATGCTATAATGCGGTTGCTTTGCGCTTTGGGTTTCTTTATTACGACTACGTTAATGCTGCTCGTTTTGACGTCTTGCTCCGGCAAGACAGGCTTCATTGGCTTACACGGAAGTAGTCATCAGAGCGGCGAATCCGGAGCCGACTCGAACGATAAATCGGACAGCTCGGACGGCAATGGCTCTGACGAAGAAAACACTCCTGCTGACGAAATACAGATACCCGAATCAGACAATTTCAGCAAAAACGCGGTAAAATTTGACGAGATAGCGTTTTCCCTTCCCGATATGCAATGGCTCTACGCCACTCTCGATAAGGCTGAATCGGTAGTCAGCGAAAACGTTCTGAGCTTTGACGAGCAGTTGGCTCACATTACCGTAGCGCAGAACGCGTACGACAACTTCATAACTATGTACACTTACCTGGAAATAATCAAGCATAGGGATATATCGGAAAACAGCTTCACCGAGGAGCGCGAGATGCTCGAAGGATATTATCCATCCGTAATGAAGGAGATGGAGGAAATGCTCGTCGCGGCGGCTAATTCCCCCCACGCCGTAAGATTTGAAAGCGAATACTACGGACGGGATCTGATCAACAAATACAGAGATAATGGCAAATATACGGATAACGTTATGGCGCTGCTTGAGGACGAGGAACGACTTGTAAAGCAGTTCATCGAGCTGTCGCCAACGACGGTCTACGTGTATTTCGATGGAGTGACCGACACGTACACCCATACTATCGAAAGATTGAAGAACCGTTACGGCGAGGACACTCCCGAATATGCGATAGCGGAGAAAAAATGCGCCAAGGCGTACGAAGTCAGATTAAAGGAAACCACCTCCGACCTTTTGGTTAGCTTGCTGAAGGTTAGAAAGAGAATCGCCGACCAGCTCCGTTACGACTCATATACCGAGTATGCGTATGCAACGCTCTATCGCGATTATCCGCCCGAATACACGGAGCTTCTGACAAAGAATATTGCAGATTACATGGTACCCGTGTATGATAAATCCTACATTCGCGTGCTGAAGGATTACGTAACTCCCACCCCTCACGGCCTCGGAACCGCTACCATTCTCAACACTCTCGGCGTTGCTCTGAAGAGCACTGATAATGATCTGTACGACGCGTATTCCTTTATGCTCTCGTACGGGCTGTTTGATATCGGGGCTTTCGCGGATGGCAGGTACGGCAAAGACGTCACCATGTATCTCACGAGCTTTGACTCTCCCTATCTCTACGTAAACTCTGACGGCTCCGTCATTGATTATGCGACCGTTACGCACGAGTTCGGGCACTTTTACGATATGTTTGTAAACTGGGGCGATAACGCCTCTACCAATCTCTCCGAGATCTCATCGAGAGCACTTGAAATGCTGATGCTCACCAGCCTCAAGGAGCATCTGTCGGCGGATGATTATAAATTCCTCTATCACAGCGAGATGAATCATCTGATGTCCGATATCATAAGCTACGCGTTTTATTCCAGGTTTGAGCATCTGGCGTATGAGCTGTCTTATTACGACATTACGCGCGAAAATCTAGAGAAATGCGCCAAGCAGGCGGCACGAGAGATGGGCCTAGACCCTGATAACTACGGCAACATTTCGGCAGTCGCTTCCTACGAGGTGTTCTGTCAGCCGCTCAATTCTCAAGCTTACTGTATCTCCTCCACCGTAGCTCTGGATATTTTCTTCAAAGAGATGATGATCAAGGGCGATGGCTTTGCGGTCTACAAGGCATTGGTTGATAGAAAAAACGCGGGAAATTTCGGAGATATGCTGACGCGCGCTTCGTTGGAGTCCCCCTTCTCCGACGATATGATCAAGCGCATATCCGACCTTTGTCACTACTATATATTCGGCTCTCATTATTATGAAGAATACAAAAACAGCACGTTGCAGCACAAAACCGTCGGAGCTATATATTTCACATCGGATGAGATATTTAAGAAACGCGCAGCTTAAGCGACGTGCACTGCCCCGTGTCAAAAAATGGCAAGAGTGAGCAAACAGCCTCAGCTGTTTTGCTCACTCTTTTTTCGCGTATTTCGAGGTTCGAGAGTATATTAAATAAAAACGTGTAATTCACTTCGCCAAATTCAAGACCCGGAGAAGCGCGAACGATCAAGCCTCGGCACAAGGTTACAGTCCATCCGCCCGAGAGCGTTCCGTCATAGCGTCCTGCGCGCCGTCGAGGTATCTCGAAGCCTGGGTCGTGAAGAGATGATGATATACACCCTTCTTCGACATAAGCTCCTCGTGGTTACCTACCTCAGCTACACGTCCACCGTCGAGAACGACTATCTTGCTAGCCATAGTTGCGCTGGATAAACGGTGTGAAACGAATACGGTAAGCTTATTCCTTGAAAGCTCGGAGAAGCGATCAAACACCTCCTTCTCCGCAATTGCGTCGAGGGATGCAGTTGGCTCGTCCAGAATCAAAATATCCGAGTCCTTATAAAAGGCACGGGCTACCGAAAGCTTTTGCCACTGTCCTCCGGAAAGCTCAACTCCATCGTCCTCAAACACTCTCGTCAGAGGCGTGTCGTATCCTATGGGAAGCCTGTCTATAAATCCGTCCGCGTCGCCGTTTCTGGCAGCTGTAGCGATATCCTCAGCTCCGTGCTGACTGTTTACATCACCGAATCTGATATTCTCGGACACCGTTTCCGCATACCTTCCGAAATCCTGGAATATGATGCCGAAAAGGTCATACAGGGCACCCGTGTCGTATTCTTTAATATCTTTTCCATCTAAAAGTATATATCCCTCCGTAGGATCGTACAGTCGGGTCAGCAGCTTTATCAAGGTCGTCTTGCCAGCTCCGTTAAGTCCGACGAGAACCACGGAATCGCCTGCCTCAAGCTTTAAGGATACATTGTCTATAACGTTCTTTTTACTGCCGGGATATCTGAACGAAACGTTCACAAGCTCTATCGTATGCTTGCCGCCTTTATTTGGAATAAGAGGCTCTGATACGTTAGGAACAACAGTGACCTCCTCCGCCGCGAACTCCATCATATTGTTGATAAATAGAGTGCCCTCGTAAATGGTAGCTGTAGCGGTCAAAAGAGTCGTCACGTAGGCGGATATCGACGTAAGAGCGCCTGTGTAGAGAGAATAATCACCGATCTCGCCATTGCGGAATATCACTGTGTAGGCAACGTAGAGGAAGAGAACGCAATTCGCGAGGGTAGAAAGAAGACCGACTATTATCTGTGTCGTTCCCTCTTTGACTATAAGTCCCTTAAGTCCCTCGTAGTATTTTGAAAATACAGTCTTATATTTCCCGATGAAGGTCTTACCAAGACCGAGTATACGTATTTCCTTGACTACGTCCTTGTTGACCATAAGTCCGGAGTAATAGTTCATCGCGCGGCGTTCCTTGGAATGATGGCGCATATAGCGGAAATTGCGGTTGCGATATACGTAGTTTACTATCGCGCCGGGCACCGCTGTAATTATGATTATCAAAGGCGCAAAGGGACTGAGCGTTGCCAAAACGACAACGAAGGATACTGCGCTGATACAGGCTGAAATAACGTTGAAGGTAGCGGAGAGTATCTGAATCGGGCGCATTCCCGCTTCCCTGTTTGCATTTTCCAGTTTCTCGTAAAATTCAGGATCGTCAAAGGAGCGAAGATCCACCTCGTCTGCCTTGCCGATTATTTTCAGCTTGATGTGGTTAACGACAAGCTCGCCGGCAATTCCGGTTATCATACTGTTGATCCTGCCGGTGATCTTGGAAAGAAAGAGGTATATAAAATACGTTACAAACAGAAACAGCACGGGACGCATCACGGTAAAAACGTTTTCCGCAATGCTGCCGGAGGATGCCGTGCCTATCAGCGCCGCTATTTCATTCAAAAGATCCTTTGAGATATACGCACCAAAGACGGGCAAAACGCCGTTGAAGGCGCAGAGCAGCATCATACCGACGAGAACAAAGGGTGACGCCTCCCATACAAGTCTGATTATGTAAAACAATCTGGTAAAGAAGCCGCTTACGCGCTTAAAAACGTAGCCCGGAATCTCCGACAGCCGCTTAGGCTTCGGTATCCCGTCAGTATATTTTTTAGGCGGACGCGGTGGCATTCCCGGTATCATATTACGTATCTCCCTTCCTGCTTTCGTCATTCGGGTCCGTGGTCAGAGCCGTACGTATGCGAGCGACTGCCGTTTCCGAAGCTCGCATATTCCGCATAGAATAGCTCCTTTTCACCTCTGAACCTTATATTTATTTTATCACATACTTGTGTAAAAATCAATTTATTTTAACGCATACTTATGTAAAATTCAATTTAGTTTAGCGAATGCTTGTGTAAAATCCAATTTAATTCAGCGCATACTTACGTAAAATTTGATTTAGCATAACGCATACTTATGTAAAAAAACAATACCGTACGATAAATATGACGTTCGGATTATTCGTCACGGTGAAAAGCTGCCGTGGGACAGCAAAGCTCCTCCCTCGGTCAGAGTAATTATACCGAAGCCGGCTTTCGAAAAATAATTACTTCCCGCGCTACCGGGGTTGAATAGATAAACGCCCCTACCTGACGGTAATTCCACGTACCTTTCGTATCGCTCGTGCGTGTGACCGAAGAGTACTATATCAGCACCGCTATCAGAAGCAAGCTTAAACAAACCGTCATAGCCGTATTTAACTCCGTAGAGATCGCCGTGGGTGTAGACTATCTTATGACCCAGAATATTTATAGAATCTGTCTTTTTGGGCATTTCGGGCAGCAAAACGGCAGAGGGGTCGCAATTGCCTCTGACGTACAGCCATTTTCGGCAAGAGTCGGACGTACAGTAGCGCTCCACCTCCGAAAGACCGTCACCCAAGTGTATAATCAGCTCCGCGTCAGGATGTTTTAACAGTGCAAAGCGAATAGCTCTGTCATCGCCGTGAGAGTCTGAAAAGCATAAAATTTTCATAGTGTACTCCATTCTGAAGCCGGGCGGTATTTCAGTAAGATGGTACCGCCAAATTGATGATACGAAATAAAACGTAATAACATACCGTTAACCTTTCTCCGTTTCTCGCATAGAATATTATAAACGAAAAAAGGGGGAAACATTATGAGAATAAACAAAGAAGAGCTTGAACGGCTGGCAAAATTGCCCGATAACGAGCTATGGGCGGAAATCGTAAGGGCAGGACGCGCCCACGGCTTTAATCTCCCGACCCAAACCCCAAGCCACAGCGATTTGGAAAAGCTGCGGGGAGCGGTAACCGGCGCCAGACTTAATCTCGGTGAGGCTATTCGCGTGCTGAATAACTACAAGAAAGGGTAGGCTGATGGCTACACAGGATCTAGCAAGAATAGTAAGTCTGATAATGGAAAATCCAAAGCTTATTGAGGAAATTTCAAATATGGCAACGGCGGACTCAAAGAAAACCGATACCGAAAAAAGTGAAGGCAACTCTACGCGCATAGAGCCTGAGGAAAGACCGGCTTCAGAGGAAGAATCCGCCGCCACATCCGCTCCTCCGCGCTTGCATGAAAATAACGTGGGCGGTAAGCACCGTTCAGAGCTGCTCTGCGCGCTAAAGCCCTACGTATCTCAGGAGAGAGCCCACGCAATAGACTCTATGCTGTCAATAGTCGAGATACTCGACCTTATGAAAAGGAGGTAAAAATGTACTCGCGAAGCTATCAAAACGAAACGGACAGGAGGCCACTTCCCCCTCCGAATTATGACGGAACAGCATTTTCAGAGGATAAAAACAGTGGAAATCTCGACACGGGTGCGGGTATATCGGAAATTCCCGAAAAATACGACGCACCGGAGCCTGAGGCAGAAAAAGCATCGGCAAGAGTCGGAGGATTCTTTCCCCAGGGTATTTTAAGTCTATTCTCCGGCGGCGGAATCAAGCTGCCGAAGATCGGCGCTGAGGAAATACTGATAATTGCTACGGCGCTCTTCCTCTTCTTCTCCGGAGATGGAGATCCGGAATGCGCGATCCTACTTCTGCTATTGCTGCTTGTAAATTGAAGAATACATAGGATTTAATCGAGGGTAGTCCGGCGATAAGCCGAGCTACCCTTTTTTAGTTATAAAACAATTCAGACGACCGTCCGTATCAAGACGGGTAAACCTAAAAGCTTCACCGATTTGCCGGAAGACACATATTGAAATTATCCTATATGGTTCGCTTCGCGATATATTCACCGACAATGCAGAGAGCAGACGGTGAGAAGAAATAGGTCAGAACATAGAAAACTGATTTGTTTCGGACAATCCGTCAAGCACGTGATTGCGCCTGAGAAGCTCTATCACCGCCTTGGATATTCCGGTATGCTGACGCAGATCCTCTACCGAATAGATATCGTAAGCATCACGGGCAGCAATAATTCTGTCCGCCGCCTTATCTCCAAGACCGGGAAGTGAGTTGAAGGGCATTCTGATTCTGCCGTTTTCAGGCAGGAACGCGGTAGCATCGGACTTCTTCAGATCCACGTTCATAAACTTGACCCCCCTCGCCATAGCTTCCCTGACGAGATACAGCGTCTGACAGGTTTCATTCTCCTTGGCTGTCGCTTCATTACCCTTTTCCTCAAGCTCCTTTATGGTTGAAGAAACCAGGTCGTAGCCTCCGCCCACTATCTCTGCGTCAAAGCCGCCGGGAGCAACGGACAGAAATGCTGCGTAAAACTCCATAGGATAATATATCTTATACCAAACCAGACGTATTGCCGACATAACGTATGCGGCGGCGTGGGCTTTCGGGAACATATACTTTATCTTTAAGCAAGAATCAATATACCATTCCGGTACGTTATTAGTCCTCATCGTTTCTTTCCATTCCTCACTAAGACCCTTGCCCTTGCGGACGCTTTCCATAATCTTAAACGAGGTGGAGTTATCCAATCCGTAACGGATAAGCGCGTTCATAATATCGTCGCGGCAACCTATAACGCCGGAAATGTCGCAGATTCCGTTTCTGATAAGCTCGTCCGCGTTTCCAAGCCAGCATCCAGTGCCGTGAGTAAGTCCGGATATCTGGAGCAGATCCGCAAAGTTCTTAGGCTTAGCATCAAGAAGCACCTGCTGCAAAAATCTCGTGCCGAACTCCGGAATACCGAAGGTAGCGAGCTGAGAGTTGCCTATATCCGACGGCGTGATGCCGAGTGGCTTTGTCGAGGTAAATATCTCGTATATGGTCTTATCGTTCATCTTAACGTCCAGGACGCTCGTGTTCGTATACTTTTCAAGCATCTTATACTTGGTGGGAATATCGTGTCCCAGCTCGTCAAGCTTAAGTATGGTATCGTGAAGATAAGTAAACTGGAAGTGAGTAGTTATTATAGATGAGTTCGGGTCATCCGCAGGATGCTGAACGGGAGTAAAATCATAGATGTCATACTCCTTCGGCACAACTATTATTCCTCCGGGATGCTGACCCGTAGTTCTCTTGATGCCCACCATATTGGTGACCATATGGGATATCTCCGCCTTCGGTATCTTTATCTTTCGTTCCTCAAGATATTTGCTGATATAGCCCCACGCCGTTTTGTCCGCAAGAGTACCGGTAGTACCGGCGCGAAACACCTGACCGTGACCGAACAGCTCCTCCGTGTATTTGTGGACCTTTCCCTGCACGTCGCCGGAAAAGTTCAGATCTATATCGGGAGATTTATCGCCATAGAAGCCGAGGAAGGTTTCGAAGGGAATATTGTGACCGTCCTGATAAAGCAACTCTCCGCAAACGGGACATCTCTTGTCAGGAAGATCAAAGCCGGAGCCGACGGAGCCGTCCGTAAAGAACTCACTGTATCTGCACTTTTTGCATCTGTAGTGCGGCGGCAGAGGGTTTACCTCCGAAATTCCGGACATCGTAGCAACGAAGGACGAGCCTACAGAGCCGCGCGAGCCTACCTGATAACCGAGGCTCTCGGAATAAGCAACGAGCTTAACGGCTATCATATAAAGAACGGCAAAGCCGTTTTTGATAATAGAGGTCAGCTCCTTATCAAGCCGCATGCTTACAACCTCAGGCAGCTCGTCGCCGTACCAATCGTGCGCTCTTTTCCAGCAGGAGCTTTCCAGCTCCTCCTTAGCGCCGGGAAGATCGGGTTCGTACCTACCCTCCGGAATGGGACGAATATGCTCACACATATCGGCGATCTTGCCGGGATTCTCGATTACGACCTCACGCGCGTCGTCGCCCAGATAGTCAAATTCCGCCATCATCTCATCGGTAGTACGCAGATATATGGGCATATCCTTATCCGCGTCGGAGAATTTCTGACCTGCCAGAAGTATGCGGCGGTAGATCTCGTCCTCGCGATTTATAAAGTGGGCGTCGCAGGTAGCGCATACCGGCTTACCAAGCTTTTTGCCAAGCGCGACTATACGGCGATTTATGTCCTTAAGCGCCTCCTCATCACGAACCCTTCCCTCATCTATCAGAAAGCGGTTATTGCAGAGAGGCTGTATCTCAAGATAGTCGTAGAAGGAGGCTATCTCCTCTATTTCCTGATTGCTTCTGCCGTCGAGTATCGCCTTATAAAGCTCACCCGCCTCGCATGCCGAGCCTATGATCAATCCCTCGCGGTACTGCTCTATAACCGATTTCGGCATACGGGGGAAGCGTTTATAGTAATTCAGGTAACTGAACGATATGAGCTTGTAGAGATTCTTAAGACCTGCTTTGTTCTGCGCGAATATAACCATATGGTGACATGGCAGCTTCAGCGGGTCGGTCTTCTCGCTCATAGCCTCCACCATCTCGGCAAAATTAAACACGCCCTCGCTCTTAAGCCTGGTTTGCATAACGAAGAAGACCTCCGCGAGTATCCGCGCGTCATCGCTGGCTCTGTGATGATGGAACTCCGGGAGCTTATAATGCTCCGCGATTATATCGAGCTTATGACGCTTAAGCTCCGGGTTTACGTACTTTGAAAGTCCTACCGTGTCAAGATAAGTGTTCTCAAACGGTATGCCCTGCCGCTCTGCAGCAACTCTGATAAAGCCTACGTCAAAGTTCGCGTTATGGGCTATGAGCAGTCTGTCGCCGGCGAACGCAAGAAAGCTCTCCAAGGCTTCCCTCTCCTTTGGCGCTCCCTTAACCATATCGTCGGTTATGGATGTAAGCTCGGTGATCTCCTCGGATATGGGCATTTCGGGATCTACAAAGGTATCAAAGGTTTCGATCACCTTGCCACTCTTTATCTTAACGGCACCTATCTCTATTATACGGCAGGTGAGGTTGGAAAGTCCGGTAGTTTCCAGGTCAAAGACTATCATCTCATCCTCAAAATCGGGATAGCTTGATCCAAACACACACCGCTCCGTATCATTCACGTAATACGCCTCGATACCGTAAAGAATCTTAAGATCGCTGCCGGAGCGCTCCTTAGCCAGCATTATTTCCGGGAATGACTGAACATTACCGTGGTCGGTAACGGCAATTGCCTTGTGACCCCAGCGAATTGCCGTGTCTACCATCTGCTGAGGCGTAATTATAGCGTCCATCTGCGACATATTGGTATGCAGATGAAGCTCCACTCGCTTCTCCGCCGCATTATCTGTACGCTCTATAACCTTGATACGCTTGATGCCTATGGGAGAGAGGGTAGGCTCGTTATCAAAGCGATCTAACTGCACTCTGCCCAAAACGGCAAGATGCAGAAGCTTCTTTTTGCCCTTTTTGACCGCGCCCTCCAGCTCAAGTATCCAGCCAAGCTCATCGTTGGGCAGAGTTTTCTTCACGTATATAGCCGATGCGCCGTCGGATATACCTACGGTGCAGTTTGTTTTGTCGCCTGCCCGCGTTTCCTTCATCGTTACCTCGAATACCGTGCCGAGCAGAACAACTCTGCCGCGAGGAACTACGTCCGAGAGCGGAGTGGGCTCAATTATATCAAAATCATCGCCGAATACCTGTTCGGGTGAAGAAAAATCGTAGGTAGTTGCGCCCATACGGTAGGTGGTGTCATTCATCACCTCTATATTTCCGGTTGCCGAGGATATACCTGCGCGCGCCTCAAAATCGTAGTAAGGATCTGACTCGCGCATCGTCTGCTCTCTCGCTATCCTCTGCTCCTCCCGTTCTCTCGCGGCGCGTTCTCTGCCCTCAGCCTCCGCGCGAACGATAGCCTCCGCTCTGCGCTGCTCAAGCTCCTTATGACGCGCCTCCGCGCCCTCGCCTACCGAAACGGTAATCCGACGCTTGATGCCGTATCTGCTGTAGAGAATGTTAGAGAGTATCTCCTCAGTGTTAGCACCTCTGACGAACTCGACGCCGGATAGTGCGTACGGTATGCAGACCCTAATTTCCTCATCAGTCATCTCATAATCCGCGCCACTGAAGAAGCCGGAGGTTACCGCTCCGCACAGATCAGCCTCTAAAGCGATCTCTCCGAAGTACTCCAGCTTAAAGCATTCGGGAGGAAAGTGCGGAAGTATTTTAAAGCTCTCCGCGCCGTATAGAGCGCGGCATTCCTCCTCAATATCATATATAAGCTCGGCGCTCTCGTGAGAGTTAAAGAACAGCTCTACCTCAAAGCGCAAAGGCTCCCTGACCATTCTGGGCACAACGTTATATGCCCGATCAAGAAGCGATATTTTTTCATCTGTTGGAGTGTATCTGGAAAAAACGTCCAAAAACCTTTTTCGTTGCATTTTTTTCTTCCGTTTCGTGTCTTTCTGTTTTCGTCGGATAAAACGAGTGATATACGCCGTAACGCATCTCGCAGACGGAATTTCGACGCAAATCTTTTTTCCACTACCGATAGGACGTATAGCTCACTTAGGACTGTATTCGGGACGCAACGCCCGTATCTCGTCTATCAATCTAGGAATAATCTCCGATTCGGGTATCTTACATATAATTTCTCCGCGCTTAAAGAGCAGAGCCTCACCCACGCCGCCGGCAATTCCTATATCCGCCTCTTTTGCCTCTCCCGGCCCATTTACGCCGCAGCCCATAAGCGCTACCTTCACGTCAAGCTCGTCTATTCCAGCCTCCTTGGCAGCTGCGGTGAAGCGCGAATGAAGAGATAATAGATCTATTTTGGTTCTGCCGCAGGTAGGACAGGAAACAATTTCCATTCTCCTCTTATCAGTCAGTCCGAGCGCGCGCAAAAGCTCGTTTGCCGCCTCAATTTCTCTACACGGGTCGTCTGTTAAGGATATTCTGACCGTATCGCCTATTCCCTCTGAAAGAAGCGAGCCTACGCCAACGGAGCTTTTAATAACGGCTGAGGCGCCGGCACCCGCTTCCGTCACTCCGAGATGGAGAGGAAAGTCAACGCGCGCGGCGACCAGGCGGTTTGCCCGTATCATAGTCATCGGATCTGATGATTTTATGGACAGGACTATATCCTGAAAGTCCATTTCCGTAAGCATATTCGCCTGACGGATAGCGCTCTCGGCAAGAGCCTCCGCCGTAGGAGATGAGTATTTTTCGAGTATATCCTTATCAAGCGAGCCGGAGTTTACGCCTATTCTGATAGGTATTTTTCTCTCACGGCAGGCTCTCACTATTTCCGCTACTCCGGCAGGTGATCCGATATTGCCCGGATTAATCCGTATTTTGTCAGCTCCCGCCTCAACTGCCGCAATAGCAACCCTGAAGTTGTAATGGATATCTGCGACTATTGGTATCCTGACGCCTTCTGCTTTTACCTTAGCTATTACGTCGGCGCTCTCCGTATCAGGAACTGAAAGCCTAACTATATCGCATCCCGCCTCAGCGAGAGCGATTACCTGAGCCAAGGTCGCACGCATATCGTGTGGGTCGGTATTAGTCATCGACTGCACGGTTATCGGACTGCTTCCGCCGATCTGTAAGTCGCCCACCTTTACTGACCGCGTGGCTCTCCTAAATTCATTATATTTCATACTGAAGCTTCATCTCCGTTTCGTCGTAATACCCGACGGGTTTATATCTAATATTC
Organism: Eubacteriales bacterium; assembly: GCA_045657485.1. Lineage (GTDB taxonomy): Bacteria > Bacillota > Clostridia > Oscillospirales > CAG-272 > UBA1740. The sequence goes on from JAZOTE010000085.1 coordinate 193,963, forward strand.
CGGCGATACCCACTACCGTGAAGGAGTCCCTGTTGTCGCCTGTCGACTGCCGCCGCTTTCTGTCCCGCGCATGAGGCTTACCCTATTCAAAAGATCAGCTGCAGCACGTCCTTTACGAGTATTACCGCGGAAAGACCCAAAAGCAAAACAAGTCCGACCGCGTTGATTATTCCCTCAACCTTAACTGGAAGGCGTTTACGCGTGATCATCTCTATGAGAATAGTCAGTATTCTTCCGCCGTCAAGCGCCGGAATTGGAAGCAGGTTCATCACACCTAGGTTAATGCTGATAAGAGCAGTGAGATAGAGTAGCGGCTCGATGCCTGCCTTCGCCGCATCGCCTATTGCCGTAGATATTCCGACGGGTCCCGACACAGCCTCAAAGGAGTATCTGCCGGTTATGAGATCTGCTATGGATTCATAGCACATCTGAAGCATTAAAACGCCCTTTGCAAAGGAATATTTTAACACGCTCCCCACTGTTTTCTTATCTTCAAACACCTTGAAGTCCATAACGCCAAAGGTCTGACCCGATTCGGAAATGGTGGGAAATACCACGTCGTCGAGTGTAATTCTCTCACCGTTTCTGATGACCGTTATGTCTATAGGCTCATAGCCACGGCGCATTATTTCATAGGAGAGCTGATCTGCGATAGCTACTCCTTTGCCGTCAATCTCTACGATCTTGTCGTAAAGCATAAGGCCCTGCTCTGAGGTGGTAATCTCATAACCGGTCTGCTCCGTAGGTATGAACTCGCCAACCACCGTGCCGCCAACCTTGACGAGCGAGGTGTAGATTATCAGCATAATAAATCCGACTGTAATATTTACTGTCGCTCCGGCTACAGTAATTATGAAGCGCTGCCAAGCAGGCTTCTTATCAAAGGAATTGGGATCATCGCTTTCGTCGTTCTCACCCGCCATCGCAACGTAGCCCCCGATCGGAACTGCGGAAATGGCGTAATTGATGCCTGTTTTCTTAGACGTGTATTCGACGATCTTCGGACCCATACCGATGGAAAACTCGTGTATCTTCACCTTAAACAATCTGGCGAAGAAGTAATGTCCAAACTCGTGTACGAAAATCAGAAGTCCGAAAATAACTATTGCTAATAGTATGGTGCCAACTGTGCTCAATGAAATTCTCCGTTCTGGTTACTGTTCGTTTCTTATAAAGGCTTCGATGCTTTTTCTTTTTTTGCAAAAGCTTCGAGGCTTTTTCTTATTTCTTGTAAAGGCTTTGAGCCTTTTTCGCCGTTAGGCGAGGAATTTTCTCCAACCTTCTCTGCCGCGGTTTTTGGGAGCTTAATCTCTGTATTTTTCCGTAAGCTCCTTTGCCTTTGATGCAGCGGCGCTGTTAAACCAAATCATACCGTCAACGTCATCCGCACATTTCGCATCGGGAAGCGAATGATATGCTTCAGAAACGATACGTGAGATTGCGATAAACGGTATTTTACCCGAAAGAAAGGCTGATGCCGCGACCTCATCCGCGCCGTTCAAAAGCGCAGGACAAGCGCCCCCTGTACGAATCGCCTCGCGAGAAAGCTCAAGAAGCGGAAAAGCTCTGACGTCAGGAAGAGCAAAGGTAAGGCTTCCCACTTTTTCGAGCTCGATGGGAGAAGTTATGCTCCGCTTTCTCTCAGGATAATTCAGCGCATACTCAACGGAAGAGCGCATATCCGGATTTGACATCTCACCGATTACCGTATTGTCTATAAATTCCACGGCAGAGTGGAGCACGCTCTCTCTGTGAATAAGCACCTTCACCTGATCCTCGCGAACGGAGAAAAGGTGCACAGCTTCAATTATCTCAAAGCCTTTATTCATAAGAGTGGCGCAGTCCACGGTTATCTTCTTGCCCATTTTCCAGGTGGGATGTGCCAGAGCGTCAGCGAGCGTTGCTTTTTCCAGCATCTGCTCCGTGTATCCGTAGAACGCGCCGCCGGATGCGGTTAAGAAAATCCGTTTAATTTCGCACGGGTCCCCGCTTCTCAGCGATTGATGAATTGCGGAATGCTCGCTGTCTACCGGAATTATTTCACATCCTTTATTCTTCGCGAGAGCCATAACCTGACTGCCGGCGATGACCAAGGACTCCTTGTTTGCAAGAGCAAGTCTTTTGCCGGTTTCGATTATCGCAAGAGTCGGTCGAAGTCCTGCCGTACCGAGTATTGCGTTGACGTAGGTATCAGAGTCTGAAAGAGAAATGCACTCAAGTATTCCCTCCGCTCCGGCTAAGACCTTGACTGAGGTATCGAAAAGTCTGGTTTTCAACTCATGCGCCGCGCCGACATCAGCCATAGCAATCATTCTCGGCTTAAGTCTGCGGGCAAGCTTCTCCATTTCCGCAAAGTTCCCGTTTGCGCTGAGAAAATCAACGGGTATTCCCTGCCGCTCTGCGACCTCCGCCGCCTGCAAGCCAACCGAACCCGTTGCGCCTAGTATGGATACAGATCTATTCATTATTACTCCATATATTTATTTCGGAGGATCAACCTCCGGGGGTTAAAAACCGCCACACAAGCACGCGCGGCGGTTGATGTATTCTAATTTGATCGGTTCACGACCGATAAATAACGGATCTGGCCGTTACGTACAAAAATGCCGTCCTCCCGTCAATTAAACGGAGGAAGAAGGATACAAATCGCCATCAATGGTGTAGACACCGCCAGAACAGAATCAAATCTGTCCATAATTCCACCGTGACCGGGGAGGAGAGAGCCGTAATCCTTAACACCGTACTCACGCTTTATGAGAGATGCCGCCAGATCTCCAAGCTGAGATATAAACGAAAGAGAAAGCCCTATTACCGCAAGGGATATGTAATTTGCGTTTACGTCCGTGAACAGCTCTATAAGCAATCCGTAAATAAGGCAGGCGACTATAGCGCCAAGTACACCCGACACAGCTCCCTCTACGGTTTTTTTCGGACTGACGCTGGGAATGAGCTTATGCTTGCCGAAAAGTGAGCCGCCGAAATACGCCATAACGTCAGTGCACCAAGCGACAACGAAAGCAAGCATCACGCACACAAGACCGCACTGTACGTATCTGACAGTAGCCAATGACGTAAAGGAGACTGAAACGTAGGTAACAGACATAAATACCTCTGCCGCCTTGGATATAGGAAAGCTTCCCTGAGAAAATACCGACGTAAACATCAGATAAAGCATATAGGTAAACAACGCGGCGGAAACGAAAAGCAGATATTCGAGCCGCGATTCGCGAGTAAAGTAATAAGACATAAGGGGCAGAAGAAGTGAAATGATATACGCGGGTACGGATACCAAATATTTTTTCTCAGCTCCCATAACGCGCAACAGCTCAAATACAGCAATAGCCGCAAGTATAGCCAAAGCGATAGGATATATAAGGTATTCCGAAAAAACAAGAATCGGAATAGCGATAGCGACAAGCACCGCCGCAGTTATAGTTCTGATTTTCATCTATTATTTGAAACCAACCTGATTTTTATCGATTTATTTATATCCCGCCCATACGGCGATTTCGGGAATAATATTCGTTTATAAATTCACTAACGTGGCGCGCTCTGACATCCGGCCATAAAACGTCTGTAAACAGAAGCTCGGAATAAGCGGATTGCCAAAGCAGAAAATTCGACAGTCTGCGCTCACCGCCCGTACGTATAACGAGGTCCGGATCCGGAGCATCGCCGGTGTACGTAAGAGATGAAAGCTCACTCTCCGTTACGGGATCAGCGATTCCGGCAGTGCAGCCTGCGGTCAAAAAAGCAGAATTCGATGAGTTGCCGATAGCGCTAAGGCGCTTCAAAAGAGCGAGATTTGATGCTCTGACGATCTCCGCTCTGCCACCGTAATTCAAAGCCACCGAGCACAAGAACTTACTGCCCGGATTCAGTGAGCTTACGTATTCGCACCCCTCCCTGAGTCGAGGGGGTAATGGTGATATATCACCGATAAACCTAACTCCCAGAGAAGAGTCCTTCTCCACCTCAGGTATTACCTTATCAGTGAGATACCCATAGATAAGGTTCATAATGCCCTCTATCTCTGATTTTGGTCTTTTCCAATTTTCAGTAGAAAAGGCGTAAAGAGTAATATAACGCACGTTCGCGTTAAAAAAAGCGCGAAGCACCTCAGGAACTGCTGCAGCCCCTGCAATATGTCCCTCGCTGCGAGGGAGTCCGCGATTCTCTGCCCATCTGCCGTTGCCGTCCATTATTACGGCTACGGAATTAAGGGGTTTTGCCAATATTGCCTTGCTCTCAGAAATCGCGGACACCTCCCGTCTTGGATCAGATCTCCATAATCTCCTTGGTCTTAGCCGCGGTAACGGAGTCGATCTCCTTTATGTACTTATCGGTAAGGTCCTGAATAAGCTTATCGGACTGCTTTGCCTCATCCTCCGTCATAACGGAATTTTTCTTATCAGCCTTGACTCTGTCGTTTGCGTCGCGGCGGATATTTCTGATAGCAACCTTAGCGTCCTCGCCCATCTTGGCTATCTGCTTGGAAAGCTCTTTTCTGCGCTCCTCTGTGGTAGGGGGGAAGGAAAGACGGATAGCAGATCCGTCATTCTGAGGATTTATTCCCACGTCGGAGGTGAGAATTGCCTTTTCTATACCTTTCATTGCGGACTTATCCCAAGCGGTGATAGTAATGGTACGCGCGTCTGTCACCTTGATTTCCGCGATAGAGGATATGGGAGTGGGGGAGCCGTAGTAATCGACCATAACTCTCTTGAGAACGTCGGGGTTTGCTCTGCCCGCTCTGATAGTAGAGAGGTTCTCTGAGTATGAGGAAATAGTCTTCTGCATTTTGGATTCGTATTCTTTTGTATCTATTTTCATAGCTTCCTCCTATATAATTTTATAAAATATTTCAAAAAATATTCAACCGGGCCGTAAAGGGACTGAAAAATTTCCTACTCGCCGTCACTCTGCGTAAATAACGGTTCCGAGCGACTCGCCCCTGATAGCCTTCAGAATATCCTCCGGCTCGCGAAGACCGAACACACGTATCGGCATACCAACCGACATACAGAAGGCAGTAGCCGTCGCATCAATTGCCCTAAGGTTAAGGGAGAGCACCTCTGAAGCCTTGATGCTCTCTATTTTCTTGGCATCGGGATTCTTACGCGGATCATCCGTGTATATATAGTCCACGTTCTTCGCCATAAGCATAGCGTCAGCGCCTATTTCAGATGCTCTGACAGCGCCCGCAGTGTCGGTGGAAAGGAATGGGATACCCAATCCGGCGCCGAAAACTACTACCTTGCCGGACTGAAGAGCACTTATCGCATCCTCTGAGGAATAGGGATTTGCAAATGGGGACATATTGACGGCGGTCATAACCTCGCAGCCAACACCTGCCCTCTCGATAGCATCCTTAAGATAAAGCGAGTTGATAACAGTCGCCAGCATACCCATACGGTCAGCTGCCGTTCTGTCCATATCGTTGCCCTGCCTGCCGCGCCATATATTGCCAGCGCCGACGACTACCGCTATTTCATAACCCTCGCGAACCGATGCTGCTATAGCTCCGGCTATACGGTCAACGAATAGAGGGTCGTAAAGCTCGCCTGTTCCGTTTGAGAGCGCCTCGCCTGAGAGCTTTAGTAAAATGCGTTTCATAAATCCTTTACCTTTCAACTTCTTTATTCAGTATACCGGGGCGAGCCCAGACGCATTACTTTTTTAGCGCTATTGCCGCGCGAGCCTTAGCCGCAATGTTAGCGGCTGTCAATCCGTACATCTCAAGAAGCTCCGGAACCTTACCGCTCTTACCGAATTTATCTTCAACGCCGACTCTCATAACGGGAACGGGACAGCTCTCCGCAAGCGTTTCGCATACCGCCGCGCCAAGACCGCCGATAACGCTGTGCTCCTCTGCGGTAACAACTGCGCCCGTCTTCTTCGCGTAGGACGCGAGAAGCTCGCTGTCTATGGGCTTGATAGTATGTATATTAATAACTGCCGCACTGATACCCTCTGCCGCAAGAATCTCAGCAGCCTCTACAGCAAGGTGGGACATAAAGCCGGTAGCTACAAGGGTAACGTCTGTACCATCCTTATAAACCACACCCTTACCGATCTCAAACTTGTAATCGGTCACAAGCTCAGGGGTAAGATTGGGTACTGCAAATCTGCCGAATCGGAGATAGCAGGGGCCGTCGTGATTTAATGCTGCCTCTACTGCGGCGTATGCCTCGGTAGCATCTGCGGGACAGATGACGCTCATACCGGGAATTGTACGCATAAGCGCCAGATCCTCACTGCACTGATGTGTTGCGCCGTCCTCGCCTACCGTGATGCTGGCGTGCGTGCCGACGATATTAACGTTAAGGTGAGGATAACCGATTGAATTTCTGATCTGCTCGTAAGCTCTTCCTGCCGCAAACATCGCAAAGGACGTAGCGAAAACCTTTTTGCCGGTGGTAGCGATACCCGCAGCAACGCTGACCATATTACCCTCAGCTATACCGCAATCGAAGAATCTCTCCGGAAACTTCTTCTTAAACATTCCGGTTTTGGTAGCCGCCGCAAGATCGGCGTCAAGAACGACGAAATCGTATTTATCGCCAAGGGCGGAGAGAGCTTCGCCGTAGCTTTCTCTGGTTGCTTTTTTATCTGCCATGTCAGTACTCCTTATCTAAGTGTTTCAGCTATTTTTTCAAGATCGGCAATAGCTACCTTGTAAAGATCCTCCTTGGGAGCGGCGCCGTGCCACTCGCAAGCATTCTCCATATAAGATACGCCCTTACCCTTGACGGACTTCGCGATAATAACGGTAGGCTTACCCTTTACGGTGCGAGCCTCGTTGAGAGCCGCCTCTATCTGATCAAAGTCGTGAGCATCGATCGAGATAACGTTCCAACCGAACGCTCTGAATTTCTCGTCGTGGGGCGTGGGATTCATAACCTCCTTAATAGGACCGTCTATCTGCAGACCGTTCCAGTCGAGGAATGCAACGAGATTATCAAGCTTGTAATGAGCGGCAAACATAGCTGCCTCCCATACCTGTCCCTCTTCGCTCTCACCGTCACCGAGAACGGTGTAAACACGGTAGGACTTGGAATCGATCTTTCCGGATAGCGCCATACCGCAAGCGGCGGAGAAACCAAGACCGAGAGAGCCGGTGGTCATATCAACACCGGGCGTGCCCTTCATATCCGGATGCCCCTGAAGATGAGAGGTGGTCTTACGGAGTGTTTTCAGATACTCCTTTTCAAAGAAGCCGCGCTCAGCAAGCGCCGCGTAAAGAGCGGGCGCCGTGTGTCCCTTAGAGAGAACGAAGCGATCGCGTGCCTCCCACTTTGGATTCTTCGGATCGATATTCATCTCCTCGAAGTAAAGGTATGCCATAATTTCGGCAATGGACAGCGAGCCACCGGGGTGACCGCAGCCGGCGTTGTAGACGCCCTCGATGATATCTATACGGATATCGTTTGCTATGCGTGCGAGAGAGAGTTTTTTAGACTGTTCCATAACATATCTCCAATATAAAAAATATATTATAATTATTTTACACCAAATAATTAAAAAAGTCAATATAAAATACACGATATACGCTATTTTTTATGCGGTTAACCGGACTAATCCGCTTGAATGCGTTCTTCACGGTGGGAGGTGGCAACCAATCCAACGGAAAAGATGAAAAAAACTTGGGCGACCTACTGTAGAGGTCGCCCAAGCTCTATGTATTAGCGATACACGTGGTATCTATGTAATCAATATCTACGTCTGGTCTTAGCCTGAACGATGAAACCGATAAGACCTGCAACTGCAACGAAGCCAAGCTCACACCACATTGCGTACTCGTTAGCGATCTCAAGACCGAATGCGGCCATAATAGCAACGAAGCTAAGGTAAAGAGTCCAGCCACCAAGGCAAGCAGTACCGAGCATCTCGATCCACTTTCTGAGAAGGAGAGCAAGAACGAGAACTACAACTGCAGCAACGATAGCAACAACAGTGTCCTTAGTAAAAGCGGTGATCTCAGCGGGAAGAACGTCAGACATGCAGAGAACGTATGTACCGAAACCTGCGGCAACAACGTATGCAAGGAAGTAAGCGAGCTTGCTGATAAGAGCAGCAACAATACCTACGATAAGACCTACGATCCAAGCATCAAGTACCACAACACTCGCAAGGAGAGGGGTTACAAATACAGCGCCGCATGCGAAGCCAACTACGAAGAAAGCAATAACCTTCTGAAGACCAAGAAGCTTCTTACCGGCGAATACCTGTACGAGAGAAAGCACTGCAAGTATAGCAGGAAGAATCCAAGCGAGAGGAAGAAGGTCCTTAACAAAGGTAAGACCCTGATTCCAAAGGGATTCAACAACGCCACCCTCAACTGTTACCTGAGAGTAAGTGTCTGAGAGCCATGCGCCAATGTCCTTGAAGCTGGCATTGGCAATTTGAGTAACAAAATCCATTTCAACACCTCAATTTCGACGGTAGAAACCATCAATTATTTTTAATACGATGCTATTATAGCACATACAAAGAAAAAAATCAAGGGGTTATGAAGAAAATATTACAAAAAAACACAATATTTTGTAGACGGACCGTAAGGCGCAATCGGTACTGCTCTCATCCGCTCATAAAGCATCTCTGCAAAAAACGATACTGCCGTAAAAAATACTCTCATTTTGTCAACTTTATATTACTTTATTGCACTTTTTAGGGGAATTTTGGAGATTTTGGAATAATATCCCTAAACACTGTTTTTAAAAAAAACGCCTCTTTTGGCCACCGGATTATACGAGATAAGCGGCGAGGAAATCAAGATTCGCCGTCGTTTCCGTCCTGTATTTCATAAAAACGTATTGACAAATTTAAAAAGATATGCTATAATGTTGCCATATAACGCATTGACGATTTTCACTGGAGGAAATATGGACGGCGACACAGACGGGGATACTTGTCACAGTACCGTAATACATATAGTTTAGTACGGCACAGCCACACTTTCGGGTATGGCTATGCCTTTTTTTGCTTTCACAAAATCTTATCTGTGTTATACTATAATAAAGAATGAAAGGTAGTTTTTCAACAAAGTTATGAAACCTCACTTAGTTACATATCTCGTTATAATCGTGATATGTATCATTCTGTCGGCGTATTTTTCCGCGACGGAGACTGCATTCTCCACCTTTAACCGTATCAGAGTAAAAAATATGGCGGAAAAGGGAAACAAAAAGGCGGCAACCGCACTAAAGCTTGCTGACAGCTACGACACTCTGATATCCACCATACTCATAGGTAACAATATTGTAAATATCCTTGGCGCATCTCTCGGCACTCTGTTTTTCGCCGGTCTTATAACGAGCAATCCGGATCTTGCGGCTACGATCTCTACCGTCAGTCTTACTCTGGTGGTTCTGATGTTCGGCGAAATATCGCCGAAAACTATGGCAAAGAACTCCCCGGACGCCTTCGTTCTCTTCTCTGCTCCGATAATCAGAATTCTGGTAGTGGTATTCACTCCTCTGAACTTCATAATCAGCAAGTGGCAGGCTCTCTTGGCTAAGCTGTCGAAGAGCGACGAGGATAAGGGTATGACCGAAGAGGAGCTTATCTCCATAATTGAGGAGGCCGAGGAGGATGGCGGAATTGACGAGGAGGAGAGCTCCCTTATCAAGAGCGCTATCGAGTTCGGTGATTTGGAGGTCGGCGACATATTTACTCCCAGAATCGATATTACCTCTCTGCCCGTCACGGCGGATAAGGCCGCTGTGGAGAAGGTGTTCACCGAGTCGGGATACTCAAGAATACCCGTATACGAGAACGATCTGGACAACGTGCTCGGAATACTCTACTATAAGGATTTCTTCGCGCTCGCTCACGAGAGCAGCGTAACCATAAACGAGATACTTAAGCCCGTTATCTTTGTGGCTAAGACACAGAAGGTAAACGATCTGATGAAGGAGCTGCAGGAGAAGCAGCTGCATATGGCTGTCGTAACCGACGAATACGGTTCAACCGCCGGCATCGTTACTCTGGAGGATATTCTGGAGGAGATAGTCGGTGATATCTGGGATGAGCACGACGAGATAATTGAGGAGATCAAGGATCTCGGCGACGGCGAGTACGAGGTTTCCGGTATGGCTAACATTGAAAAACTCTTCGACGAGCTTGAAATAGAGCTGGATGCGGAGCTGGACGCAGCCACGGCGAACGGTTGGGCTATGGCAGTGCTGGAAAGAATACCTGAAGAGGGTGACGTATTCGAGTATAACGGTCTGTCCGTCAAGGTCATTCAGATGGATGGCAGAAGAATACAGACTCTGCATATAGTCGATACCCGTCCCTCTGATGACGAGGAGAGCGATGACGCTCCGTCCTCGGAAGATAGCCCTGAGCAATAATCAACTGAAAACGTACGAAAAACACGCCCACGGATAACTTAGTCCGTGGGCGTGTTACTTTTTTTAAAAAACTGCGCAGTTCCGTTTTAATTTAACGATGCTTTATTCCGAGTATTCTTACACCGTATGAGTGCGGTGCTTCCACACTTGCTTCGAGCAATTTCTACGCTCGACAAAAGCGGTATTTCGTACTATCGGCTACTTTTCCTTGTGGGCGTTATAGTAGTTGTACAGTCGCTTCCGGGCGCCGTTTACCGCTCTGAGATATCTCTCTCCCTGACAGTTGGCGGTAAAATGGGCGATCATATCGTCACCGCAATTCATATCCGCTGTGGGATATCCGTAAATCTGCAGGGAAAGCAGCTCAATGATGGAAACAATTTTATTTTTCGACATTTTTCCTCCCAGCGTCATAAAAAACGGAACTCGGTTAGTTCAAGCATTCGCTAACCGTCCGCGGATATCCCGACGGAGTCTAAAAAACAAGCGGTAAGCTTTACTTTGGGTAAAAAGCGCTCTAATTCGCTGTAATGCCGTCTGACCTTTTTCCGCTCCTCGATTTAAGCACGAATGAAGATAGCACTCGAATGGGGAGCAAGAGTGAAAAAATAACCGCTAGCGTGAAAACGATCTTCAGCGAAATCCATAAGGCAGGAGAGGTACTGCCACTAAATGAGAAGAGCGAATCGGCTATCTTGACGGAGGAAACCGAGCACAAAAGAGGCACGACGAGATTCGCGAAGGGCTTCAGAGTCACGCGCACCTTTTTGGTAAGTCTGGCAGCGGAGAAAATAAAGTTAAAGCCTTCCATAATTATGATTACGAGAGCATACCCGGTGATACCGAAAATCGGAATGAGAAAGAACACCAACACCACCGAGAGAAGTGAGTCGGCTATGTTCACCCACATAGAATACACCTGCTCGCCTATTCCCTTAAGGACGTTGTCGGTAACGTGATCAAGATACATTATAGGGATTATCGGAGCAAGCATAGCGATATATCTACCCGCATCGTAAGAGCCGTATATCGCATATCCAAGCTCCTCGGAAAAGAAGTACAGCAGAGGAGCGGCAATAGAAGCGTAGGTCAAGGTAGTATTCAACGCCTCGGACGCGACCCTTTCCATACGGTCGCGAGAGCCTTTGGCAAAATCGGTTGCAAACTCAGGCACGAGCAGACCCGAAAAGGAGGTCAGAGGGGACATCGGATACAGTACCACCGGCAGCGCCATACCGTGAAGAAGTCCGTAGTGAGAGTAAGCCTCCTCGCCACTCTCTCCCCTGCCTATAAGGCGTCTGGGAATCAGAATGTGCTCAATAGTTGTGAGCATAGAGCGAACGTAGGTGCTTATAGCGAGAGGAACAGCCTCTCCGGCGACAGATTTAACGGTAATTTTCGTGTTTTTCTCGACACGGGTGGGGTGTAAATGCCTATCTAACAGAAATTCGGCAAACATCAGCGCCAGGGACAGAAGCTCCGTCAGAGTGATTCCGATACAAAGCGCCGTCACCGAGCGAACTATTCCCTGCCCCTTACTTTTCACAACCAGAAAAGCAGTGATGCCCGTTCTCGCAAGCTGTGATATAACCTGGACCGCGGCGTTAAAGCCTACGCGCTTGACACCTATAAAATACCCGGAAAAAACGGAACAAAGTCCCACACTCACGAGTGAGAGCGAGAGTATTCTCAAGGAGCGAACGGCGCGGACGTCGGAGAGTATACCTTCACCGATCACGTTCGCTCCAAAGAACAAAATGCAGGAAGAGGCTATGCTAAAAAGGAGAGAATAGAAAACAGAAGAGCGAAGTATGCGTCCTATATTCCCCTCCCGTCCGTTGCCTATAGCCTCCGCGACAAGTCTTGTAACAGTCAGACTGATACCGGAAGTAGCAAACGTAATCGCGAAGGAATATACGGTCATTATAGCTGTATAAATACCCATTCCTTCGGCTCCCACGGCCCTAGATATAAATGCTCCGAAAAGCATAGATACGGTGCGCATAGCTAAAGCTACCGCCGTTAGTGTTAATCCGCTCCGTATAAACTTCAACCTGTAGCTCATATTACCCCCATTTTTTAAGCCTCTCATAAAAATCTATGAGAGGCCTGGTAAAATGATTACAGTTTATCGTGAACCGCTTATTATTGCTGTATTCGTCGGCTAACAAACGAGCCGCGTCTTAGGTTAAACCTTATATCTGAGCCATACCGACATTTCATTCTCGCCGCGATTTGCGAATGCGTAGTACGGAATGAGAGTTATAGGAGCTTTACGCACGTCGGTTATACCGTCTGAGTAAAGCGACGCGTCAGACGGAGTGCTTTTGCGCCATCCAACCGTATGCAAAACCGGCGAATGATACTCTCCCGTGTAGTCCTCCGATATATCTGCCGTCGGGTCGAACAGAAGATTTCTGATCTTCTCACCGTTATCCACCGACTCTGCGCAATAAACGACAGGACCTCTCATCACGCAGCACTTATACGACGCAAAGAGAACCTCATCTCTCGCCTCCACGATTCTAGGCTCCATATCGAACGAAAATACAGTGCTTTCTCCATCAGAAAGAGTGATAAAAGCGTACCCGTGTTGAGTTTTTCCGTAATTTCCCTTCGCCCAGGACGGTATTCTGACAGCGAGCTTCAAGGGTGCTCCGCTGACGGATATCTCTACTTTACCGCTTCGTGGGAAGTCGGTCCTCATCGTAACGGTAACGTCCTTTCCGTCCCTTACGAGAGTGGTTTGCGCACTTATAAATTGGTGAACGTACAGTCTTTCCTCATCCTCTCCCCATATGAGATTCTCTAACGAGGATATGACTCTCACTATATTGGAGGGACAGCAAGAGGTTTTGAACACCTCGCTGCGCGTGGGCTTCGGATATTTGATCTTATAGTACTCGGTGATATTATCCTTATAAGATAGATAAGGAATGGTTTCCAGAGGATTGGTGTAGAAGAAGGATTTGCCGTCAATGGACGTAGAACAAAGAAGATTGTTGTACATTACCCTCTCGACAACGTCAGCGTACTTGGAATCCGGTTTCAAGGAGAGCATTCGGTTAGCGAAAAATATGAGTCCCATACCCGCGCAGCTCTCACTGTAGGAGAGTATGTTCGGCAAGTCGTAATCTCTGGTCAAAGCCTCGCCGCTGGCAGATGAGCCGATTCCTCCGGTAACGTACATACGCTTCTTCGTAATATTATCAAAGAGCGCGTCGCACGCCTCGAAAAGCTCGTCGTCACCGGTGTACGCGCACAGATCCGCCATAGCTGAGTAGAGATAGGTAGCTCTGACCGCGTGTCCGACCGCTTCTCTCTGCTGTCTGACGGGCAGATGCGACTGGTTGTAGCGCATCGATGCGGTTGGGCCGAGAGGCACGTCATCCGGTCCGCGCTCGTTGATAAAGAACTCTGCCAGCTCGAAATATCTCCGCTCACCCGTGCATTCGTATAATTTGAACAGCGCCAACTCTATCTCCTCGTGTCCGGACGTTTTGAAGCCGGTATCCCGATCTATCTTAAAGCGCTGCTCTATGTAATCCGCGTACTTACACATAGCATCGAGCAGCTTGCGCTTACCCGTCGCCTCGTAGTACGCAACGGCAGCCTCAAAAAGATGGCCTGCGCAGTAAAGCTCGTGCTTATCTCTATCGACGAATCTACGTTCCGGATCTACTACGGTAAAGTAGATATTGAAGTATCCGTCCTCGCCCTGATTTTTCACAACCTGATCTATGACATCGTCACACTCGCGTATAAGCTCCGGGTCGGGATCGCGGCGGCAAACGTTGGCGACACCCTCTATCCACTTTGCGATATCGGAGTCCCAGAAGAAGTGCGGCTTGTTGGGCTCGCCCTCCCGCCAATCACACTTAAAGGCGTCAAATCTGCCCGTTTCCTTAAATCTGTCGCGCACAGAGTACAGCGTGACTTCCCTGTTTACTCTCTGCCTTTCTTTCCAAAATCCGTCGGTAATCTCGGTTTTATAAAACGGTATAGGTCTGATTTTCGCTTTCATAATTTCCTCCCTAAAAACAAGTATGCCTCAGCTGATAACAGAGATGAAACACGCAATATTTTATAAATGTAGGTTGATTTATCATATCATCTGTGATAAAATAGCTGTAAGCATATTTATTTTATCATAAAATATGATATGTAATCAACTCCAAAATGCGATAAAAGGTGAAAAAATCCGACTATGTACGAAGGTGTAAAAATTATCAGAGGAGGCAGGCACGTCTCCGAGGGAAAATATAAGCACGTCACCCGAACCAACGTTCCGTCCGCCGAGCTTATTCTCGTTACCGACGGCGTTCTCTATATGTCCGTCGGAGGCGAGGAATATACGGTATCCCGCGGTGACGCTTTGCGTATACTTCCCGGTCAGGTACACGGCGGCACACGGGAAAGCTACGGCGTAGAATTTATTTGGATACATCTGCTCGGAGCTGACGAAAATCTGCTGCCTCCGGTCATTTCCTCCCCCGCAGGCTTCCACAGAGCTATTCTGCTGGCGAGAGAGGCGCTGCATTATTTGGAGAGCGAGGATTATCCGCCGGAATGCGCCGACAATCTAATAAGAGTTATGCTATGCGAGCTATGCCATACCGAATCTGCTTCTGACAGCACGGTATGGTCAGTTAGGCGACTTGTACAGAGAAGAGGCGGTGTAATTACCGCCGGAGAGTGCGCACAAGTCCTCGGATACAGCGAGGATTACCTTAACAGACATTTTAAGGCAAACGAAGGGATAACGCTAAAGAAGTATATAGACAGCGTAAGGCTTGATTCAGCGAAAAAAAGGCTCCTCACCGAGAGTATTCCGCTCTCCACGTTAGCCTCGGAGTTAGGTTTTTCTGACTACAAGAGCTTCTTGAAATTTTTCAAATACCACTCATCTATGACGCCTAAGGAGTATAAAAGCTCTATATATATGTTAAAGGAAAACTGAATTATTGCGGGCCATCAAAGAAAAAAACTTTTTTTAAAAAAATACTTGCTTTTTTCAGTTTTATGTGTTATAATAATATCCGCTGATTTATGTATAATCAAAAATAATATATAAAATTACGCCCATTGGGCGGGATTTTTGGAGGTGTAAAATGGCTAAGTGCAGTATTTGCGGTAAGGGCGTTACTTTCGGACACAACGTGTCTCACTCCAACCGTAAGACCAATAGAACCTGGAAGCCCAATATCCGCAAGGTAAAGGCTGTAGTTAACGGCACCAACACTACCGTATGTGTTTGCTCCCGTTGCCTTCGTTCCGGAAAGATCGAGCGCGCTTAAGGTTTTTAAAAAACTCTGCTTTGATGAGCAGAGTTTTTTAATTATTTCACTTTTTTGAAGTATTATAGAAGTATTATAATTAAAAGGAGTAAATGCCGTGACAGTAGCGCTAATCGACTCACGGGCAAGCCGAGAAATAAAGACGGCAATCATAAAAGCCGGTTTCTCCGTTATAGAGCTACCGCCGGCAAGGGAGCTTCCCACACCGATTTCAGCCCATCCAGACAGTCTACTTACGAAAATAGGACAAACGCTTATCTTATCTGCTGATTATTCCGATGACGCGGCGTATGCTCTGTCGGATATCAGAGAGTACGCGCCCCATATAAAGCTCAGGCTTTCCTCTGACTCTTACGGCAAAAAATACCCAAGTGACGCGGTGTTTAACGCGCTGGTGATAGGCGAGCGGATCTTCTGCAAGACGGATACGGTGTCTGATACCATAATCGACGAGGCAAGAAAGATGGGATTTGAAATCGTAAGCGTCAGGCAGGGATACCCACACTGCTCCGTTCTGAAAATAGATGAGAACACCGCTCTGACCGCTGACGAGGGTATGGCGAAAGAAATGGAGAAAAAGGGTATCAAGGTATACAGAATTGCTCCCGGACATATCTCTCTCCCACCTTACGAATACGGCTTTATCGGTGGGGCGTGCGGAGTTTTCAATAAAAAAATATACTTTTTCGGTGATTACAGCTCCCATCCATCCAGCTCTGTATTTGAAAAGATGGCTGCGGATACGGGATTTGAACTCATATCTTTATGCGGCGGTGAACTAAGTGATTTCGGCGGTATCGTCTTTCTTGATAAATAGTCCTATAACGGCAGCGATAAGAGGTGTTACAAGCAGTCCGTACAGACCGAAAAGACCGTATCCCGCATATATTAAAATAAGAGATATCAACGGGTGTATACCCAGGCTTCTGCCTACGATTTTCGGCTCGCACATCTCGCGTATCACGGTAGCTACAATAAAGAGAAGCAGAAGACCTATACCCATATAATGATCGGACAGAGCAAAGGCTATTATGCTCCACGGAATAAGCACCGTCCCGATTCCTATTATCGGTAAAAGATCGAAAACAGCGAGTATAAGAGCCAAAAGTATCGGGGATTTGACCCTGAGCAAAATCAGTCCTACCGTCATCACCCCGAACGTGATAAGCATAATAATAAGGTACGAGCCCATATATTTCCCCGTAGCGCCAAGGAACGTTTTGCCTGCCTTACATAGCGTATTTTCAATGCTTTTTGGCAAGATAGTGCGCACCCGTGTATTGATTTTCTCAAGATCCAGAGCAAAATATACGATTGAGATCAACGTTACGAGCAGGAAGAGCAGCACGTTTGGAACACTGCCGGCGAGCGAGGTTATAGCGGACGCGACGGCTGAAAGAGCGCCGCTGAGAAGCTCGCTTATAGCATCGCTGATTTTTGCGGCAAGCTCTTCGGGTATTGAATCTCCAAAGGGGATAAGGCTCCCTGAGGCAAGAGATAAAAGCACGTCGTATAAAGGGTTTCTACCCGTGCCGACCTCGGAGAGAAAATTCCATATCAGAGATACGGTCTGCCAGAGCAGAACCGATATAACGAGGAACAAAACGAAGGAGATCACAACTGCGCTCAGAACTCGGCACAGTTTCTCTGAAATATGAAGCTTTTGTGATATTTTTTTGGCGGGCGAGCGCACGGCGAGAGCGACAAGCCATCCTACCAGGAACGGCATAGCCACCGGAAGAACGTATTTGATAGCCACGAAAAGAACGAATGCCGCGGCGATAATGCCGACCAGCACGGTGACGGAAAACTCTATTATATCCTTTTTCATATGCAAAACCCCCTCTACTCCGATATTAAATTATAGTCAAAATAAAAATCAAATATTAAAGGAGAATAAAAAATGATAATTATTGAAATGGAAAACGGCGCGAAAATCGAGATTGAGCTTGACGCTACCGCCGCACCCAAAACGGTAGAAAACTTTGAAAAGCTCGTCAAGGCAGGCTTTTACGACGGTCTGACCTTCCATAGAGTTATCCCCGGATTTATGATTCAGGGCGGCGATCCTCTCGGTAACGGTATGGGCGGCGCCGAGGAAAATATCGTGGGCGAGTTCAAGGCTAACGGTTATAACAACCCTATAAAACACGTGAGAGGCGTTATCTCTATGGCGAGAGCCTTTAACCCCAACTCCGCATCCTCGCAGTTTTTTATTATGCACGCCGACGCTCCCCATCTCGACGGTCAGTACGCCGCATTCGGTAAGGTAGTATCGGGTATGGAGGCTGTTGATGAGATCGCATCTATCCCCACAGAATTCAACGATCGCCCCAAAATTGCGGTAAGAATCAAGAAAGCGTATATTGTTTAAATAATTTTAGCGTGATGCAAAAAAGCATCACGCTATTTTTTGAGAAATTATATTAAGAATCGGGGAAAATACAAGAGATTTGTAATTTGCGCCACTCCGATTTTACTGTTAGTTTTTAAATTCCCTGTCGATTTCTGAATTCCATAGGAGTCATGCCGTACTTTTTCTTGAATTTTCTTGAAAAATAGAATTGGTCGGAAAAACCAAGTTTTTCGCTAATATTGAGAATGGAACGAGTGGTAGTTGTGAGTAACCTTTCCGCCTCTTGCATTACAACGTTGTCAACGTATTCACCTACGGAAATATTAAGCTCACGGCGAAAACGCTTGGCAATACAGCTGGTCGAAACATAGCAATACTCAGCAATTTCGGGCACGGATACTGCCACCGAAAGTCGCTTTTTGATATAATCAATAGCGGATTCAACGCACGGAGAAAATCTCGTCTCCGTAATAGTTATATTTTGTTCTATCATGGCAAGAGCAACAATCTTCGTTAAACACGAGCGCAGCATTATAGCATCCGTCAGACGTGCGGTTAAAAGATCGGTGGGGATTATACCAATAGCTGATTTGATGCAAACCGGTGAGGAAAAGCATCTGAGACGGTCAACTCCGTTTTCATGGCAAAGCTTTAAATGGAAATACACGTGATCCATTCTATCGGGACATTCGTAGCTATACGAGCACCCCGCAGGCACAAGATACCAATTACCGCCTGTGAAAAGCTGTTCACCAAAGCTCCCCGAAATCTTGCAGCCCCCATCGATAACATAATAGAGTCTTGTGTATTCGGAAGTTACGAAGCCGCCCCAGCTGCTGTCTATCTCTGCTCTTCCTACCGTAATAACGTGCATCAGCAGCGAATTTAGCCGCTTCAAAAAATCCTCACTCCAAAGTATCATACTCAAAACTCCATATTTTTACTTGTTTTATCATTGCTTGAAAGATTTATTGCGTGTATAATGTTATTAATGATATTTTACAATATTTTCTCATATAAAGTCAAGTTTTTTGTAAAAGAAAGGAACAAATAATGCTATTACGTGAAAGATTTTGGTTATGGGGTCATCCCGAAGGAAGATATAACAACAACATCGACGGATACGGATGTCCTCATTTTTCAAGAATGACTCCCATGGAGGGGTGCCTGTATCTCGGAATTCCTAACACCTTTATGGTACCGGTAGGATGGCCTGTAAACCGGCGGCAATACAACAAATCCTTCAAAACGCTTAAAAACGTAGGTTGGGAATTTTTCAGAAAGATGAATACTCCGGAGCTTATTGAGGATTACATAAACGAAGCGAAGGAATTTCCCAACATCAGCTGCGTTGTGTTTGACGACTTCAAGGGAAATATGAAAAAACACGATCTTGATGTACTAAAGCAAAGACTGAATTTCGTAATTGACAGACTTCACAAAAACGACGTTAAGCGGCTGGACGCATGGATGGTGCTCTATACCAGAGAGTTTGGCGTGGATGAAGAAGCAGACCGAAAATTCGATCCTATAATGAAAAATTTTGACGGCATTATTATGTGGAACTGGCTTGAGTCACAGTACAAGGAAATACCGGAAAAATTCGAAATATTCAAAAAGCTTACTCAAAATCAAAAAAGAATGTTCGGCTGTTACCTATACAATTTCGGTGAAAGTAAGCAGGCAACGCCGCAAGCCGTCAGATGGCAGCTTGATTTCTACAGAGAGAAAATACTCGCGAAAGAAGCGGAGGGTGTCGTGCTGCATACCAACACCATGGCAGATCTCGATTACGAGGCATACGACGCGTGCCTACAATGGATGGCAGAGCACGGTGACGAAGAGGTTGATGACATATGACAGGTGTCTAAAGAATTTATCTTTACGTTACCGAGAGAGCAATTTCCATATCACGCGGGATATGGGTGATTGCTAAACTCTACATATATATTAAAGAAGGGCCGAAACGAAGTATTTTTCGTTTCGGCTCTGAATATACACGGGACTCTTAGTTTTTACGGTAATGGGAAAGAAAGGCGCGCATCATAGGGGTAGCGTAGGCGGTGAGAGAATACTCGCCGGAGCACAGACACCAATCGTACATAAAGGCGCGCTCGCAGAGGGCGTACGCCTTGACTATCTCGTTAGAGGACACCGTGCTTATTAGCTCTCCCGCCTCCTGCCCCTCTCTGACAGTCCTTATAAGCAGCTTGAAATATATTCTGTCGCGGTCGAGCAAATGACGCTCTCCTCTGGCAAAAAGCTGAGTGGATAAAAGCTTGGATAGCAGATCTATAGAAACGCTGTTCTCTATCATTAAGAAAAGCTCGCGGTTCAAAAACATAAGCCTCTCAAAGCTATTAGGGATCTCCGCTATACCGGGCATAAGCTCCTCGTACTTCTCGTCGAAAAGAGTGGAGAGTGTACCTAGTAGAGAGTCCTTGCCCTCGAAATAATGATAAAACGAGCCCTTTGAGGTGGCTGAGAGCTCCACGATATCCTCCACGGTGGTATAATCATAGCCCTTCTCGTAGAATAGCTTCCAAGCGGCAGTTATTATGCGGCTCTTAGTCTGGGCGTTAGGCTTTCTCATCGGTTTTTCCGCCTTTCGAATATTTATGCTGTCATTATATCATATTTTTACCCATTTTTCCTTTTGTTCACAGAATATTTACAATTAAAGTTTAAATTAAATTCTAGTTATAAATGCAGAGTTTTAGCGGAGTTTTTAGACTTTTTGCTTATAACAGTCTAGAATACGTTCTGTATTGACATAATGGAAAAGTTGTGGTATAATTTGCGTATTATTTCACAAGGGAGGACATTTCAATGTCTGCAAATCAGGTTCAGATACTTATTTCGATGGTTATTTACATGACCGCGGTAATATGTATCGGAGTATATTATTATAAAAGAGCGAACAAAAGCTCTGAAAACTATTTCCTCGGCGGACGCTCCTTCGGTCCGTACGTAACGGCGATGAGCGCAGAAGCGTCGGATATGTCAGGATGGCTGCTGATGGGTCTGCCCGGCGTGGCTTATTGGTGCGGTCTGGCGGACGCGGCTTGGACTGCTATTGGTCTGGCGATCGGTACTTACCTTAACTGGCTTATAGTATCCAAAAGACTTCGCCGCTACAGCGTAAGAGCGAACAACTCCATCACTCTTCCCGACTTCTTCTCTAACCGTTTCCGCGAAAAGAACAAGGTCATTATGTCAATCGCGGCAGTATTCATTCTGGTATTCTTTACCGTTTACGCATCGAGCTGCTTTGTAACCTGCGGTAAGCTGTTCTCCACTCTGTTTGGTGCTCCCTATTGGGTGATGATGCTTCTCGGCGCGCTGTTTGTCGTAGCGTATACCATAATTGGCGGATTTATGGCTGAGAGCGCATCTGACTTTATGCAGAGCATAGTTATGATCGTGGCTCTGACAGTTATCGTAACCATCGGTACTATTCAGGCGGGCGGTTTCGGCGCGGTATTTGAAAACGCCGGCAAGATAGACGGATTCATTGATTTCTTCGGAATGGCTAATCCCACCGTTGTAGACGGTGTTCAGCAGACAGTGCAGAACGCAGACGGATCTCTCTCTCCTGTATTCGGAGAAGCGCTTCCCTACGGTATTCTCTCCATTTTCTCTATGCTTGCTTGGGGTCTCGGCTACTTTGGTATGCCTCAGGTCCTCCTCAGATTTATGGCAATACGCAAGGAAAACGAGCTTAAGACCTCTAGAAGAGTTGCTATGATTTGGGTAGTCATCTCTCTCAGTGTAGCGGTGTTCATCGGTATCGTAGGTCGTCAGCTCTTCCCCACTGAGTATCTCACCTCAGGCGATGCGGAAAACATCTTCATCAAGATGGCTGAATCCTTCCTGCCTCCTATTATTGCAGGTCTGGTTATGGCAGGTATTCTGGCAGCTACGATAAGCTCCTCCGACTCCTATCTGCTTATCGCCGCATCCTCTGTATCCAAGAATATCTACCAGGGTATTTTCAAAAAGGACGCCCCGGACAAGAAGGTTATGTGGGTATCCAGAATCACTCTCACAGCTATCGCGGTTATCGCTGCACTTATCGCGCTGGACGAAAACAGCGTTATCTTTACTATCGTTTCATTTGCTTGGGCAGGCTTCGGCGCTACCTTCGGTCCTCTGATGCTCTTCTCTCTCTTCTGGAAGAGAACGACACGCGCAGGCGCTATAGCAGGTATGCTTGGCGGCGGATCAATGGTATTCATCTGGAAATTCCTTATAGCTCGCTTAGGCGGTGTGTTCGGAATCTACGAGCTTCTTCCCGCGTTCATCTTCTCCTCCATCCTTATCGTAGCGGTTTCTCTTCTTACTGAGAAGCCCTCCGCAGAAATCGAGGCTGATTTCGAGGCTGTTAAGGCAGGAGCAATTGAATAATAATTAAATAACAAATAAAGCCGATTATGCAAACAATGCTTTGCACAATCGGCTTTATTTTTTTGCTGCGCTGCTCAAAACAGAAGTTGTTTCAATGTACTGTTTACATTAAGCGAACAGCCTGACAGAGCAGATTGCTCATCACGATCCGCTCACGCAGTCGAGTTTTGGGCATACTATTTCAAAAGCTCCAAAAGCTGATCCGGAGTCTTCACGATATGATTGAAGTCCGACGAGTTAAGCTCCTCCTCCGAGCCGTGTCCCCAAAGTACTCCGACGGAATCAACTCCGCATTTTTGCGCGCCATCCGCATCGTACATACGGTCACCGACGAGGACGGTGTTATCCGGCGAGGCTCCCGACTCACGCATACTGTAGCTAAGAACCTCCCACTTGTGATCCCTATTATCTCCGGCGGCTCCTCCGATAAAGTCGAAATAGCGGTCCAATTCAAACAATGACATTATCTTTTTCGCAGTGCCCTCCGGCTTTGAGGTAGCTAAAATAAGCTTTTTTCCTCTCGCCTTAAGCTCTGACAGCATCTCCGGAATACCTGTGTACACCCTGTTATCCCACCAACCGTATATGTTATAGTACTCACGGAATTTCTCTATAGCCTCTATTACCGTATCAGAATCAAATCCAAATTCATCCTGCCAAACGACGTACAGAGATGGACCGATAAAGCGACGGAGCGATTCTCTATCACCATAATCAGTCACCCCCATTTTCTTAAACGCGTAGATAAATGCCTCGATAAGACCGTGTTCGGGATCTGTGAGCGTGCCATCGAGGTCAAAGGCTATATAATCGTATTTATTCATCCGCATTCTCCGTGTAATAAAATATTCAGGACTGCAAATAATATACTTGCTCCTATATTATATAGCATCGCAGCAAGTATGTCAAGCCGTGTCAGAGCAGTATGGAATAGCCGCTCTCTAAATCAAAGAGCGCGGCGATTTGGGCAAAACACCGTATTTTCTTCAAAATGAAACCTGATAAAAAAGGGACGGAGATGTACTCCGTCCCGAATAATCATTAAACCACGCCCTGCGCAAGCATAGCGTCCGCAACCTTAATGAAGCCCGCGATATTCGCGCCGGCCACAAGGTCACCCTTCATACCGTACTTCTCTGCCGCTGCAACGGACGCGTTGAAGATGTTCTTCATAATCATCTTCAGCTTCTCGTCAACCTCCTCCGCGGTCCAGCTGTATCGCATAGAGTTCTGGCTCATCTCAAGACCGGAAACGGATACGCCGCCGGCATTAACCGCCTTTGAGGGAGCGACGATAACGCCGTTCGCCTTAAGGTATGCTACAGCCTCATTAGTGGTGGGCATATTGGATACCTCAACGTAATACTTTACACCGTTAGCAACGATCTTCTCTGCCTCTGCCATGCCAACCTCGTTCTGAGTAGCGCAGGGCATAATGATGTCAACCTTAACACCCCAAGGCTTCTCGCCCTTGAAGAAGGGAACGCCAAACTTATCCGCGTAATCCTCAACTCTGTTACGGCAGGATGCACGCATCTCAAGGAGATAGTTTACCTTCTCCTCTGTTGAGATACCGTCCTTATCGTAAATATAGCCGTCGGGACCGGAGATGGTAACTACCTTACCGCCGAGCTCATTGATCTTCTTAACAGTACCCCAGGCAACGTTACCGAAGCCGGAGATAGCGAAGGTCTTTCCCTTGATGCTGTCACCAAAGTAGTTGAGCATCTCAACCGTGTAATAAACTGCGCCGAATCCGGTAGCCTCAGGACGAATAAGCGAACCGCCGTAGGAAATACCCTTACCGGTAAGAACTCCTGTAAACTCGTTGCGGATTCTCTTGTACTGACCGTAGAGATAACCGATCTCTCTCGCACCTACGCCGATATCGCCTGCGGGAACGTCAGTGTCTGCGCCTACGTACTTGCAAAGCTCAGTCATAAAGCTCTGACAGAAGCGCATAACCTCTGCATCGGATTTGCCCTTGGGATCAAAGTCAGAGCCGCCCTTGCCGCCGCCCATAGGAAGACTGGTAAGAGAGTTTTTGAAGGTCTGCTCAAAACCAAGGAACTTGATTATAGACTCGTTAACGGAGGGATGAAAGCGAAGTCCGCCCTTGTAAGGACCAATAGCGCTGTTGAACTGAATTCTGAATCCGCGGTTTACTACTACCTTGCCGTCGTCGGTTGTCCACGGAACACGGAATTTGATGATACGCTCAGGCTCTACAAGACGTTCGAGAACTCCTGAGGTTATGTACTCCGGGCTCTGTTCGAGAACAGGCTCGATAGACTCAAGTACCTCTCTGACTGTCTGATGGAACTCACTCTCGCCTGCGTTGCGTGCGATAACTCTCTCCATCAGATCGTTAAGATATGCTGACTTAAACATTGTTTTTTCTCCTCGATTTATATTTTAAAAAATTATAGACTTATTATATAGCATATTAGAGAGAAAATCAATACCTTTTTGTAAGATTTTTGTCATTTTGCAGGATTTTATGTAAAAGTTGCAAATTGTTTATAATTTTGATAGAACGACAGTCATTTTTGACAGAATATAGGCTGCTTGTTATCAAAAACGAGTATTATGCGCAAATAGAAAAGGCTGACTCTCCGCTCCAACAAAAATTTCGCAAAAATGCGATCGCGTCACGCGCAGATAAAAGAAGATAATAAAGGATGAAAAAATGCCTACGGAAAAGGATATTAAAGAAAAAAGAGAAAGACAAAAGCTGAAAATTCCGGCAAAAGCGAGTGCAGGCTACACCGCCGCTAGCATCACAGCCAAGGCACTGGGGCTTGCATTTACTCCTCTGTTTACCCACGCTATGTCCGGCGAAGAATACGGTAGCTACGCCCTCTATATGACGGTGCTCGGACTGATAACTACCCTTTGCGGATCGGTATTTTCCGGAAGCGTGATGTACAGAGGATATACCGTATTCAAAGGAAAGGAGGACAAATTTACAGCGTCGGCGATTGCAATGTCAATTTTATTCTCAGTCGCGTTGTGTTTTCCGATACTGTCTTTCTCGGACAGAATAGGATTGAGAGCGGGCTTCGTGCCATTTTTGCTGCTGCAGTTGACCGCGGACTGCGCTATCTCCGCGTTTCTCGCTGAAAAAAGATATTTCTACTCGTATAAAAGCGCAAGCGCTATAACGGTAATTTCGGCTCTTGGAGGACCTCTCGTTTCTCTCGGACTGCTGAAAATATTGTCCGGCGCATACTCCAGGATCATCGGTCTGCTCATAATTTCTATCCTCACCGCGCTCCCCTTTCTAATTATGAGAGCAAAAAACGGATTATATGACGCAAAGATGTGGAAATACCTTTTCGGGTGCGCTCTGCCGCTTATTCCGGGAGCTGTTTGCCACGGTATAGTCGCAGAGGCTGACAAGCTGACCATAGCCCGTTATTTAGGCAGAGAGGCGTTAGCCGCGTATACTGTTGCTCATTCAATCGGCGTAGGACTCACCTTTCTCACCGGAAGTCTTGGCTCCGCACTATTTCCCTGGATGACGAGAAAGCTGAAAAACGGCGATTTAACACAAATGAGGGGTACCGTGTCAAATATTTACGCTTCCTTGGGCGCTCTGACCGTGGTGCTGACGGGCATTGCTCCCGAACTACTCGCGTTGCTTTCACCCCGCAGCTATTCTGCAGCGCTACCCTCCGTATTTCCGCTCGCTATGGCAACGTTGCCCTCATTTCTGACATCTCTCATCGGCATTATTGCGCTTCACGAGGAAAAGCCGTATAGACAATCCGCCGCAATGATACTTGCCGGCGTGCTTAATGCTCTATTAAATATTATTCTCGTGCCGCGTTTCAGTTACTTTGGAGCGGGTTTAGCGCTTCTTCTGTCATTCACGGCAAGCGCCGCGCTCGGCTATTATCTATCGAGGAAAGACATAAGCGAATATCTGCCATTTTCCGACGTTCTCCGCTTCTCCGGATATACGCTCGGCTTATCCGCGCTGATGACCGTACTGTATCCCTATCCCGCTCTGCGCGTTTTGCTATTCTCCGTTCCGGCTGTAAATCTGATAAGCTATGCGCTCAAAATGAAGACGCTGATTTTAGAGGATACTTAAACGCCTTTAAGGTCGCATAACAATCGGCGTTAAAATTTAAAAAAGCGAACTAACCGTTGATTTCAGGCTTTGCCTGTGGTAAAATAGTAATGTAATTACAGAATATACGGAACGGAGCAAACTATGAAAAACGTAATAGTAACGGGCGCGGGCGGCGGTATGGGCAAGGAGATATGCTCCGCGCTCTGCGATATCGGATTCACTGTATACGGAATAGATATCGGAGATTTCGAATGTCCCTGCCACGAAAAACACTCCTGCGATATAACGGACAACGAAGCCGTGGCCGAAACCGTACGGACAATAGGCGAGAAAACAGGACACATTTTCGCCGTGGTGCATACTGCAGGAATCTATAAGCTGAACTCTCTGGTCGAGATGACCGAGGATGAATTTATTAGAATTTTCAACATTAACCTGGGGGGCGTGTATAGAATTAACCGGGAGGCGATTAAATATATGGATCGTGGATCGAGGATTGTGATTACCTCTAGCGAGCTTGCGCCTTTGGACCCTCTACCCTTTACGGGGATATACGGAATTACGAAAGCCGCCCTTGAGAAGTACGCGTTTTCACTGCGAATGGAGCTGAATCTTCTGGGTATTTCCGTATCAGTCGTAAGACCGGGAGCTGTCAGAACCTCATTGCTTGGGGACTCCACCCGTGAGCTTGATAAATTTACCGAGAATACCAATCTATACAAATACAACGCTAATAGGTTCAAGAGAATAGTGAATAGCGTCGAATCGCGTTCTGTTCATCCGCAAAAAATTGCAAAAAAGGTGACACGGGCTCTGGTTTGTCGCAATCCGAGGCTCGTTTATCCAATAAACAGGAATCCTCTGCTGATTCTGCTCTCCGCCCTGCCCGACCGACTGCAGATATGGATAATCGGGCTTATACTTAAATAACGATCGACGGTATTCAAACAAATAACGATCGACGCTATTCAAATCTTATTGGAATTTATACGCGTCAATCGAAAAGCGCTTTGATACCAAATCCGCGAAAGATCCGTACTTCTTAGATAAGTTAATAAATCTCACGGAAAGCCCTTTCAATCTTTCTTATTCGAATACATTTGGGCATAGTATATGTCAAACTCAAATGCAAAAAGCACTGTTCTATATGTGTTTTTCCCACTTTTTAATTTTTTCGCTATGTAAAAATCGAAAAATTAAGGATCATCTCGCCTATCGAAAAGACGAGGCATATAAGTGATATAAAAAAACCGCTGCTACCGAAAACAGCGGTTTTTAAATTTTGGTACTTTACTTTATTGCTTCGGCGAGATATTCAAGTGATTTCTCCGCCATAAGATTACCAAGCTCCGCGTTTGCTTCTCTCGCCGACTCGGTAAACCAATGCTTGATATCGTCGATGCGGTCAAGCTTAATGCAGTCGGGATAGAGCGCCATCAGGAGCGACGACTCGTATTTGCCGGCGTGATCGTAGCCGGTCGCATTCTGCACCGCGGTGGACATCGTGGGAATAACCTTGATCCAGCCGAACGGATTATTATCTCCCTCAAGCTCCTCGTAATAATTTGCGTAGGACTCGCTGCCCCACCAGCCCTGTCCGAGCGTTTTTTCAAGATATTCCATCGTTGCTCTCTTGGCTGCCATACGGTAGCAGAGCGTCATAGGCATCTCCGACTCCTGCTCGAACTGATGATGTATAACCACGTAAATATTTCTGAAGCCTGCTTCGAGAAGGCTCATAAATACGTAATAAACGTAGTTTTCGAACGCCTGCTCTTTTACGTGAACGGTGCCGCTCTTTGAGTCGCCAACCGCATAGCTTGCAGGACTGTACGAGATAGTGGGTGCTATCATAATTTCCTTTTTCTCCGCGAGCCTCTTTACGAGTCCCTCGGCGATCAGAGTGTCGCAGCCGTAGGAGCAATGCGCTCCGTGATACTCTACGGTGCCGCCGACTATAACGAGTGGGATGTTTTTATCCTTTACGTATTTCGTTTCTCTTGGAAATGAGTGATCAAGATACATTTTTATCTCCTTACTCTTTTGATGTATTTAACACAATTCGCAGTTTAGTGCGCACCCGTGTCAAAATTCGGTTATATTAGTTCTATCAGAAGCCAAGCTCTACGACGTCGCGCTTGAGGTAATCGGTGTAGCTCTCGCAGCAGTCGGACTTGATAGCCGCGCCCTTCTCCCAACGGCATCCGAATGTGTCGCCGGAAATGAAGGTGTCTATCTGGAAAGTCATATTTTCCTCCAGCGGATAGTGAGTAGAGGTTTCCATCCAGGGAGCCTCGACCTCGATCATACCTGTACCGTGGCAGGGACCGTAAACGTAATTATCACCGTAGCCTGCGTCCTTATACATCTGAAGGAACTGCTTTGCAATCTCGTCGGCGTATACGCCCGCCTTGAGCTGATCCTCCGTCCAATGATGCATCTTGCGGCAGAACTCAACCAGATCGCGACGCTCGCCCTCAAGCTTACCCATACATACGGGAAGACCTATGGAGGGAGAATAGCCGTCTATTTTAGCGGAGAGATTAAGCTGAACGATATCGTTCTTACCTATCGTTTTATAGGTAGAGCGGGATATAGCGTGACGGGTGGACGACTCCGAGAAGACGTACATAGGAAGTCCCTCGTATTCTGCGCCATTCTCGTATATTACTCTCTGCGCTACGCCTACCATCTGAAGCTCTGTAACACCGGGGCGAAGATTCTTAATGACCTCATCGGTAGCGAGCTCGATAATGCGGAAGCCCTCGCGAATGCAGGCAAGCTCGTTTTCGGACTTGATCTGACGCAGGGAAACCATAATATCGTTGCATTTCACAATTTCTGCCTTGGGATAGGATGATTTAAGTCCTTCGAATATGGGGAGAGTGCACTCAACGTAGCTGCCAAGTCCGATCTTAATATTTTCTCCAGTTACACCGATAGCCTTGAAAACGTCGTTGAAGGTAGACGCCTGAAGCTCAGGATAGGATGGGTCTGCGGACTCGCGAAATTCACGAAGAACGAACACCTTCTCTATC
Source organism: Eubacteriales bacterium (assembly GCA_045657485.1). Taxonomy (GTDB): domain Bacteria; phylum Bacillota; class Clostridia; order Oscillospirales; family CAG-272; genus UBA1740. The sequence continues at coordinate 223,500 of JAZOTE010000085.1, forward strand.
TTAGACCAGTCCTTGCCGAATACGGCAGACTCCGGACCTACGAGAAGCGCCGCATCGCCCGTAGCAGAAATCGCTACGCCTGCTCTCTCAAAGAGAGGCCAGAAGCCAGAAAAATATCTCGCGTTTGCATAGTCGCTCTCGGTAGACGCGACAACCATAACGTCAAGACCGCGCGCAGCTATAAGCTTTGCCGCCTTTTTAATTCTTTCCTGATACTCATAATCCGGAATACAAATACGTGACATAATAAAATCTCCTAAGTGTTTTTGTTTTTATTCTATCATAAAATGCCAATCTTGTCTTTACAAAATCGTAAATCTGTAGTATAATATTGTAAAAAGATTAAAACGGAAATCAAATTGCCTTGCACCGAATGAATATATCTTATTGCGGAGGTCGTATGGAATTTAATCTGAAAAGCTTTAAGCGTGAAATATCAGTACCCTCTCTGGCTTACGTCCATTATTTTGAGTTTACCCAAGACTTGCATACCTGTCACGACAGTCACGCCTTTCCGGAGCTTGTGTACGTAGAGCGAGGACGTATAAACATAGAGTCGGATAAATACACGGGAGCTTTGGTGGAGGGTGAGCTTATCCTCCATGGAGAAAACGAGAAGCATTCTCTCTCATCGGATACCGATGTTGCCACGAATATTATTATAATAGGATTCGAATGTAAGTCGAAAAATCTTGAAAAATTGACACACGCCCCCCTGCATCTGACCGACGAGCTTGAAAAAATGCTGGTAGAGATAGTGCGTGAGGGAAGAAGCGTTTATCTACCACCCTATGATATACCTAACACCAGAAATATGAAAAAAAGGCGCAGATTTACCTATGGAGCGGATCAGCTGATAAAGAATTATTTGCAAATATTTCTGATAAAATGTCTACGGCTTTCAGACTCCTTGAAGAGTGGCGAAGCGAGCGCTACGTGTATGCCCGGAAACGTGGACACCGTTGCGCTGAAGGGATATCTTGACTGCAACTTCTGTCAGAAGATCAAAATAGACGATCTGTGCTTTCTGTTTAACACCAATAAAACTACTCTCTCGCGGGAATTCAAGGACGCGTACGGTCAGACGGTGATAGATTACGTAAACCGTAGAAGAATAGAGTATACAAAGGAGCTTATTTGCGCCGGCGGACACACGCTGACTGACATCGCAGATATATTAAATATGTCTTCGGTACATTATCTGACTTCTCTTTTCAAAAAACTCACCGGCATATCGCCTACCGAATACGCGGCAAAACACAAGAGTCGTTAGTTTATCTTCGAGGGGCTATTTGCTTTTACAGCGTTCAAAGAGCACAAGAGCCGTTATTTTATTTTCGTACGAGGTGTAATACGTTTCCACGGCAGGTAAATTACAAAAGCCTTTGATTCTTTTTTCAGAGGCGCAATTCCCATTTTCGTACAGTCGGAAAACGCAGACGTTTTACTTTCAAACAAAGAAAAGAAGCTTACCCTGCTATCAAAAACAGGTAAGCTTCTTTCGTTTTTATTTTTAAAAACGCGACACGGGTATGGATTAACGTATCGGAAAGATGGGGCCTCCATTATATTTCAGGCGTTCGCCCTCAAGCTCTTGAAGTGAATCGAGAGCTCCATCAAGATAGCCTCGCAGTCTGCGCATAACCACCTTTGCGCGCTCCTTCCGCGAGCCGTAGAAGATATCGTATTTTTCGCCTCCGTACGCCTTAAGATACCTATCCTTATGCGCACCGTGCGCCAAGCTCAGACTCTCAAGGTGCGTGAGATATTCGGGAAGCTCCTGATTAAGTATCTTACGGAGCGTTTCTCTATCTCCTCTACTGTATGCCGGTCCAAGATTCTCGATTATCTCGCACTTTACAGCCATAAGCGCGAATATCTCATAGGCGTAGGAGTAGAAATAGTCAAGAGAAGTACCCACCGCTTTCTCAGCAAAAGGCTGAAGATATTCAGCCGCCGAGCGATAATACGATGAGCGGGGAGTTTCCAGCATATCACGCTCCATTACGTTTACTGTGAGATCGCAAAGGTAATATCTGTTTCCTCTCGAACATTTATCGTATCCCGGATCAGCTATCGCCTCCGGAGTATTATAGAGATCGTTAATATCACTCATACGCATCATAGCGTCGTAGGAGATGCCGGTAATAAATTCAAATCTTTCGCGTAAACTTTCAGCGCCCCCGTTGTACGCCAGCTCGCCGTAGCGGCAAACGTCGAGATAGCCCATCTGATATATCTTAGAGTCATACGCCCATACGGTAACGCAGACCTCTCTGATTCCCTTCTCCTTACATATTCTCAGAGAAATTTCGGTCACCTTGCTCGAAAAATAGTTGTCCGGTAACGGTCCCTTCCATATGCACGAGGCGCCGGCAAAGATTATATCCTTGCCCATCTCGCGAAATTTATCTATCATAAATTCCTCGCAACCGGGCACCTGACCGTAATGCCACATAACTATCTCAAGCTCCGGGTCAAGCTCGTTTTTCATACGGTCGGATATGATTACTCGTCTATCGTAATTTGAATACGATGCAGAGGAGAGAGCGAATATCATATCGTGCCAGAGCATAGGCTTCAGCCCGTGTCTTTTACATATCTCGCAAACCCTGTTTACGTGGTCTATAAAAACGTCTATCTGCGGTGTAAGAGGATGATTTTTCAGATAATTCCCCCTGCCTACTCCGTGTGCCTCATCGCATCCGATATGAATACGGCGGGAGCGGAATGCGCGAGTGGAATTAACTATCATCCGCTCTATAAATTCGTAGGTTCTGTCGCTATCGGGCAGAAGCACCATATTGTTCTCGCGCAGATGTGCCGCCTCCGGCCATACGAGATACGAGGCGAGGTGACCGAGAGTCTGCATACAGGCTACCATCTCTATACCCAGCTCAAAGGCGTAGTCGTCGATCGCCTTAAGCTCCCCGTAGGTATATCTTCCTCTCAGATAACCGAAGTAGGGATTCTCCTCTATCTCGTACATATCTTCTACGTAAAAGAGTACCTGATTATATCCGTTCAGGGCGAGCGTGTCGAGATATTCGTATATACTCTCTACCGTCAGAGGCGCGCCGGATGACACGTCCATCATGCAGGAGAGCGTTTCAAAATAGGACTTTTCGCATATTTCAAAGTCGCCCTCTCCGACGTGACAGCACAGCAATCCCAAGAGTCTGGCAAAATGATGCTTTTTGCCGCAGCGGATATATCCCTCGCCGTCCTTTACGCCGACGGTCATTTCATCCCTCTCGGTAAAGCGAACGGTCATATCTATTTTTGAAAGACAGAGTTTCTTTGAAAGCTTCTCCGCGACGATTCCGTAACCGTCGGTCAATCCAACAAATTTCATATCAGATCCTCCTATGGCATTGTTCGTGAAATTATACGCCGAGCTATTTCCATTGTAGCATACGTTTTCCGTTTTGTCTATACGAAATCAAAATCTGCAACCGCTTTAACCGCAGGTGGAAAATATTTAAGCTGTTGCTTCGCGTGTGCTTGCAAGTTTTGACGTTTCGGTACGGGGCGGGTCATACAATCTGATGGTATAGGCGATCCTATTCGCCGAAGATCGTAAGACTATATAAAAAGCTATAGCGTGATGCTCCTTACGGTGCATCACGCTATAGCTTTACTTGCCCATTTGGGCAGAATATTTTTATTAACTCTAATCTGTCTTATATCTTTCTGTAGCCGGGGAGATCTACCAAGGACATAACGTCAACGGGCATACCGCTGGCGATGGACTTGTTTGCGGAGATACCGGTAAGTATGCTCATTGCGCCGTCTACGTAGGATGCCGCTCTCTTATAGGGATCCTCAGTGGGAGTGCCGAACAGGTCGTTCAGGAGAACCTCGTCTCCGCCGCCGTGGCCGCCGACACCCTCAGCGATCTCTACGTTGTAGCCTTCGCCGAACATAGGATATACGGTGATTTTCTTACCCTTGATAACACCCTCGTTCTTGGAATCGCCGCCGGCGTTTACGTAAACCGTTTCTATTACCTCAAGCTCAATTCTGCCCTTGGTACCTGTGAAGCATACGCGGAAGCCCTCCCAAGGAGAGTACGCGTTGAGCGAGTAGGACATCTGAGCGCCGCTTGCATACTGAACGAGGACGTTCATAGTATCCTCGATGCTGATGTTGTCGCCGAAAACGCTCTGGTCACGGATATAGCCGTCGTCTGCCTCTGCCTTGAGATAGAGGCTTTCGAGATTTTCGTTGCCATCCATAACGAGCGCAAAGGGATCGCCCTCCGCATTCTTCTGTCCGTGCACTCTGGAGTAGAACTTGGTTACGCCGCGCTCCTCAGCGTTCTCTCTGCCGTAGAACTTAAGATCACCGAGAGCGAAGACGCGCTTGGGATAAGTGCCGAGCCAGAAATTAACGAGGTCGAAGTGATGGGTGGATTTGTGTACGAGAAGTCCGCCGGAATTTCTCTTATCTCTGTGCCAACGACGGAAGTAGTCAGCGCCGTGAGAGGTATTGAGCATCCACTCGAAATGAACCTGAGTGATCTTACCGATAGTATCGTTCATTATGAGCTCGCGGATCTTGGTATTGTGTGGAGCGTAACGGTAGTTGAAGGTTACGCGGAGATTTTTGCCGGTGCGCTGAATGCAGTCTATGATCTCCTGGCACTTCTTCGCATCAACGGTCATAGGCTTCTCGGAAATAACGTCACAGCCCATTTCCATAGCCTTGATTATGTATCTGTGGTGGGTGCGGTCGATAGAGGTTACGATAACAACGTCAGGCTTGGTTTCCTCAATCATCTTCTCGAACTCGTCTGCGCCGTAGAGAGGAAGCTTCTTGTAGCCAAACTCCTTATCAAGCACATTGTTCGCGTATTCAAGACGGGTGCGGTTAATATCGCAGAAGCCAACGAGCTCTGCAGTATCCTTGTAGGTGGTGGCGATAGCCTTATAATACATTCTCGCTCTGCCGCCGAGACCTACGTGCGCGTATCTTTTCTTTGCCATAGTATAGCTCCTTTTCGGTTTTTAGTTTATCTAAGGAATATTATACTCAATTTTCTTATTTTTTCCTTAATCTCTTTGACTATTTTTGATGATTTCTTTATTTTTTTGACCGATTAAAAAAATTTATTTCAAAAAACCATTTGCGCGATCAATCGACTCACGAATAATTGCGACCTGCTCATCAATATATCGAGCCGAGGTACATTTGGGATAATTTACGCCTTCTTTCTTATCCCCTATGTACGGATATACCGGAGCTATATAAACGAGTTCTTTGTGCGTTTTTCCCTCGGCGTCCTCCCTTGTTTCAAGCCTTGCACCGTATATGCACTCAGGTGCTTTACTCTGCTCTCGCCATTTACGGATAGCGGAAAGCTCGCTTTCCATACTCTCGCTTCCGAATTCGTCCGTTGCTCCAAGACCGTCGGTGCTGTGACCCTTGCCGGGAATTACAAAATATCTGAAGAAGCTCATCACTTTATCCTGATCGCCGAAAACCTCCAGAACGCGATTATAGTAATTCATGGCATCCGCCCACGGTCCGTACGGATCTGAGCCTCCCGATGTCATGATCAGCTTGCCGCCGTGCTCATAAAATGCGGAGAGATCAGGATCTACAGCACCGAAATTCTCTGCATTGCCATAAAAATACTCGTCGACCTGATCGGCGTAATCAAAGGTTCGCTCATCAAAATCCTGACCAAAGAAGAGCTTAAACCAAGGAGAATCGTATTCGGGGATGTTCTCAATTTCATCGAAATATCCGCAATTTTTCTCTGCTCCAATGGGTAGACCGCAGTGGATCTGCTCACCGGTTTGAGAATTTTTCGGACCTTCGTACAACTTCCTTAATATTTCAAGCTGATCATCGGTAATTTCGGATATTTCCAGCCTCAAAAACTCCAAGAAATCATTAACGGTATTCTCGTCAATATATCCGGTAGAAACAAAGCCGTAGCGTGCACCAAGACTACCATCACGTTCAAAGAATTTTACGGCAGAGGCGGTGATCTTATCACGCAGGGTATCATTTATCCGTGTTGTACCGTCCCGATTGCGAAGGCAGCTGTACATCCAAAGAAAATGTATACCCAGAAATACGGAGTTAAATGAAGGACAGCGGGCTATTATACCGTCGTAATCATCGGGATATCTCTGCGCCTCCGAGAGCGCTTGCTTACCTCCTGCGGAAGCACCGTTGAAATAGCAATAATCCGGTAGCCTGCCGTAAAAAGCGAGGATCAGCTCCTTAGCAACTACCGTCATCAGATGCGTAGATCGCCAACCGTAATCACGCATCATGGCCTTGGACGATCGGGTCTGCTCACCGTTTACCATGCGGTAGGTTCCCATATCCGTTTGCCCAACAGCCGTTCCGTCGCGAGCCTCCACGTACAACGACGCGCCGAGCTTACCTCCCGCGCCACCGTTACCTACGCCGAGAAATATTCCATTCCACTCAAGAGGAAGCCAGAATATATGACGGATAAACGAGCCCTCCTCAGCGCAAGATTCCACGTTTATGCAGTACGCTTCAATAGGTGGCTTACCATCCTCGCTGATCACTTTCAGCTCTGCCGAGATCACCGTACTGTCTGTTAATTTTATTTTTGAAAAATCCATATGTATCTCCTTCGTTGCTTACTTTTACTAAAATAACCGCTATTTTGATAGCATAGCGGTTACTCGTTTTAATTTCGGATACGTTGATTAAAAATGAATCAAAGTTCCACGTCCGGCTTTACGATGGAGGCAGATGCCTCTTTCGAAAGATTGGACAGCACGTCGGCGTACTCATCGGAGCATTCGATAACGATCTCCGATGACTCGTATCTACCCACCACAGTGAGTCTGCAGATGTGCTCCGGCATAAGAGTCGGAGTGTAAAAATATTTCTTAAATCCAACGGGAGTTCTGTGGGATTTAGCCGTCGCGGAGTTCTCACGCTCTACCTTACATATCTCACTGAGGCTAACTCTGGCTAAAGTAGTTTCTCGCTTGCCTGTTATCTGGCGTACAACAAAAATCCGATCACCTGTATGATCTGTAGTCAGGTCGTAAAAATATTCACAGGATACGTAGCGAGTATAAATAAACACCGCACCTGAAATCAGCGCTACGGTAAGTATACTGATCAGACCGCTGAAACGATCAACGAGCATCGATGCCACCGCGGTTACAGCCGCAAATGCAAGAAACAAACTCATTATGATCCTAGCGCTATTGTTCGATGGTTTGGCTTTGGTGGAAAATTCCTGCATCACTCGGGTATTTCTCCTCTCGAAAGATGGTATTCGGTAAATCTGGAATACTCGGAGTTGTTCTCATACACGGGAATCATAAAGGGCTGTACCCCCGCCTTGTTCTTATCGGAATCTACACCGTTAACGAATACCTCAAGGCGTATCCAGGAAACGGCGGTGTCGCCCTCGCCAAATTCTACGTCCTCGAACGTAAGCTTCGCATAGCGGTACATAATGAACTCGTCCCACTCCACGTTTGCGAGAGTACCTATCTCTCCTCCGTCGCCGCTGCGATACAGGCGGAAGGTAAATTCAGAGTTATCGGAGAGGTCTACCGTAACGCCGTATTTCTCCTCTATCGTACGCACGAGAGACGTGTTGAATCTTAAAGTTATCTGAAGATATCCTGCATCACGGCATACGCGAAGATGATCGCAGAAAAAGTTTCCGTCCGTCGCGTCGTCATAGGGGGCGCGAAGCTTCTGAGTTTCAAAACGGGCGTTTTCCCTTGCTTCGCGGTAAAAAGAGGCAAGATCGTCGGTAAAATGAACCGTCTTCATACCGGCAGGATAGTAGTTAAAGGTAAACATTCTGAATGCGATAATTCCAACAACCGCTACGCATATAATAACGGCGACTATCTTGATAAATTTCAGCACCGGATTTGTAGTAGGCGCTTCATCCACCTCGTTATAATCGCCGTAGCGCTCCATATCGTCCATATTTCTCTCCCTGATATAAATTTATAACAAATAAATTATAAAGCAACAAAAGGGAGAAAGTCAAGGAAATAGGAAAATATTTAAAGTTATTTTACATAAAACCGGTGTCAGCGGTTAAATAATGCGGTCTTTGCCGAGGTACAGATCTCTTTTCTCGTCCTCGGAAAGCATATCTATATCCAACCCCTGCTTCATAGCGGTCCAGGCGCGGTTGGGGACGGGGGGATTGAAGGCGGGAAGCTCCACGCCGGGATTATTGATCCCGGTATTGTTCTCTCCGGGATAGGTGGGCGCGTCGGGAATATTAAAGTCGGCGAGATTGTTTTTGCTTTTCTTGTCCTTTTGTTTTTCAGTATCTTTCATTTTCATTCTCTTTTCTTTGGTTTATCGGATAATCCGACTGAACTTAGTATGGCTTGGCAGATGAAATTTATGTATTTTATGCCATCGGGTTGAAAAACGCGGTCTTGCGTGGTAAAATAATAAAAGTAAAGGCGGTGAAAAAATGGACTTGTATAATAATCTGAGCACTTATTTCAGAGAAAAATACGGAAGAAGAGTTAAAAAAATTTGCATAGACGGAGGCTTCAGCTGTCCAAACCGCGACGGGAAATGCGGTACGGGTGGATGTATCTACTGCGGTGAGCGAGGCGCAGGAGAGCATATTGATGCAGGCGAAAGTATAAAAGCGCAGGTGGACAAGGCTCTGTCGAAAGCATCCGATACAGATCTCTTCGCCGCGTATTTTCAGAATTTTTCCAACACTTACGCAAAAGCGGAAGTGCTGCGGGAAAGATACAACTCAGCACTCGGAGATAAAAGAGTGGTGGCTCTGGCAATAGGTACGCGGCCCGACTGCATAGACGATGAGATCGCTGAGCTTATCAGCGAATATAAAAACAGATGTGAAGTATGGGTGGAGCTAGGACTTCAGACAGCAAACGATAAAACCGCTGAGATAATAAACAGAGGATACAAGCGAGAGGTATTTGACAGAGCTGTCAGGATACTTCAAAGCTACGGCATACCCACGGTGGTTCACCTGATAATAGGACTGCCGGGCGAGGATGACCGAGATATCGCCGAAACAGTTGATTATCTGGCGGCGTATAAGATATGGGGAATAAAGATACACGGAATATACGTTATGCGCGACACGAAATTAGCTCTGATGTATGAGAGAGGCGAGTACGCGCCTCCTACGGAAGACGAGTACTTAAACCGGGTGATATACGTTCTGACCCATACGCCAAAGGAAAGAATCATACATAGACTTACCGGTGATTGCCCTGAAAATATGCTTATCGCGCCTATGTGGAACAGAGATAAAAACGCGCTGATAAAGAAAATTCAGGACAAAATGAGAGCAGGCGGATTGTACCAGGGGTGTGAGCTTCAACGCTGATAATCACATTGTTCTAGCCCAGATATATACAAGGAAAACGACGCGTAAATAACATATAAAAAGGAGAAAAAGCAAAGCTAGGGTTGCATTTTCTGTGTTTTGACTCACATTTTTTGAAATTAAAAGCATTTAGATGGCGGACAAAAACGCCATATGATTATTTATATTCCGGATATACGAGCTTCACCTCTGTAGTCATAGTCGCATACGCCTCGTCAAGCAGACCTTCAAAATCTATTTTCTCAAGTTGAGCCATAACCTCGGAGAGCTTCGGCTGTGTCTTCGGATGACGGGGAGTAAATACAGTGCAGCAATCCTCAAAGGGTAAAATGGACGTATCAAACGTACCGTACTTGCGCGCCTCAATTACTATCTCGTTCTTATCCATTCCTATACATGGACGGAAAACGGGAATGCTTACTACGCTATCAGTGACACCTATTGCAGCAAGGGTCTGCGATGCTACCTGCCCCAGACTCTCGCCGGTGATAAGAGCCGAGCATTTATATTGGTTAGCGCATCTCTCTGCAAGACGCATCATAAATACTCTGAGTAATACGGTGAAGTAGTCCTCCTCGCAGTTGTCGCGCAGTACCTCTTGAATATGAGTAAGGGATATTACGTGAACGTGGATTCTGGAGCAAAATTCGCACATTTCCTGCGCAAGCGTCATAACCTTTTCTCTGGCACGCTCTGAGGTATACGGGAACGATTCGAAGTGAAGCGCCTCTATCTCCATTCCCCGCTTTGCCATCATACAGCCCGCAACGGGCGAGTCAATACCGCCGGAGAGAAGCAGAAGTCCTCTGCCCGACGATCTGATAGGAAGACCTCCCGCACCTGCCTCCTGTCCGGCTCTGACGTAGGCGTGATCGTCGCGTATCTCAACGGTGACGGTAACCTCAGGGTTACGAACGTCTACCCTTATACCGTGCATCGCCGATAAAATAACCCCGCCGATCTCCGCTGAAATTTCAGGAGATGTCAGAGGAAATTTCTTATCCGCTCGCTTTGCGTCCACCTTGAAGGTACGCTTACCGTAAAGCTTATCCGGGAGGTATCCCTTTACGGTTTCAATTATACTCTCCATAGTCTTATCGCAAACTGCGGCGCGCGTAACGCCCATAAAGCCGAACACCTTCTTCGCGGCGGTGTACATTCCGTCCATATCCGCAAAGCTATCTCGCGGCTCTACGTAAACTATGCTCTGCTTGAAATATATTTTGAAATTACCGTATGGACTTGCGCGGCGGCGCAGCTCCTTGATAAGACCGGACTCAAAGTTCTGGCGATTTGCGCCCTTCAGCACTACCTCGCCGTATTTACAAAGTATAACCTCCGGATAGCTCATTTGTATTTCCTTTCATTTTTAGGTTTTCCGCGGCTCTTTACGAATCGCCGTTTATTTTACATGATCCCGAACACACGGTCATAAAACCGGACTCATAAATAGGCTCTGAGTATCTCTCTCCAAAGCTTCTCTGCTCTGTCACGATCGGAGAGCGTAGAATAGAATACCGTGTTTTTCGACCGAATAAGCAGACTCTTATCTCCGCCTCTCAAAATGCTGAGCCTTTTCTCGCACATTTCTACAACCTGATACAGCTCCGCTGTGCCGTCACAGAAAAACACGCCGCATTCCGCACCGTAATCGGAGTGACTGTTCAGAAAAATCGCGTAATGCTCCGGAGTCTTATCAAGCCCCAAAAACAGCTTATTACGGGTTTCGGGATCAAGATGCCCGTCATCTCCCTCTCTCGCCCCAGAATAATAAATTATCCCATCGGCAGAATAGTCCTCTATAAAATCCGAAAGCATATCCGAAACCTCCGGCTCTATGCCGCAGGACACGGTAAACGACGCGAGTATCGCTATAAGTAAGATTACGGCTGCACTTTTCATATTTTCTCTCCTTTCGCTACCTTAATATAATACGTCCGAGGAGATAAAATATGCCGATTTAAAATTTCAGCAGCTATTACATTACGTTGCCGGTAATGGTTTTAGTGAAGCTGTTATAATACATAGTTTCGCCCTTTTTAATTCCGTCTACGGTAAGAAGCTCGTACTCCAGCTCCGGGATAGAGGAAAGCTTGCCGTTTGCGTAGCTTATAAGGCGTCTGCGGCAGGCATCGGTTCGCTCTATAAGTCCTCCGAGGCGATAATCCTGAACCTCAAAGCCATTGTAGGTATTGTCGTGGGTCCACTGCTTCTCGTATGCGGTCTTGAATATACGAAGCCTCTTAAGTATCTCTCTGTAATCCTCATTTGCAAGCCTCAGAAGCTCCGATTTGTCGCCTGACTTGTATGCGGAACGGGTCTTGATGCCTATTTCAGCCTTTATAGCCAAAACATCGCAAAGCTTCGCGGCGCTGTCAAACAGGAAGGAAAATCTTCTGCTCTTTTTCGCTATAGCGTGAAGCTTAGCGGCGGTGTCCGCGTAGATCGCGCCGGTACCGTCAGCCACGGTATTATCAAACATACCTGCGAGATAATCGTTAAAGAGGAGATATTTCGCGGTAGTGCAGCCGTGGGATTCGTCGATTTGATATGGGTTATTGAGTCTGTCAATAAGCATAAAATCATCAAACTCTATACCGTATTTGCGAAGAAATTCTGCCTTGATCATGTCCTCGTCCGTAACGCCGTTCAGAAGCTTACCAATATAGAAGAGAGATGGAAGCACGGCGTACTTTGAGCATTCGGAGCCGTTGTCGCCCCATACGGTTACGACGAAATTACCGATTTCAGATTCCCTGCACGCTTCGATTGCAGGAATCATCGTATCCAGAGTAAACCTGTTTGCCGGACCGTAGCCGAGCCAGGTCCAAGCGCCGCCCGCAAACCAGGTTTTATCGGATAACTGCTTATGATTGTACAGCATATCCGAATATATTGATTTTTCCTTATTGTAGTAGTTCCAATAAACAGGAATGACCGAGCCGGGCAACGCCTCGACGTATTCCTTGGGAATGACCGTCTTAGGAGAATAGTACCTTCCGCCGTTCCAGCCGCGGAAGAACATATCCGACCATATAAGAAGCTCGTAGCCGTATTTCTCCGCTATTGCCGTTACACGATCGAGATGCTTTTTCATAATCGTGCCAACTTCCTCGTATCCGTTCTCGTGAAGATAGTTTCCTCTGCCAAGGGACCACGCCTCATCCATACCTACGTGGAGCCTTTTGGTTCGGAAGCAATCCTTCATAGTTTTGAACATATTCTCGATAAGCTCGTAGTTCCGCTCATCGCCAACCATAAGAGCGTCGGGAGTATCGTATTTATACTCTCTCCATCTGAGAAGCGTAGTCAAATGTCCCAGCATCTGTATGCAAGGTATAAGCTCCATTCCGTTACTGTAAGCGAGGTCGTCAAGCTCGCGGAGCTCCGCCTTTGAATATCTGCCGCGAAGATAACCGAAGTAGGGCTCGCCCTCTATCTCGTAGGTATCCTCGGAATAGACGAGCAAAGTGTTGTAGCCCATATCCTTAAGCATAGGCACGAGCGTTCTCCAATTGTCCATATTGATGACTGCGTTACGCGAAACGTCCAGCATAACGCCCTTAACCTCAAAGGTGAATTCAGACATTTTTTATCTCCTTAAAATTGTAATCTTATTAAAATTGTAATCTTAAAAACGTTATTTTTATTTTAATGAGCTCGTCGGCTTGCGATAAACCGCTAAAGCACACAGAAACCGACGCTTATGCAGTGTATAAGCGTTTCGTAGGCTTAGAAAAGGCATTTTCTAAAGTCAAAAACCAGAGTAAAACACGACACGAGTATGGCGTTAGCTCTCTTTATCGGTTTTTCTACAAGTTGCTCCGACGCAATTTACTCTGCATTTTCGATTGTTCGGAATGAAAAACTGCCTACCCCTTTTCCCCCTCGGAGCGCTCACGAGACTTCTCCGCGCGTTCCCTATCTATATAGCTCTGCAATATCAGCTCGGCGGATAAGGTATCTATCGCGGCGCGGCGCTTCTTACCGTAAGTTCCCGTTTCTCCGAGAAATCTGTACGCCGCCATAGTAGTCATACGCTCATCCATAAAATCTATAGGTATATCGGTATGGGTGGAGAGCAGCTCGGCAAAAGCGCGCACAACGTCCGCTCTTCCTCCCTCGGTGCCGTCCATATTCTTCGGCATACCTATTATTATTTTCTTACAGCCACGCTTTTCCGCCTCTGCGGCTACTCTGATGGCAGTCTTGTTCATTCCGCCCTCGCTGATAGTACATATTCCACCGGCTAGATTACCGGACACGTCGCATTCCGAAAGGCCTGTGCGCTTATCTCCATAATCTACTCCGAGATATTTACCGTGTGTTGTATCCATTCTATTTCTTCCTATATACAAAAATATGAAAATCCGCCGTACATAAAAGCTCGCCGAGCTTCTTCACTCTATCCGCTCCGATCCTTGAGGTGCGATATGCGTAAGGAGTCATCATAAACAGATCGTGTATCTCCCCTCCCGAAAGGCGCATGCTGTAGGAAAGCCTGTTATCGTATATGAGCTCAAAGCCGTCAAGCGCGGTATCAGCCACCTTGTTTTTATAGGGGGTATCGTATATAGCCGCCTTAAGCTCGTAAAGATGCTCGGCGTCCGGAATAGCCATTATAAAGATTCCGCCCTCGCAGAGAACACGACGCACCTCGTCTATGGCAAGAGGCGAAAACGTGTTTATAAGCGTATCGACGCACCCATCGGCGACAGGCATACGGTAAGAGCCCGCCACGGCTGCTCTGATTCGCGGATTTTTCTTCACCGTTTCCCTGACAGCGTCCTTTGATATGTCAAAAGCCAGCACCCGTGTCGAGTTATCTCGGAGAAACAGAGCCTTCTCTACCTCGCTCGTATAGTAGCCCTCGCCACATCCCGCGTCCAGAACCGTTCCGCCGGATTCTGTATATTTCATAACGGTATCCGCTACCAAAGCCGCAAGGGGCGCGTAGTGACCGGCGCCGAGAAACGCCCGTCTTGCCAAGACCATTTCCTTATTGTCGCCGTGGACTCCTCCCGATGATGAGAGAAGCAGATTATAATAACCGTAGCGGCTTCTGTCGTAGGAATGCCCCGCCTTACATACGGCACTTCCACCAAGAACAGATAACTGTCCTCCGCATTTAGGACATATGAAATCAAGCATTCTCTTTTCTCCCATACTAAATCCACCTGTTTTTCTCAATGGACATTTTAACATATCTTTTTTGTTTTGTCAATTAAAACGAATAAAATGAGTCCTAAATCAGTAAATTTAAAGGAATAAAAATTTCAAAAGCGGCAAACGCCCATACGCCATAGACTGTCTACCGCTCCGATACGCGCCACGCAAAACGAAAAGCCTGCGGCAATATCGCCGCAGGCAAAATATTTAAAGCTACCGTAAATCAGTCGAATTATTTAACGGTGATAGAATTTACGTGAGGCTGAGGACCGTTGTACCAATAGAGGTAGCCCTCGATGTCAATGGTGTCGCCGATATTAAGCGCCTGAGCTGCCTTATATACGTCGGTGGAAGAGCCTGTGAAGTAGCTCTCGATAACGAAGGTATACTTTTCTCCGTCAACCATAACGTCAAAATAGATGTCGCCGCCCTCGGAGCCCGTGCCGTCCCAGCCGTAGAAGAATGCCTTACCGTCGCCCTTATCCTGAACAACAGCGTTCTTAACAGCGATGAACTGACACTGGTAATCAGCGAGATTATCATCCTTAAGCTTCGCGGAAATATCGAATGCGGAAGCTATGTAAGTAGCCTCGTTCTCAAGAATCTTGAAGGTAGCGTCTGCGATCTCGTGCAAGCCGGCATACTCGGCAATAAATCCTGAAACCTCAATGCAAGTACCGGGAACAAGGAGCGCATAGTCTGCCGCTGACATAGGCATATCGTAAATGAAGTAACCGCCGTCACGGTCCTCTGTATATAAGCTGGCAACGCCGCCTACGCCATCCTTTTCCCACCAGCCCTGCTTAGCCTGAACGTAGGTCTTAACCTTAACTTCATCGCCTACCTTTGCCGCAAGATACTGAGCGTGAGTAGTGTAAACAGTTTCGTTCTCGCCACCAGTCTCACCGCCGGTTTCGCCGCCCTCTTCGCCTGAGCCGCCTTCGCCGCCGTTACCGCCGTTGCCGCAAGAAGCGAGCGCGGAAAGCGCGAATACGAGCGCAAGCAGAAGAGCAATGATCTTTGTGTTGTTCATTGTTTTTCTCCTTTTAATAAAAATGTTTTTTATTATATCGCACGCATAAAAACACGCGCTTAATATAATTATACTCAAATTTCCCGATATTTCAAGGGGTGAACGAATATTTTTTGATAAATTTTACTTCTTTAGCCGCTCTCTCTTCTTAGAACGGAGAGAAACAATTACCGCGTAAGCTATGACCAGTATCCACAGGGCGCAGAGAGTGATCAGTAAGCCTACCGAAACCGGAGGCAGTTCACCAAGTATGATTTTACCCTCCAGGGCAATGTTGTCGAGCTTAAATCTGACTCTGCTCTCCTCGAAGAGCTCATCTATAAACTTATCGTCTACGGTCTTATGTCTGATATTCCCCTTGATTACACCTTCTATAAGCTCGCCCGCCGCGCTTCTCAGCATTGCGGAGCCGTTAAATACCGGAGTAATAAAGCTGTAATCAACGTAGTCGAGCAGCAGCTTTGCGGCGTTTATTTTAACGTCGTAATAGACGTCGTTATCCTCGCCTGCGCGCGATAAATAATCGAGGTACTCAGGAGAGCTTTGCGCCGTGCTCGTTACGGGAACGTAGCCCTCAGTCGAGGAAAATCCTATCTGTATCTCATCCGTGAGAAGATACTGAGCGAAGAGCCAGGATGCCAGCACCTCCTCAGGATCCTCCTTGTTGAAGATGCAGAGCGATGGTCCTTGAGATATCATTTTCGGATCATTCACATCGCACTGCGGAACGGGACGAACGACTGTTTCAAAGTGTGCCACCTCGCTCTCGTCTATTTCTATAAGAGGAGCGTTGCTACCCATCCAAGTAGCGCCGGCGGTGGAATCTATCGCGAAAATACATTGGCCCTTATTAAATAAGTTTCCGGGATAGCTGACCTGCGCAAAGGTGTTAAATACGCCGGTCTTGTGATAACCCGCAAGCTCTAAGAGGATTTCCTTGGTATCGTCGTTGAATATCTCGACCTTGCCGTTGCTGGTCGAGTATCCGGCTTCCCTCTGCTTTAGCATCTGAATCATCATATTGTCGGTGGATTTATAAATAAACGGATAGAGAATGTTCTGACCGTTTACCTTATAGGTTCCGTCATCGTTTTTGGCAAGCGCAGCCTCTGAAACCTCAAAAACGAAGTCCCAGGTTACAACGGGAGGTATCTCATAGCCAAGCGCCTCTACCATATCGCCGTTAATATACAGAGCCTCAGTGGAGCGCATAAACGGAATGGCGTACAGCTCGCCGGAAACGTAGCATTCAGAAAGAAATGCGGGTATTATCTCATCCCCGTCCGGACCGTCGAAGAGAAGCTCAGAGCCGCCAAGACCGTATTTCGAGTCGCTGATAAGCTCGTCCAAAGGCACTACGGTATTCTCACCCGAAATATAAGTGGCTATATGGTCGGGATAGGTTATACATACGTTCGGAGTCGTTCCGGTGGAAATATTGGTTATAACGTCCCTGTATATCTCGTCGTACTTTGAATATCTCTTCAAAGTGACGTGGATATTGGGATAAAGACTCTCGAAATCCTCTACCGCCTTATTGTAGATTTCAACCTGAGTCGGATTGCTGTCGTTTTTCGCCCAGAAGGTAATGTTATATTCCTTTTCGGGATCAAGCCCATCAGGCATAGAGAATACAGCCAGCTCCTTGCTTCCGTGGCAGCTGACGAGAGATATGGGCAAAAACATCAGCATAAGGCACGCCAAGACAGCCGACAATACTCGGCGGCGCACGCCTTTTCGTGATATTATATCACTACCCGTGTCAATTTTTCTCATATTTTTCATAATCATTATCCCTTCGTACCTCCGCTGGCTACTCCGGACATAATCTTGCGTCTGAAAACCAGGAACAGTATTACGAGCGGTACTGATATAACTACCACGGCAGCCATCATAGCAGGGACGTTCTCTCTGCCAAATCCGCTCTCGCGTATGGTCTGAATACCGTTTGAAACGAGGAAGTATGCCTCATTGTCGGTAATGAGCCGCGGCCAAACGTATGAATTCCAGCACTCGATAGCCTTCAGTATAGTTACCGTAACAACGGTAGGCTGACAAATCGGTATCATTACTTTGAAGAGATATTTCAGATCCGACGTGCCGTCCACCTTAGCGGCGAGATACAGCTCGTTAGGCACTTGAGCAAAATTCTCGCGCAAAAGGAAGATATAGAATATAGAGCTGACCGACGGAAGTATAAGTCCCGTGAACGTGTTACGGAGTCCAAGCTCGGTAATAGTAACAAAATTGGTAACGACCACCAGCTCGCTTGGTATCATCATAAGAGCTATGATCAGCGTAAAGATCAAATTCTTACAGGGAAAGTTAAGTCTGGCAAACGCGAACGCCGCAAGCACGGATACGGCAAGCATCGACACGGTGGTAACTACGGTGAAAAATACCGTGTTTAAAAGGTAGTCAAGCAAAGGTACGGAATTGAAAGCGTTAATGTAGTTTTCAATGGTGGGAGTAAGGGTAAAGAGCTTGGGAATCGCCTCGTTATTGTACTCCGCGTAGCCCTTGACTGACGAAAGCACCATCCAATAGAACGGAAACAGAACGGCGAGCGCCCAGAAGCCGAGCAACGCGTAAGTAAGGACGGTCTTTACTTTTTTCTTTGCAGATTGTTTCTTCTCTGCATTTCGGATCAAGTTATTCATCTCCACCTCCTTACGCGTAATGAACGTGCTTGCGACTGACGATCAAATTGATGACCGTTATCGTCAGCACGATAACGAACAGAATGATCGCCGCCGCCGATGCGAAGGAAGGATATCCGCCTCCCTCTCCGTAAAGCATATCGTAAATATAACCGACTATGGTATTCATCTCGTGAGAGGTAAGATCGCTGCCGAATATAGCGACCGCATCGCTGTAAGCCTTGAACGCTCCTATGAATCCCGTTATAACCAAATAAAAGATGGTAGGCGAGATCATAGGCAGAGTTATGCGGCGGAACATACGGAATGGTGACGTTCCGTCTATACGAGCGGCGTTGTAGTAGTCCTCCTTCACAGATGCCAAGGCGCTGGTAAGCACGAGTATCTTAAATGGCAAAACCGCCCATACGGTATAAAGACATAGGACGAACATTTTGGCGGGATACGGTCCGTCGATAAAGTTGATGGGGTCTATGCCGAATAAACCAAGTATAACGTTAACAAGACCGTCGGTATAGGGCGTCTGTTTAAATAGAATCATAAAAACGAGGCCGACCGCTAAAGTGTTGGTAACGTAGGGTAAGAAGAATATCGTCTGAAAGAGATTGCGCAACCGCTTGATAGAAGCAAGAGCCACGGATATCACCAGCGCAAACACGGTAGATACGGGAACGGTTATGAACACAAGTATCAGCGTATTCTTCAGCGCCTGGAGAAAATACGGGTCACGCAAAACGTACTGATAATTGTAGATGCCTATGCCGAAAAAAGTCTGAGAAGCGGAGTTAAATCCCTCCTCGAAGGAATATACGAAAACGTCAATCAACGGATAAACCATAAACACGCCGAGAAACAGCGCCGCGGGCAGAATATACAGCCAGCCCTTGAGATTATTTTTTTCCATCCCGTTCTCCTTCCTGATAACGTATTTTTGAAAACACGCATTTTATAATATTATAGCAAACAGCACCGTTATAGTCAATATTTTAAATGTAAAAATTACGTGCGCGAGGCGGCGATTTTTTAGTAAAACTGACAAGATATCAGCCGTTTTCAAAATTGAACGATAAAATGCAAACAGACAGCGTTCGGAGCCGAAAAAGTCGAATGCGGCATCCGTTATCAAAGCGCGGAGCTTCGAGCAAAAGAATACGATTGCACCCGATCGCTTGAATTGCTCGGATAATTCAAGCAAATTACGTAATTTGTCGCCTAATTTGTCACTGTAGGTATTGACATATCGCTGAATTTATGATAGAATAACTTCTGTTGATTAAGATATAGGGGTATAGCCAAGCGGTAAGGCAAGGGACTTTGACTCCCTCACTCGTAGGTCCGAATCCTGCTACCCCTGCCAGAAAAAAGCACGCGCAAGCGTGCTTTTTCTGTTATATTCGCCTTGCGGCGAGTTATATTGCCTCGCAGTGATATTCGGCCTATGCCGAGTGGTATTCGCTTCGCGAGTTTTGGAGGCGAATATAATATCACTGCGGAACGAAGTGGAGCAATATCACTTTTACGCAAGCAAAAATATCCCGCTGACAAAGTCAGCATATCACTAAAAACCATTCGACTCTAAAGTTTTTCAAAATTTTGTAGATGCATTTCGATCATTTCGGGTCCCTCGACAGATTCGAACCTTCACACCCGTAGAGGAGGGGTCTCCCCTCCCGAAATATTCGAATCAACAATCATACGGGAGGCGAAACGCCTCCCCTACAAATTTATTTACAAAGACATAGATGCAAAGGCATTTTGGATAGATTCGGACTTGCGAAACGGTTGAAATGTTTACAAAATTGTGATATAATAAAGCCAAGAAAGGCGGTGCTGTATGCGGAGGAGTTTTTTATGTTATGCTTAACCGAAGATCCTTCTTTCCACCTCTGCGCAGAGGCAGTGGTAGATGGGCAGGTGAAGCTCCTGAATAAGATAAGTTTCCTTTTCGGGCGCACGCAGAGCCACTGTGGCAACACCCGCAAGAGCGCCGCCGTCCGCTCCCGTAAGCGAAAGTATATTTACCCCCATAGCGCGCGCAAGCTCTGCGGCACAGAGCACGTTTTTCGCGTTACCTGACGTTGATATGGCGATAAGCAGGTCGCCCTCCTTCGCAAGACCGCCGAGGAGCTGAGCGTAGGCAAACTCCGGGTCGAGGTCGTTGAGGCTTGCCGTGAGCGCCGCAGTAAGCGCGGGAATGGATATGGCGGGGAGTGAGCCCTGAAGCTTTTCACGGAAAACGGCGGGGATTGATTCGTCCGTTATTTTGCGCGGTGAGAGAAAGCCCTTGAGCAGCTCGCCTGCGATATGGTCGCAATCCGCCGCGCTTCCGCCGTTGCCGCAGAGCAGTATTTTGCCGCCGCTAAGGTACGTTTCCGTCATAAGATCTGCCGCAGCTAAGGTGTCGCTTTTGATAGCATCGAGAGAAGGGTAACGAGCAATAAGATTTTCAATGTAATTCATGGTCTATTTCCTCCTTTTTATACCGTTTGCCGCTACGCAGAGCGCGGCAACGTCGCCTATATTTTCCGAAAGACCTGCGGGCACGATCTCGCAGGCGGCAAGGGAGGTGGGCAGGGCCTCCTTTTCAAGCGCCTTATACATTGCGGGGGCAAGCAGGTCCTCGGCACGGGCGTATACAGAGCCGATGACTATTTTTTCGGGGTTCAGCATATCAATTATCACGGCCAGCCCTCGCCCGAGCATATAGCCGCAGTTTTCGTATATTTCGAGCGCATCTGCGCAGCCCTTGCGCGCGTGCTCAGCCACGATTGCCGCCGTGATGGAATCAAGCTCCGCTTCGCTTTTGCAGAAGGACGGCGCTTTGCCCGAAGCAAGCATTTGCTCGGCTTTTGCTTTCGCTGTTCGCGCAATGCCGCCGCCCGAGCAAAATCCCTCGAACGAGCCTGCCTTACCAAAGCCGACGGGGCCGCTTTTTTCCATTGCCATATGGCCTATTTCGCCCGCCATTCCGCACGCGCCCGAATAGAGCGCGCCGCCGAGTATAAGCCCTGCGCCCATACCCGTGCCGAATGTGAGGAACACCATGCTTTCAGCGCCTTTGCCTGCGCCAAATCGCCATTCCGCGAGCGCGCAGGCATCGGCATCGTTTTGCAGAAACGCGGGCATACTTGTCGCATTTTTGATTATATCGACTATCGGCACTGCGTCCCACCCCGGTAGGTTGGGAGGGGAGAGTATAACGCCTCTTTTACTGTCTAGCGGGCCGCCGCAGCTTATTCCCACGGCATCCGCCGCGCCAAGCTCCGCTATGGCAGAGAGAATGCGGCTAATGCATTCATCCTTGCTGCCGGGGTTTTCAAACCGTATTTTTTTATATATATTTCCGTTTTCCGCGCCTTTTACAACGGCAATTTTTGTGCCGCCTATATCTACGCCGATGTATTCTTTCATAATGACTTCTCCTTTTCGCTTCTATATGTTTATTGTACCATATGAAATGGCGTGTTTCAACGATAATTTTGAAAATAAAATCGAAATTTTGTTGATGTATTTCGGGCATTTCGGGTCGGTAGACAGATTCGAACCGACGAAATGCATTTTTTGATATTTATTTTACGATGCGCAACTCACCGCCAAGCAATATGTATCCTAAAGATTCTGCGATTTTTCGAGATGGTATATTCTCCACTTGACATACCCACAAAGCAAGCTGATTTTCGGTAACAACCGCTTGTGTAGCTGCTGAAGCAAGTCATTTTACCATATCCGTTTCCTCTGTGCTCTGGGCGTGAAAACACCTGCATAGAGCATGTATTTTCAAATACTCCTTTGTTGGGTTTATAATAACTACAACTTATCATTCTGCCCTTAACGGTTATGCAGTACATAGTGCTAGTGGTGTTTTATTCTTGATGTCAGGATTATATCTTGTTGCCTATTTAATATTTGAAAAATCACCACATAAAACAGGAAGGACTCTTGGAAAACTGTACAGTGGTAATTATAAAAAGGACGTTAATGTTTGGACCGGATTTGGAAAATATGATGGTCCTCCGAGAATTGCTTTCACCATAAAGCATCTATCAAAAACAAAATACTTGTATAGTGTAAATAACAAACTTTATCTTTGTGCTTTGGAGTTTTTTAGGAAACCGCATAAAATACCAAATAATTCGTGGGTAGTTTATATCAAAGCATTTCCGTGTATTTCATATTTAGACAACGATGAGAATTGCATCGGAGCTTTTGGCTTTTGTGCTAAAGCAATTATTTTCCTTGGAATAGCAATATGTACGTTGGGGTTAGGAGTTGCATTTTTATCGAAAGTTTAGATGCTGATGTTATAACAAAATACATAAATTTCCTAAATCAATTTTTATTTATAGAGAAACATTAGGGCTTGGATACGCTAAAAGCCTCCCTTGTGTAAAGGGAGGTGGCACGCGTCAGCGTGACGGAGGGATTGTAATGCAGAGAAAACACAATAAAGATATTGTGCCAACCGCAAAAATGTTGCGAAAGAATATGACAAAAGAAGAAACACACCTCTGGTATGATTTTCTGCGCACCTATCCCATCCGCTTTTCTCGTCAAAAGGTTCTCGGAAAGTATATCGCAGATTTTTATTGTGCAGAGGCAAAGCTTGTT
>JAZOTE010000086.1:0-103715 GCA_045657485.1 Eubacteriales bacterium
AGTGGTGCTGAGAATAGGTCTTAGCTGGCTGTTCGGTATCGCGTTTAATTGGGGATTTTTCGGGTTCGTGCTCGGATACGGACTTGCACCCTACGGCTTCGCAATACCCAGCCTTATCTATTTCCTGTCGGGCGTGTGGAAAAAGAGACGCGCTCTTGCCGAAAAAATATAAGGCGGTTGCGCTTTTACGTGTGTCAAAGCGGCGAGAGCGAGGTATAATAGCTAAGAAGGCTTGAACTTGATATCGCAGTTGACAAGCATTTTTATTTATGATATAATCAATTTGTAAAGAAAATAATAGATTATACGGAGGAAAAGCAATGAAGCTTAACTACAAGAGAGTCATACTCGTCGGAATGGCGTTCTTTCTTATCAGCGCGTTCTGGCAGGCGTATGACGCGATAGTTCCGCTTATTCTGACAAATCACTTTGGTCTTCCTCAGATCGCATCAGGCGCGGTAATGAGCGTGGACAATATTCTGGCGGTGTTTATGCTTCCCGTTTTTGGCGCTGTTTCGGACAGAGTATGCACTAAATTCGGCAAGCGAACGCCCTTTATCCTTGTGGGAACGGTTGCCGCCGTTATCGCCTTTATATTTCTTACTTTTATAGACGTGTATCAGCTTAACGCGGTTCTGGATGCGGGGATTGCGGACAGATACGCCGTCGCCGCCGCAGAGCTTAAGGCTGCCAATACAGCGCTCAAGCAGGCGGGCAAGCTTGGTGATGCCGCAGGTGTCGCCGCGGCTAAAGCTATGATCGATGCGGCAAACGACGCCATTGAGGCGATCAGAGTGGACACCATCGGTATTACCGTTTCTAATATATGGCCCCTCATAGCCTTCATAGGCGTGCTTCTTTTGGTGCTGATTTCTATGGCGACGTTCCGCTCCCCCGCAGTAGCGCTTATGCCCGACGTTACCGTAAAGCCTCTGCGCTCAAAGGGCAACGCTATCATCAACCTTATGGGTACCGCGGGCGGTATTTTGGTTCTCGTGCTCGGTCTGATTTTCGATACCTCAGGTGACAAATATATGCAGTACACCGGCTACGTCGTAGCGGTCACGGCTGTTATGATCGCCGGACTTTGCGTGTTTATTTCCACTGTAAAGGAGCGCAAGTGGGCAGAGGAGATGGCTGCCGATACGCTCAAGTACGGACTTGAGGAAAAGACGGAGGGCGCAGGTGAAGCAAAAAGACAGCTCACCCGTCCTGAGCTGAAATCCCTGATTCTCATTCTCGCGTCCGTTGCGCTCTGGTATATCGGCTATAACTCGATCACGAGCAAATATTCGGTATACGCCACCAACGTTTTGTTCTTCGACTTCAACCTCACCCTTATCATTGCTCAGGCTGCCGCCGTGGTATCCTATATTCCCGTCGGTAACATTGCGTCGAGGATAGGAAGAAGAAAGACTATTCTCGCAGGTGTCGTTATGCTGGCGACGGCGTTCTTTATCGGTAACTTTATAAGCTTTGATACTCCGGAGTTTGTGATGTATCCCGTATTTATTCTGGCGGGTATCGGATGGGCGACGATCAACGTAAACTCCTTCCCTATGGTAGTAGAGCTGGCTAAGGGAGGGGAGGTTGGTAAGTACACCGGCTATTACTATACCGCTTCTATGGCGGCACAGATAGTAGCTCCCATATTCTCCGGACTTCTCTACGATCTTTTCGACAAGTTTACCGGCGGAAACGGAATGAGATACGTGTTCTTTGCGTTCGGTACTTTATTCGTCGCGCTGTCGTTCGTCACTATGTTCTTCGTTAAGCACGGCGACGCAAGACCGGAGAAGCAGGATACCCTCGAAAGCCTCGGAGGAGCTGACGACTGATTATGGAAGCTGTTTTCATAGTTTTGGGCGCGATCGCCGCGATCGCCCTTGTTTACCTTGCACTTATCGCTCCCTCGAAAAACGGAAGGATAGAAGAATATAAAAGCGCACTTTACGCCCATCGGGGTCTGCACGGCGACGGCGTGGCGGAAAACTCTATGACTGCCTTTCGTAATGCCGTTCAGCGCGGCTACGGAATTGAGCTCGATATAAGGCTCTCTAAGGACGGGAAATTGGTAGTATTTCACGACGATACCCTGGAACGTGTCACGAAAACACAGGGAAGAGTAGATGAATATACCGCCGAAGAGCTCTCGCGCATCAATCTATCGGACACCACCGATACAGTGCCTCTCTTTTCAGACGTATTAGAGCTCGTGAACGGCAGAGTTCCCCTGCTCGTAGAGATAAAGGAGGACGCGGGTAAATACGGTGTGTCCGACGCGGCTGCAGAGATGCTTAAATTATACACGGGTCCCTATATAATTGAGTCGTTTAATCCTATGTCCCTCGCAAATATCGCGAAAAAGCTGCCCAAAGTACCGAGAGGTATACTGTCGCAGAACTATTATGTGGACGAACGGTACAGAAAGCCGTTATACTTTATTTTGGGCGCGCTTCTTTTGAACCGAGTGTGTAAGCCGTCCTTTATCGCGTATAATCATAGCCATTATACGTCACTGTCCCTTCGTATTGCGAGAAGGCTGTTCGGAGCTGTGACGTTCGCCTGGACGGTGAAGTCCCGTGAGGAAGAGGCGAGTGCCAGAGCCCACGGCTTCGACGGTATTATTTTCGAGGGATATATACCGGAGGAAAGGTAAATGAAGAAGATAACCGTGGTGTCGCTTGCCTCGTTTGGCTTCCTTTTCCTTTGCTCTCTGTCGGAGTATCTTTTACGGGGCTTTATGAAAAATCAGCTGTACGCTCTGCTTATAGGTATCGGAGTTTTGGCGCTGAGCGGTATTCTGGCGCTTTTGGCGAGGGAGAGGGTGGCTCTGAATACGGTTTGCTTTTTACTGAGCTCCGCAGCTATGGGTATACTGATCAGAGCCTGGTATATAAACCGCGGATTCGATAATACCTTTCCCGTTATGCTCCTCATATCCTTGTGTACTGTTCTGTATCTTTGGCTGTTTTACGCGCTTTCGAGAATTCCGTTCATTTGTAAATCCCGAACTGCGTATATTATCTATGCGCTCTCGTTTGCGGCGGTGTCAGGAATAGCTTACCTTATAGTAATGCTGAATACCCGAACCACCTTCATTTCCACCTTTGGATACTATATGCTGATAGAGCTGGCGTTTATTTTGGCGATGTCCCTTGAGGTGAAAAACGGAAGGGAGCTCTGGAGAAACCTGACCCTATCTACATACTCTGTGTTTGCGGTGGCGCTGGGAGTTGGCGTAGCTGTCATTCTGGCTCTCGTTTGCGGAGATGGCGCCGACTGTGACTGCGGCGACTGTTCAGGGTGTGACTGCTGCGATTGCTCAGGATGCGACTGCGGCGCGGATCTGAACCCGAATTATAATAAAAGAAAGAAAAAATAGAATAACAAAAAACAAGCATTCTCGCCTATACGCAATATCGCGTATTTCGGTAAAATGCTTGTTTTTTATTAAATATGTAAATAATACTAGTCAAAAATTGCGATTATACCAATGTTATCATCAACGGCATCGTCACGATTGAAAGTATTGTTGATAACGCAACCGCGCTGGAAACGTATCGGGCGTCGCAGTCGTATTGCTCGGCGAACATCGTGGCGCTTGACGCCGCCGGAGCTGACGCGAGTATTACACAAACCAAAGATACGATCTCCGGTATGCTTATACCGATCAGGTTCATAAGCTTTATCATAAGTATAACTAAGGCGGGTAGCAAAACGTGCCGCAGCGCCAGAAATACTATCAGATGCTTGTCCTTGAAAATTCCTTTGAAATTAATATCCGCCAGCCTCAGACCGATAACGACCATCGACAGAGGAGCAACGAGTCCCTGCAGCATAGAAAGCGATTCCGTTATAAGCTCCGGTACGTATCTGTTGATAGGCAGAACGAAGAACAGAAGACCGAGTGCCGCTGCGAGAGTAACCGGATGTATCAGAGCCTTCAGGATTCCTGCTGTCTTACGCTTCTTCTTCCTTACCTCGTGGTAATCGGTGGCGATATCGCCGTCGGTTACGCCATCTCCATCCTCATCTCTGTCATCGGTGCATATGTACACACCAAGCGACCAGAGGAACAGGTTGAAGATAATGTTATAGATAGACGCATACATCGTAGCACCGGGAAAGGCGGACTCCAGCACCTCGCGTATAAGCGGTATTCCCATAAACGCCGCGTTTGAAAATATAGTTGCGAAGCGCAGCATACGGCGAACGTTATCGGGCGCTTTCTTAAAGCAGGATAACGCAATTACCGAGAAAAGAATATGAATAATAACGGAGAGTATGAGCACGTATATCGAATTTATGAGTATATTCTTATCGAAATCTCTGACGTAGGCGAGAAAGATCAGTGACGGTTGGGCAATGTAAAGAACGAGCTTTGATATCCCTTTACCAAAGGTTTCGTTTACCATTGCGCATTTTTTCATAATTATTCCGGGCACCATCATTATGAAGAGAAGTGCAACGTAATATATTATCGGTCCAACGTAATTCATAAATACTCCTTTTTGCTTTAATATATACAGAAAAAAGCGGTTTTCGGTTAGTTTCGGCGCGAAAACACCACAATATTTTATCACTTTTTTCTTTCTTTGTCAACAAAAATAAAAAATTACCAAAAATCGTCTTGAATTATTCATTTTTATATTGACATAAAAAATACTTTATGATAAAATATTTTTACAAACATAAATTTACAAAGGAGATATACTTATGAAAAACTATGATTACGGTAAAGGTTTCAAGCCGATTTCCGCTTGGGGTTACGTAGGATACTCCATCCTCTGGAGCATTCCCGTAATAGGTTGGATCATTTGGCTTTGCGCAGCTATCGGTTCTAAGAAGAAGAACGTTAAGAACTTCGCTCGCGCTCCTTTCTGTGCGCTTCTGCTTGTTATCATCATTGCAGTAGTTGCTGCTATCGCCGGAGTTGTTCTTCAGCTTCTCGGTATTGTTGATTTTGCTGTATTGGCAGAGCAGGCTACCGATTTAATCAATCAGCTTACCGGTGAAATCGGTGCGTAATTTCATATAGCGTATATCAAGGGCGTCTATCACGGTATAGACGCCTTTTGATTTTTCTTCCTCTTAACCATTTTGTCGCGGAGTGGTAAAACGCCGCAAGCTAAAGTCGGTTTATTTCGAAGAGAAACGCAGCCTCGGCGCGACCGTATCGGAGTGAAGCAAGCTGAAGTCGATTTACTTCGGAGAAAAACGCAACCGCGGCGCGACCGCATCGGAGTGGAACTCAGGGGTGTGTAAAAGCTATCGGCAGCGGATAAATAATATCTCGCGGAAATAATACCTCGCGCGTATTGACTTTATAAATATTTTGTGATATAATTTGTGCTATGATAAAAGAGGTACGGGGCAGTAAGAATACCGCTTAGCGTACCGTAGGAGGCAAATATGAAATGGACGTCACTTAACGATTTAAGAGAAAGCTTTCTCTCCTTCTTCGAGGGCAAGGGTCATCTCAGACTGAAGAGCTTTTCTCTCGTACCTAACAACGATAAATCTCTGTTGCTTATAAATTCCGGTATGGCGCCGATGAAAAAGTACTTTACCGGCGAGGTTGAACCGCCGAGATCCAGGGTCTGCACCTGTCAGAAGTGCATCAGAACCCCCGACCTTGAGCGAGTAGGCCACACCGCCCGTCACGGAACTTACTTTGAGATGCTGGGCAACTTCTCCTTTGGCGATTACTTTAAGAATGAGGCTATTCCGTGGGCGTGGGAGTTCCTTACAGAAGCATTGGAGATCCCATCAGAGCTGCTCTGGCCCTCTGTATACGAGGAGGACGACGAGGCGTATGCTATCTGGAGAGATAAGATAGGCGTGCCTGAGGAGCATATCGTCAAGCTCGGTAAGGAGGACAACTTCTGGGAGCATGGCTCAGGTCCTTGCGGCCCCTGCTCAGAGATATATTTTGACCGCGGAATCAAGTACGGCTGCGGCTCTCCCGACTGTAAGCCCGGCTGTGACTGCGACAGATTTATGGAAATATGGAACAACGTATTCTCCCAGTTCAACAACGACGGAAAGGGCAACTATACCGAGCTTCAGCAGAAAAATATTGACACGGGTATGGGCCTTGAGCGTCTTGCCTGCGTTATGCAGGGTGTTGACAATCTATTTGAGGTTGATACGGTGCGCCATCTTCTCGATACCGTTTGCTCTATCGCCGGCAAAAAATACGGCGATAACACGGACGATGACGTTTCCATTCGCGTAATTACGGACCACACCCGCAGTGCGACGTTTATGATAAGCGACGGCGTTATTCCGTCAAACGAGGGAAGAGGCTACGTGCTTCGCCGTATTATCCGCCGCGCCTGCCGTCACGGCAAGCTGCTCGGTATATCCGGTATGTTCTTACGCGGACTGTCCGAGATAGTTATATCGCAGAATGAGGGAGCGTATCCCGAACTTCGCGACAAGTACGACTATATTCTAAAGGTTATAACTCTTGAGGAGGAGAGATTCAATTCCACTATCGACTCAGGTCTTGGTATTCTTTCCGGTATTATCGAGAGCGCGAAGGCGGAGGGTAGAGATGAAATTTCCGGCGCGGACGCGTTCAGACTTTACGATACCTTCGGATTCCCTCCCGACCTTACTCGCGAGATCGCGGCAGAGAGCGGACTCTCTATAAATGACGGAGAATTTAAGGCTCTTATGGAGGAGCAGAAAAACAGGGCGAGAGCGGCGAGAGGTAATATCTCCGGCTGGACTGACTCTTCTAAATCCATACTGAAGGATCTCCCCGCCACTGAGTTTCTCGGTTATAACGCGGACGCGTGCGAGGCTAAGGTTCTTTCCATCATCGCTGACGGCGAGGCGGCGGAGGAGATCTCCGAGGGAGAATTTTCTCTCATACTTGATAAGACCGTATTCTACGGCGAGGGCGGCGGCCAGGTTGGCGACAGCGGAGTTATTAAGAGCGAGGGCTGCGAGATCGCGGTGCTTGATACGAAGAAAACTGACGGCGTGTATATCCATCAATGCAGGCTTGAGAGCGGTAGGATCGCCGTTGCCGATGCGGTTAATTGCTCTATAGACACGGCTCGTCGCAACGCCATCAGACGCAATCACTCTTCAGCTCATCTTCTACAGGCGGCTCTCAGAGCGGTTCTCGGAACTCACGTTGAACAGGCAGGCTCTTACGTTGACGAGCACAGAGTCAGATTTGACTTCACTCATCTTGCGGCTATGACGGCGGAGGAGATCGCTCGCGTCGAGGCAATAGTTAACGAAAATATATTGAAATCAGAAATATGCGAAACGGTTGTAACCACGCCCGACGAGGCGAAGAAGATGGGCGCTATGGCTCTCTTCGGCGAGAAGTACGGAAGCCGTGTCAGAGTGGTTAAGATCGGTTCCTCCTCTACGGAGCTTTGCGGCGGTACTCACGTATTTACAACGGGTCAGATAGGTCTGTTTAAGATCATATCCGAATCCAGCGTTGCCGCAGGCGTGAGAAGAATTGAGGGCACGACGGGTCTTGGCGTTCTTGAGCTTCTGTCCGAGAAGGATGCGTTGATACACGAAACGGCAAAGGAGCTGAAATCTCCTAACCCTGCCGCTATCTCCAAAAAGGCAGTACAGCTTCAGGGCGAGATAAAGGAGCTTCGCCGCGAGCTTGAGAGCGCGAATTCAAAGATCGCTGAGGCAAAGGCAGAGTCCTTGCTTTCTTCCGTAAAGGACGTGGGAGGCTTCAAGCTTCTCTCCGCTCGGATAGATATGAAGGCGGACGGCGCAAGAGGACTGGCGGATACGGTGAAAGCGAAGTATTCTACGGGTGTCGCAGTGTTTGCGGCTGTAGACGGCGATAAGCTGAACTTCGTGGTTGCCTGCGGCGCTGACGCTGTTAAAATGGGCGCTCACGCAGGTAAGATCGTAGGAGAGGTCGCATCAATATGCGGCGGACGCGGAGGCGGACGTCCCGACAGCGCGATGAGCGGCGGTAAGGATATATCCAAGATCTCCGATGCGCTTAACAGAGTAGAGGAAATCCTCGCGGCGCTTTGATGCAAAACCGTCTTATAAATAGTGAATAACGGCAAATTTGCTAATAGTTATTTACAAATTCGTGAAAAATTAGTATCATATAGAAAAAATATCCCCATTGTATATCGGTGCTCCATGTACAATGGGGAAAAGTATTATGAGGTGCTTATGAAGGATTATCTCAGGTTGTTTGACGAATGTGTCTTCTCTTTTGACAGCAAGAATAATATCATAGAGGAGAAGGAGCTGGGAATTACCTCTACGATAGCCTCGGTCATAACTCCGGAGCGTTCACTGACCGAGATGAGATGCTTGCAGGCCTGTCCTTATACGAATACGGGCATGAGCTTTGATATTCGTATCTGCGGAGAAAGGATCAGGGCTGACAGATGGAAATGGCTTCCGAACGCTATATACAGATTTGGCGAGGGACGCGGCTTCTCCGTAGAAACTCTCACTACCCTTATCCATAACGGCAGGGGCGGCATAGAGAAGCTTCGCATCAGGAACAATACGGATAAGACTGTGACCATTTCCGTTCAGGTTATGTACAGAGGCACGGCGCGCAAGGAGGAGGTTTGGAATTTTTCAGCTCCTGAGGCAGCGAAAACAAAGCTTGAGCATTACTTTGAGGATGGAGAATTTATTGGTTCGAGAAATGAGGGCGTAGCCTTTATGATGACCTCATCCATACCCGGTATGCGCAATTTCAGACTCGCTTACATTTGGGAGGGAGAGATAACCGTCCCCGCGGGCGAGTGGGCAGAGTCGTATTTTTCCGTTCACATAGGACCGCAGGAGGAGTGCAGAAAAGAGGCGCTGGAAACGTCTGGCGGCTACGAGGAGAAAATTGAGCGCTCCTTTGATTATCTTCAGGGTGAGATCGACCGTATTCACGACGCGCTGCCAAGACTTAAATCGGACAGCCGTGAGCTCGACGCGTTTTATTACAGATGCCTCGTTACCTACATACTGAACAGATGGGATAATCCACAGCTTTGCGTTACTCCCTATTTCAGCACCGGCAGCGTAAACGGCGCGTGTATGTGCTCTTACCTATGGGATTGGTGCGGAGGGCTTATGCTCCACCCCGTGTACGATAAAGAGGCAAATAAACGGCAGATCAGAGCACTGCTGCGAAACGATCTTACTAAATCATACGCCCTAAATCCCGTAACTGCAGGACCCGTCGGACCCTGGTATATGGTAAACCAGGAGAAGATAATACTGATGGTCTACCACCACGTACTTGCCACCGGAGAAAAGGAATTTCTTTTTGAAGAGGTAAACGGGAAGACGGTTATCGAGCATATGCGAGAGCAGGCGTACGTGTGCGACGACGTTACCAAGGAGGTATCTCTGTACGATTACGGAGAAGGTCAGCTTGAGCCTCGCAGACCCGGCTGGCTTGGAAACGACTACATCTGGTACGGAGGCGGTAACGCCCATCTGGAGCTGAGGCGCGGAATAACCTATCACGGAATTATGCCCGATCTTAACGCCAGAAGATATATGAACTATATGCGGGTATATGAGCTTACCTGTGTCGCAGGTCAGCCGGACGAGCTGCTTCCTAAGCGTGCCGAGGCTCTTAAGGAGTGTCTAAAATCTCTTTGGAATGACGAGGCGGGCTGGTACGATTATATCGCCTTTGGTAAGAGGGATCTGAGATACACCGTGCAGATGTTCAAGTTCCTGAACAGTCCGGTTATAGACGGCTATGAGAGAGATAGACTTATCTCACATTTAAATGAAAATGAATTTCTCTCCGCTTTTGGATTACACAGTATGTCAAAGCAGGATATTGCCTACGATCAGGACGATATAGATAACGGCGGCGGCGGAATCTGCACCCACTTTACAAATCAGATCTGCGCTCAGCTTTACGAAACGGGCAACGATGCTCTGGCGAGCAATATACTGAACAGGATTCTCTGGTGGGGAACCAGGCTTCCGTATATGGGCGACTCCTGCGCCGCGAATCTTATTATGAACAGAGAGGATACTCCTCTGCAGGGCGATATAAGCTCCGTTTCCGGTGCTCAGATGATCTTTTACTACGTTTTCGGCATCAAGCCGAAATTTAACGGAGAGATAGAAATATCTCCCGTAAGACACCGTCCCACCGATAAAATGAGGATTGAAAATTGCCGCCTTTGCGGTAAGATATTCTCCGTTGAGGTTTCGGCTGACAGCTTCTCCGTAACTGCAGACGGTACTACCCGTGTCGCGAAAATCGGTGAAATTATCAAAATATAAAACGAAAAGCAGTAAAATTTAAAAAGAAAAACGACAAAAGCTTAAAAACAAAAAAACAAGCACACCGCCACCTGAATCCTATGCGGATAACGCGTGGTCCGTGCTTGTTTTTTTCGTTTTGATTACTCGGAGAAAACCTTGTAATACTCCTCTTTTATTTTTTCCATATTGTGCTTGACGTTTCTCTCGTAGTCGTTTCTGTT
This sequence comes from Eubacteriales bacterium, assembly GCA_045657485.1. Taxonomy (GTDB): domain Bacteria; phylum Bacillota; class Clostridia; order Oscillospirales; family CAG-272; genus UBA1740. The sequence continues at coordinate 10,479 of JAZOTE010000086.1, forward strand.
GAAGTTTTCGATAGAATAGTAGCCGTTGTAGCCTGCCTCCTTCAAGGTCTTGAAGATTCCGCCAAGCTTGATATCTCCATTTCCTATCTCCACCTCGGTAAGCTTTTTGCCGCTCCTTGACAGATAGTGGGTATTCTCACCCATATTATAATCGGCAGGGAAAACGCACATATCCTTAATATGCACGTTAAGGATATCCTGCGGATATTTTTTGAAAAGCTCATCTGCAAATTCGTCGAAGAACAGAGTATTTCCTACGTCGCCGCAAATGCCCACGTTGTCACAAAGGCTCTTCATTCTCTCGAAGAATGGGCCAAGACCGCTGACGCCGTTAAATACGAAGCCCTGAGGTTCGTAGATGATCTTGATACCCAGCTTTTTCGCATAATCGGCTACGGTCTTACAGCCCTCTGCGCAAAGATCAAGAATATTATCGTAGTCCGGCACGTTTTTCGGAGGCTTGGTGGAGTAGCATACAGTATGATGGAGCAGAGGAGAACCGACCGTTGCCGCAACGTCGAGATATTCGCATAACTTCCGAACGTTTTCCTCGTTTATACGGTCCGGCTCGTCTATTTTTACAATACTCGTTCCGCAGGTAAAGCAGGGAACTGCGATGCCGTATTTATCGAGCAGTCTTTTGTATTCCTTTGCCTCTGAAATGGATAGCTGATTTCTTCCTGAGAGAAAATAGCAAAATTCTATGCCGGAAAAACCAAGCTCCGCGGCGCGCTTGATCGCGCCCTCTACGCCATACAGCTCCGTCAGTGTGCCCATACCTGAATATAAAGTAAATTTCATAGCTCGCTCCAAATTTTTTCTTTTATTTTATCACAACCGTCAAAGAATTGCAATAGAATAAGTTGTCGCAAAGGATTATTTTTTTGAATTAAGCTGCGATAATTCTTTGATCAATTCACTAAGATTTACGTATTGAGATAAGGTGAGAGCTTTTACGTTTTACCGTTCAAGCGCAATGCTCGCACTTAGCGAGATTTTTCAAATTTTCCGCAAAGATCATCGCGTATTTTTCTTCTTTCTTTTTCTGATTTTCTTTATGACGACCACAAGCGTAACGATAACTATCGCTGTGACTATCGCGATAACGGCGCCTATCGCTCCGATAAGTATCCAGCCGATGTAAGTGTAAGGCGTTACTCGGCGAACAGGATTTTCAGACGTGCACAGGACGAATTCAAGCTCCCCGTTCGGCAGTCCGTTGCTCTTCAGCGCGTATCCCGTATCTGTTCTTGTAAATCCATTCAGGCTGTTTTCCGTAACGTAAAACGGCGTGTTGATGATGACCTCCAACTCGCCAAAGCTCGCCTAGGTGCTTGCGGGAGAGAGCAGATAGGTGTATGTGTAAATTGCAGGTTCGTAGCTACCGTCTATTTTCGGATAGATCGGAGCCGTTACCGTGTTGGTGATACTCGACCTTGGCTCAATCGTAATTTCGTACTGATACCAACGCATAAGGTCGGTTATAAAACGGTCGGCGGACACATTAGGTCCGTTGAAATTCGGGTATATATAATTGTACTTGGGATTTCCTTTACCCCCCTCGTTAAATGCTGTAACTACGGCGTTGTACCAATCCACCTTGGATACTCCCGTTTCTTCGCTCCAATTTTCAAGGGCAAGCTCTTCCAGCGTCATTGTTTCGACGTTCGTCAATGATACGGTACCGTCAATTTCTTCATTATCCTCGGCGCCGCCGTCCTGATAGCATTTCATTTGAAGAGGTGTTGAGAGCGGTTGGCCGATGACGTAAACGGAGAAAATATCCCCATTGTTTGCCCACGTACAGAACCTGCCGTCACCGTCATCCTGCGTATGAAAAGCACTCTGCTTTGGAAAATAAATTTTTGATTTTCCGTCGCCACCGTTCCAATCAAAAGCTACGCTTGCGGCGCGGTAGCTTTCTTCGTCGATGGGCCCTTCTTTGTTTGCTCCGCCTACGATATAGGTGTACTTCGTTACCGTCATTGCGGGAGAATAGAACGCATCCGCAATATAGGTGTCGGACAATTTCGAAAGATCCTTCGATAAATCGAACTGAACGCCGTTTTCCTTTAACGTGTAACGAATTTCCTTTTCTATTGCTTCGCCGTTAACGGTGATACAGTATTTTTCGGTATCCGCAAACGTGATATAAGCTTGCTTTTCGTCATCGTAAATATTTGCATAGTCGGGTTGCATTCCAAATGGAAAAGCAAGCGTTGCCGTTACGCTCAGATCGGTTGGGTTGTAAAAGGTGTATTCGGCCGTGACCTTGCCCGTATAGGCGAGGTATTCTTCCATTTCGCGATAATAATTGTCGGGAAATTCCGAAACATCAAAGGTTAACACCTCTTTCGTGACCTCAATAGGACAATTATCCCCTACAACGACAGCACCCATAGAATCAACTCCGCGCCAACGGGTCTGCGCAGAATTTGCTGATGCTGGGATGGCGAGTGCTGTTGCCAACGTAAGCGATGCAAGTATTGCCGCCAAAACTCTTTTCACAGAAGCACCTCCTTTTGATATTTTCTCACTTATATGAACAAAAAACAATCGCAAATTGCAATCTGCGTTAATATCGTGAGTCGTATTTTGTGTTTTATTTCCGATATTTTCTAACTTATATTTACATATTACCCCGATAATGAAGACTGAAATACCGGGAAAGATAAACGAAACTGCTCTAAAGATCGCGTATGCGTACAGTGGCGCAGAGCTTATGTACATATTGTGGCTGTATATATATCCACTCCAAAGCCTACGGTAAATTAAAGAACCAATAAAGCCGCCGCGATGTATAGACGTTTATAAATGTTTTCCTTCTTCATATTTACAGCTCCTTATAAGTTGTAAAGGGCGAGCAGCCGAAACCGTGAGCGTGACAGCTCCGTCAATATATTATGTCCGACACGGTTAACGTTTGAAAATCATACGCAGGCATTGCATTTTACCAAGCACAGACTCAGTATTAAAATTATATACAATCGTCTTATAGGATTATTATAACACAGCTAAAGTCTTTTCTCAAGTATTATGAAAGAATTTGCGCCTTTTCTCACAGCGCCGCGAGCTTATGCCCGTATAAGTCGGCGTCGCTTCGCTAAAAGGAAAACCCTGACGAAAATTTTAGGAATAAATCTAACAATAATTTTAGGGATAAAAATTATAAAAAGAGAGATAACCGCAAGTGTTAATCATCTAGGATTTTGGCGCACTGCGTCAATATTCCTCGCCTTGCCGCTTACGAGCAAGCTCGACGCGCTCTGCGGCGGGAATGCGAACCTATTTCCTTGACTTCGTCTGCGGAAACTAGGTCGAGTCGGACCAGACGGTCAACCAAAACAAAAGAGAGATAACCCTTGCGGTTATCTCTCTTTTGTTGGTGGACCATCTAGGACTCGAACCTAGGACCGACCGGTTATGAGCCGGTAGCTCTAACCAACTGAGCTAATGGTCCAAATGTTAAAATTGCACACACCGCACCGCAAAAATGCTTTTGCGATGCCTTTATGTTTTTGACTAATATATTGTATCAAATAAAAATGAATAAATCATTAACAAACAATTAACAAAATACAAATAGTTAGTGCTACTTGACCGTTTTTTTCATATATTTATATTTATGTCACATTTTTTAAAAAAATTCGGTGAAAATGTATTGACAAAAAAATTTTGATTTGATATAATATAGTGCGTCACGGGGAGAATTTCTCGTGGTAAATGCTGCTATGGCTCAGCTGGTAGAGCACATCCTTGGTAAGGATGAGGTCCCCGGTCCGAATCCGGGTAGCAGCTCCAGACAACCCCGGGGTTAAGCCTCGGGGCTTTGGTTTTATATAGGCACAAAAAGATATAGAAAAAGTAAAAGGGGTTGGCTGGAGCTGCTACTCTAGCTTAGGATCGAGCCGCGCTACGAAGAGAGCGCGAACCGGTCCGCATACCCTGCTCGGAGATCGGGGAGCTAGCTCACCAGGCGCAGAGCGAGGGTATCTTCACCAAAGGTGAATACCCGGCAACACCGGAAGCCTCGGGGCTTTGGTTTTATATAGGCACAAAAAGATATAGAAAAAGTAAAAGGGGTTGTCTGGAGCTGCTACTCTAGCTTAGGATCGAGCCGCGCTACGAAGAGAGCGCGAATCGGTCCGCATACCCTGCTCGGAGATCGGGGAGCTAGCTCACCAGGCGCAGAGCGAGGGATTGAGTGCCACAGTAGCGATGTTGCATTTATCGGCGACAGAATGTGTAATTGCAGGTATATAATCTAATATTGATACTGTGCTTATTTTGAGCGGTGTTACATCGCTTGAGAATATTCCCATACAGACCTAAATACGTTCTCGGCGGTGTGGGAGATATAATTAAAAATGCGTAAACGAAGTTAAGCTTTGCGTATTAATGCAAATTGCCGTATTTTGGCATTTTTGCAAAAAAAGAGATTATGGATTTTACAGGCCATGAAGGAAGAATACGAATGATAGATTACATAACTTTTAAAGTACCCGGAGATTCTCGATTTACGGAGATGGCTTTAAGGCTTATTTGCGACGAGTTTGGCAAAGAAGAAGAGCTGCTTGAGAGACGTCAGTTATCGGGCGGAGAGGCAGATTACAACTTAGATTATCTGTTCTGCGCTGTAGAGAATGAAAAAATGCTCGGCACTATTCATCTGACGTTGAATAAGAAAAACTGCGAGCTTGGAATGCTGGGAGGACTCGTAACCGCACCTGAATCCAGAGGACGAGGTGTAGCGACGAAGCTTTTTGGTGGTGCCTGCGAGATGTTTGATCGCTTGGGTGGCAAGCTGCTTCTTCTTGGAACGGAAACCCCTATGGCCGCCAGAATTTATGAAAAATTTGGCTTTAAATTTATAAGCGGAACTAATATTATGGCTCGGATAAAGGATGGCTATCTCTACGATTTCTACCGTGAGCTGTACTCCGACTGTGACTATGAAATATGCGATATGGACGATGGCTGCCGTGTTCCGATCATTCCGCTGATTGCGTCGCGAGGCAGAGATATTCTGATGGATGCAAACGCGTCTATCGTAAATAATATGTACTTGACACAGATCTCCTGCGCGGGACTTTACATGAGATTTATAAAGATTATGGAGAACGGAGCTGCCAAGATAGCGAGGCTAAAAAATCAAGCTGTTGCCGCCATACTTACCGAAAAGAAAAATGGCGACGTGTGTAACCTTGACCTTTTTGCATACAGTGGTTTCGAGCACGTTCTGCACAAAATGCTTTCGGAGCATATTAAGGACGGAATAAAATATTCTGCTCTCGTATGTAAAAAGGATGCTGAAAAGCTGGAGCTTTTGCGTAAATTCGGATTTGAAATAAAGAGAGATGAAGATTTTGAATTTCATAATATTCGTATCTCCTGTTATTATTTAGAAAGATAAATACAAAGGATCATTAAAGATCGTCGAAAAAACGGAACGAAAATTATGTATACACGTCTTGACGTAATAAATCAATTGAAAAATGCGGGTGCGCCGTGTAACCGTGTGGTAATGCTTCATTCGGCATACAGCAGGGTCGGGGATTTTGTAGGCGGACCGCGTGAATTTCTCGACACTCTGATAGAGTATTTTACATCGGAGGGCGGTCTGTTCTGCGTTCCTACACACACGTGGGGTCTGATAGGAAAGACGGGAATAACTCTGGACCATAATGAAAAATATACGAATCTCGGACTGTTGCCAAGACTTGCGCTTGAGCGAGAGGACGGGGTGAGATCGGATAATCCTACACATTCCACCGTTGTTTTCGGCGAGAGGGAAAAGGCGCTGGAGTTTATCCGCAAGGAAAGCGAGAGCCGTACGCCCACATCACCTCTCGGATGCTACGGTAATCTCTATCGTGATGGTGGCGCGGTGTTGCTGCTCGGCGTAACTCACAGGTCAAACACCTATCTTCACGCGGTAGATGAGATACTCGGTGTAGAGTACAGATTGGAGAAGAAGCCGTCTGAATATACCGTGAGATACCGCGACGGAAAAGAGGTCGTACGGGAGATATTTATGTTCGACGAATCAAATGGCGATATATCTCAGAAATTTGATAAATACTCACCCGCCTTTGACAAGTGCGGTGTGCAGCTTCACACGAGAATTTGTGATGCTCACTCTCTTCTTTGCGACGCCGTAGGGATGAAAAACACTGTAGAGCTATTATATAAAAGGCTCGGAGGGGGAGATCCTTTGTCGGATGACACAGATCTTGTGGACGCAATTTATAACCTGTAATTAGCTGAAACGCAAAAAAATGTTAAACCGAATTATCAAGAAAAAACGAATAAATGAAAATAATACTTGACAATATGGAGATTTTAATGAGCTATAAAAGATATAAACCTCTGGTAGATAAGTTTTTTTATATTGTATTTATACCCGTTTTGATTTTAATGATCTTTCTGACCGTAATATCTATCGGAAGCATAGTGTCGCTTATTTTAACTATTTTGTCTGACGTTTTTGTGTTCTACTTTATTCTGTCACCGCTGTTTGGCTACGTTGAGCTGAGAGAAAACACGTTGTTTATAAAATACGGCTTTATCTTAAAAAAGGAGATACCCTATGAAAAGATCAGAGGGGTAGAGAAAAAGCGCAGCTTTGATTCCGAAACGATGATGAGCCTGAAAAACTCGTTTGAGCACGTTGCCGTAAGGTACAATACATTTGACGTGACCACGGTCAGCGTTGTTACGAACGACGCCTTTATAAGCGAGCTGGAGAAGCTGATCAGCTCTGCAAAGGGCCGAGCTTAAATCGAAAATATTAGAGATTTTTTACACAGCTTTATATAGACTTACGCAATTCTCAAAGCAGTTAAACAATTGATTTCGTAAATACAAGATTTACATTATGGCTTTTTTGCGAGAAATGCTTAGATTTTTATTTTGTTTCTATACATAGAGGCTGTCCGATTTGGGACAGCCTCGTTTTTTCTAAGCTTTATGCTAACGCTCATAGTTTGGGGTGTTGAGCTAACTTTTTGTAAGGCTGTTTGACGTTTTTTTATAAAGCTTTTTGGATTTGTTTATATAAAGAAATAAATATTTGGTTTCATAAAAGGGTTGAAAAATATTTAAGATAAGGGTGCGATCTGCGCTCGCCTTAATTTGATCTCGGATGCTTTCGTATGATTAAAGACAAACCGTTTTTTATCATCGCCTGAGTTTTACTTCTCTCTCTGAGCGCTGGATGGCGGACACCTTTGGTATATTGAAACGGATTAGGCGTTATATATCTGTTAGATGCCGTCGTAAAGCATTTTGGGAGTTGCTTTTGCTTTTACGGGAGCTTTTCGGCTTATTTGCGCTTTTGACTTTGCTTTAGATTACTCGGAAAAAATTGACATATGCAACTCGGTATGATAAAATAAATTATGATCTTAATTTTTGTGAGGCGGTGAAAATATGAAAAAGCTTTTTAAGCTTTTGTTTTGTGTCTTCCTTGGCATTGCAACGGTCTGCGGTGTATTTGCGGTGGCAAATGTAGTGAACGCTGTCGTTATGAACGGATATATCGACAGCTTTGCTAAGGTTGAACTAGATGATCCATTGGCCGTTCGGTACGGAGAAAACGGTGATTCGTATTTTGAAACGGACGGTGATTTTAAAGTGATGCAACTGACTGACGTACATATAGGCGGCGGCGTTCTTTCCGCGAAAAGTGACAGAATGGCTTTAAACGCCGTTGCGGCTATGATTACGGCAGAGAAGCCTGATCTGGTGGTTGTGACGGGTGATATTTCGTTCGCAATACCGACCACTGCCACTATGAATAACGGATACGCCCACAGATTTTTTATTCGCTTGATGGAGAGGCTGGGAGTATATTGGACCGTGACGTTCGGCAATCACGATTCCGAAAAGTATAACCTGCACGCGCGGGAAGAGGTGGCTGAGCTTTATTCAAGCGAGGAGCTTGAATACTGTCTTTTTAGCTCGGAGGATGATGGTGTATATGGCGAGTGTAATCACGCGATAAGCGTGCGAAGCACCTCCGGTCTTGTCAGGGAGCTTTTCGTTATGATGGATTCTAACTCGTATTCCGAGGATGATCCGCTGGGTCTTGGTTGGGACTATGACCGTATCAGAGATGATCAGATAGAGTGGTACACCCGTGTTATAGAGTACTATCAGGACTATAACGGAAGACTTCTTTCCGAGCTGTCAGCTGATCTTTCCGATGAGGCTTTGGACCGTTATTCAAAGGTGAAAAGTGTGTTGTTTATGCACATACCGATCAGGGAAGTTAAGCTTGCTTACGATGAATATATAAACAATAATAGGCAAAACACTGAAAATTTAGAATATCTAGGCGGAAATGACGGTGAAAGTGACCAGGTTGTTTACTGTCCCGATGAAGATGAGAATTTGTTCGAAACGATACTCCTTATGCAAAGCACAGAGGCGCTTTTCTTTGGTCACGATCATTTGAATAATTTCTCTCTGAGGTATAGAGGAGTTATCTTCTCATACGGATACAGCATTGATTATCTCGCATACTCAGGTATATCGAAGTTTGGCGATCAGCGAGGGTGCGCCGTTATTACCGTAGGTGACGGTGAGCCCGACATAGTACACGAGAATTACTATCAGGACAAGTACGTATCTCTCTACGAAAAAGAGTCCGTTATCTTAGGCAAGTGATGGAAATTTAGTTTTGTCCCCGATCCGTAATTCGAATTAAAAAAGCAGGATAAGTCCTCGGTTGAAGATTTATCCTGCTTTTTATATTATTCTTTGTTTGTTCTTTTGATTCTTTACTTGCTCTTTTGTATTATTTTTCGTTTAACTTATTGACTTTTTCTTTAACTTTTATTTTTTAATTAACATTTAGTTTTTTTACTTGCCATTATATTTTCGATTTGTTTTTTATGTGGATAAAAACATAAAAATGACTATTACTGTTTACAAAAATACAAATTTAATGACCTAAATTTGCTAGTTCAAGACAAAGCTCTGAGTAAAAAGCATATATTTTTTCCTTTTTACCTTTCTTGGTCATAAAGTCAACGATCTCGGAGTGGGAAACCGAACCCTCTACACAGTCCCCTCTGTAAAAGGCTAATTTGCTCGACTCCGCCGTAACCATTCCGTCGGTTTCTCCCACCGAATAATAGTGGGATATTATATGCGGTATACTCATAACGAAATCATCTGCGGAGCTTTCCATTTTTGACGAAAAGCTCTGCATCAGAATACCGCTATGACTGTCCTCATCTATGGAAACGATTCCCTCGGCAGACGTGCAAAGCTGACGGCAGACCGTGAGCGCGTCCGGGCTCTCATCGCCAAACGTTTTATAGAATAGATTCAGCCAGAATGCGAGCGTGCCCCTCACTGCTTTTGGTAGGGAGTATAGCTTATCTGCTATGATTGACCCTTTATGTGGAGTGCAGAGAAATGTAAGAGAGGAGATCTTGCTCGCCATATCCAAATTGTTTATCATATATAAGGAGTCGAGTCCCCCCTTCGAGTGAGCGATGATATTTACCTTATCGGCTTTCTCGTCGGCGAGCAGCTTCTCTATAAATTTCTTCAGCTGACGGGCGTTGTTCTCTATACTGCCAATTCCGTCGTGATCCGCCGTATGCACCGAGTATCCCTCGTCCCTGAGTCTTTTCTCTATTTTTCCGAAAGCCTTTATAAACATAACGTCCTTCAGCATTATACCGTGGACCAATACTATAGGGTAATTTGTCTTCATAAGGTTTCTCCTTTCTTTTTTTATTATACAGTACGGTGATAAAAAATACAATATAACGAAATATGAATTATTGTTATTTGAACGCGGTAATGCTCTTTTTCGAAAGGGTGGGACAGGCGGTTTTTATTGACTTGGCTGTAAGTATGCGATATAATCAAGGCGCAAATTAACCATTTTTGATGTGCGCTTCTATGTAAGGTGTGCGCTTCTATGTAAAAATGCAGAATTTAGTGAGATTATTCGGTATCGGATGGCGGTATGTATATGTGGCGGAGATTTGAGGGGCAGGCGGTTCGCCGCGATTTCGAGTCTTTCCGCGCGATAGGTGTAAACACCGTGCGTATTTTTCTCTTATGACCGGATCTTCAGCCGACCGCGGAGCTGTTTTCGGGTTTCGGTACTATTCTTTATCTGCGCTCTGACAAACAACCGCTTATAACCTGCTACGGCGGCGTAATGGTGATGATTACGAAATAATCTCGAACAAAAATTAAGTAAGCGCATTTTATAAATATGTCGTAAAGCATATATAAAACCACAAAAATGTAAATAGTAATTTGCAATTTAATAATAATTACGCCAATTTCTTTACTTTCAAATAAATAATAAAAAATGCGCTGTTATGCTTTGAATCAGACCATTGCATAACGGCGCATTTAATTTTACCTGTATAGCGTATTTTTATTATCTGATGCTGAGATCGAGTATGACCTCTCCCGCAAGTATCAGTCCGACTACGGACGGAACGAAAGAAAGGCTGCCGGGAGGGATGCGCTTCTCGGTCGGCGAGGTGAACTCGCTTTTATCGGATTTTATTTCTTCATCCGGGAGTTTTTGCAGTGCGACTTTATTTTCTGATGTGCTATCCGAAATGCCGAGCTTTTCGGTGTTGGCATCTTTTGGCTCTTCTGTGCCTTGACTTCGCTGTATCGCGGGGAGCTCCTCGGAATAAACCACCTTCAAATGATTTATACCAAGCTTACGGAGTCCGACTCTCACTGCCTTTGCCAGAGGGCAAACTGCGGTTTTTGATATGTCAGCAACCTTGAAGGCTGTTGGATCGAGCTTGTTTCCCGCGCCCATCGAGGATATTATAGGTACTCCCTGTGACTTTGCCGATGAGATAAGCTTGATTTTTGAGCCTACCGAGTCTATGGCGTCAATGATATAATCAAACTCGGAGAGGTTTATTTCTCCCGCCGTTTCCTCGGAGTAGAAAACGTTGTACACCTTGACGGTGCAATTAGGGTTTATTGATAATATTCTATCTCGTGCCGCCTCGGTTTTATACTGTCCGACGGTGTTATACGTGGCGATTATCTGGCGGTTTATGTTACTTACGGAAACCCTATCGGAGTCTACGAGGTGAATTTCTCCAACGCCGGCTCTCGCCAGCGCCTCTACCGCGTATCCGCCAACACCGCCAACGCCAAACACGCAAACCTTAGCGTGCGAGAGCTTTGAAAACCCCTCGTCACCGAGCATTATTCGTGTTCTGTCGCTGAAGTGCTCACTCATATTTTTTCCTCATTTTTTGGTTAGGTAGGCGCAAGTGCCGCATTTTTTGCCTTGCGCGACGGGATTTTCGTCCCTTTTTATGCGCGGCACGTCTGACCTTGAGTTTTCTTCGGATCGTCTGTGCCGAGCTATCCGACGATTGTACGAGCGCTGTGCCCGTCAAATCTTACCGCCGATATCCGACGATTGTACGAGCGCCGCGTCCGTCAAATCTTACCGCCGATATCCGACGATTGTACGAGCGCTATGCCCGTTAAATCTCGCCGCGGACTATCGCGCGGATGAGGTTAAAGTCGGAGTCAACGATAATGAAGTCCGCGTCATAGCCAACCTCGATCTTGCCCTTTTGGGTAAGCCCCATAAGTCTTGCGGGATTTTCGGTAGCCATCTTCACCGCCGTATTCTTTGGTATGCCAAAGGCTATAGCGTTCTTTACGCAGGCAAAAACATTGGTGGTAGAGCCTGCAAGCTTTCCGTTTTCCGTCAGGGCAACGCCGCTCTTTACGGTGATGGGCAGACCGCCGAGATCGTATATACCGTCGTCAAGTCCCGCAGCTCTCATAGAGTCGCTGATCAGAATAACTCTGTCCTCGCCGTAGAGCTTGACGAGCAGCCTGACCATAGCGGGATGAACGTGGATTCCGTCACAGATAAGCTCCGCGTATGCGCCGCACTCTGCTCCGGCAGGGATAGGTCCCGGATTGCGGTGGTGCATAGGCGACATACAGTTATATGTATGCGTAAGGCAGGACGCACCGTTTTTGAACGCTTCGGTAGCCACGTCGTAATCGCAGGTCGAGTGACCGATGGATACTACTGCGTCACAGTTTTTTATGAAGTCCATCGCTCCGTCTATTTCGGGAGCTATGGTGATCTTCTTAACGTTCTTGCATTTTTTAACCAGGCTCATTTTGGGCGGAATTACGTATTTTTCGTTCTGCGCGCCCTTGTAAACCACATTAATGAACGGTCCCTCAAGGTGAAATCCCGGAATGTTTGCGCCGCCGACTTTTGTAATATCTACCTCCGTCGCCTTGATGATCTCTTCCTCGCTCATAGTCATAGTGGTTGGATACCAGGTGGTAACTCCAACCTCCAGCATATGACGTGACATTTCCTCCAGCTCGCATTCCATGGTATCCTTGCCTATGCAACCGTGAGTGTGTATGTCTATAAGACCGGGATAGATCTCCGCTCCGCCGAAGTCGGTACCGCTCTCCTCTATTTTTCCGATTTTTACTATTACGCCATCCTCTATTCCTATATCCGTAATTTTGCCGTTCAGATTTACGTTTTTAATTATATTCATATTTACCTCCGAAAAACCGATTTATTATACTTGGGGTCATGCTTTAAGCTTTCAAAAGCTTAATCCAAGATAAAGTAATTATAAATGAAAAGTGGGGATTTGTCAATACTTTCGTAGTATTGAGCTTCTTGACAATCGGGACTTTAAAATGTATAATATTGATTGTAACGAATGGGTCGGGCGCAGTTAGGTCTGCCTGTTCGGTAATTTTAAAGCTAAACGGAGTAAACGTATGAAATTTGAGTTGGTTGCAACCTGCCTTTTCGGTCTGGAGCATCTTCTCGGCGAGGAGATCGAGGCACTGGGATATGAGAGAACGTCAACTATAGACGGACGTATCACCTTTCTCGGCGACCCGATGGCTGTCGCGCTGTCAAATGTATTTCTGAGATATGCAGAGAGAGTGTTTATAAAGGTCGGTTCGTTCAGAGCCGAAAGCTTTGAGGAGCTGTTTGAGGGCACGAGGGCGCTTCCTTGGTCGGATTTTATCGGCAGGGACGACGCCTTTCCCGTTAAGGGGCACGCAATTAAATCGAAGCTCCATTCCATTCCGGACTGTCAGTCTATAGTAAAGAAGGCAGTGGTTCGCTCCCTAGGCGAAAAATACGGAATTTCGGTTTTTCCTGAGGAGCGTGTTAAATTTCAGATAGAATTTTTCATACTGAACGATATCGCCACTCTTATGATCGACACCTCCGGCGCACCCCTGCACAAGAGAGGATACAGACGCGACGCTTTGGGCGCACCGATCAGAGAAACGCTGGCTGCAGCTATTGCCGCCATCTCAAGACCGAGAGAGAACGTGCTGCTCTGGGACCCGATGTGCGGCAGCGGCACTATAGCAATAGAGGCAGCGATGCAAATGAGAGGTATCGCTCCCGGTGTGAACAGGTCATTTGCCGCCGAGGAATTTCCTTTCGTCAGCAAAGATCTCTGGCTTTCCGCCAGGGAAGAGGCGAGGGACGGAGAGCATACGACGGAGTTTTTGGCGTTTGCATCTGATATTGACCCTGCCGCCGTGGCTCTCGCGGAGAAAAACGCCAGGCTTGCCGGTGTTGCCGATAGGGTAAAGGTGTTCAATATGGATGCGCGCCGTATATCCGCCGATGGCAGACGGGGCACTATAGTTACGAACCCGCCGTATGGCGAGCGGCTTGGAACTCAGAGGGAGGCGGAGGAGCTGTATCGCGAGATAGGGGAGCACTTTCGCTCGCTCTCGCCCTGGCAGGCTTACATTATTACCTCTCACCCGTCATTTGAACGCTTCTACGGCAAGCGCGCTGACAAGGTGAGAAAGCTGTATAACGGTATGCTGCCATGCTATCTGTATCAATACTTTAAAAATGATAGCAAAAGCAAATAATCGGCGTATCTGACTACTATTATTTACAAAAACCCATCATAATAGTGAAAAGCAAAGCAGATCTGTCAAGGCTTTGATGATGACAGCATCTGCTTTGCTTTTTGTCTGTATAGGCATATCGGATTGTCTGTAAATGTTCGATGAATTATCTGTAAATGCGCATCGAATTGTCTATGCGTGCACATCGGATTGTCTGTAAATGCGCATCGGATATTTGTGCATGGCGCATCGAGCTGTCCGTATATGCGTACTCACGGTACGTTTTCCGATATGCTGGATAAGAGGTTATTCTTCGGTCATAAAAAGCGGCTATTCTTCATTCACGAAAAGAGGGTATTCTTCATTCATAAAAAACGGTTATTCTTCGGTCGTGATCAAGGATTAAAATCGGACAAAACGGGGAAGAGGGGCTGACAGAATGTTCTGACCGCCAGCTTTGCCATATCTCTCGTCGGTGTCTTGTATCCTCCACGATACCATTCTATCATAATATAAGTGAGTCCCGCAAATGCAAATTTGAATATATTTTCTCTCGTTTCGGCGTTATCGTTCGGAATGAATTTCGCCATTTCTATCCTATCGTGAATTGGAAAATTTACGGTGCGCTCAATAAGTACACCCATAATTCCCGATTTGTCGATGGCGTATAGAAGATCTTTCTTTTCTATCCAGAATTTGAAATATTCCTCAAGCTCAAGTAGCAGAGATCTGTCAGAATCGTTGCTTCTGTCGATCGTAAGACCGCTGTGCTCGGCAAAGGTGTGGTCTATAAGCGCGTTAAGCGCATCCGATTTACTGTCGAAATAACGGTAAAACGCCTTTCGCGGCATTTTAAGCTTATCCGAAAGCTCGGTTATAGTTATGTCCTCGAAGTTCTTCTGCTTCATAAGCGACAGAAGAGCCCCCTCTATCTCTCTTTGTCTGAGAGTGGATTGCTCAGTTTTGCAAAGCTTGTACATTTTAGCCTCCGCCTGTGATTTTCGCTGAAGAAACAAATATGAATGATCGCGTAATAATTATATCAAAAAGCGAAATGAATAGTCAATAGATACGCTGTGAATTGAAAAAAATTAGCAAAATAGCCGTAAATTGTGCAAAATTACCATTTTTTGTTTTGATTTTTCGTTATTGGGTGTCACAAAAGTGGCACTTTGGGACTTTTATTGCGATTTGGAGTTTGTTATAATATGATTGAAAGTTTATAATAAAAAAATATTTTGGAGGATTTTATGGCTAAAAAACCGATTTTGCTTGATGCGAATGGCAAACCTAAGTTCAGTATTCGTGACAGCATAGCTTACGCGGCCGGAGATTTCGGCTGTAATATGAGCTTTGCCCTCAAGGGAACAATGGCTATCTTCTGGACTCAGTTTATGAGGATGGACTCTATTCTCTATGCGGCACTTCTCATTATCGTTCAGATTTGGGACGCTATAAACGATCCGCTTATAGGTTCTATAATCGACAATGACAAAAAGAAAAATTACAAGAGGGGCAAATTCCTCGCGTACGTTGAATTTGGCTCTATCGGATTGCTGGTAGCTGGAGCACTTTGCTTTATTCCCTGGTTTAAGGAATCTCAGTCAGCGATAAAGGCGATCGTATTCGTCGCCGGATACATTCTCTGGGATGCCTTCTATACCATTGCAAACGTGCCCTACGGCTCACTGCTTTCTCTTATCTCAAACGAACCCGCAGACCGTGCCTCCCTTTCCGCGTGGCGCTCTGTAGGATCAATGGTGGGAAATATGGTTCCCATGGTCCTGCTTCCTATGCTCATTTACGATAAGAATAATAACATTCTCGGCGAGCGTGTGTTCTTTATCGCTCTCATTATGGGCGTAGCAGGATTTATCGCCTTCAGATTTATGATAAAAAATACCGTTATCCGTGTAGACGAGAACGTGACCGTCAGCGAGGAGCAGACGAAGTTCAACGTTATCAAGGCTATGGGTAACTTCATTAAAAACCGTCCCGCAGTAGGCGCAACGGTTGCGGCTATGGGTATGTTCATAGGTATGCAGGCAGCCTCCACCGCCGTTACCGTAATGTTCCAGTCTTACTTCAAGAACGTAGCTGTATCGGGTGTGGTAACGATGTTTGCTATGATTCCCATCGTTGCGTTTACCCCTCTCGCCAGAAAGCTCGTCGTTAAGTACGGCAAAAAGGAGCTTTCTATTTTGGGCGCCGTATTCTCCGTTGCGGCTTGCACGGTAATGCTCGTCGCTCCTATATCTCCGAACGGAACGGGTATTCTTATATATATAGTATGTCAGCTCGTAAACTCTCTCGGAATGGGTATCTACAGCACTGTTTCCTGGTCTATGATGGGCGATGCTATCGACTATAACGAGTGGAAGTTCGGTGTTCGTGAGGAGGGAACGGTTTATTCGCTCCATTCCTTCTTCAGAAAGCTGGCGCAGGGCATAGGTCCCTCTATGGCTTTGGTAATAATGGTTGCTCTCGGATACTCTGAGATCAACGCGGGTAACCAGCTCTTCTCCGTAGCGCTCAATATGAGATATCTCGTTGCGGTTCTGTATCTGTTTGCGGCTGTAATGCAGTTCGTTGGACTTGCTCTTATTTACAACCTTGATAAGAAGACTCTCGAACAGATGAACAGAGAGCTTGCCGAGCGTCGCGCCGCCGAGGAGATTTCCGCTTCCGGCGAAGCTTCAGTTTGATAAGGAGGGTTAAGAAAATGAAAAAGATAACATCCCTGCTTTTAGTAGTAATATTCGTGCTTTCCGCCCTCTGCTTCACAAGCTGCGGCAAGATCAACGATACAGAGGTTTCGATCCTTTGGAAAGGTGAGGGTGAGGCAGTCGATCCCGACTCGCTTATAAACTCTTTCGAAAGAGCACTGTACATTGAGAATATCAAGTACGCTCATTACGGCGCAAACAATGATGCTGACGAGCAGCTCCGACAGGCTAACGCCGCTATTGACGCCGGCTGCACAGCTCTTGCCGTAGAGCTTATCAATCCCCTGATGGCTCAGCAGATTGTCGATGCTGCAGCGGCGAAGTCTATCCCCGTAGTATTCTTCAATTGCCTGGTTGACGCCGGCGTTTTGGCAAGCTACGATAAATGCGTGCTCGTATCCGCGGATATCACTACGATCTCCGACGTACAGGGCAAGCAGATAGCTGATTACGTAAAAGCAAATTTAAAGACTCTTGACAAAAACGGCGATAATAAGATCTCCTACGTAAACCCCGGACTCATCGATATTTCTCTCACGGAAACAAAAGCTAACGAGCTTCTCGCCAAAGAGGAGTATAAGACTAAGAACCTGGCGGGTGATAAGGTCAACGCTTCTCTTTCAAATATGGGCGTCGTTACCGACTACACCGAGGCTGAGCTTATTATTACCGATGACGACGTTACCGCGTCCGCAGTGCTTGCGGCTCTTCAGTCCAAGGACTACAACACGGATAAGCTTACGACCCAGCTCGTTCCGATCTTTACCGTAGGCGCGACCTTTGACTACAAGGCAGCCGTTATTGCCGGCAGACCGGAGATTCCCTCTGAGCTTGTTATCAAGGAAGGGGACGGCAACCGTGAAATAAAGAATAAGGATAAAGAGATCAAAAAGCTTGAGGCTCTTCAGAATTATTATCTGAAGAACAAGTATCTCGTCGACCTTACCGCAATTAACGAGTCTGAGCTTGACGAAATGATCTATACCACTCTCAACGTAATTGCGGACGGCAGAATCGCCGGAACGGTTTACGCCGATTACGATGAAATCGCCGCTTCCGTTGCGAAGATCATAAGCAATATGATCAAGGGAAAGGATACGTTTAATAACGTAGCGTCAAAGGTCAAGGAAGGGGAGATCGCAAGCGTTACAGTAGATGGCAAAACCGTTTCCGTGCGTTATACTGTTTACCCCGACTAATAACCCATAAATAGTAATTGCTGCATCCAATAAAACACGTTGGATGCTGCAATTTTAAATAATTGTTTACAAAATTTATTTATTTGACGGAAAAGTGAATAATAAACCTAACTCAAATAATAATATATCTGATTAAGGTAAGGAGCTTACTAAATGAGAAAAATTCTGAAATTAAACGAGGGCTGGTCCTTTTTAAAGGACACCTCTGACGTAGGTGCTGCAGGTGAGTTTGTAACCGTCGATCTTCCTCACACGTGGAATGCCGAGGATGGCTATGACGGCGGCAACGACTACTTCCGCGGCAGTTGCCTTTATAAAAAGACTCTTAATAAGGATTCTCTGCCGGAGGGTCTTCACTACCTTGAGATACGCGGAGCGAACTCCTCCGCTGACGTTTACGTAAACGGCAAATCGCTCGCTCACCACGACGGCGGTTATTCTACCTGGAGAGTTAATATAACCGACGCTCTCACCGATGGCGAAAACGAGATTGCTATAATAGTTGACAACTCACCCAACGATTTCGTATATCCCCAGGTGGCAGACTTCACATTCTACGGCGGTCTGTACCGCGACGTCTATCTGATCACGGTTGACGAGTCCCACTTTGATCTGGATTACTTCGGCGCGCCCGGAATCAAGATCACTCCTGCGGTAAACGGCGCTGACGCGTCCGTTGAGGTTGAGGTGTACACCACCGAGCTGAAGGATGGCGAGAAGATCGTTTATACCCTTTACGATAAGGAAGAAAACGAGCTGCAGAAAATCGAGTCCACCGATAAAAAGGTAGTATTTGAGATCAAAGACGTACACCTTTGGAACGGACGCCGCGACCCATACCTCTACTGCTGTGAAGCAGAGCTTGTGAGAGGCGACGAGGTTATCGACAACGTTTGCTCTCGCTTCGGCGTGCGTACCTACGAGATAGATCCCAACCGCGGATTTATCCTTAACGGTGAGGAATACCCACTGCGTGGAGTATCTCGACATCAGGACAGATTCGGCTTCGGTAACGCTCTGCTTCCCGAACATCACAAGGAGGATATTGAGTTTATTATGGAGGTTGGCGCAACCACTATCCGTTTGGCTCACTATCAGCACGATCAGTACTTCTACGATCTCTGTGATGAGAACGGTCTGGTTATCTGGGCTGAGATCCCCTATATTTCAAAGCATATGCCCGCCGGCCGCGCAAATACCGTATCTCAGATGACTGAGCTTATCGCGCAGAACTATAACCACCCCTCTATTGTGGTATGGGGTCTTTCCAACGAGATCTCCATTGGCGGCTCAGGCGAGGATCTTCTTGAAAACCACAGGATTCTGAACGATCTCTGTCACAGAATGGACAGCACCAGAAAAACGACAATCGCCGCAGTATCTATGTGTAAGATGGACGACCCATACCTTCAGATTCCCGACGTGGTTTCATACAACCACTACTTCGGATGGTACGGCGGAGATACGTCTATGAACGGCCCCTGGTTTGACAAGTTCCACGAAACTCATCCCAATATTCCTATCGGTTGCTCCGAATACGGCTGCGAGGCGCTTAATTGGCACACCTCCGATCCTAAGCAGGGCGACTATACTGAAGAGTATCAGGCGTTCTACCACGAGGAGCTTATCAGGCAGCTCTTCTCCAGAAAATATATGTGGGCGACTCACGTATGGAATATGTTTGACTTCGGTGCTGACGCGAGAGCTGAGGGCGGAGAGAACGGTCAAAATCACAAGGGCCTTATGACTATGGACCGTAAGTATAAGAAGGACGCCTTCTATGCGTACAAGGCTTGGCTTTCCGACGAGCCCTTCGTACACCTTTGCGGCAAGAGATATATTGACAGAGCAGAGGACGTTACCAAGGTTACCGTATACTCAAATCTGCCTGAGGTCGAGCTGTTCGTAAACGGTGAGTCCATCGGTAAGAAAACCGCTGAGGATCACTTCTTCTACTTTGACGTGAAGAACGTTGGCGAGAGTGAAATAGTTGCCAGGGCGGGCGAGCTTTCCGACGAGGGTAAGATCCGCAAGGTAGACGAGATGAATATGGACTACGTGCTCGTAGAGAAGGGTGCGGTTCTCAACTGGTTTGATATTGACGCGCCTGAGGGACGCTTCTCTCTTAACGATAAGCTCGGCGATATCATGAGCACCTTCTGCGGTAAGCTCTGGTTCGTAAGGCTCGGTCTGAAGCTCAAGAAGAAAATGAACGAGGGCAAAAAGGGCGGCGAAAAGAAATCCGGCGGCTTTGACGTTGATCTTTCATCCGGCGACGGACTTATGCAGATGATGAGCGGCTTCACGGTTCTTCGTCTTACCACTATGATGGCTATGATGAACGTAAGCTTTACTAAGGAAGAGCTTCTCAAGCTCAATAAGCAGCTCAATCGCATCAGAAAGCCGAAGAGCAAAAAGTAATACCCGCCGCGCCGGATGACAGTTGTGAGTCGGACGCGCAAAATATGGTTTATTAAAAAATCAAAAAAGCTCACGCATTGGTTTTTACGCCGATACGTGAGCTTTTTGTATATAATTATTTACAAATTTGTGGATATAGCGAATATATCTATATAATCATATATCCATTATGAGAAGGGCTCTGCTGTGAGGATCAAGCTCGTAGTAATTATCAATGGTGTAGCGGTTATCGTCCGCATCTCTGACTCTGACGGTTCCGCTCTTCGAAACCCGTATATCGTGATTGCGGTTTCTGATATCAAACACCTTGACACCTCTGTCCGTTTCGACGGTCCAGCGGAGAGTGCCGTATTTTTCAACGGTGGAAATGATGCGTTTTATATGGGGTACGAGGTAGTAATCGTCAAGACTTGCCTTCAGTATTTCGATCGCACTCTCATCCATATCGTATAACTTTCTTATAACCGCTATTTCCACACCATCCTCGTCAAGCAGAGTGATATACTCATTTTCCTTGCTTACAGGGAAGAGTCTGCGAGGCTCAAGTCTGTCGTAAACCGTTCCGTCAGATAGGGTGAGGGTGACGAGATTGTTCTCGCATCTTATTATCTTATCGGATGATGAAAGATAAATTCTAGCCATCAGAATCTTTCCTCCTCTCTCATACGGTCGGCATCTGCCGTCATTGATTGTATCTGCACGAGCTTGTAGTATTTGCCCTTCATAGCCATCAGCTCATCGGGAGCTCCGTTCTCTATTATTTTACCGTTATCTACCACTATTATTCTGGTAGCTCTCTTCAGCGTAGACAGACGGTGAGCGATCATAAGAGTGGTTCTGCCGGCTATAAGCTTGTCTATGGCATCCTGAATAAGTCGCTCGGTTTCTGAGTCAACCGCCGCCGTCGCCTCGTCGAAGATAAGTATAGAGGGATTCATAAGCACCGCTCGCGCGATGGAAAGACGCTGCTTCTCACCGCCGGAAACACCGACGCCGCGCTCGCCGAGCATAGTGTCGTAGCCGTCAGGCTGTCTGGCGATAAATCCGTGCGCGTTCGCTACGTCTGCAGCTCCCATTACTTCCTCTACCGTCGCGCCGGGGCGGCTGTAGGAGATGTTGTTGTATATCGTATCCGCGAACATTTGCGGCTCCTGCTGAACGTAGCCTATCTGAGCGCGGTAAGCGGAGAGATCGAAGTTTTTGATATTATGTCCGTCAACCAGAATTTCTCCGGAGTATCCGCCGTAGAAGCGCATCAGCAGGTTGACGAGGGTGGATTTACCTGAGCCCGTCGTTCCTACGATGCCGACTATCTCGCCGGGATTTATCGTGAAGCTGACGTCATCGAGTACCTTTTTAGTTTTATCAAAGGAGAAGGTAGTGTGGATAAACTCTATCTTACCGTTAAGCTTATCGGGTACTACGCAGTCCTCCTCCTGAGTTTCCGGCTTTGCCTCCAGAATGTCAAGAATCTTTTCGGTAGATGCGAGAGCACTCTGGAATGAGTCGGAGAGATTTGCGAAGAACGTGACGGGGTTGTAGAACATTGACGCGTAGGAGATGAAGCTGACTATCAGACCGGCAGAGAAGCCGCTCTCGCCTGCTATTACCTTGCTGCCGCCCACGCCCCAAATAATCAGAGAGCCGCAGGTGACGAGGAAGGATACTATCTGAGGAAACGCGGTGGTCAGCTTACCTATCTTCTTATCAAGCTCCAGCCAATCGTCCAGCTTTTCGTTGAATTTATCCGTCTGACGCTCCTCACCGGTGAAGGATTTGACTACCTTAACGCAGGGAATTGAATCGGTCAGTGTGGAGGTTACCTTGGTCCATTTACGCCACATACGGCGGTAGAAGGGACGTATCTTTTTGCCGAATATTCTGGTCGCCAGAGCGATAAATATTACAGGAATAAGAGAAAGAAGCGTTAATACCGGGTTCAGCGTGAGCATAATAATTACTATGCCTATCAGCTGGAAGAAGTGAACTACAGCCTCCTGAGTTATACGGAGCATAAAGGTCTGCAGGGTTGCGGAGTCTGATGAAATTCTGTTGATAACCGAGCCGGTTGAGGTCTTGTCGTAGAAGCTCATAGGCAGATACTGCGCCTTGCGGTAAATATCGCTTCTGAGAGCGGAAACGCACTTATTACCTATTCTGCGGAAGTGGTACGCACGGATAATACCGATACCGTACTGCAAAACGTAGGTAGAGAAGAGGAGAAGTATCATTGCCGTCAGCGTTTTAGAGCCGTCCCGTCCCAGCGTTTCGTATATGTAGTTAAACGCGGCGATAGAGGAGCTGCCGGAGCCGTTTGGAAATACCACGTCCACGATAAATCCGGTTATGGTCGGAGGTACGAGCGCCATCGCGGTAGTGATGAGGGAGAGAAAGATACACATTATGATCATTTTAAGCTCCGGACGCATATAAACTGAGAGCTTCTTGATCACCTTTATTTTAGAGCGGCACATAATACACTCAGCTCCGGGGTGGAGCAGAGTTCTGCCGCACTTGGGACATACGCTGAGAGCCCTTTCGAAGATGACTGCCATCAGGGCAAGCTCGTCGTGTATGTTCTTGCCGTCCCTGACGTTTGTGATGAAGTGGGCAGCGTTATCGCACAGGGTTGCGATAGAGTACGTGTAACGGTAGAATATCTCTCTCTTACCGTTTGGCATAATAGCGGAGAGAGTGGCGTTGCCGTACATACGCTTGGACTTAACGTCCGTCAGCTCTTCGAAACGGTAGGTTCTCTGTGAGTTGTCGTCCGCGGAGTAGCTCGTTACCGTGCTGTCTGTGAAAATAAGCGCTGTTTCCGCGTAATTTCCCGACAGGGACATATCTCCGACGATGACGAACAGAACGTTTTCACCGCTGTTCAACATCTCGTTGACTGCGGATTGTGCGCCTTGTGGCAGCGGTTTGTTTTTGAGTATCATCTCAAGCTTATCCATAACCGTAGCATCCTTTCCTACTATCGCTAAGCGATGGGGTTAAATTTATAATACACTATTTAAAAAATAATGCAATAGAAATTAAAGAATAGGTCAAAAATAAAGTGAAAAAGCTAAGATTTTGGATAATTGATCGCCGAAAACTTGATATTTTTGATACGGTAATCGTACGGGTGAGAGAAAGCGGACAACTGTCAGAAAAAAGTCGGATTTATATTAACGAAAGGTAAATTATAAGGGGTAAAAATGTTAACTTGCAAATTCACTCGTTGACAGTGAGAAATATGAGTGATAGAATATTCTAAAAAAGAAAAAATACAGAGGTGAGTTGGATGAATTATTATGGCAGAGGCGGCGGATTCAGAGAGAAGCTGTACAGATTTATGTCGGGAAGATACGGTCAGGATGAGCTCGGAAAGATGCTTATTTGGCTGTGGCTGGGTCTTTTGATTTTGAATTTGTTTCTCGAATTATGGATAATATCTGTTGTAGAGCTTTGCGTTGCAGTATGGTCAATATTCCGCGTTATGTCAAGAAATATTTACAAAAGGCAGGCGGAAAACCGTTTTTACCTTAAGATAAAATTGAAAATTTCAGCGCCTTTTAAGATGATGAAAAACAGATGGCGCGACAGAAAGACACACGTTTACAAAAAATGTCCTAAGTGTAAAAGCAATCTAAGATTGCCAAGGGAACGGGGAGAGCATACGGTGAGATGCCCCAGATGCTCGGAGCGGTTTGATATACGGATATAGGGGTCGCTGTAAGAGTCGGCGAGAATCTCTTTTCCTGCGAAACGGACGGATAAAGTAAGCTTTAGCAAAGCTCGTGCAACCAATTTTGATCACACGACGGGAAGACCCCGTGACGCGCGTCACGGGGTCTCTCTTTTATTTTCGATAATATGGCGTTTATACCTTGTGGATTTGGCGCTTGTGCTTTGTGGATTTGGCGCTTGTTTTTCGCTATTTATATATCTTTCTTCTATTATTATTCTTCGATATTATGACGTCTGTTTTTCAGCAATATGACGTTTCTCTCTACTCTTTCCTTGTGCAGCGGATAGTAGAACCACAGCACTGCCGCCAGCAGAATGAAGCCTATCGCCGGAACGAGAGTGGATACGTTGAAAAGTCCCACCTTAACGCTTTCGGAAACCGGAACGCCCTCTATCTTCTCGTAACCTATGACGGTGAGGAGCAATCCCGTGATGCCGGCTGACGCCGCCTGTCCAAGCTTACGGGAAAAGGAGTAAAGCGAGTATATTGAGCCGTCCTCTCTGATGCCGTTTCTGACCTCAGCGTCGTCTATTACGTCCGTGATGAGTGCCCAGGAAACCATAGTGAATATGCCAAGACCCAGCCAGGAGAAGAGGCTGAACGCAACGTAAACCCATACGTTATCAGGTCTGATAAAGAAGAGAATCCACAAAATAGCCGAAGCCGACACGCAGGATACGGCGCTTATCTCCGCCTTGCCGAATTTTTTGGAGAGTGGCTTTGCTCCTACGGCGGATACTATCATACCTGCCATCATAGCTAAGGTGGATGCGGACTGCGCTCCGGGACTGGAGTAATAGTCGGGATAAATATAATTTGAGAACTGCTGGAGTGTGAATTGTGAGAAAAGCATAATTACGGATGCTAGTATAATGGATATCAGCGCTCGGTTTTTCAGTGAGTTTCCGATGAGCTTCAGAGCGCTCGGAGTGTCCTGCTCGGATTTTTTCTCCGGTACGGCTCTCTCGGTTATGAGATAATAACAGCCTAAATACGCCAGCACGGCAAGCACGGAGAATATTCCCGCGATAACGGTAAATTTCTGTCCGTTAAGCTCTGCTATCTCAACTCCACCTACCGTTACCGTGTCGTAGGTGAGCAGAGGTATTCCCACTCCAACCGCTACGCCCGCCAGCACGCTTCCCATAGATCTGAACGTTGATAGGGACTGACGGTCGGCAGGCTCAGGGGATATGGCTGACGCTACCGCGCCGTAAGGAATGTTGATCGCCGTATAGAAGACTGAGCCCCAGAGAATATACGTTATAACGAGCCACACCACCTTAAACCACAGAGCGTAATCAGCGAACGAGCTCTGATATATCAGAAAGGATGCGACCGCCACAGGTCCGCACATTCTTATGATCCAGGGCTTGAATTTTCCTGCATTCGTGATGCGCGAGCGGTCCGCAATCCGTCCCATAGTCACGTCGGTAAAGGCGTCCACAAATCGCGCAAGCATCATAACGATGCCAACGATACCGGCGCTGACGTGCATAACGTCGGTGTAAAATTTCAGTAAAAAACCGGAGGAGAGCAGAAAAGTGAAGTCGTTGCCGAAATCGCCTAACAGATATCCTATCTTATCTCTCCAGCCAAATGGAGCTTTTGCTTTCGTCTGCATAAATAGAACCTTTTCTTTTTGTAGTATAATCCTATTATTGCTGTTTTTTCGAAAAATAAACCTGAGGAAAAATTTTTTAATCCGCTTTGTTTTTACAGAAAAGACGGGTAAATCCTATCAAAAAGGCTAAAATCGCGGTTCGATACAACAAAATGAAGATTTTCGCCAACATTCCGTCATTGTAAATAGGCTCTTCCGTATGGTATAATCAAATCAGCATATTACCTTTGACTGATTAAAAGCAAATAAAGGAGAATAATTATGGGAAAGCAAACAGATTTCCGCTACAACACAGGCGCTACCAAGGTTCCGTGGGCGGCGGTAGGTGAAAATTACAACGTCAGCGATCTTATGGAGATCATCAAGTTTCTGATGCAGGGCGAGGGCAAGGAGTATGACGAGGCTATCGCTAAGGTATACGAGCAGGTAAAGGCTCTCGGAGAAATATCCACTCCTCCCGGCAAGCTTTCTCTCGGAACTAGGGTAGAGGAGTGCGAGGAGCTTTGTAACAAGTATCTCGGCACTGACTCGGCAACCTTCCTTACCAACTGCACCGCAGGCTTTGAGATTGCCTACAAGTACGCAAATCTGAAGCCCGGCGATGAGGTTATAGTTCCCGCCATCACTTTCGTGGCTACTATGGCGTATCCTCTCTCCATCGGCGCAAAGCTTGTATTCGCGGACGTAGATCCCGTGACTATCAATATGGATCCTAAGGACGTAGAGAGAAAGATCACGCCGAAGACCAAGATGATCGTTCCAGTACATATCGGCGGTTATCCCGTAGATATGGATCCTATTATGGAGCTTGCGAGAAAGCACGACATTCTCGTCCTTGAGGATGCGGCGCACGCATTCGGCGCTATGTATAAGGGAAGAAAGATCGGCACAATCGGTGATTTCGCGTCCTTCTCATTCCATGAGGTGAAGAATATCACTTCCTTTGGCGAGGGCGGTATCGCTACTACTACCGTTACCGATTTCGGCAAGGAGATGAAGAGAGCGCGTTTCTTCGGCACCGACTTCTCTAAGCCTATCAAGGATTGGCTCTATAACGTTACTCCTATTCAGGGCAAGAGCGAGCCATTCGTTGCAGTAAACTATTCTACCACTGAGATCCAGGGTCTCGGACTTTCTCTGCAGATCGCGAGAAACGAGGAGATCATCGCGGAAAGACGCGCTGCCGCAGAGTATCTTAACAAGAGATTCGCAGAGTGCGACGCTATTATTCCGCAGTGCCTCGGAGGCGAGGATATCAAGCCTACGTTCCACCTCTATCTTCTCAAGATAGATCCCGCTAAGGCAGGCGGAGATATTCAGACGCTGAAGAAGAAGCTTGAGGAGAAGAGCGTTACCAATATTCCTCACTTTGGTCCTCTCTATCGCTTCAAGGTCGTCAGCGATATGGGCTACGATCAGGACGAGATCGCAAAGTCCTGCCCCGTATGCGAGGAGGTATTCTATAAGAGATTTACCCATCTTCCTCTCTACGGACTGTCCGAGGAGCAGCTCAAATATATGGCAGACGCTGTGCTTGAGGCTATTGCGGAAATGCAGGCAGGCAAGTAATATTTAACACGCTACCGTACTAAACCGAAAAAATAAGCAAATATCTAATATTTGAGAAGACTTTAAGAAAATAAGATTTCAGA
The DNA here is from genome assembly GCA_045657485.1 of Eubacteriales bacterium. Taxonomy (GTDB): domain Bacteria; phylum Bacillota; class Clostridia; order Oscillospirales; family CAG-272; genus UBA1740. Next base: position 37,736 of record JAZOTE010000086.1, read on the forward strand.
TAAACCGACAGGTTGTTTGGAATTTTGTTATATAACGAATTCTGTTATATAATGAAACGGGGAAACCGTAGGTTCTCAACGTTCGTTATTACATAAAATTTAAAAAAGGGATAGATACGGCACTTGCAATATCTATCTCTTTTTTGGTTATACCTAAACTAATCTCCCCATTTATATTCGGATGCGTGATAATAGCCTACGTGACGTAAAACGGTTAGAAATTTGAAAAGACGTATTTTTTAATTTTTATTGACTACTGCGGTGAATTTGTGTATAATAATTGAAGTAGTCAATTAAAATATAAAATATACCAAGGAGTAATATTATGAAGCTTTCATTCAGATGGTATGGCGAGAGCGATCCCGTAACTCTCGGCTACATTCGTCAAATTCCCAATATGCGCTCTATCGTATCTGCGGTTTACGACGTTAAGCCCGGAGAGGTATGGCCGGAGGAGAGCATTAAGAAAATGAAGGACGCGGTAGAGGCAAACGGAATGCTCTTCGACATCGTTGAGTCTATACCCGTACACGAGAATATCAAGCTTGGCAGAGGAAACGTGGACGAGCTGCTTGAGGTTTACTGCGAGAACGTACGCCGTTGCGCTAAGTACGGTATCAAGTGCGTAACCTATAACTTTATGCCTGTTTTCGACTGGACCAGAACACAGCTCGACAAGGTTGCGCCCGACGGCTCAACGAGCCTGGTTATGTACTGGGATCAGATGAGAGGCCTGGATCCTCTCGTTGACGATATCAATCTGCCCGGCTGGGATGCCAGCTATACTCGCGATGAGGTGAGAGAGCTTATCTCCGCATACGGCGAGCTTGGCGAAGAGGGTCTGTGGGCTAATCTTGAGAAATTTCTCAAGAAGGTTATTCCCGTAGCTGAGGAGTGCGGCGTGCGTATGGCTATCCATCCCGACGATCCGCCCTATCCTATATTCGGTCTTCCGAGAATAATAACCTGCGAGGAAAATCTGGACAGATTCCTTAAGATCGTTGACAGCCCCGCAAACAGCCTGTGTCTTTGCACCGGATCTCTCGGCTGCGCGGCAACAAACGATATAGTTAAGATGGTACGCAAGTACAGTGCTATGGACAGAATAGCATTTATGCATATCAGAAACGTAACTCTTCTTCCCGACGGAAGCTTTGAGGAGTCGGGTCACCTTTCCGCGTGTGGCTCTATAGATATGTATGAGATCGTCAAGGCGCTTGTGGAAACCGGCTTTGACGGCTATGTAAGACCCGACCACGGCAGAATGATCTGGGGTGAAAGCGGTAAGCCCGGTTACGGCCTCTACGACAGAGCGCTCGGCGCGGCTTATATCAACGGTCTTTTCGAGGCTTGCGAGAAGGCGAGCAAGTAAATTTTATCGTAAAATCAGTAAGGATAATTAAAATGAATAAGAACGTATTGAATACTGACCTGACCGGTAAGGTAGCGGTCGTTACAGGCGCGGGCGGTGTGCTTTGCTCCTATTTTGCAAAGGTTCTCGCCAGAGCCGGCGCAAAGGTTGCGCTTCTGGATCTTAACGAGGTGGCGGCAAAGCAGTTTGCGGAGGAGATAGTAGCGGAGGGCGGAGTGGCAAAGGCTTACGCTTGCAACGTGCTTGAAAAGGATACCTGCTACTCCGTTGCCGACACCGTAGAGCGCGAGCTCGGCAAGTGCGACATTTTGGTAAACGGCGCGGGCGGAAACAATCCCAGAGCTACAACGGATAAGGAGTACTTTGAGATTGGCGATATCGACGCGGATACAAAGAGCTTCTTTGATCTTGACTCGGCAGGAGTTGGCTTCGTGTTTAACCTTAATTTCCTCGGCACTCTTATTCCCACTCAGGCGTTTGCGCGACAGATGGTCGGTAGAGAGGGATGTAATATACTGAACATTTCCTCTATGAACGCGTACACTCCTCTTACCAAGATTCCCGCATATTCCGGAGCAAAGGCGGCTATATCCAACTTTACCCAGTGGCTTGCGGTTCATTTCTCAAAGGTAGGTATCAGAGTAAACGCTATAGCGCCCGGCTTCTTCTCTACGAAGCAGAATGCCGCGCTACTCTTTAATCCCGACGGTACTCCAACCGCGAGAACCGGAAAGATACTCGCCGCGACTCCTATGGGCAGATTCGGAAAATCCGAGGAGCTTGAGGGCGGTCTGCTCTTCCTTCTCAATGATAAGGCAGCCGGATTTATCACCGGAGTCGTTCTTCCTATCGACGGCGGATTTTCCGCATATTCCGGCGTATAATGTAATCTTTGGTTGTCATATAATAGAAAAATCGGATCTTGGCGCTGTCCTTGATCCGATTTTTTAATTGAAATATGATGCGTTTTTATCAATTACTTAAGCTGTGATGTTTAGAGATGGATGCGCTTTTTGATCAAGCTATGGGGTTTAGCGATAGATACATTTTTATCAATTGCTTAAGCTATGAGGTTTAGAGATGCGTTTTTCATTGATCAATAATGATAGAGTCGTTTACTTTAGAGCGGCGAAATGACTGTTTTTTTAGCGTAAGCCTGTCAGGTTGTAAAAATATATTTAGTCTTGCTGTATTCCTCACGGAGCTTTTCGGGAAGATTTCCGTCGCTTATAAAGCAATCCACGTCGCCGAGAGTCATACTGACGAAATGAGTTTCGGTTTCAAATTTATCACTGCCGCAGAGGTAAACCAGCTTTTTTGAATATTTTCTGTAGCAGTTGTGATTGTGTACGCCCGCCTCGCTGACGGATAGGATCTGTCCCTTGAGATTAAAGGCGGTAGAGGAGAAGAAGCCTACGTCTATATTGAATTTGGAGAGAGTTTCGAGTGCCAGCTCTCCGCCGAGTATACCGGGGTGCTCTACGATCTTACCTCCCGTGCAATAGGTCTGTATACCGTGCTCGCCGAGGAAATTTGCCAAAATCATATTACAGGTGATAACGGTGATTCCCTTCTTATCTATTAAGTACCTGCCCATATACTGAGTGGTTGACGAGCCGTCGAGAAAAATAACGTCGCCGTTTCCTACCAGCTTTGCCGCCTCTCTGGCTATTGCGTTTTTAGCGGTCTTCATACTGTGCTGTCTGAATATAAAAGGGGATACGTTTGCATCCTTGTAGCTGACTCCGCCCCAGCTTCTTTTCACCAGCCCCTGCTTTTCCAAAAGGGTCAGGTCCCGTCTGATGCTTGCCGGACTGTATCTGATCTTCTGCACCAGATAATCCACCGTAACGTAGTGATTTTGCTTCAGTATTTTAAGTATTTCATCCATTCTTTCCTGCTGATACATACCGAGCCTCACTTGATTAAATTTGATTATTTTGAAAAAAATTCGCAATTCTTGCTTTTTTTCGTTGCTAACATTATAATATAGTCCGAAGTAAAAGTCAAGGAGAACTATAGTGAACGTAAAGAAAAAGCTATACGAGGGTAATATGCGGCTAAACTATATTACCTTTGCCATACCACTTATACTGACGTCACTTCTGTCGCAGTCATACAGCTTCATCAACTCTATGATGATCGGTAAATTTATAGGCAGTGAGGCGTTTGCGGCAACGGCTGTTACGGCGGAGCTGCTTGAGCTTTTGAACTCGGTATTTTTCGGATATCTTACGGGTATAGGAATATACGTTTCTGTCCTGTACGGCAGGGGCGAATATGAAAAAATGCTGAACGTGATTAAGGCAAACTTTCTGTTATCGGGAAGCCTTGCGCTTATCATTTCTCTCGGATGCAATATATTTTGCCATCAGATATTCGACCTTCTGAACGTGGGCGAGGATGTGTATGAAAACGCGGAAATCTATTTCAGAACCTACGTTTGCGGATATCTCGTATTTCAGTTTAACTGGGGATTTACGTATATTTCAAACGGAATGGCTATGACTAAGATACCTCTGACCGCTTCCGTGTCCACGGGCGTTATCAACGTTTTGCTGAATTACGTATTTCTTTCTCTTATGAGGCTGGATATAGGATACAGCGCTCTGGCAACTGTTATCTCCTCCGCTGTTACCACGGGAGTTTATCTCGTTATATATACCGGATTTTTCAAAAAGCTCGGCGTCAAGCTCGGCGGACTTAAGCTTAACAGAGAAACGCTCAGGGTATCAGTCAGCTACGGCAGCCCCTCTATGCTTCAGCAGATGGCGATGTACGCCTGTACCACGCTCGTATCCCCTCTGACGAACAGCTGCTCGTCCGTCGCTCTGTCAGGCTACGCGGTAGCGAATAAATCCAGAAATCTGATACTTGCGGTATATCAGAGCTCAAGTAAGGCAAATACGAATCTGGTCGGTCAGGCTATGGGAGCCGGGCGTATAGATAAGATAAAGGAGGGCATCAGAATCGGTGTGGCTCAGGGTCTGGCGGTCTTCTTCGCCACTCTTATACTGTTTATGGTATTCGCGGAAAAATTTTCGCTTCTGTTCTTGGATCCCATAAAGGATGCGGAGAGCATATCCGTCAGCGTAAACACTATAAGATTTCTCTTCCCGCTTATATTCTTTAACGTTTTTAATAATCTGTTCCACGGTATATTCAGAGCCGTCGGATCCGGTACGCTTATGTTTATATCCACCTTGATATACGCCGTGTCCTACGTTATCTACGCGTATATTCTCTTTGCCGTTTTGCCACCGGAGATGAAAATATACGGAGTGCATCTCGCCCTGGGCGGAGCGTACATAACGGAGGCGGTGTTTGCCACGGTGATATTTACGAGCGGCAAATGGAAATCGCCGGAGTATAAAAAGCTTGAGTCAGAGTATAAGCAGGCTCAAGCAGATAAAAACGCATAAAATGTAAATAATTGTTATTAAAATAGGCGAAAAGGCAATATCTTCCGAGCTGACGGTTGATATTGCCTTTTTAAAAACGCGTTTAATATTTCTTATAATTTTGCCTTGATCATTTGGTTGATGCGCTCGCGCAGAGCGGTCATTTTATCCGAATCGTTTATATATGTGCTCGGTATTATTTCACCGCCTATCTCGCTTTCGAGCGCTTCTATAACCTCATCTCTAGAGTAAAGGCTCTCGCAAAGACGAAAGGCGCGCAGGTCGTCAAGTCCCTGCTTGAAGCTCACAAGACGCATAGATTCGAGAGGCTCGCCGTCAGCACCGGGATAGACGGAGAAGGCGTCGCCTGCCGGGAATCCGCCGCCGGAGGTACAGTCAATAAATGGATTGATGCTTTTCGCAGAGCCTGCGTTGTTGTAGAAATTGTAGCCCCAATGCAAGAAGCCCTTGATATCGTATTTATAAAGCATCAGGCTTAAGGAACGGTTTCGTGAGAGCGACATGGGAATGAATCGGTTTGAATAGCCGGACGCCGGAGCGCAACAGGTGTAGGTCCACAGGTCCTCCACTCCCTTGCCGATGAAGCTTTCGATTCTGTTGATAAGCACTACGGGAGTTCTGACCAGCCCCTGCTCGTAAAAGCTGTAATCGGATAGAGCGTCGAATACTCTGTAATCGCTTATCAGATCCCACACGGCCGCTCGCGCTCTGCCGTAGGTTCCCAGATCCTCTGCTTTAGGCTCGTCGGATATATGGAATATCATACGCTTATCCTCGCCCCGCTCCTTCATATATCTGATGAGTGCAGTGAGGAGCGCGCGCAGGAATTTGACGTATTCCGGGTCGTCGCAGGGAGTATCCGCAGGGAAAAGACGGACGGACTCGCCGTTTACCTTGCCGACCACCTTGGTCGCGTATTTTGCGCCGCCCTGGGTGAATAGATGTCCGATCTCAAAGAATTTGACCGAGTGTTTGTTGCAAATATCTATCCATCTGCCGAGTCTGTCAAATTTGAAGCTGTATTCCCCGTCCGTAAGCTCTACTTCGGCAAGCTGGAAGCTACGGGTATCGTAAAAGTTGTCGAGAGGTGGGGTAATAATTGGAGTTAGGAGAGTGTTTATTCCGTTCTTTACCGCGCAGGCTACGAATTTCTCGATAATAGAGAAATGCTCGTCAGACCACATCTTTACACCGTAATAGTTCGATAGACAATCGTGATGGAACCATTGGGTGAAGAGCAGCGTACCCTCAGGAAGAGCGCAGTCTATTATCTCGACGGACATCTTTGCATCGCCGATAAGCTTCTCTCCCTCGAACTTTGTAGCCGCGTGGTACAGTGATACCGTCAAGGATTTGTCGTCCGGCAGAGTCACCTCCGGAGGCACTGATATATCGATCCAGATAGTTCTGAGATCCTTTGCCAAGGCGTGCGTGCCGTCAACGTAGTTCATCGGCATAAGAATATCTGGTACAGCGGCCGGAGAGGAGATAATGTAATCATCGTCCATATTGCATCTCAAAATGGACGTAGCCACAACGGGCGCTACCTCGCGAAGAGTTGCGTATGGAGCGAGAGAGCCGGATAATTTTATTTTGATAAACGCGGGATACAGCTCCTCGTTTCCGTCGTTGGTGTAGAGAAGCTGAAATGAAGCGGTTTCGCCGCGCATAACGGAAAGATGATCCTGAACCTTATAGTCGTCAAGCTTACCGTTTGGGAGCGCCTTATCGAGAGAAGAAATGATCTTGTACATTATCATATCGGTACCTCTTGTAATAAAATATCAGATTTTTATTTAATTATAACGGGCAATTTGATTTAATTATAACGGGTATTTTAATTTAATTATAACAGGTAAAAAGAGAAATCTAAATGTAATAAATAGGAGAAATATTTGTAAACCGTATAGGTAATTGTAAATATTTATAGTCAAAAACCCAAATAAATCACAAATATCGCTGTTAATTACAGATTTAAAAGCACAGTCGCCGCGATGCCGAGCACCATACCAACGTACTGAGTGGGAGTCAGTTTCTCCTTATAGTAGAATATCGAAATAAGCGAGGTCACTATTATTCCGCCGGCGGAGATGAGGGGGAACATTAGGGATGCGCTCATTATAGCTGACAGAAGTATTACGAAGAGATTTGCCACTCCGTTTGCTATACCGCAGCTAGTCATATATATCCATCCGCCCTTTAGAGAGCTCGGAAATTTTTCTTTTTCCGTAAAGAGTGAGAGAACGATAAGTATCAGAAACGCTATACCGAGCGCTATGACCATAAATTCGTTTTTATTGCCCATTCCCAGCTTTACGTACGAGTTCTGCACGACGGAGCACATACCGTTGCTTAAGAACGTGATAGAAACGAAAATAAGCCATTTTAACGTGATCTTACATTCCTCGTTCTTGAGGTTAATAAGTATAAGGCTGGCTATCAGAAACGCAAGGCCTATAAAGAGAAATATACTTATAGGCTCGTTGAAGAATAATATACCGAACAAAGCCGGAATGAGAAGTGAAAAGGATGTTATGAGGGAAGTAAGAGAAAGCGGACCCTCGCGGATAGAGAGAAAGCTGAATATCACCGCCACGCAGTACGTAAGACCGAAGCCAATAGAGTAGGGTATCATCTCTACCGTAAAATTGAGCGGCTGACCTGCGGAAAACAGGAAGAAGAGAGCAGCCGAAAGCACCGACACGGAGGAGAAGATGAATACTCCGCCGTCCTTAACCTTTCTGTTAAAGGATTTTCTCACCACGCTCTGCAAAGCGATGGCGAAAATTGTAACTGTAAGATATAAAAATTCCATTCAAATCTCCTTAGATAAGGCATCTGCCGTCTGAAAGTATTATCGTTTTTTTGTCCGACGGAAATTATTATACGCTTTATTCCTCTGACGGTCAACCAAATATTTTCCCGAAAATTTATAAAATCTTCCACATTTTACAAGTGTAGTGGGGATTATAGGCAAAATTGCGGCGGCAGGTTAGTTCACCGAGGCTACGCGTAGCAGTCCCGCGCCTGCCGCCATTTTAGCTGTCAGTCAGCGCCGTTTTAAGTATTTTTGGGTTGTCTTTTTAGCTTTTAGTCAGCGCCGTTTTAAGTGTTTTTAGTTTTTTTTAGCCTTTAGTCAGCGCGCCATTTTAAGTATTTTTAATTTATACGCCTGCCTCGGATCTCTGAATCCGTTGTCAAAGGCGGAGTTGTAGCACTCAAACGCCGCAGTCCTTGAGGTCTTTACGCCAAGACCGAACTCGTACATACAGCCAAGCACGTACGAGCCCTCAGGATATCCTACCTCCGCGCAAGCGGAGATGAGCTCGAACGCCGCCTCAAACTTTTTGTTGTAAATAAGCTGTACTCCGTTTGAGAAGAGGGAGCGGATCATATTTTTCTTCTTTGAGGAGAGCAGTCTGAGCATTTCAGACTCTGCCTGCTGACTACCGTAGCGCTTTGCCTTCGTAAGTATTTCTATCGCCTTATCAAAGTTGAAGGGTACGCCTATTCCGCGGGAGTAGCATCTGCCAAGGTCGTAGAGAGCGTCGGTGTCGCCGCCCTTCACCGCCATAGAGTACCAGAGATGCGCCATTCTGCGATTTTTTTGCGTACCGAGTCCCAGCTCGAACATACGGGCGAGCTCCTTGTGCGCAGGAAGATATCCCATGGAGCAGGAATATGCGCAGCACTCAAAGGCTTCATCCGGGTTCTGATTCTCAAGGCTCTTTGCCTTGTTGTAAAGTTCCTCTCGCTTGTCGCGCAGACGGGTAGCTTTCAGTCGGCAGTTTGCGTCCCCCTCGCGCATACCGAGCTCGTAAAGCTCGATGGCGTAAGCGAGATTTTTCTCAACGCTCTGTCCCTCAGCGAACATATCGCCCATAATCTCGTAGGCTGAGCCCTCGCCAAGTCCCGCGGAGCGCTTGTAGTAGTTAAGCGCCGTACCGATATTTCTTTCGACCAGCTTGCCGCTGGTGTACATATTGCCGAGATATTTTGCCGCTTCGGCACTTCCCTTATCAACGGCCAGACGAAGCAGCGACAGAGCGTCGTCCATTCTTCTGTGACCGCCCACTCCCTCCGCGTACAGAACGCCCAGAGAGTACAGCGCGTCCGCTCCGCCGCCCTTAGCTAAAAGCTCGGCGAGAAACAGATGCGAGGAGTCAAGCGAGTATTTTTTTGCATCTCTGATAAGAGCGCGTACTATTCTGTTTTTTGAGGTAAATTCGGGTTCGGGAGGCATTTTGGCGATTGCTCCGCGCAGCTTCAGCGCAAGCTTGATAGCGTAAAGGGGCGGAATGGTAAGCTTGTCCATATACCACTTTGCGTACGAATCGTTCTTCTCTACGCCTGTGCCGCTATAGTAGCGCTTCGCCATTGTAACGATGGCCTCGGTGCTGTTACCGTCCGCCGCCAGAGCGTAGTAGTAGCCTGCGGTTTCCTCGTCAGCCATATCCTCGTAATGCTCCGCCGCCGGCAGAAACGCGTCCTTGCAGCCTAAGAGGGCGGAATAAGTAAGCCAAAATTCAGACGCTTTATCGCTGGTCCTGGCTGCGAGCTTGGAGTATCTGTACGCGGAGTAGGGATCGTTTTTCTTCGCCGCTGCAAAGAAATACTTCATAGCCTCGTCCGGATCTCTCGGAGCGATGTTTCCGCTCTCCAGCAGAGCTGCGTATTCTCTCTCCGCCTCGGTCACGCCCATATCGGCGAGAGCTTTGTATATTTCAAGTGAATAGGCGTAATCTCTCTTTTTCATAGATGAGCGCGCCTCGTCGAGCGAATCCTCTATTTCAAGCCTTGTGAAAGAGTATTCCGCTTTGCATTTCGGACAGGTGAGCTGAAATTTATCTGCGGTATGTCCGCATTCACGGCATTTTATCATTTATTCACCTCAAAAAATATTTTCTCTATATATTTTACTACAACGGTAACCCTTTGTCAATCGAAAGAAAAATTTTTTGAGTTAGTGTTCGTCAAATTTTAGGTGAATATAATATTTTTCGCGTCTTAGCGCATACTAGTAACGAAAAGCCTTTACAGCTTACTTAACGAAAGGGGGAATCGGTATGAAGAAAACGGCAAGCAGAAAACATCATCCGTACGCTATGCTGGCGATATTTACTCTGGCGGGGGCGAGTATGATAAATATTGTGAACAGAGCTAAACGTTTCATAAAGGACAAGAGCTCTCAGATGACGGGACTTATCAAAAAAGTTACGGAGAAATAAGTCTGAGCTTAAGGCTATAAAAGAGGCAGGGCTTCGGTGGAGCGTAAGCGGCGCAAATGCCGCTTCCGTTATGGGAGCTGAGCCTCTTTTTGCTTGCGTTGGATATAGCAGAAATAAAAAAACGGAATATAATACCGTAGGGCCGGTTGACCGGCTCGGTCAAGGAGGTCTGTTCTCCTTGTGAAAGGAATGATATGGATATAATTACGATTGGCGGCGGTGCTCGCCTTATGGAATGCTCTGCCGCGCTGACGGGATATAACAGCGGCACGACCGACAGGTTGATAATATTGCCCGTGCCATCGACGCGGGATGGAAAAACGGTTACCGGCACGGAAGCCCATCTCACTGATATTTACAGCCTGCTGACGTCGGCTTCGCTGGTTGCCGGATACGGAATACCGGATGATATTTGCGGTGAAATTCATACACGGGGTGGGGCTGTTTACGATGCGTCGCTTGATGAGGGCTTTTTGTGTGATAACGCGGATATCACCGCTGAGGGCACGGTGGGAGAGCTGCTGTGCTCCGGTGAACAGCGGCTTTCGGATATGAGAGTCGGTATAATCGGATACGGCAGGATAGGAAGAGCGTTGTGCCGTCTTCTTCTGTTTTTCGGTGCTAAAATTACGGTATACACGGGCAGAGATGAGGTTATCATGGATCTTTGTGAAATATCGGTGGATGCCAGAGCATATGGTAATATGAATTTATCCGAGCTTGACGTACTTATAAATACCGCTCCGAATTGCTTGATTTCCGAGGATACTCCGGTACCGCGAGCGCTTAAAATAATAGATCTGGCATCGGGAAATTACTTAAAAGATATAGGACGTGTCACGAAAATGCCGTCGATACCTGAGAAAATGTATCCAAGGAGCGCGGGCAGACTTTACGCAAATTATATAAAAAAACATTTATAGGGAGAAAGTTATGATAGGATATGCCTTTTGCGGATCGTTTTGTACTCTGAGAAGCTCCTTGGATGCTTTGGAGAGGCTTATCGGTGACGGTTACGAGGTTCAGCCGATAATGAGTGAGATCACCTATACCGAGGACTCAAGATTTCAGAGCGCCGCGGAGCTTAAGGAAAGAGTGGAAAAATTGACAGGACGAAAGATAATTCACACCGTACACGGCGCCGAGCCCTTAGGTCCTGCATCTCCGCTCGACGCGATGATAATATCGCCCTGTACGGGAAACACCTTGTCAAAGCTGGCGTTGGGCGTAACGGATACGGCGGTCACTATGGCGGCAAAGGCTCATATGCGTACTGACCGACCGTTGCTTATCGCTCTGGCTACCAACGACGCTCTGTCGCGCAATCTTCAGAATATTGCAGCTATGCTTAATCGAAAAAACGTTTACTTCGTGCCGATGCGCCAGGATGATCCTATAGGTAAGCCGCACTCTCTGGTTGCGGAGATGTCTGTTATCGGAGAATGCTTATCTATGGCGATGTCCGGTATGCAGTACAGACCGATTTTTCTCGAAAAGAGCGGACCCGTGTAGAGATTTTTAGCTAAAATACGAAAAAAATTCAAGCGGAAGCTGTCCGGCTGTCAAAAATCGGAAGAAAATTTTTTCTAAAACCTATTGACAAAATCTGTGCGAGGTAGTATAATCATCACATAACCTGTGATGGAGAGAAGTAGTCATTGCGTAACGTTTCAGAGAGCTGCGGACGGTGGGAATGCAGTACGGGAGCTTTGGTGAATGGACTTCTGAGGGCGAACCGAAAGAGTTTCGAGTAGGCTTCGACGGAGGGCAACCGTTATCTGCACAACGCATTACGTGCGTGAGGAGGCTTACGCCTTGAACTTGGGTGGCACCGCGATAATATCGCCCCGAGCTGTTTTTAGCTCGGGGCTTTTTTGTTTGATTTTAAAAGTCCGCAAACGCGGAAGTCTATAATAAAGGAGAAGAAAAATGAATTTTGGCGGAGTTGACTTTGATACTTATCTGAAAAATTATCCAAATAGCGAGGGATACTATGGAAAATACGGAGGCGCGTATATTCCGGAGGAGCTTAACAATGCTATGAAGGAGATAACGGAGGCTTATTTCACTATTTGCAAATCCTCCAAATTCATAAGCGAGTTGCGTAAGATACGCCGTGAGTTCCAGGGCAGACCTACGCCCATCTCCTATCTGGAGAGACTCTCCGGTAAGATCGGCAACGTTCAGATATACGTAAAGAGAGAGGACCTGAACCACACCGGCGCTCATAAGCTGAATCACTGTATGGGCGAGGCTCTTCTCGCTAAATATATGGGAAAAAAGAAAGTTATCGCTGAAACCGGAGCAGGACAGCACGGCGTTGCGCTGGCTACCGCCGCCGCTTACTTCGGACTTGAGTGCGATATTTATATGGGCGCTGTGGATATAAAAAAGCAAGCGCCGAACGTTGCGAGAATGAAGATTCTCGGCGCAAACGTTATAGAGGTAACCGAGGGACTTCAGACACTCAAGGAAGCTGTTGACGCGGCGTTTCTTGCTTACTCAAAGGAATATAAGGATGCTATTTACTGCATAGGCAGTGTTGTCGGTCCTCATCCGTTTCCTATGATGGTCCGTGATTTCCAGAGTGTCGTAGGCATAGAGGCGAGAGAGCAGTTTGTATCTATGACCGGCGAGCTTCCGGATGCGGTCGTTGCTTGCGTTGGCGGCGGATCTAACGCGATGGGAATGTTTTCAGGATTTTTGAACGATCCCGTTGATATCTACGGTGTAGAGCCTCTCGGAAGAGGCGCAACTCTCGGAGATCACGCCGCGAGCCTCCAGTACGGTACGGAGGGTATTATGCACGGATTTAACAGTATTATGCTGAAGGATGAGAATGGCGATCCTGCTCCCGTGTATTCGGTTGCCAGCGGTCTTGATTATCCATCCTCAGGACCTGAGCACGCCTTTCTTCACGACCTCGGCAGAGTAAAGTACGATGCCATAGGTGACGATGAAACCATAGATGCCTTCTTCACCTTATCCAGACTGGAGGGCATTATTCCTGCCATAGAGTCGGCACACGCCGTAGCCTACGCCATCAAGCTTGCGAAGAAAATGTCCCACGGATCTATTCTTGTATGCTTGTCCGGTAGAGGTGACAAGGATATGGATTATATCATCGAAAACTACGGTATCCGCTGATGCGTAGTAATTTTTGATTAAAGCCCCCCTCTCTCCCGCTTGCAGTAGGTTTCTACAGCGTCGGGTCGAGAAGAGGGCTTTTCTCTAAAAATTCCGGACGCATCAGACTGACGCGTAATAATTTTTGATTAAAGCACGCCTCTCCAACTTGCAGTAGGTTTCTACAGCGTCGGGTCGAGAAGAGGGCTTTTCTCTAAAAAATTTGGAAAGCAAAAAACATCTTGATTTGAGAATATATTTTTTCACTCGATTTACGCGCAACGCTTGATTATATAGAAAAATGTAAATAATAGTAGTAAAAAACAGGCATCTACGAGTCGTAGACGCCTGTTTTATTTGTTTGTCGATGAAACGATTAACGATCGGGCTTTGTCCAGCCATCCTTGTCGGGTTTGGGAATTTCCTCGTTTTCGTCGCCCTCAGAACCGCCCTCAGAACCGCCCTCGGAGCCGCCTTCGGAACCGCCTTCGGAACCACCCTCAGAGCCGCCACCGTTGTTTACACAGCCGACGAGAGTAAACGCAAGCATAGAAATAACGAGAAGGAGCAAAAGTATTTTTTTCATAACATTCTCCTATACATTTTTAACCGGCGGCAGCGCGCTCTGCCGGCTGCCGCCGCCTGTTGATGCTATTATTTTATCATATTTTCGCGGTTTAGTCAAGTATAAGGTAAAATTTAGCATAAGTTCTTTCGGACTTAAAGCTTCGTGAGGGTTTCCATTACGTAGTTACCGAATGCTTCGCAGGTCGCGCCGTCGGCTCTGCCCGTTATGGTCAGCTTCTTTTCTTCAAAGGTGCAGATGTCAAGCGCCCGCTCCAGCTTGTCCGCTCTGTCCTGATAACCGATGTGAGAGAGAAGCATTACTACGGCGCGGAGCATTGAGCAGGGGTCTGCGTAGATTGCTCTACCCTCGTTTACCATTCTGGGAGCTGAACCGTGGATTGCCTCGAACATTGCGTATTTTTTACCGATATTCGCGCAGCCGGCAGTGCCTACGCCGCCCTGAAATTCAGCTGCTTCGTCGGAGATGATGTCACCGTAGAGATTGGGAAGCAGCAGAACCTGGAAGTCGCGGCGGCGCTTCTTGTCTACGAGCTTTGCTGTCATAATATCTGCGTACCATTCATCCGTCGTGATTTCGGGATACTCCGCCGCAACCTTGTGGCAATCCTCAAGGAAGTTACCGTCTGTAGTCTTGATGACGTTTGCCTTTGTGACGAGGGAAACTCTGGTTCTGCCGTTCTTTCTCGCGTAATCGTAGGCAAGCCTTGCAATTCTGTCCGAGCCCTGCTTTGTGGTAATGGTAAAGTCTACCGCCAGATCATCGGTTACGTTAAAGCCGGAAGAGCCTACCGCGTAGCCGCCCTCTGTATTTTCACGGAAGATGCACCAATTGATGCCCTCTTCGGGAACCTTGACGGGTCTGATGTTTGCGAAGAGGTCCAGCGCCTTTCTCATAGCGACGTTTGCGGACTCAATGTTGGGCATTCCGGAGCCCTTCTGAGGCGTAGTGGTAGGGCCCTTCAGAATAATGTCGCAGGATTTGAGGGCTGCCATAACGTCGTCGGGAATTGCCTTGCCGCAGGCAATTCTGTTCTCCAGGGTCAATCCGTCAATGCTAACGAATTTCACCTTTCCGCACTCGACAAGATCGGAGAGCATAAACTCAAGTACTCTCGCTGCCTCCTTAGTGATAATTGGGCCTATTCCGTCGCCGCCGCAAACACCTATTTTAATGGTGTCAAGCTTATCGTAGTCGGTGAAATCGCCCTGAGCCTTCATATCCTCAACTCTTTTGAGCTGCTTCTCTAAAATCGCTCTGAATTTCTCACATGCCAGATCTAAATTTTCCTTGTAGTTTTCCATTTTATTTTTCTCCATTATATAAACATTAGTATAAAATGTAAATTATTGTTTGCAATTATGCGGTTTTTATATAAAAACTTTGTATACTCTCTAATTTAATAAGTATTTGTAATAACCAAAGAGTAATATTGCGAGAATCCGCCGCAGGATTTGTAAAGGCGCTCCTCCTCAAGCTCCGCAAGAGCGTCCACACGTCCTGAGAGATAGTCCTCCAACCTTTCTCTAGTGGTATCGCATCTTGACTCCATGCCGCCGTAGCGATTATCGAGTCCTGAGAACGCGAAGGGCTTCAGAGAATTGTACCACATCTTTTTATGCTGCTCGTGCATTTTCTTGCATCTTTCCTTAAGCTGTGGCAGATGATACTCGGCAATATCCTTAAGAGCCTCTCTGTCGTTTGCCTTATACGCGGGAATAAGATTTTCCGCTATATAGCATTTTTCTTCGAGGTATTCGAATATCAGTCTGGCGTGGCGGTAGAGCTCCTTGAAATTCGGCTCTGTGGTTTCAGCCTTGTACATTTCCAAAGCTACACCGGCGTAGTGATCGCTGCGCTTCTCATTGAGAAGGAAGTAGTCGTAAAGTCCCTCGGTAAGATCCTGCCAGAACAGGTGCTTGCCCATAAATCTTGCGTGGAAGTTGGGATATTCCACGCCCTCAAATATATTGTGATAGTAGCTCATCTTGTAGAAGGCGTCTGCAGATCCGCCGGTGCACGCCTCAAATCTTTTTGCGATCTTTTCCTTGGTGAGATTTTCGTCGTAACACAGCTCAGCCGTAAACGAAAGACCGTAGAGGTTTGCGAACAGATCACATTCGGAATTATCGTTACACCATATGGTAGTCATACCCTCGCGTACGCCTGCCTTACGGCAAGCGGCTATGGAATAAGAGGTTGCCTCATATGCGTAATTATGCTCAGGGAAATGACCTATCCAGCCCCACAGACCGCCGGCGTAGATAATATTGCGGTTAAGCTCCTTGTGCTTTTCGAGCATGTATTCGTCGCAATGGGGCTTCTCTCCGTAATGCCAGAAAACGAGATCCACTCCCTCCGGAATACTGTTTTTTACCTCGTCGGGTATGACGATATCTTTCTCGTAGTATCTGTTGTCGCTGGAGCTGACGCGGAAATACATATCAGACCACATCATAGGACGCAGACCGTATTTGTTGGTTATACCGATCAGCCTCTCCATATATTCGTTAAAGATATCCTTCGGGTGAACGTAGCCGTGCTTGTTGAGGAAATTACCGCGTCCCATATCCCACGCCTCGTCCATACCTATATGTATTCTCTTTGAACGGAAGCAGGATGCGGCTGTAGATATCAGAGTATCGAGAAATTCAAAGGTCTTTTCCTCTCTTGCCAAGAGTACGGAATCGGTGTCCTTGATAGCGGATGCCTCCGGCCATCTGAGGTACTGCTTCATATGACCGTAGCACTCAAGGCAGGGGATAACCTCTATACCGTATTCAAACGCGTAGTCGTCGTATGCGCGAAGCTCATCCGGAGTATATCTGCCGCGCATATATCCAAAGTAGGGTCGGTCAGGAAGCTCAATCGTGTCCTCGGTGTACATAAGCACCATATTGTAGCCCATAACAGCAAGATAGTCGGTCAGTCGGCAAAGCGTTTTTACTGTGGGAACCGCGCCGCGTGACGCGTCCACCATTACTCCGAGGGTATCAAAGCAGCCGTCCTCAAATTTTGAAACGTCGCCGCCGCCGCTCTTCAAATGCTCCGCGAGTATACCGAGCTGGCGGAAGAACTGATTTTTCTTTTTGTAATATACGGCAGCCGAGCCGCCCTTTACTTCTATTCCAATACGCTCTCCTTGGTTTGCCGAAACGGTGATGCCATCCGGACTTATCACGTATCCGAGCAACGCGGCGAGCCTTTCGGATCCAACGATCAGATCGCTGCTAATTTTGAAATTGAGTTTCATTTTCGCATCCTTTCATAGCCATTATTTTATCTTAAATGTAAATTATTGTTTAAAAAATAGCAATTTATCTTGATTTATAGTGCTTGATAAATTATACTCGACAATGATTTTGCGGCGATAATATCGGTTAATCCGCAGCGATAATATCAGTTGATCCGCGGTGATAATATCGGTTAATCCGCAGTGATAATATCGGTTAATCCGCCCGTCATATCCCATATGGATCCATCATCTATCAGAGATTTCATATATTCTTTTCTATCGGTTTTTTTCTTTGCGTCTTTAATTTCCTCGAAGAAATATTTAGTGGTACCGAGGCTTCCGCACGGGTAGTAATATTTTGAGCCTACGGGATGCTCGCCTATCTTATAGTTTCCTCCGAGCAATCCTGAGTGATCATCTCCGCCCGAAACGTACATATCGTATTTGAGAGCAAGCTTCATTGCCTCAAGTCTTTCGGCTGCCGGAAGGTCGCTGTGCCATATCTCAAGACCGTCAATTCCGAGCTTGGTCAGCATCTCCACGTCGGTGAGCCTGTCGTGAGGATGGGCGGCGAGAATAATTCCGCCGGCGTCGTGCACTGCAGGTATAAATTCCTCTATGGGAGGGAAACCGTATCGCTTTGGCGTGGCGAGCTTCAGCTCGCGGTTGAAGCACTTCTCAAACAGTTCGCTCCGTCCCTCGTCGGTTATAAGTCCCTTTGCCTTCATAGCGCGGAAAACGTGACCTGCGGTAAACCAGCGAATCCCCTCGTTATATTCCTCTACCTCTTCCCAGGTAATTCCCGTTATGTACCCTTCCTTTACTCCGTGGTGAAAGAGATCTCTCGTAAGTCCGCCGTAGCGCTCGCTCATACGGTAGATATGCTCCTTGATATACGGATGCTCCGGGTCAAAATGAAAGGCAGTCAGGTGCATAACGTGACCGGTTTCACCGAATTTACTGCAAAACTCCACTCCGAAAATACATTCGATCCCGATCCTTTCGCACTCCAGCTGCGCCGGCGCGTTGCCCGTGACCGTATCGTGATCGGTTATTGCTATTGCTCCGTAACCAAGCTCCTTTGCCAGTCTGGCAAGCTCCTGCGGCGTATATTTACCGTCCGAGTGGGTTGAGTGCATATGCAGATTCGCGTAATGGTTTGTAATCATAGCTTCCGACCTTCAATCTTTATTTTTTAGTGACGACGGCTTGCGTTCAGTGATAACTTTGATTTTAGCGCAGCTTCTATCCTGTGCAGCTTTTCCTATATGAGAAATCTTTGCAGAAAGCTTATACCTTATCCCTTTTGTCGATAATTCTGATATAGCCTATTTCCGCGCCCCTTTTGAAGAGCTCTCTCGTTTGATGAGTTTCCTTTGCGCTTAGCTTATCGAGATAATAGCGCATATCGGGCTAGCTCTCGTCAAAATCGAAAGCGTGAGATGATAGCCGATACCGTTATGCTCGCATTTTGTGTAAGCTCAACCCAAATAAGCAGTCAAGCCCCCACTCTTTTGCGCAAGCCGCGAGAGGCGAGGTAGCGGTGACTGTATCGTGAGCCGTTACCGCGATCTCCACATATCTCTCCTCGAAGGCGATTTTTACAAGCTCCTGCTGCGTATATAATCCGTAGGAATTGGTGAAGTATAAATGTAAGCAGGCGCAATGCTCTATTGCTTTAGATATACTACGCCTCTATGTACATAAACTGGGGTAAAATGCAAATTATTATTTGCAATTCTTGGTATAATTTAGTGTACCGCCTGCGAGAAGTATTTTTCTTTGTCTATCTGAATATGAGAGAACGAGAGGAATTTTTTCTCCTGTTTCAGCTATGGTGAGATATGCTTCGTCATTTCCTTTTATTGCTTCTGCGTAGCCTGAAATTACTATCTTGTCACCCTGCGAAATCTTATCGTAGTCGCTCTCGTTTTTCAGAGTTATGGGGGCTATACCGAAGTTTATGAGGTTAGCCATATGTATTCTCGCAAAGCTCTTTGCAATGACTGCCTTAACTCCGAGATAAAGAGGTACCAGAGCCGCGTGTTCTCGTGAGGAACCCTGGCCGTAATTCTGACCGCCGAGAATAACTCCGCCGCCCTTTGCCTTTGCTCTTTCCGGGAAGTCCTTGTCGCATACGGTAAAGCAGAATTCGGAGAGCTTCGGAACGTTCGAGCGATACGGAAGTATTTTAGCTCCTGCCGGCATAATATGGTCGGTAGTGATATTGTCGCCAACCTTTAGAATAATCTCTGAGGTGAGATCCTCCGCGGGAGAAGAGCCCTTGGGGATCGGCTTGATGTTTGGTCCGCGCTCCACGGTTACTTTCGCCGCGTCTTCCTTGGATGCGGGAAGCTCTACGAGATTGTCGTTGATGGTAAATTCCTCCGGCATATTGATGAGGGGCGCTTTACCGAGAGAGGTGGGATCTGTGAACACGCCTGCTATAGCGGAAGCCGCAGCTACTTCGGGAGATACGAGATAGACGCTTGCGTCAGCGGTGCCGGAGCGGGCGAGGAAGTTTCTGTTGAAGGTACGGAGGCTGACACCGCCTGATTTCGGGGAGAAGCCCATACCGATGCAGGGACCGCAAGCACATTCCAGCACTCGAGCTCCCGCGGCTATGATATCGGCGAGAGCGCCGCACTTTGCCATCATCGTGTAAACCTGCTTTGAGCCGGGAGAGATGGAAAGAGAAACGTCAGGATGGACGGTCTTGCCCTTAAGGATTGCGGCAACGGTCAGCATATCGGAAAGGGAGGAGTTGGTACAGGAGCCTATGCAGACCTGGTCGATCTTAGCTCCCGCAAGCTCGGACACAGACTTTATATTGTCCGGGCTGTGAGGACACGCCGCCAAAGGCTTCAAGGCGGAGAGATCGACGGTGTAGGACTCGTCGTATACCGCGTCTGCATCGGGAGCTAATGGGGTGAAGTCGTTCTCTCTGCCCTGTGCTCTCAGAAATGCGCGAGTTGCCTCGTCGGATGGGAAGATAGAGCTCGTTGCTCCAAGCTCCGCGCCCATATTGGTAATCGTCGCTCTCTGTGGAACGGACAGTGATTTGACACCCTCTCCGGAATACTCGATAACGGCACCTACGCCGCCCTTGACTCCGAGTATTCTCAAAACCTCAAGAATAATATCCTTGGCGCTTACATAGTCGGAAAGCTTTCCGGTAAGCTCAACTTTGATTATCTTCGGCATAGTAATGTAGTATGCGCCGCCTCCCATTGCGACCGCAACGTCAAGACCGCCGGCGCCCATACCCAGCATGCCTATGCCGCCTGCCGTTGGAGTGTGGCTGTCCGAGCCGATCAGCGTCTTGCCGGGTATGCCGAATCTCTCCAGATGAACCTGGTGGCAGATTCCGTTTCCGGGACGGGAGAATCTTATGCCGTGCTTTTTGGCAACGGTCTGAATATAACGGTGGTCGTCTGCGTTCTCGAATCCGGATTGGAGAGTATTGTGGTCGATGTAAGCGACGGAAAGCTCGGTCTTTACTCTGTCAATTTCCATAGCTTCAAGCTGCAGATACGCCATAGTACCGGTTGCGTCCTGAGTGAGTGTCTGATCTATTCTCAGACCTATTTCACATCCGGCGGTCATTTCGCCGGAAAGAAGATGATTTTTGATTATTTTTTGCGCGATAGTGTATCCCATTTTTTGTTCCTCGTGATCGTTTATTGTTATAGCTGCTTTCATTTTTTTAGGTGATTTTACGCGGTAGATTTGCACCGCCACTCACTCTAAAGGTAATTGATAAAATATATTTTTACGGCGTAAATGCAAACTAATATTTGCAAAATACTATTTTAACGGGTCTAGTGTGGATATTAGATTATCCATCGCCGCTCTGATGTGCATAACGGTTAAGCGCTCCGCTCCGTCTGAGTCGCCTCGCTCTATAGCCTCAAGGATCTCCCTGTGCTCGCTGAGTGAGCTCTCAAGTCTTGTGGGTACGGAGAGCGACAGTCTTCTGTAGGAGCGTATGTTCCTGTGTAGCTCCGATAGTATCTTGTATAGATGTCGGCTGCCCGACGCCTTGTATATGATATTATGAAATTCGGAGTCAAGCTCCTTCAGATGATCGTAGTCCCTCTTTGTGAGGTAAAATTCCGAGAGCTCTATCGATTCGCGCAGCTCCTTTTTCTCCTGCTCGGAGATTTTTTTCGCAGCTGCTCTCGCCGCTATTCCCTCAAGCCGCATTCTTATCTCGTAGATATCCACCAGATCGTCAGCACCAACGCCAACGACCACAGCGCCCTTGTTCGGAGTGATCTCCACCAGCCCCTCCTCAGCCAAGGTACGAATGGCGGCTCTGAGCGGTGTCCGGCTCACTCCCAGGCGGTTGGATAGGGAAATTTCTGTGAGCAGCTCTCCCTTTTTCAGAGCGCCGCTGAGTATTTCCTCCTCTAAGCGTAGAAATACGCTCTCGCCCAGTGATTTGATGTTTTTATCTACTATCACTTGCAGACCTCCTCGCGAAGTCTGGGATAGTAAAAGCTGATTATCTGCTCAAGCTCATCATCACCCATAAGTGTGGTTCTGCCGTCTGCGTAGAGTCTGTCGATCTCTTCCTTTATCTTCACTACAATGGGATCCTGCTTGGTGAAGGTGTGACCGAGCGACCGCTCGTAGTGCTTGTTCATCCAATAGGCAATGCCTGCGGTTCCGGAGGTGTTGGAGATCGCTACCTCTGCGGGACGGTTGAGAATCTTCTCGGTGTTGAAGATATTGTATATCTCGGTGTCCTTCATAAGTCCGTCTGCGTGTACGCCTGCGCGAGTGAGGTTAAACGCCGAGCCGACAAATGGGGTCATCGGCGGAATCTCGTAGCCGATCTCGTGCTTAAAGTATTCCGCGATCTCAGTTATCAGAGTAGTATCCATACCGTCGAGAGTGCCGCGTATGGAGGCGTACTCCATAACCATTGCCTCAAGGGGAATATTTCCGGTGCGCTCTCCTATGCCCAGCAGTGAGCAGTTGACGCCGGACGCTCCGTAGAGCCAGGCGTTTACCGCGTTGGTTACACCGTGGTAGAAGTCGTTGTGGCCGTGCCACTCAAGCATCTCCGAGGGTACCTCGGCGTAGTGGTGCAGACCGTAAACTATACCGGGTACGGAGCGTGGCAAGGACGCGCCGGGATAAGATACGCCGTAGCCCATAGTGTCGCACATTCTGATCTTGACGGGGATACCTGCCTCGTGAGAAAGCTCGGTCAGCTCGTTTACAAAGGGAACGACGAAGCCATAATAGTCGGCTCTGGTGATGTCTTCGAGGTGGCATCTGGGACGGATACCGGCTTCAAAGGCGTTCTTTACAACTCCGAGATAATGGTCGAGCGCCTCAGCTCTGGATAGACCCAGCTTCTTGAAGATATGATAGTCGGAGCAGGATACGAGAATACCCGTTTCTTTAATGCCTATATCGCGCACCAGGGCGAAGTCCTCCTTTTTCGCTCTGATCCAGGTGGTTACCTCAGGAAATTCGTAGCCCAGCGACATACAGCGTTCTACAGCCTCGCGGTCCTTCTTTGTGTACACGAAGAACTCGCTCTGCCGTACGAGTCCCTTAGGACCGCCAAGCTTGTGAAGCATCTTGAATAGCGTTTCGATCTGCGCTGCGGTGTAGGGTGCTCTGGACTGCTGTCCGTCGCGGAAGGTGGTGTCTGTGATCCAAATATCATCGGGCATAGCGAAGGGAACTCTGCGGTGGTTGAAGGTGATCTTCGGAACCTCGTCGTACGGATAAATGTCACGGTAGAGATTAGGTTCGTCTACATCCTGGAGTAAATATTTATACTGCGCTTTTTCCAATAAGTTGGTGTGTTTGTTCTTCTCGATCATTTGTCGGAATCCTTTCTTGTAAGATAAGATTGTATCCTTGTATACAATTTAATGACTCTATTATATATTATAAAGTAAAAATTGTCAATAAGTTTATAAAAATAATTAAATTAAATTTCAAACCGACTTGTAAGTTAATCTTAAACCGGCTTGTAAGCTGAGCTGTAAATGGAATAATTATACCGTAAAAAAGGACGGCAGGGAGGGCAAGTAAGCTCTGCAGGGAATTTGAGCGCGCGGTAATTATCGGAGATTTTCAGTGGAACATCTGAAAAACGAAAAGCTTTGATATTTAGTGAATTATACTTAGCGAAAAATGCGGAGTTAACATATTATGTCAGAAAAATCGTAAAAATGAAAACAAATCTTTACAAAAACGCGGTAAAACACGCCTGCAAAGATTTGTTTTTTACATTGAATATAAACAAAAATCAAATTTCAAAAACCGAATTTCAACAAAACGGAAATTTGATGGAAACCGGTTTCAACAAAACGGAAATTCAACAGAAACCGAATTTGAACGCAATTTTATTGCAAACAAAAACGCGACTGCGGTTTAATTTACGAAGCCTATTTTGCGTCTTACCTTGGACATCGTGCGTCTTGCGTAATATGCTGCTTCGTCGGCTCCGGCCTTCATAACCGATTCGAGATGTGCTTTGTCAGCCATAAGTCTTGCGAACTCATCTCTGACCGAAGCAAGACCGTCCGCGCAGGCTTCGCCTACTGCCATCTTAAATTCGCCGTAGCCGCGTCCGTCAAACTCGCGCTCTATATCCTCAAGGCTTTTTCCCGTGAAGGCGCGGTAGATGGTCATAAGGTTTGAAACACCCGGCTTATCGGGTGAGTATCTGATGGTTGCTTCCGAGTCTGTGACCGCCTTTTTGAACTTGCGGATTATGTCATCCTTTGAGTCTAGAATATAGACTACGGCGTTCTGATTTTCGTCGGATTTTGACATTTTAGAGTTCGGCTCAGCGAGGGACATTATCTTCATAGTATCGGTAGGTATATATCCCTCCGGAATCGTGAAGGTGTCGCCGTACGCCTGATTGAATCGCATTGCAACGTCGCGGGTCAGCTCCAGATGCTGCTTCTGGTCTATGCCTACCGGTACGAGATCGGTCTGATAGAGCAGAATGTCCGCCGCCATAAGAGAGGGGTAGGTGAATAAGCCGGCGTTGATATTCTCCGCGTGCTTCTGACTCTTATCCTTAAACTGAGTCATGCGCGAGAGCTCGCCGAACATCGTATAGCAATCGAGCATCCATCCAAGCTCTGCGTGAGCGGGAACGTGAGATTGAACGAAAAGGGTATTTTTCTTCTCGTCAAGGCCGCAAGCCATATAGAGCGCCAGAGTTTCGTAGGTACGGCGGCGAAGGTCCGCGGGAACCTGTCTGACGGTAATAGCGTGAAGGTCAACTACGCAATAGAAGGTTTTGTACTCGTCGGAGAAGCGGGAGAAGTTTTTAATAGCTCCGAGGTAATTACCTATGGTCAGATTTCCGGATGGCTGTACACCGGAGAATACTACTTTTTTATCCTGTATCATAATTTCGTCCTTTCGGAATTTTTATTCGTTGTAAAAGTATTGAGAATAAGCCTTCGTTCCGTCTGTGCCGTGTACGGTTATTCTGAAATTCGTGCTTTCAGAGGGCAGAGTGAAGGTCGCCTCAGTCATATTTCCGCACTCGTCGTGAGCGAAGCGAATTATTCTGTGTGCGTTGCGCAATACGATCTTCTTTGCCGGTGAGGTCCTGACCGTCACACGTTCTCCGTCCTGAGTGACGGAATAGAGGCTCGCTCCGTTGGATGCGTAAAAATCTCCATTTTCCAGAGCGTTTATAACGCTGTCGTATGAGAGGGTGTCCGCGTTTATCATAACGTATCCGCCAAAGGAGTCGCCAAAGGGATAATTGAAGTCGGGTCGGTTGTGATTATCGTCGGTGGCGGTAGCATACACCTTCTTACCTACCATCAGCATATCGGAGAAAACGTGCTCGTCATCCTGGTATCCCTCCACTGCACAGCCGTGGTTGTATATCTCCACGAAATCAAATCCGTCATATTTCAGATAATCCTCAGCGGTTTCCAGCGCCCAGTTTGCGTGGTTATAAGACACGAGAAATCCCCGACTGTGAGCGGTTTCTATCATTTCGTTTACGTACTCTGGCGAGTATACGCGGTCACAGTCGCCGTCCGGCTTTATCAGATGCCAAAGCTCATCTCGCTTAAAATGGTCCTGAACCTTGGAATAACAGGGGGTGGTGTCGTTGTCGATCGTCTTCGCGTACATATTTACGTGGGCAACCTTCATAGTTTTGTTGACCAGAGTAGACTCCTTCGCAAACTCCTTTATGGCAAGCTCGCAGGACGTTAGGGGCACGAAGTTCTCGTCGTAAAGCTCCGGATGGGCGATAACGTGCTCGTGGTCGGTAAAGGCTACTACCGAATACCCTCTAGCCATATATCTCTCCTTGATCTCTTCCGGAGTCCATTTTCCGTCCGAGAACGTAGAATGGCAATGAAGATTTGCTTTATAGGTGTTTTTGTATTTACCAAACAGTATTTTCATAACACGTGTCCTTTGTTTTCACTCCTTGATAAGCTGCTTGCTACCACGAAAACCTGCGTTGGAAAAAATAAAAAGCCCAAGCAGAAAACTGCCGGGGCGAAAAAATCGCGGTGCCACCCAAGTTCAAGGCAAAAGCCTCCTTACGCACGGAATGCGTTGGACGGATAACGGCCGTCAGCCGTCGGAGCCTACTGAAATCTTCGGTCCGCCCTCGGAAGTCCATTCGTCGCACCTCTCATACCGCATCCCAGCTGCGCGGCTCTCTGTAATGAGTGTCAGTCGCGAGTACTACTCTCCCTCATCGGTTTACGGCAGTATTATATACCAATTTCCAATAAAAGTCAAGACCTAACTTAAATTTATATTTCAGAATATAAGTCAAATATACAGTTCGGAACGCAAGTCGAATTTACAGTTCGGAACAAAGGCGGCTTTTGGGGCGTTGAAACAAAATTCGCCCACGCTCGCGTGAGCTAGCATTTCACGTTTGTCAAACAAATATTTCACCGCAAAGCGATTTTACTTACCAAAAGGCAAATTTCGTTGGTTGATAAACTATGCAGTAGGTCGCATAAGCGCGACCCGTGTTAAATATTTCGACGAAATCTAACCCATCATACCTCAAATATCCGCCGCTTATTTATAGATCGACGGGGATGATTATAAGATGTGAGAAGGCGCGGACGCGGGCCGCGATTTATTTTTTTGACCCTGCTCAGAGAATATACGTTTCTGTATTTTCCGTCATATTTCATCTTGCCCTGCGGCGCTCCCGGCATTTCCGATAGCGCTCACCGTCCATAAAATGAGTGATGAGATTATACGGATCTTTCGCGTACGGGTCGCGATGGGTTGTAGGAGTGTGTAATGAGCTAGGCGTCCGATACAACGAGCTTACGGTCCGTTATAGCTATGCGGCTTTCGTCGGTGGGATCGGTGACGCAGGTTGCTTGATAGCGGTTGTTGAGCGCCGCTGAATATCCGCGCGCCATACATTATTTCATGACGGTTTTTGGCAGTTGTCTTTCCGTTGGGCTTGACCGTGTGACAGGGCGGTTTTGCCTTGTAATAATTTTTGAGTAGTCAAGCAGTATTTCATCCGTTTTTCGCTTTACCGTTTTTCTTTTAATATCAGTATAATCGAGTGATTTGTCAAGTTTTCCGCGCTCATTCACCGAAAATTTATAGCTTGTACTGAAATAATTTATAGTTCACACACATTTTTTGTTCATTCGTTAACAATTTATTTAAAATTATATGGTATCATATTAAAGTGATTAAAAAGCTATCATCGGGGATGCTGACTGTATCCCGGAAAGGTAAAATTATGGTAAAAGTAGAAAATCTCGTAAAAAGATATGGCTCAAATTACGCGTTGAACGACGTGAGCTTTGAGATAGGAGAGGGTGAGGTAGTAGGTTTGCTCGGACCTAACGGCGCAGGCAAAAGCACTGCAATGAATATTCTTACCGGATATCTCTCCTCCACCTCCGGCGCGGCGTACGTGAACGGAATAGACATTCTCGACGATCCCATCGAAGCTAAAAAATACATAGGATTTTTGCCTGAGCAGCCTCCCGTGTATCCGGATATGACGGTTATGGAGTATCTGAATTTCGTCTACGAGCTTAAGAGCGTAAAGCTCGACAGAGAGGAACATCTCAGAGAGATACTGTCGGTCGTAAAGCTCAATGACGTAAAGGACAGGCTCATTCGCAATCTTTCCAAGGGCTACAGACAGCGTGTCGGTATTGCGCAGGCGCTGGTGGGCGACCCAAAGGTTATTATTTTCGACGAGCCTACGGTAGGTCTTGACCCGAAGCAGATCCTGGAGGTCAGAAACCTTATCAGAAATCTCGGACAGCGGCACACGGTCATACTCTCCACTCATATACTTGCCGAGGTACAGGCGGTTTGCGAGAGAGTTATCATCATTAACAAGGGTAAGATCATTGCGGACGAGCGCACGGCGGATCTTACCAAGACTATAGAGGACGGCTATCACTACGAGGTCAGGGTATCCGGTCCTACAGGTCAGGTTATTTCAGCGCTGAAAAAGATTAGCGGTGTGAAGGACGTTGAGTCCACCGGCGCAAAGGATGCCGATGCGGGAATATACATCGTAGAAACCGCCGGTAATACGGACGTGCGTCGCGCTATCTTCAGCGTGTGCGCGCAAAATAATTGGCCTATGATAGGTCTGGCGCCCACCGGCACTGATCTTGAATCGATATTTATAAGACTCGTAGACCGCTCCGACCGCAAGATCATGGGCGGAAGAACCAGATAAGGAGGCAGATATAATGCTTGCAATTTTTAAAAGAGAGATGCGCGGATATTTCACCGGAGTCATCGGTTACGTTTTCCTCGTTTTGTATCTCGCCGTGGCAGGCGTGATATTTGCATATACCACGCTGTTTTCTATGTCCGCGGATTCAACCTCGTACTTTACGATGATGCTTCTTTTCTCGGCGATCATACTTCCGGTACTTACTATGAAATCCTTCAGCGAGGAGAGAAAGATGAAGACGGAGCAGCTGTTGCTCACATCTCCCGTATCCATACCGTCTATGGTTATCGGTAAATTTCTCGCCTCATACGCAGTATTTGCATCGGCGCTTATATTCTCATCACTCTATTTCCTGCTTCTCCTACCCTACGCTCCGATAAGAATATCGGTTCTGGTAGGAAACATCATCGCGCTGCTTCTAGTCGGTATGGTGTTCATCGCCATAGGACTTTTCGTTTCCTCTCTGACGGAGAATCAGCTCTCCGCCGCTATAGGCACTATCGCTATCATACTCGTTTTTATGGGTGTGGGCATGATATCCTCGCTCATTCCGGCAAACTATTGGTTCAGATTCGTCGTAGAGGCTCTCTCGGTATTCACGAGATTCCAGAGCTTCACCAACGGATACTTCGAGCTGTCCTCCTTTGTATATTACCTCTCAGTATCTGCGCTCTTCCTGTATTTCACCGTGCGTGTATACGATCGCAGAAGATATAACTGATAGGGACAAACCGAAGTAAAGGAATGAAAAAATGGTAAATTTCAAACAAAAGTTTACATCCATGCTGCGTGGACGTAATTTTGCCTCCGGTCTTCTGGTGGCATTACTGATCGCGGCGGTGGTGTTTATAAATATTATATGCTATACGCTCAGCAGTTATTTTAAACTGTACTTATACGTACCGGACGAGGTGGATTTCAGCATCAGCGACACCTTTAAGGACAAGTTTAACGACGCGTCTGAAAGACTCGGTAAGAAGGTTACGGTCACGTTCTGTATGGACGAGTCGGAGGTTAAAAATCACTCAACCGGCGAGTACGTTTACAATACCGCGAAGAAGTTTGAGGAAAAGTACCCTGAGCTTATTACTCTCAGATACATCAACATATACAGAATGACCGATGCCGACGGAAATGACGTTGCAGAGGAGCTGGAGATATACAAGAAGGATGCCAGAGGCAATCCTACTGTCATCAAGCCTCACTCCGTGATATTCTCTACCGACACCAGCTACAGAGTGCTGACGGACGGTATGACGAACGTAGGCTTCTCCGATTTCTATACGCTGAACTCCTCTCTGTCCGTAACGTCGTATAACGGAGAAGAGGTGTTCGCATCTATGGTTTCCTGGGTGCTCACAGAAAAGCACGGGACCGCTTATTTCACCGTAGGCCACGGAGAAACAGCCAGCGCGTCGCTCTACAGCGTTCTGACCTCGGCGGGCTATTACGTGGATACCGTCAATCTCCGCGACAGCAAGGTTTCTGCCGTTCCGGAGGATGCTGAGCTTATCGTGGTATCAAATCCGGTAAACGATTTCGAGAAGTCGAGCGAGGGCGTAACGAGCGAGCTATATAAGCTGCGCCACTACAGAGATAACGGAGGCGCGATATTCGTGACTCTTGATTCCTAT
The DNA here is from genome assembly GCA_045657485.1 of Eubacteriales bacterium. Lineage (GTDB taxonomy): Bacteria > Bacillota > Clostridia > Oscillospirales > CAG-272 > UBA1740. Next base: position 67,050 of record JAZOTE010000086.1, read on the forward strand.
GCCACGAGGCTCTACGCCTTATATGAGTTTATCGGAGAGTACGGAATAGCTCTCAAGACTGCCGAGGATGGCAGTATGCAGACGGTCAAGGATATAGACAACGGTATTACTACCGACGGATACACGATAGTTGCCGAGTACTCTGACACCGAGATAGGCAAGGCAGTGGAGAATAAGCTCTCCGCTCTCGGCGGAAGGGTAATACTTCGCGACGTATCTCCTCTGTCTGTGACAGGAGCTGCAAAATCACTGCTGGAAACCTCTGCTTCTTCTGTCTGCCACTCCGGCGGACAGGTATCTGACAGCTCGGGCTCGTATTCCATTGCGGCATACTCCGAGCTTACCGGTGAAAACGGAAAATCCGCAAAGCTGTTCTTTATCCCAAGTATTTATCTCACGGCTACCGACGCTATGGTAACAAACGGCTACGCGAACAAGGACTTTATTTTCTCGGTCTTTGATCTGTTTTACGGCAAGGGCGATATGCCCTACGGCTGTAACAGTATAGTTTATGACAGCCAGCTGCTTGAAAATCTTACAATGGGTACAGCAAAGCTATATACCGCCGCTCTGTTAGCTATACCCGCGGTGATTGCGGTTGCGGGAGCTGTGGTGCTTATCAGAAGAAAGAACAGGTAATTTGAATGAAAATAAAACAGTTTATAAGGGGAAGGGCAGGAAAAAGCACGCTCACCGTCCTGACGGCAGTCGCAGTGGCTCTGCTAATAGGGCTGAATCTCCTGATCACCTATTTCGGTGTTCCGGGGCTTCTGTACGTTGATATGACGCCTGAAACGCTTTACACCGTATCCCCGGAAATGAAAGAGCACACCTCGTTTATAGACGATCTTGATGGCGAGGTGACGATAACCTTCTGTACTGATCGGGATTTTCTCACGATGAACAGGTCCACCAGATTGCCGTATTTTATGGCTCTCGGACTTGACGCGATATACGATAATCTGAAGGTGAATACGGTTAACGTGGCGTATAACCCCACAGCCGTGTCAAAATATAAAGCAAATTCAATGTCAAAGATCGAGTCGGGAGATATTATCGTATCCTACGGCGACAGATACAGAGTAGTCAGCACTGCCAGCTTCTGGGTAAACGATACAGACGGCAATCTCTACTCCTATAACGGCGAATATAAAATGGCGTCTATCATTATGTCCGTAACTAAGGTCAACAGACCCGCGGCGTACTTTATAACCAATCACGGAGAAACATACTACGACGCGAATAATCCCTCCAGAGTTGAGAACGCAGAGGCTCAGGCAATTTACGATCTTCTCACCGAGAGAGGTCTTGAGGTAAGGACTTTAGATATTTCGGACCCCACGGTCAAGGGCATCCCCGACGACTGCGTGCTCTTAGTCATCAATAATCCCAGGGAGGACTTCACGTACGACGCGGATAAGCTCGGTTCTATGGAATATGTTTCGGAAACCGAGATGCTTGACAGATATCTCGTCGAGAACCAGGGCGCGATCATGGTGTCCAAGGATCCTGCGGTTTCTACGCCCGTCTTTGACGGCTTCCTCTACGAGTGGGGCTTTGCAATAAGCGACAGCATCGTTAAGGATACGGAGAATTATATGCTCTCTGACGGCGCGATAGAGTACGGAAAGATAATTGGAATCTACGATACCGACGAGGAGAGCTACGGTATGGCTATCTACGAGGATTACGCCACTCTTCCCTCAGCGCCGGCTATGGTATTCCAGAACACAGGATATATAACCTGCAGCTACGGACCGGGTATGAGCACGAACGAGCCCGGCAGCGTTGTAACCAACAGAAATTACGCTCCGTTTTTCTATTCCTCAGACGTGGCTAAGGCGTACGGCAAGGGAACGGGTGACGAATACACCGAGGTCGAATACGACGCGTATCATTCGGGAAGAATGGACATTGCCGGTGTAACCACCAGAATGGAGATAAATAATAAGACCTCCGAGTATAAATATTCCTACATCTTCTGCTCGCCGAGTGCGGACGCCTTCTCAAACGAGATTCTCGGTAACGCATCCTATGCGAATTACGACATTATGTCAGCCCTCGTTGAGAATATTTCCAGAATAGACGAGCACGCATCGCTTGAGCTTGGAGGAACCTCTCTTAACTCTGAAAAGCTCGGCGGAAAGCCATTTGTAAATCAGACTATAAAAGACACCTCCACCACTGAATATAATAAGCTGACAGGACGCGACGAGATAGTAAGGCAGGGTCTTACCTCCGGTGACAAAACGTTCCTAACCGTGCTTGTTATGGTAGCTCCCATTGCGATAGCGGCGGTGGGAATCGTAGTTCGCGTAAAACGCAAATATAAGTAAGGAGGTGCTGAAAATGATACAAAAGAGAAAGAATAGTTTACAAAAAAAGCATTTTCACATTATTTTATCCGCCTCCGTTCTTGTGTTTCTTATTATAGCTTACGCATCGATCAACGCTATTATCGGCGCTCTGAAGGCATCGGATGGACAGTCGGGAAGCGGAGGAAAGGAGCTTCCTGAGATCGTAGAGGGCGAGGCGCTCTACGGAAACTACCCGATCGCCTATAAAAACTTCACTCAAAACGACATACAGTCCCTTGACGTTCTCTACTACGACAAGGACGGAAAGAAAAACTTTTACTCCGTACGCAGACCTAACGAGGACGGCGATTTCATCTTCTACTACAGAGATACGGACGGCAACGCCGTAGAATATATGCCTCCCATATACACCGCCGAGGATGGAGAATTTGACTATACGGATTTCTACGCGACGGCATCAAGCAACGGTATGAGCGTATATAAGCTGACTTATCTGTTCGTTGCGGTCGGAGTTTTGTACTTCGACGAGCGCATAGAGCTTCCCACCGATGCTGCGGAAAGAGAAAGACAGCTCAACCGCTACGGACTCGGAGAGGAGGACCGTCAGACCATATCGGTAAAATATAAAAATTCGGACGGCGAGCTTATCTCTCACGTTATCAACGTAGGTGATCTTGCGATTGACGGATCGGGACACTACTTCACGGTAGACGACCGAAATTACGTATACAATTCTATGACCACCGACTTCAATCACGCGCTGAACGGCTTCGTAGGATTCCTGAATGCAAAGCTTATTGCCGCGGGACTTCCCTCGGACCAGACCTACGAGCCCTATTTCACTACGGATTTCAAGCAGTGGAAGAACACCTTCTACTCAACCGAGGGAGAGGTAATACCCGACAACGCGAATCTGGTATTCACCGGTAATACTCTGATCTCCGTGTACGGCGAGGAGCTTACGGAGTATCCGAGCGGATATTACGAGAGCAGCAGAAATCAGACCACTCTCCGCCTCAGCAAAAGCACTCCGTCAAACATACGTACCGCATTCGTCGGAAAGCAGCTCGGCTCGCTTGACGAAATCATATACGTTACCAGCATAAACAATACGAACTGGGCAATTCTCGGACACACCTACACTTATACGGTGAAGGCTATCGAAGCCATACTCACCGACGGCGCTGACATTACTCTTGCCGGCACGTCTGCGCAGGACGCGAAAAGCATTAAGGTAAAATACGATTACACGGTTTTTGACGGAACCGAAACGAAGAGCTATACGTCGGCTCACGCAGTCATAAATCTGGAAGAAAGTAACACGGGTATACCCCAAACCGCTATCGAAGCGCTGAAATCCGGCGCGATAGGCGAGCTGAGCGAGCCCGTTATCTTCTCCGTAACGTATGACGAGAGCTGTGCTATCGACTACGACATAACCTACGTTATTAACGAGATACTTGCCATTCACGAAAAGCAAGAGAACGGCACGCTGAAGAGCGTGGACAAGATCACCGAAAACTCCATAGTAAGCTATAAGTATTCTCTGGTCACCTCGGACGGTGTGCTGGAGTCTAAGGGAAGCACCGTTGACCTCTCTCTCATAAAGGCCGAGGATGCTACCAACAGCGCGATAAAGGAGAAGCTTATCGGTAAGGGAATAAGCAGCAATCTGAAGCTTGAGGCGTTTGAAGAAACTCTCTGGTGTCAGAGCTTTGAGAGCTTCACTACCTACAGGGCGGAGAGCCTGGATTGGTTTATCACTCAGGAGATCATAGCCTCTCTCAAGTACGTGAATCCAACCGAGCGCGATCCATTCTACGGCGAATCTCTCTATATCAACACTCTCACCAATAAATACAGAAACTACGCGCTTGACGCTACCGCCTGCGAGGTGGTCATCAGACTTCTCGGAGGTCTGAGCGGCGACACCTCCTATTACGTTTCTCCCGGTCTTACCGGAACGGAAACGGTGGCGGTAGGACTCACTCCCGCGAATATCAAGGAATACGGCCTCTACGCCAACACCCTGTATTTTGAGCTTCCGAGAGGACTCTTTAAGTCTTCGACCAGCGTCGAGGATTCCTTTGACGATTACAATTATCTCAACACATTGGGCTTCACTCTCTACATCAGCGACGTTCAGCCGGACGGAACCAGATATATTGGATCTGATATGTACGATATCGTGGCAAAGATAGACGATCACCTCTTTGAGTTCCTCGATATGTCCTTCCCGGAATATTGGGCGAGAAGAGGTCTGGCAGCCGTAAATTACTCGGATATCGACGAGATGACTCTCGACTTTTATATGAGTGACCTTTACGGAAGCTACGATATGGAGATCGACCATAACACCGTATACCTCTATAACGGCTACGCCTACGAGGTACAGCCTGAGGTGGACGGCAAGAAGGTTGGTCAGGAGTACGACAGCATAGTAGTTCACGCATCTCAGAACGGATCTAACGCGACCGAAACCGTACTTTCAAACGAGCTGAAAAACAGCGGACTCGATTCTATGCGACTGTGTACGGTTTATCAGAAGGCAATGGGAAGCGAGGACGTACCGATGTCCGTTTACGATTCCGTCGGTACCAGTAACTTCAAGTCCCTTCTGTCCGTTATCTTCAATACCTACTATACCGGTCTGCTCACTACGGAGGAGCAGGAGGCAGGCTTCAGAGATGGAAAGATGGTAATGAAGTTCTCATTCACCGTTCCGGATTCCACTCTTTATCCTTACGTTTACGAGTTCTACCGTATAGACGACAGACGGGTAATGGTATCGATATACAACCAGGATACTCAGGGCAACGCGCTGAACAGAGTTTCGGACTTCTACGTATCCACGTTCGCGTTCAAAAAGATCGCGTCCAGCTTCTCGGCTCTGCTTAACGGAGAGACCGTAAACGCTGACGAAGGATATCCGTCCAGACCCTGAGAATACCGCGAATATTAAATAATAAAAAAAGATTAAAAAAACATTTGCATTTTTGATACGTATGTGTTATAATATCTATGTTTAAATATAAGCGGACTTTTTGAACGCTTAATTAAAATAATAAACTAATTTAAGGATGAATGACATGAAAAAGAAAATCGTATCCTTGATTCTGGTGATGGTTATGACCGTGCTTGCTCTCGTGAGCTGCGGTTTTGAGAGCATCGTTAGCCGGGATCTCGGTCAGTACATTGACGGCGAGTTTGACAAGGCTGCCTTCTACGAGGCTCTCGCTAAGCTTGAGATTGCAGACGGCGACTATACCTCAGACCCCGCTATCCGTGAGATAGTAGAGCGCGAGGAGCTCTATAACGCAGTGGCAGACAAATTTATCACCAACGCCGAGAAGCTCAAGGAGGGCAAGGTAGGCGCTGACGATATCTTCTATTTCTGCTACTATACCACCTACACCAAGGACGGCACTACCTATTACTTTGATCTCGCTCAGATGAAAGACACTACCGTTACCGGTAAAGACACCGCCACAAAGCACGTGGTGAAGCTCGGCTCACTGTCTGAGGACGATGACAATTACGAGTTCCAGAAGGCGCTTGCAGACGCTATCAAGGACATTGACGTTAAGGATTATATCTATTCCACCACCTCAGGTACGGGTACCGCAGTAAAGGTTACCGACGATAAGCCTACGGTAAAGGTAGTCGTTTCCTATAACCTCGCTTATACCGAGCCTAAGCCTGATGATGGCGGCGCTGAGGATGAGACCACAGTTACCCATAATAAGATCGTTTCCTACGAGATACTTACTCTTGATAAGGCGTCAAACGATCCCCTCATCAAGAAGCTTCTCGATTCCAAGACCACTCTCGCAGTAGGCAAGAACGCAACCTTTACCGTTCCCGATCCTAGCGACAGCGATCCCGATAAGACTAAGGAAGAAACCAAGTTTGACATAACGGTTGGCGAGGGTGACGACGCAATAGTTTACACCTATGACAGCTTCAAGGTTCAGTGGATCATAGACTCCGACGTAAACGAGATGGCAAGCTTTGAGTTTGACAGCGGTGTTGATAAGCTTGTTCCCGACAGTATTCACTCCAGCGGTGAGAACGTAGATCTTAAGGATCAGAAGCTCACATACCACATCTATCCCGTATATTACTACGACGTTCCCGAAATCAACGCGCAGAGCTACCTCAAGTACGCTCTCGGTTCTTCGATCACTGCTTCTTCCCTTGACGTTTTCGGAGATGAGAGCTACAAGAATGACGATAAGACCGTTAAGTCGATCGTAGAGGCGCTCGTTGAGATCTACGCTATTGACAAAGATTCCAGCAAGCTCTTCGATAAGGATTCTACAGACGCGCTGATCGTTAAGCTCTATAACGTAGAGAGCAAGATCTTCGATAAGGATTCTACCGATGAGGATATAATCAAGCTTTATCACTTCAGCAATCTCCAGGCTATCACGAAGTCCGATCTTACAGCGGAAGAGAGCGCGGCTTTCGACGCGGCTATCGCTTGGATAACCTCTAATCTCGCCGAGGACGAGGATATGGAGGACTTCTTCGAGATCAAGAAGGAGTACGTGGATGCAAAGACGGTGTACGACAACGTTATCAACGCCGGCGGCACTCCCAGCACCGAAGAGAAGTTGAAGTATGATACCGCCCTCACGAAGTACAGAAATATCTCTACCGAGATCTATAAGGTTGAGCTCGAAGAGGTTTACGACGAAACTCTTGAGGAGGTTATAGACGCGAAGATCGCGGCTATCGTTGGCGCTGAGTCCGCTGACGCCGAAATAAAGAACGCAGGCGAGGCGATCATCTCCGAGAAGAAAGAGGATATCAAGCTCAGCCTGATAGAAAAGTACAACACCCATATCACTACCGAGGTTGGTAAGGCTGTTTACGATCTTATAATGAAATCCGTTAGCATAAAGAGCTATCCTGAGGATATCGTGGAGGAGTTCTACAATCATCTCTATGAGTCCTACGAGTACGACTACTATAAGGGTTCGTCGTCCTCCGGAAAGAGCTACTACAGCACATACGGCTCCTTCAAGGAATTCCTTGTAAGCTCTGACGGTGCTAACGCTAAGGAAACACACAACGGCGATTACGTTGCCGCTATTACCGATGAGGCGAAGAGCTATCTCGCTCCTATGATCAAGATCTACGTAGTGGCTAAGGCTCTTGAGAGCGACGCTGTTGCTGCAGTGCCCGGCTTCATCGAGGCTGACATCACCGCCGGCTTATACGAGGCGAACTACAAGAATGACGATAAGCTTTCCGACAAGCAGAACGCCAAGGCAGAAAAGGAAGCTAAGGAAAGCGCCGAAGAGTCAAAGGCTGAGGCTCGTGAGAACGCAACCAAATTCCTCGTTACCGATAAGGTATTTAAGGAGTATAAGAAGTCCCTCGGCTCAAGCTACAAGGTATACGAGGAGAATTACGGCGAGAGAAATCTTCGCGCCGCTCTTCAGTTCGAAAAACTTTGCTATTATCTTCTTTCCACTGACGTCAAGATGGTTGACCGTAATGACACCAAGGTAGAAGAAATAGTAACCAATGCGATCGAGGTAGACGGTAACACTGTTATTAAGGTATCCTTCCGCAACGAAAAGCTGAACTATACCTTCAAGGCAGAAACCGAAACCGAAAATCAGGAAGAAAGCAACTGATCATTTCGCTACGCAGTTCGCTAGCGAACATAAGGGGCTGTTATTTTAACAGTCCCTTATTTTGAAATTATAAGTTTTTCCGTCGGGCGATGGGCTCGATGAGGCAAAACGGCATTATACCGGAGGAGCGATGAAGGAAGTACAGATATATACCGACGGCGCATGCAGAGGAAATCCCGGTCGCGGAGGCTGGGGCGCTATATTGGTATACGGCAGATTTGAGAGGGAGCTGTCCGGAGGCGAGAGCGAAACCACTAACAACCGTATGGAGTTAACCGCGGCTATAGAGGGTCTGGCGGCGCTGAGGGAGCCCTGTGCGGTCACCTTGTACTCGGATTCCAAGTATCTGGTAGACGCCTATAATGAGGGATGGGTTTACAATTGGCACCGTAACGGCTGGCAAAAGGGACTGAAAAACCCGGATCTTTGGGAGCGGCTGTTCGCTCTCACCGTTACTCACAGAGTAAAGTTCGTGTGGGTAAAGGGCCATAACGGCCACGATTATAACGAGCGATGCGATAGGCTGGCAACCGCCTACGCCGATTCGCTCTGATAAGGATTAATATGAAGAAAAACAAAAAGGGCGCTGAAGCGCCAAAGGAAACAAAGCCAAAGGGCATAAGCACGAAAAGCTATTCGCCGGTGAGAAAGCAGGAGCAGGAGCCTGTCAGGGAAGTAAAGGTCAGAAAGCCTATGAATCCGCGGACGGTTAAAATACTGTCCGTTTCCGCAGCTGCGCTCGCGCTGATAGCTACGGTATGGCTCACCGTCTTTTTCGTAATGAAGTCAATAGACGATAAATTTGACTATATTGAGTATGATCTCCATAAGTATATGGAGTTCGGTCCCGAAGAATATAAGAATTTTTCGCTTACAATAGATATAGCGAAGCCTCATCTGAAAAACGAGGACGGCACCGGAGTATCCGACGTGGAATCGGAGATACTCAAGCTGATAGCCAACGATCAGGTAGGAAACGTTGTGGATTACGGCGCTATGTACTCGGATGCTACTATTGCGGCGGGCGACGAGGTGTATCTCTGGTACAGGGGATATATTTACGACGACAACGGCGCGCTGCAGGAGGTAACCAGCCTGACGAACTTCTATCAGACCACTGACTTCGTCATCGGAAGCTCAAACAGACTCTACGTGGGTCTTGGCGAATTTCCGATGAAGGGCTTGGAGATGGGACTCGTAGGTATAAACAGCGCGAAATATGCTGATTTTGTAAAGATCACCGACAGACCCGTTGCTGACGGCGACGTGGTATACCTCTCCTGCAAGAGATATATGGACGGCAAGACGAAGGACGAGTCGGAGATAGGCTATTGCGTACGCCTTGACCTCACGGACGAGAAGGTGGCGGCTCTTTGGAAGCCTTACGTAGACGGTAAGGCAATCGGCAAGATGGACGATTTCGATATGACCGTAGACGGTAAGCTTTATCACTACTACGATACCGAGATACTATTCGTTACTAACTGTGAGAACGGAGAAAACAAGCCCGTTTTGACGATTGAAACCTACGCGCCGTACGATTATACTATAGAGATTTTGCAGAACAAGACCATTTACTTTGACATATACGTTGAGAAGGTGATCAAGCACAACGTATGGCATAAGGTAGATAACGCAGAGAAATATCAGTTCTCTATGGATTGGAACGATGAGTATATTGAGAACAAGCTGGAGGCGGGAAGTCTTGCGCTGACTCGCGAGGAGCTCGAAGCCTACGAGGGAGAGAGCCTGACCGAGAAATACGAGAGCTACGTGTACTCCTTGCTTATGGAAGAGTATCAGACGAATTATAACGAGCTGCTAGAGGCTTCTATAATGAGCTACTATCTCTCCAAGGTGGATATTAAGAAGTACCCGAATAGCAAGGTTCAGGAAATATACGACGAGTATTACTCGGAAATTAAATACCTGTATAATAAAAACGGCGGAAAAATATATGACGTATACTCCGGTCAGAACGTTACCTGTGAGAATATAAATCAGTTCGGAGTGCTGTATTTCGAGCTTCAGTATACGGAAAATCAGGATCTCAAGAAGATAATTCGCAGTATGGCGGAGGAGCTCGTCGCAGAGAGAATGATCATATATCATATATTGAAGGAAGAAAATCTTTTCGTGGACGATGCGACCTTCAACGTGCGATACGAGCAAATAAGGCAGGAATACCTGGACGAGTTTATTCTGCAGAAGGGTACTGACACCTCGAATTATACGGAGGAGCAGTACAAAGAGTACGTAGAGAACTGCAAGAAAGCTCTCTTCGGATTTTACGACGAGGACTACTTCAAGGAGCAGACCTATTACGCTATAGTTTTGGATACTCTGCTCACCTATCCTACCGTTATCACTATGGATGACGCGGAGTACTATCCGCAAGAACAATAATAATCTGAAATATCCCCGTTTACGACGGGGATATTTTTTCAGCCGACGTAAGAGAGAAGAAGGTGCGAAGCTTTAGAGCGTTTCGCAAATGCGAAAATTTATAGCGTGGGAGCTGCCGATGCTTAGCGGACACGGACATAAGGTCGTGCGGCACAGACGAGGTGGTTTTATAACACGCTGTAAATGAGAAATATCAGAGAGCTGAATATATGAGAAATAACTTTATTAAGTGTTGACTGCGCTAAGGCTTTCAGTCGTTCCGTAAATAAGAGATACGCAACGCCGAGCAAAAATGACGGGTGCTTGGGGCGGAAAATATCAGAGAGCTGAATAATTATTGACAAAATGGGAAAAAGATAGTAAACTAGAGATACTCTAATTTCCGTTTAATGCAGTGAAATTGGCGGACGGGCATAGTCACGGTGTAAAGCAAAAGCGCCGACAGAGTTCTCGGAAGCCGCGAAATATAACGGTCAAAAGAAGTGACGAGCTGTACATTATAACGGTTGAGAAAAAGTAAAGCCGCGAAATATAACGGTATCAAAAAGCAATTCCGTAAAATACAACGGACGAGAAAGCGTAGAAAAATCATATGGAGGACAACCTATGCGCGCGTATAACGATATTGAAGCAAAAATAGGAAACACGCCTATCCTGGATTGCTCGGCTCTGGCAGAGGGCACGGAGTGCAAAATATTTGCCAAGATGGAATACAAAAATCCAATGGGATCTATCAAGGACAGAGTGGCGCTCGCGATGATAAATGAAGCGGAAGCAAATGGAGAGTTGAAGGATGGGGGTGTGATCGTAGAGCCCACGAGCGGTAATACGGGCATCGGACTTGCCGGAATCGCGAGAGGGAGAGGTTATCAGACTATTATAGTTATGCCGGACAGTATGTCGGAGGAAAGGCGTAAGCTGCTGCGCGATCAGGGCGCGACTCTGGTGCTGACTCCCGGTGGACTTGGGATGTCGGGAGCTATCGCTGAGGCTGAGCGGATCGTGACTGAAAACCCCCACGCGTATATGCCGTCGCAATTTGAAAATCTCGCAAATCCAAAAGCCCACTATATCACCACCGGACCTGAAATATACAGTCAAATGAACGGTAAAGTTGACATTTTCGTTGCCGGAATAGGTACGGGCGGCACAGTGAGCGGCGTAGGAAAATACCTTAAAGAGCAGAATAAATCCGTGTGTGTCGTCGGTGTTGAGCCTGAGGAATCGTCGGTTTTATCGGGTGGCGTTTCCGGACCTCACGGTATACAGGGAATAGGAGCAGGGTTTGTACCGAAGACGCTCGATAGAACCGTTATAGACGAAATTTTGCCGGTTGGCTCATCTGCATCTGTAGATATGGTGAGGGAGGTTTTGGATAAGCTTGGAATCCTCGTTGGAATATCCTCAGGAGCAAATCTCCGCGCCGCAGTAATTCTTGCGAAAAGAGAAGAGAACCGAGGCAAGACCATAGTTACGGTTCTGCCTGATTCGGGCGAGAGATATCTCTCGGTTTTAAATATGAACTGAAAGCGTTAATAAAAAAACGGCTTTGGCGACTTAATATATAGCGAGCTCCGATAACGAAGTGAAACGAAAACATATAAATCTTATTCCGAAGCGGCTGTAAAAGCAACGCAAAGGGAATGCTTCATTCAGGAATAACAAAAAGGAGATAGATATGGCATTTGCAATATCTATCTCTTTTTTAAAAAAATTATATAATAACTAATGTTGAAAACCTGCGGTTTTCCTCGTTTCATTACATAACAGAATTCATTATATAACGAATCCCCAAAAATCCGACGGTTTATCTGAATTCATAACATATCGGTGCTAAATAAGAACGGACTGAAAGTCAGTCGATATGAAATCTTTTGGTCAGCTCCCGTTTGAAATCTGCTCCCAGCATTATTATGATGGTTATCAGCAGCACCGCCGCTATGACTCCCAGAACGATAAGCGGCCAGAAATCGTGCTCGTGCCACAGCGCAAGTCCTACGGCTGAGGTAACGATAGCAAAGAAAATGAAGAGCAGCAGTGGCATAATATTGTGTCGCTGAGTTTCAAAGTCGGTAAAGAGCAGCACAGCGCAACAGATAAGACCGGCAAAATACACGATGGGTATTACGAACACTGCAAATCCCGGCGCCAGACATATGTCGATCAACGCGAGCAGCACGATCACGAAGGAGAAGGTTTTGATGGATTGGCTCGTGCGGTTATACTCTACGAGATCTACGGAGAATATGAGTGACCAGGCGCCGTACAGAGCCACAACAACTATAGCGCTCCAGAGCGCTCCGCCTACAGCCAGGTTTACGATGACGGATGCGATTGCCGCCAGCACGAATGGCCAGCGCAAAATATTAAGCAGTCTTCTGCGAGCGAAGCGGTGGCGTTCTACGGGAGGATAAGTAATCTTAATATGCATAGTAATCGCTCCCCTCTACCTCGATATCCAGTCCGTCATCCAGGAAATACTTGTATATTTTTTCCTCAAAGGTTGGATCAGAGGTCATTTTACATATGGTGAACACCGTCGTTTTATCAAAGGTTATAGCCGAGCAGGCGACTCTGTTGATCGCTGGAGCTCCAAGGCAGAAATCCATATGGTCAATATGCTTAGCGAAGGGCTCCGGCATAGAAATCACGCCGAGATTCGATAGCGTGGTGGTGTAGCTCTTCTCGTTCATAAAGCTATACACGAGCCTGACCAGTGGGTCCTTGATGAAAAGAGGTATTAGACGGATGCCGCTGACTATTTTAACCGCCGCGGTTATCATTGCGTGCATTTTTTCTTTAGCCGATTTTTCAGCCAGCTGTGCGGTGATCTCTCTGAGCATTGCGTCCTTGTCCGACATACTATCCACGGAAAGTCTTATTCCGCAGAACATCGAGAAGTTTCTGAGTGTCCTCGAATCATAGTATTTACGCATATTGACCGGCACCTGAATGTTGATATCTCCGCGCAGATCGTCTGTGGATGCGTGACAGGCGAGGAACATCTGCAGCAGCAGGTAAGCCGTCACCGTAGCACCGTGAGATTTCGCTGTCTCGCGAAGCCTTTCTGAGTTCATTTTCAGATGCAAAACTCGACACGGGGTGTGGCTTGCCGGCTTTCCGGTAAGCTGAAGAGCAGGCTTTTCGATAAATCCGCCTCCGCTTTTTGCCCGTTCTATTTTAACAAACGCGTTCTCAAATTCGTCAGGGTGGGGTGTTTCGTTAACGTCGTAAAGATCCCCCATCTCCTCCGCGGGACAGCTGGCACAGAGCAGTCTTAAATATTCGGCGGCGACGGCCTTTATGAATACTATTCCTCCGGTACCGTCGGTTATCGCGTGGAAGAATTCTGCGCTCATACGGTTTCTGTAATAAGTAAGCCTAAACGCGCCTGAGCCGCTCATTGAAACCTTTATAGGCTGACAGGGCATATCGCATTCCTCTGTTACGGCAAATCTCTTTTTTACCGTGTCGAGATAGTGCCAGAAAAATCCCTTTTTGAGCGTGGTGGCAAAGGAGGGGAAGCGCTTTACGGTGAACGTCAGAGCCATTTGCAAGAGCTCAGGTACCACGTCCTCCTTAAAGTAGACGGACAGGCGGAACATCTGCTGTCTGCCGTGCTCCATAGAGAATGGATATATCTTTGCCGCCTCATCGAGCGGAAACCATTGAACAGCGGGACGGGCGTAAAAGCCGCCGAGCTTTGACATAGAGAGCCTTTCCAGAGCCTCCGTCACAGACGCTCCGCGTTTTACGAGAGCTATCAGAGCATTTTCGAAATCGGAGCGAAATCGTTTGCTTTCCTTTTTTGAAAGCTTAAAGTAAATGTCAAATTCCGAGAAGAAACTGCGAACGGCTTCAGCGTCGCCGTCAGAGAGCGCAGAGAGGAACTCTGTAAATTCATTTGCTGTTTCTTTCATATTTCTCCTCCTTTTCGGTTATTTAGTATGCCGCGGCAAGTAGAGTCGGTGCAAATTACAGACGGCGGCCGTCCGCAATGCCTAAAAGCTCCAGAGCGTTTGCACCCAGTATTCGCTCTTCTGATTCGGGGGGAAGCCCCAGAGAGCGAAAATGCGATACGTACTCGTTTATTTTCGTCCAAGGACTGTCGGTAGCGAACAGAATTTTTCTGTCGCCGTGCTTTTCTATAATTTTTACCACCGTGGCGTCATCGGTTCTGCCGAAAACGTTGGCGGTATCAAAATAAACGTTCTCTCCGGCAAGACTTTCGTACACCTCGTCAAAGTAGAGAAGCGACCCCAGATGCGCCAGCACCAGACGGTCGTATCCGCCTATCCTGTCAAGAAGACGGAGAATACGGGTGGGAGTGCACTTCGTGTCTGTCGGATATACGTTATCGTAGCCTGCGTGAGTCAGAGTAATAAGACCTAATGATTTAGCCAGCCCTATAATTCTGACGAATCTGTCTGAGTCTATGAGCTCTCTCTGGTAATCCGGATGTATTTTTATTCCGAGAAAGCCCTTGTCCTTCAGAGTATGAAGGTGCTCTTCATAGTTTTCGTCATCGGGGTGTATGCCTCCGAATGACAGTATTCTGCCACCTTTGTAGAATTTCTCGTTAATGCCTTCCGCAAAGGAAACGATGCTCGCAAACTGTTCCTTTTTCGTCAGTACCGGTAGGTTTACCGCAAAGTCTACTCTCGCCTCGTCAAGTTTTTTGATAAGGCTTGTTTCCTTGCCGTCCGAAAAGTGAGGCTCGCCGCTTCTTTCAGTGAGAGAATTAACGCAAGGCTCTGCTATTTTGTCGGGAAAAATGTGTGTGTGAAAATCAATAATCATCTTGTTTTGTAAATTAAAGTGGTCAAATATTCGAATTTTTATGTGATGTTTGTGGTTTATGTATCTTTATAAATGTGAAATTTCACCCAATAAAATGTAGGATTTCACCCAATAGAAAGTATCCTCTGAGCGCTCCTTTTTAAAAGGGAAACTTAATATGGGGAATTTGCAAGCGGACAAAGTCTGCCGACAGACAAAGTTTGCCGATAGAGAAGAGTTCTCCGATGGAGAAGGTTCCGCCGGTGCGACGAGCGCATACTGCAAACCGTTACGATTTACTGCGGTCTGATGGGCGATGGCGGCTGTCAGACTCTCTGCGGTGTTCGAATTCTATCCGCATAATATCTCGCGTGTATTTAAAATTTATTATAACACACTTATCTTAATTATACTATAAAAACAGTCTGAGGTCAAGTACATTTTATTTTAGACTGCAGACGGTTAATTTAATAATGATCCGAGCAATTATTTTTAAGTCTGACGGCGATGCTTTGAGAATAGTCCGAACGCTTTTAATGAGGACAGACTCGGCGTTTTTGAGAATTTTTCGAGAGCTTCCAGATTTAATGAGTAAAAAACATTCGTAGCTATGCAAAAAATGTGAGTGAAATATTTACATACTGACGGATTTGTGATATAATTGATAAAAAATCAGCGAAGGTGATTTCTATGAGAAAAATATATCTCGATCTTATGGCAAAAGCATTGTCGGCGTATTCTGACAGTCATATTCAAAGATACTTCGATCAGGTAAAGAACGAGGGACTGACCGAGCACGGCTTTCCAAGGCTGACGGCGAATATAGGAGTGCTGATCTCACACGGTATTCGTACCGATCTTTTACCGGTGTTCCTTGAAATGATGGATTTCTGCACGCAGAGCATACCGAAGGTAAAGGCGGCTAACGATTTTTCGGTGCGTGAGATCATCGCTTGCATTGAGGAAATAGAGAAAAGCGTCGTGCCATCCCTGATAGAAGGCTCTCGCATAGCAAAATGGAAACGAGATATTTCTGCGATCGTACCGACGGAATGTTACGACAGATACGCGATGAAGCCTACGGACGATCTGCGCAATTGGGCTCTGTTTACCGGTTCGAGTGAATATTACAGAATGACTGCCGGACTTGGAGGAGATCAGGACTTTATTGATCTGCAGATAGAAACTCAGCTTCCCTGGATTGACGAAAACGGTATGTATATGGACTCTAAGGATTCGGACAGGCGTCAGCCGATGATGTACGACCTGGTGACCAGATGCCTGTTTGCTATTATTCTGGACAGAGGATATCGGGGTAAGCATTACGAGAAAATGGATGACGTGCTCAGAAGAGCGGGTATGCTCTCTCTCCGTATGCAATCTGTCACGGGTGAGATTCCTTTTGGCGGCCGCAGCGCTCAGTTTGTACATAACGAATGCTGGCTTCTTACGAGTTATGAATATGAGATAAAACGATACTCTCGCGAGGGCAACAGAGAAATGGTAGAGAGGTTTTCCGCCGCGGCGGCGAGAGCTATCAGAGTGGTTGAAGAATGGCTGTCGAAAAATCCTATAAGACACGTCAAAAACAGATTTGACACCGCTACCAAATACGGCTGTGAGCGCTACGCGTATTTTGATAAATATATGATCACTGCGGCATCCGGATTGTTTACGGCTTGCCTCATATCAGATGAAGATATACCGCTTTTGTATAGTGACGATACGAGCACATCGGCGACGTTGACCTCCTATCATTTCAGCAAGCTGTTTTTGAAGAGCGGCGGCTATCTTCTGGAGATGGAGCTTGACGGAGATCCTCACTACGATGCTTCGGGAATTGGCAGAATTCATTACACGGGTGCGCCGTCCGCGCTCTGTATGTCCTTGCCTTGCCCTTCTGATCCCATATATACTACGGATGTTTCGAGAAATGCGATCTCGCTTTCTGTCGGCGTGATGAGCCGCGGAGAGTGGCGCTTCGCTACCGGTGCGGATACCGTCTACGAGGTGCTTAGCACAAGCGAGGAGGGCTCTGCCGCCGCAAAGGTTAGATGCGACTTTTCCGGGGGCGAAAGCGTAACTGCCGATTATACGGTTGGCGGTAACGGCGTGCTCATATCAGCAACGGGGACGGGCGACGTAGGAATTATGCTGCCCGTATTCCTGTTTGATGGAGAAGCGTATACGAGCGTGGTTAAATCCGATCACAAGCTAACCGTCAGCTACGGCGGATACACCGTGGAATATACCTCTAACGGAGAGATGACAGATCTTAAAACCGTTGGCGGAAACCGCAACGGGCACTACGGCGCGTATCTCGCCGCTGCAAAGGATAAAATAACCGTCAGTGTGAAAATATACAAAGGATAAATTTAACTAAAAAGTGACGGGTGAAATCCCACTTCGCGAGCAGCGGCACGCGTGTTAAAAAACAACTAAGCGTTGTTTCACACGAGTATGAACGAGCCGCATCGAGAACGTTAAACGGACTTAATTTTATTCAAGGCGCGTCTTAGATTTCATCTGAACGAAGTGAAAATTTCATCGTTTTCGCGCAACGATTTCATTTAACAAACAGAAAAAAGAGATGACGTTTCAGTTACAAGCTGATTTGTTATCTCTTTTTGCTTGTAATATAGATTTTTGCTTAGCACATAATAATTTGAACGGTCAAACGTGATGCTCGTGTCCAGCGGTGTCTTTTAAAACATTCGCTAAGAATATGACCTATTGTTTATGCGCGCTTTTACAATCCCGCCGTCGCGCTGAAGCGCGCCATCTCAAATTTACACAATGGAGGCCTTATTGTTTATATGCAGCCTGTTAAATTTTCGGACAAGCGTCTTTTGTGCACGCAAAAAGCATATCGGGCAAGCATCTTTTGTGCACGCAAAAAGCATATCGGGCAAGCGCCTTTTGTGCACGCAAAAAGCACGTCGGGCAAGCGCGACGCTTGTATAAACAAAAACAAAATACGGCATACCTCTTTCGAGATAAACCGTATTTCTGTAAAATCTTACATTAGGATGCGACTCTGAAATTCAGACAATTTTTCGGCGCATATCGTATAATTTAGATCTTTTGGGATTTGCAAAACTATTTTATTTCTATTTTTATATTTCCCGTATCGGTGGTTATCTCGCATCTGCCTCCGGATGAGGTGTTCGGAACGATTACTCTGCCCGTGTACGAATGAGCGATAAATATCTTTTCGGTCAGAAGTGTACCTTTCACGTCGCCTGTGTCGGTAGTTACGGAGATTTCGGCGCCGTCGCATCCGTCAAGCAATACGTTGCCGGTCGTTCTCTGAACGGTGAGCTTATCCTCGGCTACGACTCCGCTAAGGGAGATATCTCCCGTGTCTCCTTTCGTGGTAAGATCCCGGCACTTTACGTTTTCGAGATAGGTTTTACCCGTGGAAATATGAATTGATACCTCTCCCTCTGTGCTGACGTCGCTGACTGTAATTATACCTGTTGTGACTGTCAGATCAATAGAGGTGGGAGAGATGTTTTCTACGCTTATATCACCTGTGTCGGTTTTGAGATTTACACTGCCGAGAGTGGTTGCCGCGCAATAAATATTACCAGTGGACGCTTTGACGCTGATATCAGAAAAAACAAGGTCGGCAGGTAAATAGGTGCTACCCGTGTCGGTTTTTACTGATAAATTGTCGTATTCTACCGCGGGAAGATAGACGGTAATTTTGGGAGAGCCTAGGTTGATGCCGATATGTTCGTACCATTTTCTCGTGTCGGTCACGCTTATCTTGAGAGTGCCGTCGCTGACCTCGGCAGAGTGTAGCTGCTTTTCCCGTTCGTAGCAAACCACGGAGCACGTACTGTTGCTTGATGGCAGAATACTAATATTCGCCGTGCCGACGTCAATGCTTATATTGCTGAAGCTTTCAGTTATGAGGTGAGTTTTGGTTTCGTATTTTCCCGTTGAAAGCTTTGAAAAATCCCATTTCAAAAATGACATAGCTCCTCCGAAAACTGTAATTCCTATCAGTGTAGATACCGTGGCTATTATTATCCACGCTTTAGTTGAAATCTTCATTTGATTATCTCCTTTTGATGATCCACAGAGCTATTCTTTTCGTAAGATACGCCGACATTTTGGTTAGCCACTTGCATATAAGCGATAAAAATACAGAAAGTCCGAAGCAAACGAGAGCCGCTCCGATGACTGCAGACCCCGGCAACGCGTTTCCGCCTATGATAAAGGCAACGCCTAAAAGCACACCTATCGGTGCGCATACCAGAAGTGAAAAAGCCGTCGCCCAAAGCGAGATTATAATCGTCCAGAGGGACAGGTACAATGAGAGTGCTACGGAAAAGAGAGCCGCTAGAAGAGAGAACCAAAGCGGAAAGCCGAGTATCAGCAGAACGATCGTGAGCGCGCCGGCTTTTCTTCTTGGTCTTGGGCGATCTTTTACTATCCTCGTGAGCGGAACGTCCGCTATGATCTGTGCGGCGACTGACGCCGGGGAGCCAATCTTGGCTACGGATGCCGCCTCCGAAAGTCCCTCCTCTAATCCGTCGTCGATCATTTCGCTGTAAAAGCTAAGTCGGTCATCTACCTCGTATTTGGGTAGGCCTGCCAGCCTGTGTCTTAAATCAGAGAGAAATTCCTGCTTACGCACCTCCCGCATCCTCCTTGGTCACAAATTTGTATATTGACATTACCTCTCGCCATTCATCCTTGAAGTCTGCTATTCTGCCAAGTCCTGCACGAGTTATTTTATAATACTTTCGGAGTCTGCCTCCGTGCTCCATAGAGTATACCGTGAGCAAACCTGAAAGCTCCAGCCTTTTTAAAATCGTGTAAAGGGTAGATTCCGTCATTTTTATATACGGAGAGATATCCTTGATTATCTGATATCCGTATGAATCCTTGCTTTTTATAGCGGTGAGAACGCATACGTCCAGTAAGCCTCTTTTCAGTTGAACGTCCAATACTTTCTCCTCTCCGACGCGTAAACAGGTAAGTCCCACTCACCGCAATACTACACATCACATAATACATCGTAACACGAAGTATTCCTTTTTGTCAAGAGATTTTGCAAAAACGTTGGAGCGGATCGAAGAAATTGAGAGGCTGATAAAAGATGCGGGAGCGGATCGAAGAAACGCGGGAGAGCTCTTTGAAAAACCGTGAGTCCTGAATTTATCGTTTGAGAGCGGTACTGTGGGGTATTTCTTTCAGCCTGTAAAAAAGCGCCCACAGTGGCAAACCGTGAGCGCCGTGATTTGATATAATTTTACTTTAGTTTCGCGAATCTTTGGTTTTATTTTGAATATTCGAGAGCAAATCGTATTCCGAGCTCCAGACCCGTCGGCATGCTTGATTTACAGATCCATTCTTCTCTCGTGTGCGCGCCTCCGCCTACGTAAACTCCGACGCATATAGCGGGTATACCGAGAGATAGTGGGATATTGCAGTCGGTGGAGCTTGAATAATAATTTACTTTCTCTCCGGTCACCTCCATTACTATGCTATCGAGTATTCGGCGCAGCTGCTGCATATCCTCCGCTTTTACACCGTGCTCGCAGGGGCGTTCGCCGATGAGCTTAACGTTTACCTTGACTCCGTCGCTCTCCGCAGAGGTGAATATATCGGTAAATTTATCCTGCATTATTTGCAAGAGCTTTACGTCGTCAGAGCGGTATTCGCAGATCATTTTCGCGCTCTGCGCGATAGTATTTACAGAAGTGCCTCCCTCGATAACTCCTACGTTATACGTGACCTTTTTGCCATTCTTTTCGGGTAGGTCAATAGAGTAAATACGGTTGATGATTTGCGCGAGGGCGGCTATCGAGCTTTTGTTGCCGAACTTGCCCCAGGAGTGACCTCCCTCTGTCAAAACCTCAACCTCGTATCTGTGAGAGCCTACGCATCTGTCGGCAGCCGAATTGAACCTTGCACTGTCAAAGGTAATAAAGCGTCGGATTCTTCCGTCAAAGGTGCGGAACAGCTCCCTCGTTCCCCTGAGGTTTCCGAGTCCCTCCTCGCAGGAATTGCAAACGAAAAGCATACCGTTCGTATTAGGACGGAATAGCTTGAAATACTTCGCCGTAAGCATTAGCACCGCAACGCAGGCGGTATCGTCACCGACTCCAGGACAATAGATTCTCTCGCCGTCGTCCACGTACGGCATAGGCACAACGTCGGGGAAAACCGTGTCTGTATGAGCGGCGAAAACGGTAAGCTCCCTATCCGAACCGTACGGATAAATAACGTTCAGAGCGTTGTCGATATAAGCCTCCGTCATACCGTTTTCCCAAAACCACCTAAGACAGTATTTGCTTCTCTCTTCCTCTTTTCCGGAGGGCGCAGGTATGGCGCAAAGCTCGCATATTATTTTGAATAATTCGTCTATGTTATCACTGATAAACCGTTTGATACTTTCGGTCATTGATCTGTTCCGCCTCTAAAAATGTATAATTTGTAAATAAAAGTTTCCAAAAACGAGGATTATATCTCGTCTATAAGGTATATTCCACGATATCCCTCGTGAGTAGAATCGAACGAAACAGAAGTAGAGCTTCTGTTCCATCTGGGGTGCAGATCGCACCTTACGTCAACGCATGCCGGCTTCATTGAGGTATACTTTCCGAGAGATACCGTTCTCATATCAGAGAGGTCCGTAATTTTCAGCGACTGCATCATATCCGCATCCGGATAGCTGTCCCAGAGCAATCTTTTGCCGTCTGATGAATAGGACATATGGTTATCGTGCAAAAAGATATCCCGACCTATTCTTTTACATTCCGTGGTTTTGTCGCGAAGCTCGTAGTTACCCAGCTCGCCTCCGCGATCCTTACCGTCTATCTTAGCGTAGAACATTACGGTTTCGTCGTCCCTCCAATTATAGTGGGAGTTGTACCAGCCGTAATCGGAGAGTAAATACATATCCGTTCCGTCCGTGTTTGCCGTAATTATAGCTGTGTGGTGTATCTCCTTCGTTCGTGTGTGGAAGTCCCGTGGGAGAAACAGAAATCTCGTAGCGGACGGATTGAACGTGATATGGTTGACTACCATTTTCTTATCTATTCCGCCATAGAAGCTACCCGAAAAATCCCATATATCCTGCATAGAAATGATCATTTTTGATTTTCCCGTTTCCATATCTATGAGAAAAATACCGTCATCCTTTGAATGATTTTCCGAGTAAAACGGGTCCTTCACGGTGGCGTATCCGTATCCGGGACGGAAATCGTACAGTCTGCTCATATTGATAGAAAGACCGTATTTTCCGTCGCGGGACAGGTTGGCAATGGGTCTGTCCGCGTATTTTTTTCTTCCCGTATTTATATTTTCCGTGACTGCTACGTACTGTCCGTCTACGAGAGCGTTGTAAACGATCTCCTCGTTGGGATTTTTTGGATTCCACTGGAGCATAGCGCCCTGCTGGAAATTCCAGGCTCGCGTTGTGGTAAGGGGAGTGTATTTCAGTGTATCCGGCTCAATAAGACCGATTTCCGCATCGTCCTCCGCCCCGTGAAGTCTGTTCATAAAGTCAACCCTGTGCGCCAAGTGGTATTTGCCGTTTTCACTGAATGGCTGCAGATCGTAGTAACCGAAGAAGAAATGCTGCTCTGCCGGAGAAATTCTTTTTTCCATTTTACCGGTTCCTTTCACGCGTTTATTTTCTGAAAATATAATAGCACACATACTCATAAAAGTAAAGAGCCACCGTCGGAAAAAAGGAATACGGAGCAGAAAAAACGCTCTCGGTGAAAGCCCGGTATTGAAAAACTCATTAAGTTATGATATAATGACCGTATAGAAAGCGAAACGGCTGAGGGTGTGCGAAAAGTGAAAAATAAATATCTTGAAAAGCTTGAGAAGCTTGAGTTTGTAGTAACATACGCCTGCAGCGGAAGGTGCAGGCACTGCTCAGAGGGAGATCACGTCGCTTTTGGGGAGAGGATAGATCCTGAATTTGCCGCAGAAGCTGTGCGCAGAATAAGCGCTGTGTATGGGATAAAAACCGTGCTTGCCTTTGGCGGAGAGCCGCTTCTTTATACCAATGCGACCTATGCCATTATAACAGCCGCGAGAGATATGAATATACCGAAGAGGCAGATAATAACTAACGGCTATTTTACAAAAAGCAAGGGGAAAATGCGCCGTGTGGCAGAGGAGCTGTATGACTGCGGAGTGAACGATCTTCTCATTTCGGTAGACGCTTTTCACGAGGAGTGCATACCTATCGAAGCAGTCAGGAGCTTCGCCTCCGAGGCGGTGAGCTGCGGTATTCCCGTGAGGCTTCAGCCTGCCTGGCTCGTAAGTCGGACAGACTGCAATCCATACAATAAGAGGACAAGAGAAATTCTTGATGACTTCTCGGATATGAATATACCGGAGGGAGAGGGCAACGTTGTGTATCTGGAGGGTAACGCAAAAAAATATTTGGCGGAATATTTCGTGGACAGCTCGCCGGAAAATCCGTACACAGAGGACCCGTGTCGAGTTAAATGTCTGTCATTTGAGCCAAACGGCAAGGTTCTCGGCGGCAATATATACGACGAGGACGTGATGGAAATTATAAAAAATTACGACCCGAAGAGCGCTTGGTAAGGTTATTTAAGAAAAATAAAGATGGAGAAAAACATGAA
Organism: Eubacteriales bacterium; assembly: GCA_045657485.1. Classification (GTDB taxonomy): domain Bacteria; phylum Bacillota; class Clostridia; order Oscillospirales; family CAG-272; genus UBA1740. The sequence continues at coordinate 90,828 of JAZOTE010000086.1, forward strand.
GATCGGAATAGGTAATTACTATCTCGAAAGGTACGGCATTGACGACGGTGCGAAACGTATGGCTGAGGACGGATACAGCTTTGCGGACCTGGATTTTTCGGACGCGGAAAGTGAGTTTTATACCTCGACGGAGGATAGCTTCTTCCTGCTGGCAGGAAGATATAAGGCGGCGCTGAAAAAGCAGGGAATAGACGTTTTTCAAATTCATGGGCCTTATATCTTTCCGCCGAAGGACAGCACTGAGGAGGATAGAGCGGTACTTTTCGGCAAGATGACTAAGGCTCTTGGAATAGCCAGATTCTTCGGCGCGAAATATATGGCGGTGCATCCTCTGATGCCCTATGGCGAGCATTCCTCGGAAAAAGAGGACGAGGTGTACCTGATAAACAAAAAATTCTTCTCCGCTCTTGCATCGGTGGCTGGAAAGCTAGGGGTAACCTTATGCCTTGAAAATATGTCTTTTCCTGATTTTCCCCTTTCAAAAACGGACAAGATTTCGGAGCTGATAAAAGATATAGGAAGCCACTATCTCAAGCTTTGCTTTGACACGGGTCACGCCAATATGTTCGATGGGCGCATTGGGGATGCGGTACGCGACGCGGGAGCCGAGTATGTAAAGATAATACACGTACATGACAATTTCGGAGATGAGGATTCCCATTTGCCGCCATACAGCGGAAATATTGATTGGGGAGATTTTTGCGAGGCACTTTACGATATAGGCTTCGACGGTGTGATGAGTCTTGAGAGCTCGCCTAAGGAGATTTCCGGATATTCCGAAATGACGGAAGAATCGGTCAGAGAAGCAGAAATCGAGTTATCTCGATACGCGAAGCTTCTGGGTGGCTGATCGGGTCGAAGTTTTAATTGCTATTCTTTTTTCAGGTAATACTAAAACAAAAAACAAGGCCGTGGGCCTTGTTTTTTTCTTATATGTAAATAATTGTTAGTTTTTTAGCGTGATAGACAGCTCTATATCGTAGACCTCGGTGTGAGTGTCCGTGTTTTCTGTGAGCACCTTCAAAAACCTTGTGCATAACTCGCCGGAGAAGGTTTTTTGAATTGTTGAGTTGCGCTTTAGGGGAAGAGTAAAGGTATATAGATCCTCTGTATCAAAGGATTTTTCCGAAGAAGCCGAGAGAAGATGAAGCTTTAAGGGCGAGCTCGCGCTTTCCGAGTAGGTGCATTTTACGGTAATGGCAAAACGCGACGCATTTTCAACACTTAATGGGAGCTTTCCGTATCCTTCGCTCACGCTGCTTTGGGAGAGCTTTTTGATGGAGTAGATGGGATAGGAAACCGTGAATTTATCCGCAACGGACAGCACCTCTACGCCGATATGCTCTGCTCTGGGGAACTTTTCCTTATCTGTGTCCAGCCAAGGCTTAGTGTAACGCAAGGTGTGGTAAACGTATATGTAGGGATATTCCGCGAGGAAGCAGCATTCCGCCATTGCAGCGCCGTACGCCACAGCCTCTTTTTTGGCAACCGGGTTTTTCGAATATTTTGTAAAGTGCTTTCCGTCTACGCTGTACGCATAGCCGATGCTTTCCTGCGAGAGCAAACGCTCCTCGTGCGTTTTTGCACCGCCGTAGAACATATGAAAGAGGTTGCCGTCGTATTTAACGTTTGTTTCAGAATAGCCTGCATCGTCCCAGCAGCCCCATTCCTCCACGGTCATAACGGGTGCGTCGCGCAGAGGCTCCCAGGGTCCCTCGGGCGCATCGGCGACGGCAACTGATATGTGACCGTAGTCCTGAGCCTGAACGCGAGTGGGGTATTCGTTGAACATATAATATTTGCCGTCTTTTTTGGTGACTCCGCCAACGTAGCCGAAGTTTTTCATAATGGGATTGTTTTCGTATTTCGTCCACGGGCCGAGGGGGTTGCTTGCGGTTGCAAGACCTATATAATAATTGTACGGATCATCTCTTTGCTGAAGAGAATAGAACAAATAGTACTTGTCGGTTGATTCCTTTAGAATTGTGCCGCAGGCGATATAACGGTCGTTTGAGCTGTTGCCAAAGGTAGTGATATCAAGTATGGGAGCACTGCCGTATTTTACAAACGGACCGAGCGGACCTTCAGCCACGGCAACTCCTATACGGTAGCTTTCGCCCGCGCCCGTCGCGTGATAATAAAGGTAATATTTTCCGTCGTCCTTGAGAATGTCGCACATTTCAAGCATTCCGTCGTCCCAGCTTCCGCTCTCACCGGGAATGATCAGCGGGTTGGGACCGGGGATATGAATGAATCTTGTATTTTCAATAGCGGAAAGCTTGGCGTTCAGAATCTCGTCGTTCATAGTGCTCCGATTCCTTTCATTGTTATTTTAATGTTGCTCATAAAAGTCACAAATTGCCTGCCTTGCCCTGCGGAAGCGAATTATTCCCAAAACCGAGGATATTATAGAAATTCCCTCGTTGGCGATGCCGCCTATTGAAATAACAAACACATTGTAAAGCAGTACCATTATTGATGTGATTATAACGCTGTAACGGAGAAGCTGAGGGTTGCCGAGAGAGATGAAAACCGTGTTTGCCATAAGCGCAATAATTATAAGCAGGGATACCGGACCTTGCCAGGACAGCGCGCCGATAATGCCCATAATAACCGCCAAAACAGCCGCCGAAGCATAGCAAAGCGGTGTTTTTTCCTTTTCAAAATAGAAGGTTATGTTTCTTGCAATGCAAACTATGTTGAGAGTGAAGCCTGAGCTTGCGTCTAAAAAGAGGAAGCTTAAGCAGGTGGATAATGTAGCCAGGGTTTGAACAATCAAAAGGCTGCGCTTGCTGTTCATTTGATAGGAAATAAAGGTGATTACCGTGGCAAGTATTCCCAATGCCTGACCTAAAAGCTCGTTTCTCATATAACCGATAAAGCTCCTTCTCTTCTGTGCGAGAGTAGTATAGCACCTTTTTTAGCCGATGTCAAGGGTAAAATAAAGCTTGGCGAAGCCAATTATAACAGCATTGGCAGTCTAACCGATATGCTGTTAGCATCAAATTGTTTAGTTATTATTGTAGCCAAAGGCTCTGCTTTGCAATGTTTCAAAATCTCCGTCCGCCCCTCGGCAAAAGAAAAAGGAGTCCCCTCTGAGTTGATCTCAGGGCAAGACTCCTTTGTGTGTATCTAAAGAATATTTAGTTATATATCTTGTAGGTTAAACTTAGTTGTTCGGTCACAAAAGACTTATTCCCACTCGATCGTTCCGGTAGGCTTCGGTGTGAGATCGAAGAGCACGCGGTTGATTCCGGGGACCTCGTCGCTGATGCGAGAGGTGATTTTATGCAACACGGGGTAGGGTATCTCCTCGATTGTGGCAGACATAGCGTCCTTTGTATTTACGGCGCGAATGATAGCGGGCCAGCCTTCGTAGCGGCTGTCGTCCTTGACACCGACGCTCTTAATATCGGGAATAGCGATGAAGTACTGCCATACCTTCTCGGCAAGACCGGATTTATCAAACTCATCGCGCAGAATAGCGTCTGCCTCGCGGAGCGCCTCAAGTCTGTCGCGGGTTATCGCACCCAGGCATCTGACGCCAAGACCGGGGCCGGGGAAGGGCTGACGGTATACCATACCGTGAGGAAGACCGAGCGCCCCGCCTACTACGCGCACCTCGTCCTTGAAGAGCAGCTTGATGGGCTCGACGAGCTTGAAGTTGAGATCCTCAGGAAGACCGCCTACGTTGTGGTGGGATTTAACTGCCTTTTTACCCTCTGCCTGCTTAACGCTCTCAAGAATATCGGGGTAAATAGTACCCTGAGCCAGATACTCTACGCCCTCAAGCTTTCTCGCCTCATCGGCGAAAACGTTGATAAATTCCGCGCCGATTATCTTTCTCTTTCTCTCAGGATCGCTTACGCCTGCGAGAAGGGTTAAGAATCTGTCGGTTGCGTCTACGTATATTAGATTTGCCTTGAGCTGATTTCTGAATACTTCAACAACGCTCTCTGATTCGTTTTTGCGCATCAGACCGTGGTTTACGTGCACGGAGATAAGCTGATCTCCTATCGCCTTGATAAGCAACGCTGCTACGACCGAGCTGTCTACACCGCCGGAAAGAGCTAGAAGCACCTTCTTGTCGCCTACTTCCGCTCTGATTTTTTCAATCTCCGCAGCAATAAATTCATCGGCAAGCGCCTTAGTGGTTATGCGAGCCATAGAATCGGGTCTTTTATTGGAATCCATATGATTACCCCCTAAAATTTTTACAGTATAATTATACACCCGAAAGAGCCGGATTTCAAGATGATTTTTTAACAAAATCTTTTAAAGAGCGTACAATGTAATTATGAAAGATATACATTATGGAGAAAAATATGCTTGCAACTAAACCGTATAACAGAGAAAACGCGGTGGCTTACGCCAGAAAGTACGCGTTCTCACAAAATTCAAGATTTGGAAATTTTGCCGGAATAGGAGGAAATTGCACCAATTTCGTATCTCAGTGCATATACGCCGGCGGCTGTGAGATGAACTACAAGCCTACTTTCGGCTGGTATTATATATCCTTGGATGAGAGATCTCCCTCGTGGACCGGAGTGGAGTACTTTTTTAACTTCATAACGCAGAACGCGGACGTTGGGCCCTTTGGCAGAGTAGCGACGAGAGATGAGATAGAGCTCGGTGACGTAATACAGCTCGGTAGGAACGATGAGGGCTACTATCATACGCTACTGGTCGTAGGCTTCGACGGGGAGGACGTTTTGGTTGCGGCACAGACGGATAACGCTTACGCTCGTCCGCTATCCACCTATGATTATGATTACCAGAGATATATCAAAATACTTGGAATAAGATTTGAAACCCCTGATAGCTATTTCTGCTTCGAGGAATTGATGAAGGACTGAAACACGAAGAGCGCTTACAAAACACTAAAAACGGTTTCGTAAAGTAAAATAAATGATGATAAACTTTTTATAAATGCAAAAACCAATCAAAAATCAAATAACAAATAATAAAAGCGCTGTTTTGTAAATAATATTTTACAAAACAGCGCTTTTAACTTATTCTATTCCTGATTCTCCGTCAACACCCGGTTTTCCATCTGAAGCTTTGATATTGCCGCTTTTGTCATAGCCTCCTATTCCCGGAAGTCCTCCGGAACCACCTTTAAACGTTGCTAAGTTTGTGTTGCCAAATAACTTTACGGTTCCTCCGCAAACTACGGCAGGTGCGCCGTTTCCGCCGTTTCCGCCGTCTGCTCCATCTCCGACTGTAATTCCAACGTGTTCATCGGCGCCGTTTCCGCCGTTGCCGCCGTTACCTCCGTGCACTTTTATTGGAGAATAGATAATAAACGTCAGATCTCCACCCACGTAAAAAGGAGTTTTACCGTCGTTTCCCACTTCTCCCGGCAAAGAGTAAAACTGTCCCCATTTTGTTATACCCTGTCCACCGTCTTTTCCGTTTGAACCGTCGCTCCCAAACAAGCAATTCTTTTCACCATGTGTGTATGATAGTATCTGCGTTACAGTGGGATTCGACTATTTTGTTTCCTGTTAGATTGACGTTGTAAAAATCGATTATCAGGTCATTTGTTCTGCTTTGGATTTCGATTTTCGTTCTGTAAAAATTATCAAACGTAATTTGGTTTTGATCAAACTGTAGAACGAATACCACCTCCCGTTTTTTTTGAATACGGTTGTAGATTAAAAAAACAAAACACCGATTATGTAACGCAGGGTTTACAAAAATCGGTGTTTTTTATAAGATATGTAGTTTATTTAGGTTTGATAAAAGATTAAAGATTTATCTTGCCTGCGACGGTGTAAAGCTCGAGAAGGTATTCCTTCTTTTCTTCGATTTCACGCTTCATTCTCTCGATTTCGGAGGGGCTGAACTGATCGAGGTCGCCGTCCTTGAGAGTGCCCTTGTACATTCTGTCGAGAATGAGAGCGTAGTTTATGTCGTTGGTAATGATCTTGCCCTTTCTCTCGCAAACTACTACGTTTGAGTTGCCGCGAAGAAGCTCCTCTGCTGCGTAGGTGCCCATCTTGGACGCAAGCACTCTGTCGCGCAGAGTGGGGTTACCGCCGCGAACTATGTGCGCAAGGCGCGCGAATTTGGTTTCAACGCCTGTGTCTGCCTGAATCTTCTTTGCGAGAGCGGGAGCGTACTCGCTGCCTACTCCCTCGGAAACTATAACGATGAAGTTACGCTTGCCGATTGCCTTAGCCTTTGCGATCTTTTCGCAGATGGAATTATCGTCATAGGGGAATTCGGGAACTACTACTGCGGATGCGCCCGATGCTATAGCGGTGTTCAACGCGATATCGCCTGCGCCTCTGCCCATAACCTCAACGACGTTGCATCTTGCGTGAGATTCGCAGGTGTCGCGGAGCTTGTCGATGATCTCAACGACGGTGTTCATAGCAGTATCAAAACCTATGGTAGCGTCGGTGGAAGTGATGTCGTTGTCTATAGTACAGGGAACGCCTACGCAGGGTATTCCGTGAGCGGTAAGGTCTGTCGCGCCGCGGAAGGTTCCGTCGCCGCCAAGAGATACGATACCGTCGATACCGAACTTACGGCAGGTTTCCAGCGCCCGCTCCATACCTTCCTTCGTCTTGAACTCAGGGCAACGGTCGGAGTAAAGAACTGTACCGCCGCGATTGATGATATTGGAAACGTCGCGGATAGCGAGAGGCTTGATATCACCGCTGATAAGTCCCGAATAACCGCGGTATATAGCCATAACCTCGATACCTCTGGAGAGAGCGACTCTTGCAACCGCTCTTACTGCCGCGTTCATACCGGGCGCGTCACCGCCTGATGTAAGTACGCCTATTCTCTTAAATTCTTTCATTTTCTCATATTCCTTCGTGTTTTTATGATAAAAAATTGGTTTTCAATGTATTATACAATATTTTTTTATCTTTTTCAATACCTGTTTTGTGAAAATCGCAATAAACGAATAAATATTTTTGTATAAATTCCCTAAAACTTGTTAATTATTATAATTTGGATTGACAAAAGTGCGTTTTTATGATATTATTTTTATATATATTTTCTGTAGCTTTTGCGTAAAATTCAGCGGAAATCATTACTTGGAAGGAGATCAGCGGTGTATATAGCACTTATAGCAGAGGACAATAAAAAGGAACTTATGGCTCAGTTCTGTATCGCATACTGCGGTACACTCAGCCGTCACAACATATGCGCGACAGACAGCACCGGTAGATATATCGCTGATGCTACGGGACTTGAGATAGATACCTTTATGCCGGGAAGCGAGGGCGGTATGGAGCAGATATCATCACGTATTTCATTCAATGAAATAGATATGGTATTCTTCTTCAGAAGCACGGCGTCGGAGAGAGAGGTTACCGAGGCGGAAAACAATCTTCTGAGGCTTTGCGACGTTTATAACATTCCTATGGCGACGAATATCGCCACGGCAGAAGTGCTTGTTACTGCGCTGGAGGCAGGTAGCTTCAATTGGCGCGAGTTTATCAACCCACGCAGCGAGTATAATCTCAGAAAGAAAAGAGTGTAAGATGATGGCGCACCGCCGAAGTGCTGTGCGCCATAACTATTGAGATATGAAAGGAGGATCGTTTATGGCTACGGCTCTTCCCTGCAGGGTTAAAATAGAATCCACGGTGGACAATCTGGATTCCGCGGGTCTTACGGTAGGCGACTCTGAGCGAACTGAGGAAAAGTCAGACGGCTACCTTCTAAACAGAGGCGATGAATATACGCTTACATACTCCGTCAGCGGTGAGGGCGGCGACGTATATTCGGAAATTTACGTTAAGGACGGAGCTGTAAGAGTAAAAAGACAGGGAGCGGTCGTAAGCGATTTTCTCTTCAAGGAAGGGGAGGAGCACAGATCTCTGTACGGTGTGCCGCCCTACAAATTCGACGTTACCATAAAAACCGGAAGGGTAAGGCTGGAGCTTGATGCTCGCGGAGGAAAAATAGACATTCTCTACAGAATGAATATCGGGGGCGCGGACAAGGCGGTCAGAATGAAAATATGGATGCAAACGAGCTGAGAGCTAAAATAAAGGACGGAAGTCTTGGCGGAGTATATATCTTCGGCGGCGAGGAGGATTATCTCGTCAGATATTATCTGAAGCAGCTGACTGATGCGGCTTCGGGAGATTCCGCTTTCTCCGTGTTCAATTCTCTCACGTTTGACGGAGATGACGTGGATTTCGGCGCTATTGCCGAGGCGATAAAAGCTCCTCCGGTTATGGATGAGTATAAGCTTATTGTATGGCGGCACGCCTCATTCACCTCTATGAAGGATAAGGAGCTTGATCTTTTGGAAAGCGTGATGGAGCTGGCTTCGGAGCACAGTTATGCGGTACTGGCGATCAGCGCCGTTACCGACGGAATAGATTTTGGCACGGCAAAAAGACCGTCTAAGTTTATCACGAGATTTTCGGGGCGCGCGAACATACTGCGATTTGACAGATCCACGGAAAATCAACTCTACGGGTGGCTGAAGAAGCACTTCGACGCGGAGGGCGTAGGCGTAACACTTGATACGCTAAAGGCCTTGGTTTTCCGGTCAGGAAAATCCATGGAGATACTTGTCAGAGAGGTGGATAAGCTGTCCGCACTTGCGCATATGCGCGGAATTGATACGCTGACGCCTGCCGAGGTGGAGGAGGTTGCTTCCTCAACTCCGGAGTGTGAAACCTTTGCGCTGCAGAACGCGATAACGGAGAGAAATAAGGCAAAGGCGTACGATGCTCTGGAGGATATGAAGTTCCGCAGAATAGATCCGACTGTCGTGATGGCAACTCTGTCGCATACATTTGCCGAGCTTCTACACGTATCACAGCTTCTGTCCGAGGGTAAGGGCTCTTCGGATATAGAGAGCTTGTTCAGAATGAATCAGTACAGAGCAAAGCACGCCGTTGCGGCTGCGAAAAAATATACTCCGGAAAGATTGAAGAAAATAGTTTCCACACTATCGAGAGTTGATGCTGATTCGAAGTACGGCGGTATTACGGGATATACTGCGATTGAGCTGTTTATATCGCAAAATATATAAAAATTCAAAGAAAGGTTTATATATGAAACGTTTTATTGCTTTGATTTTGACACTTGTCATTTCGTCTATCTCTATGTTTTCGTGCAGCGATCCGACGAATTATTACGGTACGGAGGGCAGCTTTTACGCCACTGAGCGCGATACTACGGGAAGAAACGTAGGATACGTTGAGATATGCGTTAAAAAATACGGAAAGATAGTTCTTCTTCTTGATCATACCTCGGCGCCGAAAACGGTAGAACACTTTATCGGTCTTGTCAAGGCGGGCTTTTACGATACTCCGGCTGACAAGAAAACCGATAAGATCTACGCTAACACATTCCATCTCGTAGACCCCGGCTTCGTTATTCAGGGCGGATGCTACAATCATGACGGTACGGGCAATCTTGATCAAACGGTTGAGGGAGAGTTTGCGAGCAACGGATACTTTAAAAATGATATTAAGCATCTGCGCGGTGTTATCTCCATGGTTCGTCAGGACGATCCGAACAGCGCGTCCTGCCAATTCTTCATATGCCTTGACGATTATGACCATCTTGACGGAAATTACGCCTCCTTTGGCTATGTTATAAAGGGAATGGAAATCATCGACAAGATCGTGGCAGATTACTCGAAGTACGCGGATGCGGATCAGGCGGGAATAATCCACGAGGTAAAGAATCAGCCCGTTATAAAGTATATAAAGTGGCTTCCCGACAAGGACGGATATTGGAAGTCCCAGCATAGCTGACGGCGTTTATAGTATGGCGCGTACAGCATCGGACATTCTCCGATTCAACTGAACCGTTTTATATAAAAATGAGCGTTTACCCCACCCCGTGTGGAGAAAACGCTCATTTTTTTGGTATTATACGAGTTTTAAACCTGTTTTTTTGGTGCATGCTTGCGTGTATAAAGCTTCGCAAACCAAGCTTCAAAAGCCGTCAGAGCTTTTAGCACGCGCGAGGCACTGCCCGATGCAAGCTCCGGATCAGGCTTCGCTTTAAGTAAGGCGTCAGAGTTTGATAAAGCTTTTTGCACGCGCGAGGCTCTGCCCGATGCAAGCGTTAGAAGCTGATAAGTCCTCCGTAACTCCATCCCCAAGCGGATGCGCCCTCGTCGTATCTTTCCTCGGCGAGCTCAGGAAGCTCGTCAACGTATCCCTTCAGGTAGTCGCCAAGACGGCGCGCGGCGTATCTCGCTCTCATAATCTGCGGACCGTACATAGAATCAATGGTTTCCGCGCCGAAGGGACGGAGATACGCGTCCTTATGTGAATGGTGAGCCTCATGAAGCTCCTCCCAGGCACTCTCAAGCGCGGGAAGCTTTTCTCCGAGAATATTGGCGAGAGTTGCCTTGTCGCCCGATTTATAGGCGGGAGCTATGTGCTCGCCTATGTAGCATTTAAGAGCCTGAACCTTGAACACGTGGTAGCAAAATTCATACAGCCATTCCCATCCGTCGCCGCGGCTGGTATAGCCGAGATACTGCTCCGCCATTCTGCTGTAGTGCTCGTAACGGCTCTCGCGGTAAAGCTTTTCGTCAAATATACCGAGCATAAGATCCTGCCACATAAACTTGTTGCCGTAGAAGCGCTCTCCGTAATCCATAGAATCGTAATCTATCTCGCCTTCCTTGTAGAGCGCGTGGTAATTTGACATATCGTAGAACGCCTCGTAGGACGCTCCGATGATCATTTCAAATCTTTCAGGAAGCTTTTCGCTCGTGTCCTCGTAGGTAAGCTCGGCAAATCTTGCCGCTTCGAGCAGAGAGGTCTGATATATCGTAGTGCCGTAGCACCAGATAGTCATACAGATCTCCTCGATGCCTTTTTTCTTGCACGCCGCGATGGACTTTTCGTGGAAAAATGCGCTCCAGGCGTTATCTGGAAGCAGACCGCCGAAGATCCATACGCCGCCCGCGAATATTACGTGACTGCCAAGCTCGCGGTTTTTATCTATGATAAATTCGCTGCAGTTCTCGTCCTCGTAGTTCCAATATACCAGCTCCATATTTTTGGGCATAGCCTCGATGATGCTAGCCGGAATGTCCAGCTTTTTCGGATACTTTTCGTGACGCTCGGAGAGATAGCAGAATACCATATCGTTCCACATCATAGGCTGAAGACCCAGCTCCTCGCAGAGCTTTGCCACGCGATTTACGTGCTTGAGGAAGATGTCAAGGGGTTCGGTATAACCGTTTTTACGAAGATAGGTGCCCGTACCAAGACCTACGGTTTCGTCAAGACCTACGTGTATTCTCTTTGTGCGGAAGGGAGCAGATGCTGCTATCATCATATCCTTAATAAACTCGTAGGTCGCCTCGTCACCGGGCAAAAGACACTGCGCGTTTTCCTTATAGGGCGAAGCCTCTTTCCATTTAAGATAATGTGCCATATGGCCGAGAGTCTGAATGCAGGGAACTATCTCTATGCCGAGAGAGTAGGCGTAGTCGTCAAGCTCGCGTAGCTCGTCTGCGGAATATCTGCCTCTCATATAGCCAAAGTGCTTATATTTTTTTGGCATCTCGTACATATCCTCGGCGTAGAACCATATCTGATTATAGCCGAGAGATGCAAGATGACGGCAGTATTCCTTAAGCGCATCCATATTGAGAGGACCGCCGAAGGAGATATCCAGCATTACCGACAGAGTTTTGAAGCTTGCCTTTTCGCTTATTTCGAAGTCGCTGCCCTTGTAGTATCCTGCAAGCAGCGCTAAAAGTCGGTTAAAGTGATGAACCTCGGAGCATTTTACGTAGCCTTTTCCGTCCTTTACGCCCACGGTCATCTCTTTGCTTTCCTTAAATGTTACTTCAATATCTATACTGTCCAGACCGAGATGCTCTCTCATTGCCTCAAAAGAGGTCGTGTAGCGTTCGTTTAATCCTTTGATCTTCATCTGAAAACTCCTTATTTAAGCGTTTATTTTGAGTTAATTTTTTAGTGATTATAAAGCCGTACGCAAGACAAGTATATCACAGCCAAAAAACAATGTCAACGAGTTTTTTAAATTTGTATTCGTTGTTCGTGCCGGAAAACGTCAGGGCTCTGCTCGCTGTATTGTATCACCGCGTATGGCGCCACCTCTTGTTAAATACTGTCTGCCTGATTTAATTATACATAAGGACGGTGTTTTTTCAATTAAAAGAAAGCTACTCTTTTTAAAACAAGTTCCCTTTTTTAAAGTTTCCGCGCTTTTTCTGCCGAAAACAGATTGAAAGTTGATTGTTTTCGGCACGGATTACGGTAGTTGAAGATGTTTTTTAATCGAGGCTTGAGTAATGGCATTTAAACACGTTGCCGCCGGATATACTTCTCCGGGGTAATTATAGCAAAAACGTGATTTGGGCAATAAGTAAAAAAGCGGAAACGATAGGATCATTTTAAGAAACAAAGCTCCGTCCTTCTCTGTCACGGCAAAATCGGCTGTCCAAAGCATAACGCTTTTGACAGCCGATTTTCGTCTTTTATTATTTTTAGCGTACGCTTTTGCCAGACGGAGCGATGCGCTGTTTGATCATCGTGGCATTGCGCTTTTGCCCGACGGGGTTTTACGTGTTTTGCCCGACGGGGCGAAGCGCTGTTTGATCAACGTGGCATTGCGCTTTTGCCAGACGGAGCGATGCAAATTTTCGACAAACGAGGATAAAAAGCGGGAAAACACCGATACGTGTCATGAATTTTCGTAAAATTCAGACACTTTTATCCCATGGTGAATTATACTATCAAGTGCAACACTTTTAAGAAATAAAACACTCATATTGAATCCTGTGTTATAATGAAGTTACCACACAACAAATAACAAAAGGAGAATTCAATATGAGCTATACCCATTTTACCATAGAAGAACGTTGTTGTCTACGGGAATTTTACAAAAAAGGTTACAGTTACA
>JAZOTE010000087.1:0-1048 GCA_045657485.1 Eubacteriales bacterium
ACTGCGACTACGGCTACAATAGCGGCACTGTTTACTTCGATGACATTCAGCTCGTTCGCAACAGCCTTGAGACCTATCTCTCCGCATCGGATTTCGTTGTGGAAAGCACTGGAACCTCGGATGATGCGGCAGCAGAAGCAACCGACACCACTCCTACATTCAACGAGGCAAAAGACAAGTTCGGTAATACTCTGACCGAGACTGCCTTCACCGACGGTGAGTTCGGAACAATTTACCGTTCCTTTGGATATACCGAGAACGGAAACGACCTTATAACCGAAACCGACGCAAGAGGTAATAAGACCTATTACACCGTTAGCTCAACTACCTCTCGCAATAAGGAGGTCACCGACAGATGCGGTAATAAGACGGCTTATGAATATGACGACGCAGGCAGAACTACTAAGGTAACAAGCAAGAACGCTGACGGTGCTGAAATCGCGCGCGTTTGTTATGCTTACGATGCCTTTGATAATATGACCGAGATTGTCCGCGGCGACGGAATGAAATATGCTCTTAAGTATAACGCATTCCACAATCTTGAGTCTATTGGCATTGATGGCAAAGCAGAGTCGCTTATTAAGTATACCTATAAGAATGCAAACGGCAGACTTAAGGAAATCTATTACGCCAACGGAGATAGAATGACCGCAACCTATAACAATGTAGGTCAGCTCATAGCTGAAAAGTGGTTTGACACCAACGGCGCTCTTACGGCTCACTACAAGTATGTCTACGACAACAGCGGAAATATAGTCCGTTCTATTGACATTCTCTCCGAAAAAGAGTATACTTATATCTACAACGAAGGTACTCTTACCGAGGCTATTACCTACTCTATAGAGCTTGACGGTGAGAATATTGTAGGAAAAACCATAACCGACAGTATTCGCTATGCCTACGACTTCGAGGGTAATATGACCAAGAAGATTATTACCTCGAAAGACGGAAAATCCTTTACCTACAACTACGAAAAGAGTAATGATAATACCGTCGTTAAGTTCACAGCAGCTAACGCCAAGGTAAGCTCTCACTCCGACACCGACTC
>JAZOTE010000088.1:0-6626 GCA_045657485.1 Eubacteriales bacterium
GGGTATATTATAGTATACTTCATTTTGATTTGTCAAGTGGTGATTTATGAATGGTGGAGTAGTGGTCCCCGGAGTAGGGTGTAGATCTCCCCTGGAACAGCCCCCGGCTCCAATGTCAAGAGTAAAACGTAAAGTTAGCAAAAAGTGATAAGTAAGATAGCACGATGTGAGAAGAGGAAAAACAAATGAATATTGTAAACTTGACAGTGGAGCACAGGCTCCAGGGATAAAATATATTTTTCAGAAGGGAGTTAGCCAATGAGCAAAGAAAGTAAATGTATGTCTACTGTCGTTTATAAGCTGCAAGGGGAGCCGGATCTGATCCGCGTTTACAATGTCTCTTTTATGTTTGTAAATGGTGAGGGGGTAGTAGTTAGTTATTATCTTCATGGCGAGAGCGAGATCCTGAACCTGTATTTTAAAGATGTTGAATTTATCAATGTTGTATAAGGGGGTAAACATGAAAACATATTATTATGAATTTCAAGACGGATATTTTTGTTACTTCGCCGGGAAGCCTTCAAAGATAGATCTTAACAATGAGATCCGGAAGCATGGCAAGGTGGTAAAGATAACAATAATCTAAAGGGGGATCACATGACGAAGTACAAATATAAAGTAGTCGTAGAGCTCCAAGCTGGCCCCGACGATACCATGGTATTTGATTATACCGGAGTAGAGTATCTGACACGCCAGGAAGCCAAGAGAGAGCTCCGGCTTGCACAATGTGAAGTAGAGCATAAAAACTATATATTAGATGCATGGATAGAGAAAGTAGAGGCGGAATAAATGCAAAAAAAGGAAATTAAGCGCAAGGCTTCGCCGGAGTTCTGGAATGAGTATAGAGTCTATTCCAAGGCCCTTGATCTCTTCTTAGCTTATAGATCACTCCGCGGATCCGACAACGTAAATATGGATATTGCGATTTTTTGCGATATTTTAAAGAGTAAATTAATCAGCGTTTTTGGAGAGGAGATAGACAATGGCTGAAAAAGACTACCACCGCGGAGAACAAAACAAAGGCGTAACACCGATCCAGGATATGAGCACGCGACAGCTCCGCCGTTATATCAGAGAGCGCGCAGACGAAGCAAACAAGCGTATATCTACTATCAGAGATATAGAAGATACTCCGCAAGCGCTCCAAGATCAACTCTTTATGCTGCAGAGCTTCGGCCGTGGAAGATCCGGCGGAGTGATCAAAGATACATCTCGCATGGATAAATTGGATATGGTGGAGTACGCTTACGCGCTTCGTGATTTTAATATGTTGGATACGAGCTCGAAGTTTTCAAAAGATCAGGATTACAGACAGAACCGGAAAAAATACGAGACTTTTGTAAAGAATCAGTGGAGCTCGATAGATCAGGAAGCAAAAAAGTATTGGAGCCAGTTTAAAACCGAAAAAGGAAACGTATCGAAGAAGGGCTACCAGGAATACAAAAACTTTGTAAACTTCTTAAAATCCATAGAGCACACTATATCAACATATGGATATGAGACCGTCGCGGGCCAGTATTACGATCAAACCGGAGAAGTAGAATTGAGTAAAGACGAAGTGGAACAGATAGCGCTTGATGTGTTCCAGGAAAACTCCGGAAAAGGATTAGAGAACAAAGACGTAACGAGGATCCTACTTGATAAGCTGGACGAAAAGAGGAACCCGAAGAAAGAAGAGGAAGCTCCGGAGCCTGAGTTTAAGGACCGCGTGAGATCCAAGAAGGTAAAAGGACCCAAGAAGGGCAAAAAGAGTAGTCAAAATATCGGGACAAAAACCGGGGGTAAAATGAAGAATGGAAGAGTACGCGAAAAACAAGGCCTTTCTAAGCGCTGAGTATAATTTAAGAGTGGAGCACTCCCACAGAAAAGGCGAGTATAAGAACGTCACGAGCTACTGCGAGGATATATTAACTTTTGATATAGAGACGACTTCGTTTTTTTACAATGATAATTTGAAACCGTTTCTATACAAGAAGGGGAAGTCTCCGGAATATTGGACCAAACAATACGCCGGAGCTATCCCGTATATGTGGCAAGTCGGGATAAATGATAGATACTACTACGGAAGGGATCTAGAGGACTTTTACAAGGCTTTGGCGGATATTCCTTCGGATATGAAGTGTATTTTTTGGGTCCATAACCTTAGTTTTGAGTTTGCCTTCCTGGACGGCTTACACTTCGATTATGTATTCGCAAGATCCAGGCATAGGCCAATAAAAGCTATATCTATCGAGTTTCCAAATATCGAGTTTAGATGCAGCTACGCCATGATAGACAGATCCTTGGAAGAGTGGGGAGAGGTGTTAGGGATTCCTAAATTAGAGCTTGAATATAACCGGCTCCGCACTCCGTTAACAAAGCTCAATAAAAAAAACCTGGAATATGGACAGCGTGATCTCGAGATCATGTACGAAGGTATCAAAGAAGAGCTCAAAGAGTACGGCTCCGTGTGGGACTTGCCTTTAACAAATACCGGAGCAGTAAGGCAGCCTATTAAAAATAAGCTCATGGAAAATGACGATTACAAGCGCCATATTAAAAAGCAGATCCCGGCTAACTGGTATCATTACGTAACATCACGCCGTATATTTTGGGGCGGATATGCACACGCTAACCGCTGCTGGAATGGGGTTACATGGACAGATAAGCTTGGCGAAGGTATGCACGGAGACTTTATCAGCGACTATATAGCGCAAATGGTTTATCGTAAGTTCCCGGATATGGAATGGAGAATGATTAACCCGTGTCTCCCAGATCAGGAGAAGGATTTTAACGTCAAGGCCTATAAGCTTCATTTAAAGTTCCACAAGATCCGCTGCGAAAAACAAAATACTTTTATTCCCTTCGATAAGTGCCGCTGCGAAAATGCAGAGCTTGACAATGGTAAAGTAATAAGCGCAGATACTCTCGAGATATGGTGCTCTTGCCTTGATTATTACATCATTAGACAAATGTATACATGGGGGAATAACCGGAAAGACGAGCACGAAGGCGTAGAGGTCCTGGAAACGTGGATCTCATACATGGATTATCTAAACAAAGAGTTAGTGTCCATTTTATTGGACTTATTCGAGCAGAAGAGCTCTTTAAAGCACGTAGACCCGCGCGGATATTTTCACGCCAAGACCAAGCTCGACAGTATCTATGGAATGATGGCGACTTCGGTTATACAAGCTTCCGTAACCTGGGACCCAAACCAAGAAGCATGGGGACTTAATAAAGTTACAGTTCGCGAGCTTGAAGAAAGACTACACAAGCTCAAACAGTGGCGGGATAGACGTTATTTTGTAAGCTACGACGCCGGGATTTATGTTGCTGCCTGGGGACGTTATACGCTGCTTAATGATGTGATTATCCCGTATGATAGATATTCTATGTATAGTGACACAGACAGCGCCTTTTTATCCAAGCGGATAGACTTTACGGAGTACAATAAAAAAGTGGGCGAAGAGATAAAGCGCGTACTTATAGAGCGCGGGCTTCCCTGGGAAAAAGCTTTCCCGGTTAATGCTTATGGTGAAGTGATCCAGCTTGGCGCCTTCGGAGAAGAGGAGCGTTTCAGTGAGTTTAGAACGCTTGGAAGTAAAAAGTACGTACAAAGGCTTAAGAGCACCGGAAAGCTTGAGATGACAGTAAGCGGAATTAATAAAGAGGCTGTCGAAGCTCTACACGATGATATAAACGCGTTTACGGCGGGAGTAGTCTTTGATAAGGATTTAAAAGACGTTTCCAAGCTTCTGCATACGTACTTTGATAGACAGCCGGATCTTGTATTTCCGGACGGCTACGTCTCACATCAGAGACGCGGAGTTAATCTCAGGCCTAACGGCTACCGGCTCCGGAAGGAAAAGGAACCGGAGCAGATCATAGAGGAGCTGGCAAGCGGAGCACGCGTTACAGAGTACGACAAAGCGCTAAGAGGTGTAATACATGAAGGCGGGACAGATTAATCAATTTATACTGTTTATTTATAACTTGGTTTTCGTGCTGGTATTGTGCGCTTTAGCGCTTATTATCGCGCTGATCCTGACAGTGGTAATTGATTTAATTTTCCAAAAACTAAACGGCGATAAAGTCTATATATCGCCAATAGAGCGGAGTTTAGCCGAGAGGGACTTTTGTAAAATGCAGCTCATTAGAACAAAAATAAACGGCAAAGTCTTAGAGATCGAAGTGTCAAAAAAGCTCATAAAATGGGCTTTTAAGAACCGGTTTAACTACTGGTTATTTATCAAATATATTTTGTTTAAAGCTCAGATGAGCGGAAAGGGGTAAAAGATGAGCAAAATCAAAATCACTATTGAGCTGCCGGACGGAGCAACCAACGGCGACGTGATCCAGGCGTTATGGAAGGGGGTAAAAATAGAGCCCTCAGAAATAAGCCCGGTAATTGATACGGACTTAGACGGAACCTTGGTTTGCTTTATCAATGCGTGGTGGGACGATTTATACGTCGGGAAGGCGGGTTTATGAATTTATATATAATCTACTTCCAATATGACGGAAAATTGAATACTGCGGGAATTTGGGCCGATAAATACGAGATTGGGGGCGGGCTTCCCTTCCTGTATTTCTATACCGGAGATCAGGAGATCGGCTTTTTTGATCTGGCTAACGTGATCGGAGTTTATAAAAGAGAGGATAAAATAAATGGATAAAGGACAGCTAAAAATGATCCGCAATTTTATAGTTAATTATATAATGCGCGATGATCAAGTAATGTATTCAGACGAAGCTCGAGACGTGGGCCCTCATCATATAGATCTGATCTATGTTATAGCTTCACTTTATGAGGAGCTGCATAAAGAAGTTACCGGCGAGCCCTACGAGTATATGTTTCACTGGGCTAATAAAGTTGGTTCCTGGGTAGAAGATGATCTTTTTTCCGAGGAAAAGTTTAAACAGTTTTTGGAGGAGCTGCATAATGAACACATCATCAACGATTAGATTTGAGCTTGTACGTAAATATAAAGAGTGGCTTTCGGAAAACTTTATCATGGGAGATAGTGCTCTTACTTTCCTTTACTGGTTAGACCAGCACGGCTTGACGGATAATAAGGCTTGTGAGGAGTACGTAAAAGCACTTAAGGGGGTCAGCAATGAAGAAGAAAGAGTATAAATGCTATGATCCTATCGGCCCCGGAGTAGTGGTTAGAGCTCCGGAGAGAGCTTGTTTATTTTGTAAGCATTGTTACGATATATGGTGGGACTATACAAACGGTCCTTATGCCATGTTATGTGCGTTGCATACAGATGTTATAAAAATGGAAGGCCCACAGGGAAATTGTCCCGACTTCCTGGAAGAGGTGAACAATGATAACCAATGATTTTTGCTTTTTTATGCCGGTAGAGCTTAACAAAGGAATGACTAACGAGGAAGTTTTAGATATGCTGCTTAAAAAGTTTTTTCCTCATGTGATATTTATACGCATGATAAAAGAGGACGGAACCGAAGCAATTATATATTCACAGGAATTTAAAGAAGCTCAATATGAGCTGGAAAGGTTAGCAGACAATGGCCAAGATTAAGAAGGAGAAAAAGGAAAAGGAGCCTAAACGCGATTATTGGCTCCGTAAGGCTCTATTTGCAACATTAGCCGACTATTTAATGGCTTTCGGGCAAAACTGCTCCGGAAAGTCATTCCAGGCTAAAGAAGAGGCTATTATAAATCATGCCATGAAGGGAAAGCGCTTCTTTTATCTGCGCCGTATGGTCGACGAGATCAACCAGGATAAGGCCACATTGTATTTTAGCGATACTCCCGTCAATGAGTACACAAAAGGCCAGTGGGACGGCGTAGAAGCTTATAGAGGGCTATTTTACTTCTATCGCATAAACGAGGACGGGAAGAAAGAAAAAAGCTCTTATATCGGAGCTTATGACGCCTTGTATAATTGGCAAAAAATTAAATCCGTCGCCTGGGTAGACTTCGACTTTATAATCTTTGAGGAGTTCATAGCTGCAAACTACTATCTCGAGGACGAGTGCACCGTCTTGCAAAAGGTTGTCTCTGCTATCTTTAGAGACCATAAAGGGACGGTACTTATGCTTGGTAATTCTATCTCGCGTAACGTGCCATACTTCAAAAATTGGACGCCTCGGGTATTTACTCAGAAGCCCGGAACCATACAAATATATCACTATAAAGACGAAGCTGGAGAAGGAAACGAGATCACAATTGCAATTGAGTACACGGGCCACATTGAAGGCACCGGCAAAATGTTTTTTGGTCGTGCATCAAAAACGATCATGGCCGGAGAGTGGGACGTCGTGGAAGAGCCAAAGCTCCCGAAAATGGTCGAGGCTTACGAGAACGTTTACGAGCTCCTGTTACAGACTTCTAACTTCTCTTTTGTGCTGCAACTCTTAATAGATCCATACGACGGAGCCCGCCTTTTATACGTCTATCCCTTTACCGGAAAGAGGAAGATCCAAAGGATCATTACCGATCAATTCTCAGCGGATCCAATGACTACGGCCGGATTTAAGGATAATAGGCCTGAGCAATACATGAGGGAGTGCATCAGAACAAATAAAGCCTGTTTTTCCGATAATCTCACGGCTAACGACTTTCGCGGAGTTGACGGACAGATGAAATTGTAATATACTTAAGTATATGCTATAA
>JAZOTE010000089.1:0-1390 GCA_045657485.1 Eubacteriales bacterium
GTAGCAACGCAGTTTTGGATGTCTGCTTGCGGCACCTTTAAAAATTTATGAAACCATGAGGTAAAAAACACATGAGTAATAATAATCAAAATTTATCCGCAAAAGGCGTAAGCCTTACCCCTTCTCAATGGGAACGTTGCGACCGTCTCACCGAGCGGTACGGCAAAAAGTCCCGCAATTTATTCATCCGTGAAGCCGTGGATTTCTATTGTGCATGGCTGGAAAAGGAGCATATGGAACGATTCCTTCTGCCTTCTCTCGAGTCGGTAATGGACTCAAAGATCAAGGACAGCGAAGGAAGAATCCGAAACGTTGAGTTCAAAATGGGCGTTCAGATCGCAATGCTTACCGAGCTTCTCGCCGAGTATTTGAATTATTCCGACGAGGATCTGGACCGTCTTCGTGCCGATGCCATCCGTCATTTGAAGGAAACCAACGGCTCCTTCCGCTTCTGATTTCGAGGTGTGAATGGCAAAAATTATTGTAAAAGCGCCGTTCTATAAGCCCGGACACAAAACTGAGAAGGGGCAATCACGCGGAGGATATGCGCAGTATATCGGAACGCGCGAGGGCGTTGAAATTCTTCGAAGCGGAATGGCTGGGTATATCGGTGAGCGTCATGGCTCTCACGGGCTCTTCTCCGACGAGGGCGTGGACGTTTCTCTTTCGAAAATCAGCGAGGAAATAGACAATCATTCCGGCAACGTGTGGGGATTTATTATCTCTCTGAAGCGAGAGGATGCCGAGAGAGTTGGCTACAATTCTGCCGAACAATGGGTCAATCTTCTGCGTTCTCGACGGAATGTTATCGCAAAAGAAATGGGCATCGCGCCCTCGAATCTTCGTTGGGTTGCCGCCTATCATAACAAGGAAACCAACCCTCACGTCCACATGATGGTGTGGTCGTCCCGACCGCAAGAGCCGTATCTTTCTCGCGAGGGCATCCACAACATTAAGAAAACCTTCGCCTCGGATATCTTTCGCCAAGAGCATATCCAAATTTATAAAAAGCAGACCGATGCAAGAGAGGATATCAAGGAGCATTGCCGCCGTAGAATCGCCGAGGTTTGCGCTCAAATCAACGGCGGCAACCACGCCTTCTCACTCGAAATTCTTGCAAAAATGGAGTTGCTTTCCGAAAAGCTTTCGAAGCATAAGGGCAAAAAGGTCTACGGATATCTCGATAAAAATACCAAGGCTCTCGTGAAAGATATCGTAAAACTTCTCGGAGCTGACGAACAGATCTCGCAGCTGTACGATGCGTGGTACAGATATAAATGCGAGATCGCTCGTACCTATACCGATGAGATTCCCGACAAGATTCCCATCGAGGACAACGAGGAATTCAAATCGGTTCGCAACGCCGTCGTCAAAAGTGCCGCGGAGATTT
>JAZOTE010000090.1:0-4501 GCA_045657485.1 Eubacteriales bacterium
ATCATATTGAGGATGAGGTCGTGCTTTCCGGTAGCTTTTGTATCGGAAAGTGCAACCGCATCGGTGTTACCGTGCAGGTAAACGATGACGTTCACGTAGGCGTGACGAGAGAAAATTTTAGAGAATTTTTCAAGAAAAATATACTTGATGTTATAGAAAACGAAAGGAAGTGACCACTATGGCAAATTGCTTGACACTCAAAAAATCCAATTGCAAAAACTGCTATAAGTGTATCCGTCACTGTCCCGTAAAGGCAATTCGCTTTTCGGGAAACCAAGCGCATATTATTGGCAATGAGTGCATTTTGTGCGGTCATTGCTTTGTTGTGTGCCCCCAGAACGCAAAGGAGATCGTGGACAGCACGGAAAAGGTCAGAGTTCTGATCCAGAGCGGAGATCCCGTCGTTGTCAGCCTTGCTCCCTCATTTATTGCGAACTACGAGGGGGTAGGAATCGAGTCTATGCGTCAAGCGCTCCGCAAGCTTGGCTTTTTCGACGTTGAGGAAACCGCTATCGGCGCAACTATCGTTAAAACAGAATATGAGCGCATGCTTGCCGAGGAGGAGCGAGATATTATTATAACGTCCTGCTGTCACTCGGTAAATTTGCTTATCCAAAAATACTTCCCGTCCGCTCTTGAATATCTTGCAGACGTTATGTCGCCCATGCAGGCGCATTGTACAGATATCAAGAAGCGCATTCCGAACGCTAAGACCGTATTTATCGGTCCGTGCGTGGCAAAGAAGGACGAGGCGGAATATTACGAGGGGCCGGTCGATGCCGTTTTAACCTTCGAAGAGCTTACCAATTGGCTGAATGCTGAGCATATTGAGCTTGAAAAGGAAATTGACAAAACTCTCGAAAGCCGCGCACGCTTTTTCCCGACAACGGGAGGCGTACTTAAGACTATGGCAAAGAATACCCCCGGATATACCTATATTGCCCTTGACGGTGTTGAAAATTGTATTTCCGCACTCAAGGATATTGAAAGCGGAAAGATACATAAATGCTTCATTGAGATGTCTGCTTGTGTCGGTAGCTGTATCGGCGGACCGGTTATGGAAAAGTATCACAACACCTCTCCAATTAAGGACTTTATTTCCATTGCAGACTACGCCGGTGAGCGCGACTTCGTGGTCACGCAGCCTGCGCCCATGGAGATAAAAAAGCATTTTACCATGATCGAGCATAAGCTCACGCAGCCTTCTGAGGACGAGATCATGACCGTTCTTCGTCAGATGGGCAAGTTCAAGCCCGCCGACGAGCTCAACTGCGGCTCCTGCGGATACAACTCCTGCCGCGAGAAAGCGATCGCGATCATTCAGGGCAAGGCAGAGATCTCTATGTGTCTGCCGTTCCTTAAGGATAAGGCAGAAAGCTTTTCGGATACCATTGTTAATAATACCCCCAATGGACTTATTGTTCTTAACGAGAATCTTGAGGTTCAGCAGATCAACAACGCGGCTCGCAAGATCATGAATATTCGTGCGGCGTCCGACGTGCTCGGCGAGCCTGTTGTCCGTATTCTCGATCCTACTGTATTCGTACAGGTCAGAAGCAGCGGCAGAACAGTTCGTAATCAGCGTACGTATCTTGCGGAATACAAAAAGTACGTCGAGCAGACCGTTGTTTACGATCCCGACTCCCGTATGCTGATCGGTATTATGCGTGATATTACCGATGAGGAAGCCGACAGAGAGAAGAAGGCACGAATCAACAAACATACTGTTGAGGTTGCTGATACAGTTGTTGAAAAGCAGATGAGAATAGTTCAGGAGATCGCATCCTTACTCGGTGAAACTGCTGCGGAGACCAAGATCGCTTTGACTAAACTAAAGGAGTCTATCGGCGATGAATGATTTGTGTGCAGATATCGGATATAAAAGCATCAATCACGTCGGTGAAGAGCTTTGCGGCGACCATGTGGATATCGTAGAGGAAAATGAGAATTCTACCGTGATCGTGCTTGCAGACGGTCTTGGATCGGGCGTTAAGGCAAGTATCCTATCCACTCTGACCTCCAAGATCATCTCAACGATGATGGCGGCAGGGCTTCCTGTTGAGGAATGTGTATCTACGATCGCCGCGACCCTCCCCGTATGCTCGGTGCGAGGCGTGGCGTACTCCACGTTTACGATTATTCATCTTTTGAATAATGAAATAGCCGAGATCATTCAGTACGATAATCCTCACGTAATCGTTATAAGGGATTACAATATTTACGATTATCCCAAAACCGAAATAAATATCGGCGGTAAAAAAATATACAAGTCCACGATAAAGCTTCAAGAGGACGACGTATTTATAGCCATGAGCGATGGATGCCCTCACGCGGGAATGGGTGGAAAATATAACTTTGGCTGGAAGCGGGAAGAGATAGCCGATTATATGCAAACGCTTGTAGCAGGCGGTTATACCGCAAAAAATCTTTCCACAATGCTCGTTGACGAATGTGATAAGCTTTACGGTCATAAACCGGGAGACGATACGACCGCGTGCGTTGTAAAAATCAGAAAGAGAGAGCCTATGAACATTCTGTTCGGCCCTCCTTCAAACCGTGACGACGCAAACCGTATGATGTCGCTCTTCTTCTCTAAAGAGGGTAAACACATTATCTGCGGCGGTACGACTTCGTCTATTGCGGCAAAATATCTTGGCAAAAAGGTAGAGGTAAGTCTGAGCTTTGAACACAGCGACATTCCGCCAATTGCGAAGATCGAAGGGGTGGATCTTGTAACCGAAGGCGTTATCACGATGAATAAGGTCATTCAGTATGCCAAGGATTACCTTGGGGATAACGATCTCTACGGAGATTGGAACTTCAAGAAGGACGGCGCATCCCTGATCAGCCGACTTCTGTTCGAGGAAGCGACCGATATCAACTTCTACGTTGGCAGAGCGGTAAATCCCGCTCATCAAAATCCCGACCTCCCTATTAACTTTAACATCAAAATGAACCTTGTTGAGGAGCTTTCAACTTGTCTGCGGAAAATGGGAAAGCGTATCAAGGTAAGCTATTTTTAAGGAAGTGTAGATATGAAGAAAAAAGTAACTATTATTGGAGCAGGCTCGGTGGGTGCCACCACCGCATTTGCCCTGCTGGCAAGAAATGCGGCATCAGAGGTGGTGCTGATCGATATCAATACCGAAAAGGCACTGGGTGAAGCGCTGGATATCAAGCAGGCTACTCCCTTTATAGATAACTGCGATATTTATGCAGGAAGCTATCGCGATGCCGTTGATTCCGACGTGGTAGTGATCACCTCGGGCGTTGGAAGAAAGCCCGGACAGACACGTCTGGAGCTGGTGCAGACCAACGTGGGAATTATTCAAAAGATATCCACCGAGATCGTAAAGTATGCGCCAAATGCTATTTACATTCTCGTGGCAAATCCCGTGGATATACTTACATACGCCTTTCTTAAATATACCGGACTTCCCAAAAATCAGGTTATGGGAACGGGAACCGTTCTTGACACCATACGCCTGCGCACTCGTCTTGCTGAGATATATAACGTAAATAAACAGCAGGTGCACGCAAACATCCTTGGCGAGCACGGAGACACATCCTTTGTAGCTTGGTCAACGGCAACCATCGCAGGAATTCCGGTTGACGAATACAACGCTTCCATCGCGACTCCCTACAATATCCCCACCGAGTATAAACGCGAGGACGTTGAGAATTACGTCAGAAAATCAGGCGGCAAGATTATCTCTCGTAAGGGATGCACGGTTTACGGCATCGGTATGTCCACCACGCATATCATAAAGACTCTGAGCGGAAGTGCTGAAACGGCAATGACCGTATCCTCGTTGCATGACGGAGAATACGGCATCAGCGACGTATGCTTGAGTTCCCTTTCTTTGGTGGATTCCACCGGAGTAAGATCGATCATCACTCAAAAATTGACCGATGATGAGCTGCAAAAGCTTTATGCTTCGGCACAGGCACTCAAGGAAGTAATCAAGAGCGCCGGATTATAAGAGGAAGTTTATGAGAAAATTTGATACCAAAGTACAGTATTTGAAATATAGAGTATTGCGCGAAGTGGCACGCCTTGCGTGGGAGGATAAGCTTCTTGAGAATATTATGGATATCCCCAAAAAGCTTGTACCCGGTAACGAGCCAACCATGCGTTGCTGTGTATATAAGGAGCGCGCGATCCTTGGAGAACGCATAAAGCTTGCGATGGGGGGAGATAAAAACATCCCCAATGTTATTGAGGTCATTGAAATCGCTTGCGACGAGTGTCCCGTTGGCGGATTCGAGGTTACTAACGCCTGCCGCGGCTGTCTTGCACACCGCTGTGAGGACGTATGTAAGTTCGGCGCACTCTCCTTTGACCGCGATCACGTAGCGCACATAGACAAATCCAAATGTAAGGAATGCGGTGCTTGTGCAAAGGTATGTCCTTACACCGCGATAGTCAGCCGCAAGCGTCCCTGTCAGAACGCCTGTAAGGTAAAGGCTATCTCCATGAACGAGGAAAAGGCGGCTAAGA
>JAZOTE010000091.1:0-1256 GCA_045657485.1 Eubacteriales bacterium
TCAGCGTCAATAAGAATTATCTCACCTTGGGCCTCGCCTGCTTCCTGCTCAGATCCATTTTTTCTTCTGTACACCTTGTGATTGTCGTTATACACCGTGATAAGCGCCGGATAACCAAGCTTAAGGTTTATTTTTTTCGTACCCTCTCCGATTCCCGCAAGTCCATTCAGTATTTCGGGATTGGTTATTGTAGTATTCGCATAATCAGATTCTACCTTTATAATGTTACTTTTTGATCTTCCGGTTCCGTCCGTGGTTGACATATCGGTATCGTCAACTATTATTTCAGCACCGCACCAGTCTACGTTGGTTTTTATGGATATATACTGAACGGCACCTGTTCCGTTAACTCGGGTTTCGTGTATACGGTATTTTTTGCCGGGCTCGGCTTTAACCGTCTGTCCCGAAATATTAGCGAAATCGTGCGCTGCTTTAAGAGCAAGAAAATCGTCTGTGAATCCATCGCCCTTAGCGCCGAAGTCCTTATAATATACAACGCTGATATCGTCGGTGTATACCGTGCCTTTAAAATCGACCGAATCCTTTGCGGTGACAACTTTGTCGGAAAGAAAATTCTCAATAGCGCTCTTTAACATATTATCGTAACCGCATTCAATAAGGAGCATTTTGCCGGATACCGAAATCTTAAATCCGCCGTTGACCGCATCTTTATCGACAGACTTTATGACCACCGAGGAATCGGTAGCTTCATCAGCTGCGACGATTTCAAACCAATATCCCGTGCGCTCGTAAACCGTAGATTGCAAAACCTTTGCAGCATCCTTGTGATGGCTGTTATTTTTGTTAACGGCTATCGTGTATCCCTTCATATCTTTTCCATCGACCGAAAGCGACGTTATTTTGTAATCGTTTTGAATTTTTTCGACCTGCTGATCTGATTTAATAATCACCGTGCTAAAGTCATTTTCTTCGTTATTGATTTCTACTATATCATTTAAAAATTCGTCTATCGCGTCAACGAGTGCATTGTCCGAACCCGCGTTAATGATAATCTTCGAGTCGATTATCTTTATAACATAGCCCTCAGCACCGTAGTCGTGACCGTTGATCTTATACTTATCGCCTCGTGTGGTAACGTTGCCTATAAGTATTTCGCAGTCAATGATATTGTCTGCTTTATCGGCAACTCTTTCAACATCAATTCCAACTCCAACAAATTCGGATTTAAGCCTATTGACTTTACTCATAAGCGTTGATGATAATCCGTTAGCGTATACTATTTGGAATTTGGTCTC
>JAZOTE010000092.1:0-71722 GCA_045657485.1 Eubacteriales bacterium
ATGATAAGATACTTTTCGTCCGTGTAGGTGTTGTGCTCCTTAGCAGCCGCGGTTTCGTTGAAGGTCTTACCTGCGGTAGCAGATTCGAAGCTTACGATAGTAGCGTTCTTACCCTGAGCGGTGCCGTTGTACTGACCGAGAGCGGTAAGAACTACGATGTAATCACCTGCTACGGGCTTGGTTTCCATTGCGTCATATCTCGCGCCTGCCGCATCGTAGAGGCCATATACGTAGAACTCGTCGCCGTGCTCGTCACGGATGTAGAGGTTGCCGTAGGTAGTGTTCTTAACCTCGGTAATGATACCTGCTATGAGGTACTTGTCCTCGGTGTAGGTGTTGTGTTCCTGAGCAGATGCGATAGCGTTAGCGTCCGCTACGGGAGTGATAACCTCAGGGAGAGTTTCGCCGCCATCTTCGCCGGGAAGATCGGTGCCGTCGACGAACGCCGCGCCACACTTGTCGCAGCAGAGATCATCGTCAGCGTCGCGGTGCTCACATTCGGGTTCTTCGGGGGTGTCAATGAAATTGATATTTGCGTAGGTGAAATTATCTATAATGAACGTACCCTTGAAACCGCTGTTAAAGTATGCCTTTACGGAAGTGATAGCGCCGAGAGGTGCACCTGTTTTGGTCTGCTCAGCTGTGGAAGTGAGAACGATCTTACCGTTTACGATAAAATCGTAAGTGCTGGTTTCGAGGTAGTATCTGACGAGAATGGTGTTCCACTCGCCGTACTTGATACCTGCGTCAACGTCGCCGGTGCCCTTACGGAGCTCTTTTACCTTAGTCGTGCCGTCTGCGTTCAGAGTAACGTAAGGAATCTTGTCGTTGCCCGAACCGTATAGCCACATCTCGATGTGACCGTTAGCGGTAACCTCTTCAACGAAGAGATCAAATCCGAAGATCGTTACGTTTGCGTTCTCTTCGGTGTAATAAACCTTAGAGGGAACGAAGTAGTTGCTAGAACCGTCCTTAACTACCTTGAGAGCCTTGTCGCCTTCTGCTCTGTCTACGAAAGTAGGAGCAGTAGTGTTAGTAGCAGCGCTAATAGTAATACCCGTGTAGTCGCTATCGTTGAAGTCTTCACAGAAGCTGTGCTTATGTTCACAAACGGTACAATCTCCATTGTCATCGAGCGTGTGCTCGTCGTATGAATTTTGGGCATTACAGTAGCAGCAACCGAACCAATGAGAATTGTGATCGTATAAATATTTCGTGTCGAAAGTGTGATCGACTTTCTCGGTTTCGTTAGACAAATAACATTCTCCGCACTCCGTACACGTGTGCACGTCGTATCCGGTGCTTGTGCACGTAGGAGCTACTGTAACGACTTCATAGTTGTGTTCGGATGGATCGAGTATATTCGCTGTGTAAGAATATCCGCATATCTCACAAGTATATCTGTCATAGCCGTTTCCGGTGCAAGTAGGATGCGTTGTTGCAACGTTAAAGGTATGATTGCTGTAATCGCCCTGCTTCCATTCGATAGCTTTGCATATAGAGCAAATGCGGTAGAAGAGTCTGTACTCGCAGTGAACGTTTCCGTTACCGCTGAAGTTGATCCACTCGCCGAAGGTATGTACGTGTTCTTCCTTTTCGGGCATTTCAACAGTCTGAGTCGTTCCGTCGGTGAATGTAATCAGAAGATTACCGCTTTCGTCAAACTCAACCTTTTCAATACCTACGCCCTGGGGACCTGCAGGACCCGGCTCACCGGTATCACCCTTATCGCCCTTTATATTACCGAGATCTACGACAACGCCGTCGTCCATTACGAACACGAGTCTGCCGTCATCTGTGAGAGTGATGCTTGCAATTCCGTTGCCGTCATTACCTACAACCTTGCCCGCAGTAACAACGCTGCCGTCAGAATAAGTGATAACCAGCTCGCCGTTTTCATTTATTTCGGACTTGACGATGGACACGCCGTCCTTACCGTCTGAGCCCGAAACAGTACCGAGAGATGTCCAGCTTGCACCCTCGTCGTAAGACACGTAGAGCTCGCCGCCCTCAAGCTTAAACTTGGGAGTTACACCTGCGGCGCCGTTCGCACCGGGATTGCCGTCCTCGCCCGAAACAGTACCGAGAGATGTCCAGCTCGCGCCCTCATCGTAGGACACGTAAAGGTCCTTTCCACGAAGAGAAAGCTTAGGGGTTACTCCAACAGCCTTATACCCGGTATCCTCGTCGCCGAGCCACCAGTTGCCGTTGATGCCGATTCTGGGAGTCAGACCGTCAACACCGTTCGTGCCGTCCTTACCCTTTATAGAATTTAACCACTCCTCGTATGACTCAGGAATTTCTCCGTTACCCTCTGTATAAGCAACGTAGGACGCGTATACGTCCCGGAATACATCGGGAACTTCGCCGATGCCCACGTTGCCGCCGGATTCTCCGCCGGTTTCGCCTGAACCGCCTGAGTTACCCGGTGCGCCGCACGAGGTGGCGAGCATCATCACGATGCTTAAGATAAACGCGATGAGTACTAATCTTTTCATTTTTTTCTCCTCTTTTAAATGTTATCTTTCTAAAAGCATACAGCGCATACTCATCATATGCGCCTAAGGGTTTAAAAATATGGTATCTAAGGTAATTATAGCACTTCATTTTTATGAAGTCAATAGCATTTTTGAACAAATTATTAATAAAATATTTGCGAACGTTTTGCTTTGGACTGTTTGCATTATAGCCTTTCGTTGCATCTTCGGCTGCTCAATAACGCTTCACCAAAAGCAAAACTTATATCAAAAAAACATATAAATGTAAAAAATATGTGATTGATAATCAATGTACAAATCGCGTTTTTTGTAAATAACTATTTACTTTTTTGTATTTTACGTCTAAAAATAACGTATTCGTGATTTTATTCAAAAACATTCCCTGCGCTTATTGTGATGCAAGCTGACAGCTCATGCAAACCGTCAATTATTTCTCGTCGCTTCGGTGTATTTGCTTCTGAAAAAAGCGTCGCTTTGGCGCATTTGCTTCTGAAAAAAAGCGCGGCCGTTTCCGACCGCGCTTCTATTTATTAAATTGTAGATCAATTCAATCAGAGATTAGCTATAGAAGTCAACCATCTTCTTGAGTCTTTCGTACTTAGCCTTTGCAGTTTCTTCTGCCTTAGCAAAGAGCTCCTTCGCTCTCTCAGGGAACTGCTGAGCAAGTCTTGTATATCTTGCCTCGCCGTTGATGAATGCCTGGTAATCGCCGGTAGGCTCCTTGGAATCGAGAGTGAACTTCTTCTCTGCTGCAGGATTGAATCTGAACATCTGCCAGTAACCTGCCTCTACAGCCTTCTTCATCTCTGCCTGGCAATTAGCCATACCGCCCTTGATGGAGTGCATCTCACAGGGAGCGTAGCCGATTACGAGAGAAGGTCCGGGATATGCCTCTGCCTCCGCAAGTGCCTTGAGAGTCTGGTTCATATCTGCGCCCATAGCGATCTGCGCAACGTATACGTAGCCGTAAGACATAGCGATCTCAGCGAGATTCTTCTTACCGATTGCCTTACCTGCTGCAGCGAACTGAGCAACCTGACCGATCTGAGAAGCCTTGGAAGCCTGTCCACCGGTGTTAGAGTAAACCTCGGTATCAAATACCATAACGTTTACATCCTCGCCGGATGCGAGAACGTGGTCAAGACCGCCGAAACCGATGTCGTATGCCCAACCGTCGCCGCCGAAGATCCAAACAGCCTTCTTGGAAAGGAACTGCTTCTCTGCGAGAATCTGAGGAGCTACGGGGCATCCTGCCTTAGCTGCTGCTTCAAGCTCTACTACAAGAGCCTTGGTAGCCGCCTCGTTCTTAGCGCCGTCATTCTGAGTTGCAAGGTACTCTGCCGCTGCCGCCTTGAAGGACTCGGATGCCTTATCGGATTCTGCCATAGCGGAAACCTTGGAGATAAGCTTGTCACGAATTGCCTTCTGACCTACGTACATACCAAGACCGTGCTCTGCGTTATCCTCGAAGAGCGAGTTAGCCCAAGCGGGACCTCTGCCGGACTCGTTGTTAACGGTGTAAGGAGTTGCAGGTGCGGAGCCGCCCCAGATAGAAGAACATCCGGTAGCGTTAGAGATGTACATTCTCTCACCGAAGAGCTGAGTGATAAGACGTGCATAAGAGGTTTCTGCACAACCTGCGCAAGAGCCTGAGTACTCAAGGAGAGGCTGCTTGAACTGGCTTCCCTTAATGGAAACGGAGATAAGCTCGCTCTTTTCCTTAACGTTAGCTACAGCGTAGTCGTATGCAGCCTGCTGATCAAGCTGAGTAGCGATGGGCTTCATCTCAATAGCCGTGCCCATCTTGGGATTGTTGTTTACGGGACAAGCCTTTACGCAAAGAGTACATCCCATACAGTCGAGAGGAGATACTGCCATAGTGAACTTGTATGCCTTGAGATTAGCCTTACCGTCTGCGATCTTAGCGGTTGCGGGAGCTGCTGCAGCCTCAGCCTCAGTCATAGCGAAGGGACGGATACAAGCGTGAGGACATACGAACGCACAGTTGTTACACTGGATACAGGATTCGGGATTCCACTGAGGAACGGTAACCGCAACGCCTCTCTTCTCGTATGCTGCGGAGCCCTGGGGGAACGTGCCGTCTGCGTACTTAGCGAACGCACCAACGGTGAGAGAATCACCCTTCATAGCGCCAACGGGAAGAACGATATCGTTAACGAAGTCGATAAGGTCAGCTCTGGAGCCGGAAACCTTAGCTGCGGGAGCGGTTTCGCCTGCGTTAGCCCAAGCGGCAGGAACCTCTACGAGATGGAGAGCATCCTTACCTGCGTCAATAGCTGCGTGGTTGAGGTCAACGATAGCCTGTCCCTTCTTGAGATAGGACTTGGTTGCCATATACTTCATATAGTCGATAGCTTCTGCGATGGGAAGTATCTTCGCGAGAGTGAAGAACGCAGACTGGAGAACGGTGTTCTTTACCTTTGCGTTACCGAGGTCGATAGCGATCTTGGTTGCGTTGATGGTGTAGAACTTAACCTTGTTCTTTGCGATATAGGACTTAACCGACGCGGGAATGTGAGCGTTAAGCTCCTCGTCGCTCCAGGGGCAGTCGAGAAGGAAGGTACCGCCGGGCTTAACGTCGGAGATCATATCGTACTTGGTGAGGTATGCGTTGTTGTGGCAAGCAACAAAGTCAGCCTTATTGATATAGTAGGAGGACTTGATGGGGCTGTCACCGAATCTGAGGTGAGAAATGGTGATACCGCCTGTCTTCTTGGAGTCATACTGGAAGTATGCCTGAATATATTTGTCGGTGTGGTCACCGATGATCTTGATGGAGTTCTTGTTCGCACCAACGGTACCGTCGCCGCCAAGACCCCAGAACTTGCACTGGATCATATCGGTAGGAGCGGTGTCGGGAGCGGGCTGCTCATCAAGAGAAAGACCGGTAAGGTCGTCTACGATACCAACGGTGAAGTGATTCTTCATCTCGCCTGCCATATTCGCGTATACAGCGAAGATAGAAGCGGGAGTGGTATCCTTAGATCCCAGACCGTATCTACCGCCGAGAACCTTAACGCCGCATCTGCCAACCTCGTTGAGAGCTGCGATAACGTCGAGGTAAAGGGGCTCGCCAAGAGAGCCGGGCTCCTTGGTTCTGTCGAGAACGGAAATAACCTTTGCGCTCTGAGGAATAGCCTCAGCAAGCTTAGCAGCTACGAAGGGTCTGTAAAGTCTTACCTTAACAAGACCAACCTTTTCGCCCTTTGCAAGAAGGTAATCAATAACCTCCTCAGCAACGTCGCAAACAGAGCCCATAGCGATGATAACTCTCTCAGCATCGGGCGCGCCGTAGTAATTGAAGAGCTTGTAGTTGGTGCCGATCTTCGCATTAACCTTATCCATATACTCCTCTACGATAGCAGGAAGAGCGTCGTAGTAGGGGTTGCAAGCCTCTCTATGCTGGAAGAAGATGTCGCCGTTTTCCGCAGAGCCGCGAAGAGCGGGAGTTTCAGGGTTGAGAGAGCGGTTACGGTATGCTGTGATAGCATCCCAGTCAACCATCTCGGCAAGATCCTTGTAATCCCAAGAAGCAACCTTCTGAATCTCGTGAGAGGTACGGAATCCGTCGAAGAAGTTAAGGAAAGGTACTCTGCCCTTGATGGTAGCGAGATGAGCAACTGCGCCGAGGTCCATAATCTCCTGCGCGTTGGTTTCTGCCATCATTGCGAAGCCGGTCTGACGGCAAGCGTAAACGTCGGAATGGTCACCGAAGATGTTAAGAGCGTGGGAAGCAACTGCTCTTGCGGATACGTGGATAACGCAAGGAAGAAGCTCGCCGGCGATCTTGTACATATTGGGGATCATAAGAAGCAGACCCTGGGATGCGGTGTAGGTGGTAGTAAGAGCACCCGCTGCAAGAGAACCGTGAACGGCACCTGCTGCTCCCGCCTCGGACTGCATCTCAACAACCTTAACGTTCTCGCCGAAGATGTTCTTCGCGGGCTCGCCGAAGATGTTCTTGTTAGATGCTGACCAGGTGTCAGTAACCTCAGCCATAGGGCTTGAGGGAGTGATGGGGTAGATGGCTGCTACTTCCGTAAATGCGTAAGACACATGAGCGGCAGAAGTGTTACCATCCATTGAAACTTTTCTTCTTTCAATCATTTGTGGATAGCCTCCATATAAAAAAATTATTTAATAGCCGTAAATTCAGGTGGCGGAGATCAAATCCCCGTCAAATCCCATTGTATTATAGCACTTAAATACCAAAAAGTAAAGAGCTTTTAAAAAGTTTATTAAATTTTTAACAATCCTTAATCGTTTGGGGTCGCGTTTTCGTGCAGTATGACAACTGAGCGGCGGTATACCGGCTTCTTTGACGGATAATCGTGCCGGCGTGCACGCTTTCAGCGTGTTCGGATGAGATGGGCGACGGGTTTATTTACCGAATTTGCGTACCGCTCTGTCTAAAAGAGGTACTGCCGCGGCAATAAGCAAAAGCACCAGCGCTCCTACCAGGAATATTTCGGGAGCGGGACAGTATTCGGTAGTCATAATATCGGCGCCAACGTTCTCCACGACGTCCTCAAGCCTTATACCGCGGAGCTTGTTTATTCCGTTGCCGATAGCCGGACCTATAAGCATAGGTATAAGAACACTGAACACCATTCTGACGCCCTGAAGCTTACCGACCGCGCCCTCCGGTGTATAGTCGCGGACCGTTGAACCGGTCAGCGCGCCGAGGAAGATATTACCGCATATCATCACGAAGCCGGAAACGCCGAATACGACGAGCGCCGCAACCTTGTTGTCCGCCGGCGCGAGATACATACCGAAAAGTCCGAGGGACATAATTCCGGCGGCGACGTACAGCAGCTTCACCTTGCTATGCTTATCCGAAAGAGAACCGAGCTTTATATTCACAGCCGCTCCGAGTATGATCGCAGCTCCGAACACCACGCTGTACTCTATCACGGAAAAGCCGAGATAGGTCTTCATATAGATGATGAGATAGGGCATAAACACCTGAGTTGCGACACCGTAGATCAGGACTATAACCAAGGTAAGATAAAGGGGGGCATACGACCTTATGACCGACGGTCTGAAGCCGTAAAAAACATCTCTGAGAGTGCCTGAGCGCTCCATATCGGGTGAGTCCTTTATGATAAAAATACCCACGATGCCGACAGCAGAAATAACCGCGCCAAGACCTATAAACAGCGATCTGTATCCGACGAGGGATACGAGAATACCGAAGCCTCCCGCCACGATCAGCATAGCAATGAGAGGAAGTATGGATATAACGCTTTCTATCCTTCCGCGTATTTCAGAAGTGGTGTTATCTGTAACCCAGGCGTTGAAGGCGGCGTCGTTTGACGTAGAGCCGAAAAGTGTCATCACACAGTCACCGATAATTACCAGCGCGAGAGTTATCGCGACGGATTTAGTGGCATCCGTGTTAAAAATTTGAGCTATAAGTTCGGGAGAAAGACAGCCGAAAAGCGCAACCGTCACACCCCATATCGCATATCCCCAGCCTATAAACGAGCGTCTGTTACCGGTCTTGTCGGACAGCACTCCCGCTACGAGCGTAACAACCGTCGCCGTAACGCCGGACAGCTGTACCATCAGAGTAACCGTATCCAGATTCTGAGCTACCGTATCGAACACGAACAGATTGAAATACATATTCTCCACAGCCCAGGCAAGCTGACCTACAGTGCCGAACAGCAGGAGTATCAGCCATTTTGATTTTGAAAAAACTTCACCGATCTTTTTCATTTTCATTCTCCGTTTTTTTGAATTGTTTGAAGTGCAACGGCTTCCCGTTACCGTTAAATTGCTTTGAGCTCAACTGCAGCTCACCCTAAAAAGCAACCCGAACATTACCCAAGGCGTCAATAGGTCAAGCGGTATAACTAGTTTGGTAAAACATACCATAGGTAGCTTCAAGCAGCGACCCGTGTCAAATTATTCCCACGCCGACCTTTCGTCCGCGCTTCCTCCGTGGCCCCTGCGATATTCTCCGGGAGAGGATCCGACAATGGTTCTGAACGCCTTTCCAAACGCGGATACCGAGCCGTAGCCTGAGGACCTTGCCACGCGCTTGATCGGCTCCGAGGTGGAGCGAAGCAAACGGCAGGCGTGCTTGATACGAAGCTCCGTAAGGTAAGTAAGTATAGTTTTCCCCGCATATTCCTTAAATAGCCTGCATAGGTAAAATTCGCTTATATAAAATTTCTCGGACAGTGCGTTTATATTCACGTTTTCGGTGTAATGCTTTTCCAGATAATCCAGAATACCCGACATTCTGTCCAGGGTGGGATTTGCTACAGTCATAATATCCGCGTCGCTCTCCTCCGAGAGCAAAAGGTAGATCATACGTATCACCGCGGAAAGCGCGTCTATTCCCTGCTCGTCCGTATTTATCGAGCGCAGAAGTATCTCCGCCTCCGCGTCTATTTCGGCGCGGGTGCTTTGGTCCGGTCTGACGATATGCAGACCGTTTTCTATTCTTCTCTCAACGTTCACCGGTAAGATCGACGGGTCAACGGAGGCTGTAAACCTGCTGTAGATATCGTTGTTAACGTCCAAGGTCCTATGTTCGACGCCGGGAGAGATGAGAAATATATCTCCGGGGATAAGATGATAAAATCTGTCGCCTACCAAAAGATATCTCTCCCCCTCGGTTATGTAATACAGCTCGTAGCAGGAGTGCGAATGACATCTGGGCATATTATTGCCCTGTATTGAGCTGTAATTCACCGCCACCACCTGCGAGCTTTTGCCGTAATTCAATACCATTCTCACAGCTTTCGCCCCCATCGTTTATAAATTCGTTAAATCAAGACCGCAAAAAGCATCATATAGAATATGATAACATAAAACAGAGCAATAATCAAGCATTTTCGGCTGTTTTGAGTGTAAAGTTAGCAAATTTTGCTCATTTTGTTCTGTTATAATATGGTTAAAGAATATTTTACAAACTGCAAACCGAAGCAAGTCGGCTCACATCGTCGAAGGAGCTCCGCTGCGCTATCGGAGATAGGAAAAAAATGAAAACACCCGAAACGTCAAAGCACTTTACGAAAGTTATTGATGAAAAAAGCGGAGTACCGCACTACGTTCTTACCACCAGACTCACGGAATACCAGCAGGGCTTCTATTTCGTTAACAACTCCATGACAAACGACGGTAGATATCTATGGTTTTACGCGACGCCAAATCCAGTATACACAACCTTTGACCGCCATCTCGGCTACGTTGATTTTCTTACCGACGAGGTGGTTATCTGCTATGACGCCTATGCCGGCGCGCCGTTTGTCGATCCTGATACGGGCGACGTATATTTCGTAAGAGGTAAGAGCCTGTATATGCGCTCGCCGGGCAAGGATGAAAAGGCGCGTAAGCTGTGTTCCGTGGATATCCCCGGCTACGTCAGAAATATTGCCTGCCACCTCACGAGATTATCCGACAAAAAGAGCTTTTTCCTCGATATCGGACGCGACGATTTCGGCTTTATACAGGGCGTGCTTAATTCCGAAACCGGCGAATTTACAAAATGGGGCGAAACACCTCTGACGGCAAATCACGGTCAGATAAATCCCGCAGACGATACTCTGGCGCTCTACGGAATAGATACCGGAGATTCTTTGTCGACGGGAGAAACCTTTGACGTTCCCGTTACGGAGGACGGAATATATCAGCGTGTATGGACCGTAAACTCGCGGGGCGAACGCACTATGTATCCGCCGAGAGATAATTACGCATCTCACGAGTGGTGGAGTCCCGACGGAAAGAAAATCTATTACGTCAACGATCTCGGTATACAGCGGCTTGATCTCACGACCGGAGAGCACGTCTGCGTACACGAGTGCTATCCTTGGCACGCCCACACAACGCGTGACGAGAGCCTATACGTATACGACGAGAAGGTGTTGGACCGCTACGGAGGAAAGTGGTTCAGAGGCTGTCCTGCCGCGGTGAGATTCTACAACAGACTGACGGATAAGGAAATAACCGTGGTTACGGAGATGTCCGAAAACAGCTTTACTCCGAAAAACCAATGTAACTACCATATAGATCCTCATCCCAGATTTACCGAAAACGAAAAATACATAGTTTTCTCTACCTCAGAGCTTGGCGGATGTGACCTGGCGGTAGCGAAAGTGGAGGAGCTTTTAGAGCTTACGAAATAACGAAAAAAATTCAAGAATAATAAATCAAGGAGAATAAAAATGTATATTGGATATTACGAAAATCCCAAGCTATCTTATCATCTTATGGGATCTGACGAAAAGCTTACACCTACCAAAAATCTCCACACGGGGTGGGACGAAATAAGCTGGAAGCACATTTATAACTCCGCGCTCGATATCAGGGTGGAGCTTAGTCGCGAGTGCTTTGTAGGCGCTGTCACCCTGCCCTTCGGAGAGATGACGAAGGTGTATAAGATCGAGGTTCTTTCAGAGGGAAAAACGGTAGGTCTTTTCACCGCTGAAACCGGTCGCTACGCCACCGGCACGATCACCGTAGCGGTAGGCACGACGCTCAGCAAATTCACCGTAAGAATATACAACGCTATCAGCGACATATCCTTTGAAGAGGTGCGTATCAGCGTAGCGTACGAGGACGGCACGCCTCTCGTGTGGCCTACTCCGAAATCCTTCAGCTGCGGCGAAGGCTCGGTACGCATAGGCAATATCATCGCAGGCGACGGAGAAGACGCAGCCTTTGCAAAGCAGATGCTCGAAGAGGAGCTCGCTCTGAAATTCGGCAGAGATATAACCTGTCCGACGGGTGTTGCGCTCACCGTAAAGCTTGACGCAAGCTACGAGCGCGAGAGAATAACCGTGTCCGTCAGCGAAAGCGGTATCACTCTCAAGGCGGGCGGACGGCTCGCACTCTGTCGGGGTACTTTCATACTTATCTCTATGATAACTCCTGCCGGAACGCTGAGCGTATGCGAGCTTGACGACACGCCTGCCACCGAAATGCGCGGCTTCCATATCGGCATACCGGCGAGAAAGCATATCAGCTTCGTTAAGGACTTCTACAGATACGTTCTGCTTCCTCTCGGATATAATCAGATTTTCGT
The DNA here is from genome assembly GCA_045657485.1 of Eubacteriales bacterium. GTDB lineage: Bacteria > Bacillota > Clostridia > Oscillospirales > CAG-272 > UBA1740. The sequence goes on from JAZOTE010000092.1 coordinate 11,560, forward strand.
GCAGTTCTGCGGCGGTATGCGCTACGACAGCCATCCTGAGATAACTGAGGCGTGGCTGGAGGGTAACCGTCTGGCAAAGGAAGGCAAATGTCCGCAGTTCCCCCACGATTACATGGGCGCAGAGGGCTCAGTGCTTGAAAAGGACGAGGTCAGAGATCTTATTGCTTACGCAAAATCCCTCGGCTTTGAGATCATTCCTGAGGTACAGAGCTTAGCCCACGTGCAATACATAACATTCGCGCATCCCGAAATAGGCGAGGTAGACGCAGACGAAAGTCAGGTATCCGATACAAGAGCTGAGGACCTTCGTCCAGACAAGCGATTCATACACTGCTACTGTCCGTCAAACGAGGAGAGCTACCGCATTATATTCGATCTGATCGACGAGATAATCGAAGTAGTCCGCCCCGAAAGATACGTTCACATCGGTCACGACGAGGTATACCATTTGGGACTTTGCCCAAAATGCAAGGGCAAATCTCACGCCGAGCTCTTCGTCGGCGACGTAATGCGCATTTACAATTATCTGAAGGGCAAGGGGCTCGGTACGATGATGTGGGGCGATATGCTTCAGCCCGTCACAAAATACAATACCAAGCCAGCCATCAATATGCTCCCCAAGGATATCGTACAGCTTGATTTCATCTGGTATTTCCACCTTGATAAGAATATTGAGGACAATCTGATCGCAGCAGGCTATACCACGATCGTCGGCAACCTCTATTCCTCTCACTTCCCCAGATACCGCTCCCGTATGCTGAATTCGGGAATGAAGGGCGGACAGATATCAACCTGGTGCGCCCCCAACGAGTACGCCCTCGGAAAGAAAGGAAAATTCTGGGATACTACTTACACCGCGCAGCTTCTTTCAAGACCGGAGCTATGCGAGGATGATATGAGATGGACCTACAGCTATATATTTGCAAAATATATTCAACCCCTGCAAAGAGATATTGTAAGAGGTAAATACTCGCCGAAGGGATGGCAGAGAAAGAGCATAGCTCTGAAAAAGGGCGACAGATCAGGTATTCCAGACGGCATCATAGCAGAGAGAGCGAAAGCGCAGCTGGCCGAGAGCGCACGGGTAAAGATCGGCGGCTACTACGAAAGACTCGCTATAGAGGGCGCGACGCTGAATATCGGTATCAGAGAGCCTTGGGTTCCGCTGAAGGTTTGCGGTGAGTATATCATAAAGTACTGTGACGGCACGGAAGAGAGAATACCTCTCGAATACGCGGGTGGTATACAGTACTATAACCGCAGATACGGCGAGCCTTATCTCGAACCCTTCCACCGTCACACAGGATACTCTGCAACCTGGTTCTCCGATCCTACCGTAGACGCACCCGACGGCTTTGGCGGCAGAATACTTCTCTCTGAATTTATTGTGGAAAATCCTCATCCCGATAAAAAAATCGCTTATCTTGAATACGAATCCCGCGAGGGCGATTCCACCAAGCCTATTATAACGGCTCTCTGCGGATTAAATCGGATCAAATAACACACGGGTAGGCGCAAATCGCTTTTTGAAGCTCCGAAAGCGCAAAACCGCCTCACACTATATACTTATCACAGATTGGGCATTCTTTTATAAGACTTTGCCCAATCTTTTTTTATTCAAATCCACATAGCAATTTTAGATGTGTTTTGCTGTTTTCAAAAGCAGGAAAGAGCAATTTTTGCTCATAAATATCTGATATAATAGAAGCAAAAAGAAAAAAGAAAAAAAGAGAGGCAATTATGATGAATGCAAAAGAGCTTGCCGCACTTTCCTGCAATACAATGATGAGCAAATTTAAACCGGAAGAGTTGCCCCCGGTGGGTAAATTTCACTACCATCAGGGAGTGTTTCTCTCCGGAGTTTTACATACCTATCATCTGACGGGGGACAAGAGATATTTTGATTACGCAAAGGCGTGGGTGGATTCATTACTTGACGACGACGGTTTACCGAGGGATATGGATACAACCGCTCTCGACGATCTGCAGCCGGGAATACTGCTCTACGAGCTATACGATCGCACAGGTGATGAAAGATACAAAAGAATACTTGATAAAATAATATTCCACATTGACCGTTGGCCCAAGAGCGCAGAGGGCGGATTTTTCCATAAGGATAACGCCAACGCCGCGAATATGTGGCTTGACGGAATGTATATGGGCGGACCTGTGACGGCGGAGTACGGTGTACGGTTCGGTAGAGCAGACCTCTTTGACACGGTGCATCATCAGATGGCACTGATGCGCGACAGAATAACCGATGAAAAAACAGGACTTATGTATCACGCATACGATCAGACGCGCAAGGCGGTATGGGCTGATAAGACGACCGGACTGGCATCGCATTTCTGGGGTAGGGCTATGGGATGGTATGCGGTAGCTGTGTTTCAAATTGCAAAGCTGCTTCCCGAAGCTTACGAAAAGCGGGGCGAGTTCATAGATAAGGGAAAGAAGCTTCTCTCTTCCCTCTTTAAATACCAGGATAAAAAGACAGGACTTTGGTATCAGGTCGTAGACAAAACGGACGATCCGAAAAACTGGCACGAAATATCCTGCTCCTGCCTTTTCTTATACTCCATATGTCTTGGAATACGGCTTGGAGCATTTAGTAAAGGAGAAGTCGAGAATATAGCGAAGAGGGCTTTCGACGGTATAGTATCAACACTGAATATACGCGACGGATACCTTGGGGTTAGTGGCGTTTGCATAGGCACGGGCGTTGGAGATCTCGCGCATTATTACGGCCGGCCCACCAGCGAAAACGACCTTCACGGCGTAGGCGCTTTTCTGCTTATGACATGTGAATATTCGAAGATTTTCGAAAACACCTAAAGAAAAATTCTATAACACAAACTGCATTTTTGTAATGTTTATTTTACATTTTATTAGATTTTAAGGTGAAAATATATGAAAACTCCTATGACATCAAAACACTTTACCAAGGTTACAGATAAGTTATCGAATGTTCCGTATTACGTACTGACCACAAGGCTTGCGCAATATCAGCAGGGATTTTATTTTATAAACAATTCCATGACACGTGACGGCAGATATCTTTGGTTTTACGTAGCCGCAGCACCCATTTACGACACCTATGCCAGAAGCCTCGGATACGTTGATTTTCTTCTTGACGAGGTGGTTATTTGCTACGACGTGCTTTTTGACGATGCAACTCCCCTCGTTGATTCCGAAAGCGGCGACGTATATTACACGAGAGGAAAATCCATCTACAAAAGAAGTCCGGGTAAGGATAAACTCGCAGAAAAGCTTTGCACGCTTGCTATTCCCGGCTACGTCCGCAAGCTTGCGACCCACCTGACATTCACCGCGGATAAAAAGCATTTCTTCCTTGATATAAGCAGAGGCGATTTTGGTTGCATTCAAGGCACTGTTGAAATTGCAAGCGGCAAATTTACCGAGTGGAGCCGCACGCCCCTCGGAGTCAATATGAACCACGGTCAGATCAATCCGAAAAACGACAATCTCGCCCTCTGCGCCTACGACGGCTGGTCAGGTCTTTCTATGGGTGAGTATCACAAAATACCGAGAGATGAAAACGGTGTATATCAAAGACTTTGGACGGTTAGCTCGATCGGGGAGCGAAAGTGCTACCCGCCTATGCACAACTATGCTACACACGAGTGGTGGAGCGCGGACGGCAACAAGATATACTACTGCTGTGACGGCTACGGAATATACGGAATTGATATACGAAACGGCTCAGATATTACGATCCTTGAGGGAATAGACCCCTGGCACGCTCATTGTACAAAGGACGAGAGCCTGTTCGTATATGATGAGAAAAAGCTGGAGAGATACGGCGGTAAGTGGTACAGAGGCTGCCCTGCCGCAGTTAATTTCCTGAACAGAAGAAGCGGAAAGAGTCTTGTTATAGTTTCGGAAATGCCCGAAAACGGTCACACGCCGGCAAAAGAGGCAGATTATCATATAGATCCTCACCCCAGATTTACCGAAAACGAAAAATATATAGTATTCTCCACCACCGAGCTCGGAGGTTGCGATTTGGCAATTGCTTCAGTCGAGGATCTCGTCAGCCTAACAGACTGACCGAATTGTATAAATAACGCATTTTATATAACAAAACAACCATAATCAACCAAAAACAAGCCGGAAAGGAGTAAAAATGAAATATATCGCAGATCACGATCTTCATATACATACCCGACTTTCATCGTGCTCGAAAAATCCGCGGCAAACTCCGGATCTTATTCTTGAGTACGCCAGAGAAAACGGATACAAAAGGATCTGCCTGACGGATCACTATTGGGACGAGCTTATCGGCGGCGCATCCGAAATGTATAAAGCTCAGAATTTCACCCACATAAGCAGCGTTTTACCCCTGCCGTCAAGCGAGAATATAGATTATCTTTTCGGCTGTGAGGGAGAACTTAGGAGAGATATGACTCTCGGAATACCGCGTACACGGTTTGACCGATTTGATATGATGGTGATTCCTACGACTCATTTGCATATGAAGGGCTTTACCGTATCAGAGGATGGCTCGGAATCCTGCGAGGAAAGAGCGAGGCTGTGGTGTGACAGGCTTAACGCTGTGCTAAGTATGGATCTACCGTTTCGTAAGATAGGTATAGCGCATCTCACCTGCCGACTTATCGATAACCGTTCTGTTGAGCATTATCTTAGCACACTCAAGCTGTTGCCCAAGGACGAAGCGGTGCGACTTTTCGAGCGAGCGGCAGAGCTCGGTGTGGGAATTGAGCTTAATGCGGACGATCTGCGACAAAGCGAAAATCACGGCGATACGGCTATACAAATTTTCCGTACGGCAAAGGAGTGCGGATGCAAATTTTATCTTGGCTCTGATGCGCACGACACTGAAGACTTTATCGGCGTCAAAAAGATATTCTCGGATGCCATAGATGCTCTGAAACTTACGGAGGACGATAAATTTATTCCGTTAAAACAGAACTAAGCCGCCTTCGCGCCGACGAAGCAAAACGATAAAAGCTTTCAGATCGATTATAACGAAAGCTGTCCAAATGCTAAATCCTTAAAAATCATGACACGTATGCGCATTTTTTCTACACAGCCGCTGCAAAAAGTAAAACAGGGCGCGTTGCTCTTCACCGAGCTTCGCACCCTGTTTTTTGTTATCAATTAAACCCATATTTGACGCACCGAACAATACGCAAAACCGCTTACGCTTATTCTTTTTTAGCAATTTTGCAAAGTATCGTTGTCATTTTCTGCGTCTTTTCGCTTTTTTTGGTAGTATTGAAATTATCAGTCGAGATAGTCTTTTCTGTAGTTTAAGCCGAACACAGCAGCGAGATCCTTGAGCTGAGCGTCAGTGATGCCGTTCTTGATACCTGCGTTTACGGAAATCATATAAAGCTGAGCCGCCTTCTCAACGGTTTCGATCAAGCCGAACGCTTCGTCAAGATCCTTACCTACGCCGTATATACCGTGAGCTGCCCATACGCAAAGACGCTCCTTCTTAAGCTTCTGCGCAGTAGCGACGCCTATATCGTTTGTACCGCAAACCATCCAAGGAAGCACGCCTACTCCTTCGGGGAATACTACGATGCTCTCGGTCTGCATCTGCCAAAGCGTTCTGGTGAAATCGCGCTCAGAGAGCGAGTGAACGAGTGACATCGCAATGGTGTTGGTGGGGTGAGTGTGCATAACGACACGGTGATTGGGGTCGATCGCAAGTCTTGCGATATGGCTCATAAGGTGAGCGGGAAGCTCGCTCGTAGGTCTTCCGCCGTCGGTGTAACCCCAGAGAAGCTTAGCAACCTTACCATCCTCTGATATTCTGATAATGCCGAGGTTGTACGCCGGATCGTACTGCACGTTCTTGAAGTATTTTCCCGTGCCTGTAACGAGGAAGATTTTACCTGCAATCTCCGACGCGTCAAACGACATAGGAATATCGCGGACTACCTTAGAAAGATCAAGATACTCGCCTACCTCGCTCTCGTCAAGCAGTACGGAGAGGTTACCTCCGTTACGCTCGTCCCATCCGAGTCTGTACAAATTGGTAAGAGTTCTTACTGTTTCCACCATAAAAGGCGCTTCGAGAATATTTTTCATTGTTATCTCCATTCTGCCCGTTGGGCATTTATTTTATTTATAAAATAATAGCTTTGATTTACATTTCAGCAGTTTTAGTCTAATTGACGCGGACCACTGTCATTTCTAAGCTCAAAGAAAATTCATCTTTTCGATTGAACGTTTTTCTCGTACTCGTCGACCTTATTTATCCATTCGATGCCAACAGGAGCGCCTGCTCTTCTGCAGTATTCATCCCACACGTCTCCAAAAGGCAGAGTCTTACATTCCTCGGCCACGGCAAACATATGCGTAAAATCAGCGTTATCCTGATACTCGCGAAGCTGTGCGTGAGGAGTCAGCAAAGCTGAGAGCAGCGCCTTTTGCGCATTTCTCATACCAATCGCCCATGCGGCGACTCTGTTGATAGACGCGTCAAAATAATCCAGAGCGATGAACACTCTGTCGAGCGCATCGCATCTGACAATCTCCTTGGCGATCTCACGGGTTTCATCGTCATAAGAAACAACATGGTCAGAATCCCAGCGCACACAGCGGGTTATGTGAAGAGCAATCTTGTCATTAAAAGCAAGGAGCGCCGGTATCTTGTCGGAAACGACCTCCGTCGGATGATAATGGCCGTTGTCCATCAAGGGAGTAATGCCTCTAAGAGTGGAATAGGAAAGGCAAAATTCCGCGCTTCCCACCGTGTAGGATTCAAGTCCTATTCCGAACACCTTGGACTCCAGGGTAATGTATACCTTCTCCTTGTCATACGGCTCTGACAAAATCTTATCAAGAGAGTCCTTAAACCGAAGCCTTGGATTGTATCTGTCGGCAGGCACCTCCTTGTATCCGTCCGGAATCCATATGTTCATAACACAGGGCACGCCGGTTTCTTCGGCAAAGTACTCCGCGATACGTATGCACGCCTTTCCGTGCTCTATCCAATACGCTCTCACGCTCTCGTCAGGAGAGGAAAGGGTCAGATTATCCTTAACCATAGGGTGACTGAAGAAGGTGGGATTGAAATCAAGGCCCATACCGTTTTCCTTAGCAAATTCAACCCAGGGTCTGAAGTGTCTGGGTTCAATTTTATCTCTGCCAACCGTTTCTCCGTCCTCAAAGATCGCATAGCAGGCGTGAACATTCACTTTTTTAGCTCCGGGGATCAGACTGAACGCCAGCTTCATATCCTCCATCAGCTCCTGCGGATTAGTCGCTCTTCCCGGATAGTTTCCCGTGGTTTGTATTCCGCCGGAGAGCGCCTCCTTGCTATCGAAGCCAACAACGTCATCGCCCTGCCAGCAGTGCATCGACACAGGCACTTTCATAAGCCTCTCAATAGCCGCCTCCGTATTAAGTCCAAGAGATGCGTATTTTTCTCTTGCGTATTCGTAGCTCGTCATATTATTCTCCTTTTGTCCTATCGCTCATTTGCGTTTTAAGATTTCCGATAGCGGTAGCCTCTATAGGCAGCGCTATTACTCTCTTGCCGGTATAGCGCTCCGTCAGATCGTTCAGATACGTATTCTTCGCGCCGCCGCCAACTATGTAAATTTCGGAATAGGAATGACCCGTGTTAGATTCCAGATCTCTGATCGCAGTATCGTAGCAAGCAGCGAGGCTGTGATACGCGCAGTTGAAATAGTCCGCGGTGCTTCCCGGCTCGGTCTTGCCGTTCGCCTTAAGCAGTGCTCGTATCGCGTCCTTCATGCTCTGCGGCGCCATAAGGCTCTGATCGTTGACGTCAAACAGGCAGTCAAAGCTGCTCCCTCTCGCCATTTCGGCTATACGAGAGTATGACGTATCAGGGCAAAGCTCCTGTCTAAGACACTGTATTATCCACATACCTGTAATGTTCTTCAGGTATCTGAAGTAACCTACGCCGCCCTCGTTGGTATAACCGGACTCTCGGCTCAGATCATTCGTCAAGGCATTCTTGAGCTTTACTCCGAGCAAGGACCAGGTTCCTGAGGATATATAGGGCGCGTCCGTTTCCATTTCTATAGCCTCAACGGCGCTGCCGGTATCGTGTGTCGCGCAGAAAACGACCTTGATATTTCCACCTACCTCACGCTCCACCTCCGGGGTGAAGGTGCCCAAAGGCTCACCCGGCATATAAAGGGGAGCTATAAGCGACTGCGGTAATCCAAGTCTTGAGAACACCTCGTCCGAAAGCTGTAAGGTATTCACGTCAACAAGCGCCGCAGTGCTTGCCTCCGTAAACTCCTTCTTCTTCACGCCGGTCAGCTTGTACATAAGATATTCCGGAATCATAAGAAAGTCCGTAACGCCCTCAAGTCTGCCCGCCAACTTATCGGCATATAGCTGATATACCGTGTTGAAGCTGTTAAACTGCGTACCGGTTATAGAGTATAGCTCCGGATAAGAAATTATGGAGTGAACCGCTTTGATCGGTCCCTCAGTTCTGGAATCTCTGTACGCATAGCAGGGCAGGACCTCCTCGTCACCGCGGAGCAATACGTAATCTACACCCCAGGTGTCGATAGACATACTCTCGATCTTCGGATACTTTTGCAGAGCCAAAGCGATTCCCGTCTTAACCTCGCGAAAAAGCCTATCGATATCCCATACGAGATGCCCGTCTACCGTGTCCATTCCGTTAGAAAAACGGTACACCTCATCGGTCAGGATCTCGCCCTCGTCCTCATAGCCTATGATGTGTCTGCCGCTGGATGCACCAATGTCTATAGCCAAATAGTACTTCATTTTTCCCCCTTTCGTTCTACAGTCCTGCAGAACGCAATGCGCAGCGCGCAAATGTTAACTAATTATATATTAACACATAGTCGGCAATAATACAAGACATTAAATTATCCAAAAAACCGTCTAAGTTTGTTCTTTTGTGTTGATTATGTTGCCTAATTATGTTAAAATAGTAGCATAAAAGTGTAGAATAAAAGCATTATTGCTCACCTCCTCGGCTCAAACGCGGAAGTGAAAGCCGGGTGGAGAGATAACAACGAGGTAAAGGTAATATGGAAAAGGAGCTTATAGATCGGTTGCTGGACATGGGCGGAAACGAAGCCGCTCTGCTCTTCGAGCTGGAGCGGGAATCGCGCAGAGATCCCACCATCAAAGAGTCCAGACTTCACAAATGGGAGAACGACATTTCTCTGCGCATACATTCAAGGTTTCTCCCCTTCCCTGCTCACAATCACGATTTCGTAGAGCTGATGACTGTAGTTTCGGGAAGCATAACTCATCATATAGCGGGCGAAAAGATCACTCTCAAGGAGGGAGACATTCTTATGATGAACAAGCACGTCGTGCATTCCATCGACGCCACCGCGGAGAGAGATATCGGTATAAACATAATCATATCCGACGCATTTCTGGCATCTGTGGCGCCCGACCTTGCTGACACCGTATTCAAAAGCTTCGTTAAGGAAAACTCAAATCCGCAGGGAGAACCGGCTTACCTTTATTTTTCCACAGCCTGCAACAAGCAGATAGGCAATCTAACCGAAAACTTAATCATGGAACTGTCCAACCCAAGCTTTGACCGGACGGTGCTGACCGGAACCGTTTCTCTGCTGCTAAGATACTTATCTCTGGAACGTGACTTGCTTCTTCGCGGCGGTGTAACGTACGGGAAAAAGGAAGCTCGCAAGCTGAGAATAAGCTCCTATATCAGCTCTAACTACCGAAGCGCAAGCCTATCAGAGCTTGCAAGAGGAGCGTATCTCTCCGAGCCTTATCTCTCCAGAATGATAAAAGAGCTTTTCGGTATGGGCTTCAAGGAGCTTCTGATAAGCGAGAGAATGCGACGAGCGGAGGAGCTTATATTAAAAACCGATATGCCTATAAGCTCGGTGATACAAAGCGTGGGTTACGATAACGAATCCTATTTTCACAGAGAGTTCAAGAGCCGCTTCGGCGCATCCCCTCTCGCTATGCGCAAGGCGAGTAAAGCCAAGGGCAAAAATCAGAGCTGACCATCACGCTATGCGCAAGGCGGACAAAGCCAAGGGCAAAAATCACATCCGACAAAAGCCTAGGACAATCAGCACGTCGTTCTCCCCTGAAAATCGGTTACCTTTTATAATTTCGCGTCAGACCTTCGGGTCCTCCGTTACGCTTTGACTTTGCGCTTGCAATTGCGTCAAATGCAAAAAATCACGCATCAGACGGGGGCGTGTTAATTTTTTTCACAATCTGCCCCTCTCCACAAACGAAGAAATCCCCCTCGAAGCGCATATCGCAGCTATCGAGGGGGTGTTTTTTTAAAATCTATCCGGAAGGTAAAATTCACGGATGAACATACGGCGCGCTGAAGCCTCTCGCTTTGGGATACAACGGTACGGCTATTCTACCGAAACGGCAGTCGTGCCCTCCTTGATCTTGTCTATATCGTAGGGTGTCGTCTGATATACGAAATAGTTAAGCCAGTTGGTGAAAAGAAGTGTTGCGTGTCCGCGCCAGGTAATAACGGGTGCTTTAGTATCATCGTCATCGGAGAAATAATGTTCGGGGATCTTCGGATTTATTCCCGCTTTCTTATCTCTTACGTACTCCTTATTCAGAGTTTCCGCATCATACTCGGAATGGCCGGTAACGAATATCTGCTTCCCGTTTTTCGTACCTACCGTATAAATTCCGGCCTTATCAGACGAGGAAAGGATCCTAAGCTCAGGCACAGCCTCGATCTCCTCTCTGAGAACGGTGGTATAACGGGAGTGAGGTACGTAGAATACGTCGTCAAAGCCGCGGAAGAGGATAGACTTCTTATACTCCACTTTATGGGCGTAGACTCCGGAAAGTTTCTCATCGAGCATATATTTTTTCACACCGAAGTGATAGTACAGGCCTGCCTGCGCACCCCAACAAATGTGGAATGTACTGTGAACGTGAGTCTTGGACCACTCCATTATCTCACAGAGCTCCTGCCAATAGTCCACTTCCTCAAACTCCATCTTCTCCACGGGAGCGCCGGTTATTATCATTCCGTCGTAGTACTTATCCTTGATCTCGGAGAAATACTTATAAAATGCCAGAAGATGCTCCTCCGACGTATTTTTCGCCTTGTGGGTTTCGGTCTGCAAAAGCTCTATTTCGACCTGGAGAGGAGTATTACCGAGAAGTCGTGAAAGCTGTGTTTCCGTATCGATCTTAGTGGGCATAAGATTGAGTATCAAAATTTTCAGCGGTCTGATGTCCTGGGTGATAGCGCGGGTTTCGGTCATAACGAAGATGTTTTCGTTCTCAAGTATTTTGACCGCAGGCAGCTCGTTTGGAATTTTAATAGGCATTAAAATGCTCCTTTTTAACGGTTAATTGATAGAATCAAGCGCTTGACGAAGATCGTCTATAAGATCCTCCGCGCTCTCTATTCCACAGGAATAGCGAATAAGGTCAGGAGATACGCCTGCGGCACGAAGCTCCTCGGCGTACATCTGACGGTGTGTGGCGCTGGCAGGATGCAGACAGCAGGTACGGGCGTCGGCAACGTGAGTTTCGATAGCGCCGAGCTTCATATTCTTCATAAACTTCTCTGCTGCCGCTCTTCCTCCCTTTACTCCAAAGGATACGACACCGCAGGAGCCATTCGGAAGATATTTCGCAGCCAGCTCGTAGTCCTTATCTCCCTTGAGGTTAGGATATTTTACCCAGGTAACGTTGGGATGCGATGAAAGGAAGGTCGCTACCGCCATTCCGTTCTCACAGTGCCGCTGCATACGAACGTGAAGACTCTCAAGTCCAAGTCCCAAGAGGAATGCGGACTGAGGTGACTGACAGCAGCCGAAATCACGCATCAGCTGCGCGGTAGCCTTGGTAATATAAGCTCCGGCAAGTCCGAATCTCTCGTAATAATTTACACCGTGATAGCTCTCGTCAGGAGTGCACAGGCAATCAAACTTACCCGATTTCGCCCAGTCAAATTTGCCCGAATCAACGATACATCCGCCGACCGCGCTGCCGTGACCGTCCATATACTTGGTGGTAGAGTGAGTAACGATATCGGCGCCCCACTCGAAAGGACGGCAGTTCACGGGAGTTGCGAAGGTATTATCAACGATGAGAGGTACGCCTGCCTCGTGAGCAATGGTAGCGAATCTCTCGATATCCAATACGCTCAGTGCGGGATTGGCGATCGTTTCTCCGAAGAAAGCCTTGGTATTCTCGCGTACTGCGGCGCGAAGCTCGTCAACTGTTGCGTCGGGAGAAACGAAGGTGAACTCTACTCCCATACGCTTCATAGTAACGCCGAAAAGATTGTAGGTGCCGCCGTAGATCGCACTGCTGGCTACGACGTGATCGCCAGCTGACGCAATGTTAAAGATAGCGAAGAAGTTAGCCGCCTGGCCGGAAGAAGTAAGCATTGCCGCTGTTCCACCCTCCAGCTCGCATATGCGTGCCGCGACGGTATCGCAGGTGGGATTCTGAAGACGCGAGTAGAAGTAACCCGACGCCTCAAGATCAAAGAGCTTTCCCATATCCTCACTCGTGCCGTATTTAAAGGTGGTGCTTTGTATAATCGGTATCTGTCGCGGTTCGCCGTTCGACGGAGTATATCCGCCCTGCACGCATTTAGTTTCTATTCTTAAATTCTTCTTATTCATTTTCGTTTCCTTTATTTCTTGATGGATTTTTAGCAGTTTTTGTAAACTTTAATTGTCTTATATGCCGTATTTCTTCTTGTACTCGCAATATTTATCTTCGTATGCTTCGCTGCCTACTCGAATCTCGGCAAGATATTTGTGCATATCAAGAGCATCGTACGCGGATATCTCGATAACGCATCCGCCGACGTTTGAGCAATGGTCAGCGACACGCTCAAAATTGTTAAGGAGATCAGCCAGCACGAATCCGTGCTCGATAGTACATTCGCTCTTCTGCAGGCGGATGATGTGATTAAGCTTTATGCTGTCGCGCAGGTCGTCTACAACCTGCTCAAGAGGCTCTATCTGAGCGGCGAGATTAAGGTCGTTATCAACGTACGAAGTCTCGGCAAGCTGAAGTATCTCACCGACCGCCGAGCGAAGAACGGAGAGCTCGCGCTGAGCATCCTTCGAAAACTCGATCTTCTTATCCCGCATCTCCTCAGCGGATTCAAGTATGTTCACGGCGTGGTCTGAGATACGCTCGAAATCGCCTATCATGTGGAGCAGCTTTGTGACCTGCTTGGAATCCTTCAGATCAAGCTCAGAGCCCGATATCTTTACGAGGTACGAACCGAGGGCATCCTCGTACACGTCAGCCTTGTTTTCCAGATTTCTTATTTCCTCCGCAACCTTTGAATCGTAGCCCTCAAAGATAGAAAGAGCAAGATTCATCGCGCGGCAGGAGATGTTTGCCATAACCGTGCAAACCTCAGATGCTCTGGCAACCGCAACCGCGGGAGTGGTCAGAAGTCGATCGTCGAGAAGATTAACGCTCTCCTCACTCTCCTCCTTGCTGTCCTTGACCGTAAGGCACGCAAGCTTCGGAAGAAGCTTATAGAAGGGAGAGATTATCGCTACGGCAATAAGCTTGAACGCCGTATGTATGATAGCGATATCCCACATATTAGTAATCTTGTCGAGGAATGCAAATCCGACGATCCAATCCAGAAGATAGAACAAAGACAGCACGATAACAACGGCTATAATGTTAAAATAGAGATGCACGAGTGCCGCTCTCTTACCGTTTTTCGTAGCACCGATAGACGATAGCATAGCGGTAACGCAGGTACCTATATTCTGTCCCATAACGATGGGAATAGCCATACCGAAGCTGATAGCTCCTGTGGTTGTAAGCGACTGCAGAATACCTACAGATGCGGATGAGGACTGAACTATAGCCGTCAGCACAAGACCCGCAAGCACGCCGAGCAGAGGGTTATCAAACATTGTCAGTATCTCATGGAAGGACGGATCATTTTTCAGACCGCTGACAGCACCGGACATTACGTCCATTCCCGTCATAAGTACCGCGAAGCCGAGAAGCACCGCGCCGATATCCTTCTTTCTTCCCCTCTTCACGAACAGAACGAGCATTATGCCGATAAGCGCGAGAACAGGCATCCAGGCATCAGGCTTCAGCCATTCGAGAGCGCCTACGACCTCTGCGCCGTCTTCACCGATACCGGCAAGCGCGGTCAGCCAGGCAGTGACGGCAGTACCAACGTTTGCGCCCATTATTACTCCCACGGCCTGCAAAAGCGTCATAGTACCGGAGTTAACAAAACCGACCACCATAACCGTTGTAGCGGACGAGGACTGTATGACGCAGGTTACGATGAGTCCGAGTAAAAATCCGCTGACAGGGTTAGATGTCATCTTACCGAGCGTTGCCTTAAGACTGGAGCCGGCACTCTTTTTCAGAGAGTCGCCCATAATATCCATACCGAAAAGGAAGAGGGCAAGACCCAAAATCAAATTGAGGACGTCAAAAATTTCCATTTATTACTCCTTTTTCTTTAAGCTATATTATTTGTTTTTTTCGAAATGCGTTATTCAAGCCGTTGACATTACTAACGTTTTAACGTCGCGCGTATGCGCTAATATAAATGAAAAACTATATATCATAAATATTTTATCATAAGAAGAGCGGTGTGTCAATACTCGAAAAAGGCAAAAAAATGCAGGCAAACCGCCTGCATTTTGTGAATTTTCACAGCAAAGAAATACCATAACCAAAGCGAATCCTGCACAGCAAAGCACAAGAACCGGCATATACGACCGCAACAGATGTTTAAAACGTATTGGATCGATGCCGAAAAATACGCCTTGACGTTTTGTTTTTCCTCAACCGTACGAGTGCTCAAACCAATCCGCTAAGTAACAGAATGAAACGCTTGGATCAGCGAGAGCTTTTATCTTTCGGTATATCCTGCAACCTTGTAGCCTGCATTCTCTATCTCGTCCTTGATAGCGAGAGGATCGACCCCCTCGGAAGAAACGGTAGCGGTACCGTTTACGTGACTCACTGTGGCACAGATAACACCGCTCATTCCCTCGATGGTTGCCTTGACGCGTGCCTCGCAATGAGGGCACATCATACCTTCAACTGTAAATACGTACGTCATTTTGCTCTTTTCCTTCTCTTCTTTATGATTTAAATTGCATTTTTTATCTACACGGGTGGGGTTATTTCTGCTTTTTGTATAGCCGTCCGCATCCGGATATTTTTTCGTATCAGACGAGGTAAAGCACCAAAGTCTGAGCGAATTTGTTACTACAAGAAAGCTGGATAAGCTCATTGCAAAAGCGCAGAACATCGGGTTCATCTGCAGTCCAAGATCGACGAAAGCTCCCGCAGCGAGCGGTATGCCTACGATATTGTACATAAACGCCCATAAGAGATTCTCGTGAATATTTTTCAGCACGCGTCTGCCGAGTCTTATCGCTCTCGGCACGTCGGTCAGTGCGTTGCGCATCAGAACGACGTCCGCGGATTCTATCGCTACGTCGGTTCCGCCTCCGATAGCCATACCTACGTCCGCTCTGGCAAGAGATGGCGCGTCGTTTATTCCGTCGCCTACCATAATCACCCTGCCCTTTTCGCAGAGCTCGCGAATCTTGCTCTCCTTATCCTCAGGCATCATATCGGAGATGACCTCGTCAACTCCCACCTTTTGCCCTACAGCCTCCGCACTCATACGGTTGTCGCCGGTAAGCATAACCACCTTTATACCAAGAGCGTGAAGCTGGTCTATAGCCTGCCGTCCGTCAGGACGAACAGTATCCTCTAGTGCTATCAAGCCTACGAGCTCGCCGTTCGAGGCAAAGAGAACGGGCGTTTTGCCCTCGCTTGACAATTCACAGTATTTTTCATACACGGGAGTGGGTATATCACATTTTTTCGAGATGAATTTCAAGCTTCCGCCAACGATATCCGATTCAGCGGTTCTACAGACTACACCCGATCCGGTGAGCGACTCAAATCTATCGGACTCCATAGCTTTAATACCGATCTCATCTCCGTATCTTACGATTGCTCTCGCCAGCGGATGCTCACTGTAGGACTCTACGGTATAAGCCAGGGTGAGAAGCTCCTTTTCGCTGACTCCTACGGGTACGACGTCAACGACCTGCGGCTCTCCCGACGTCACGGTGCCGGTCTTGTCCAAAGCGACAATGCTCGCTTTACCTGCCAGCTCCAGTGACTCGGCGCTCTTGTAAAGTATATGGTTTTTGGCGCCTACGCCAGAACCTACCATTACTGCCACGGGGGTCGCAAGTCCCAGCGCGCAGGGACAGCTGATAACCAGAACGGATATTGCTCTTGCCAGCGAATATCCCACCTCCGCGCCGATACACGTCCATATAATAAAGGTAATTACGGCAATTCCCATAACAGCGGGAACAAAAATCCCCGAAACTCTGTCCGCCGTCTTTGCAATAGGAGCTTTGGTAGACGAAGCCTCCTCTACCAGACGGATAACCGATGCGATAGCAGTATCCGATCCTACCTTTACTGCCCTGCACTTAAGGTAACCGGACTGATTCACCGTAGCGGCGAGCACGCTGTCGCCTTTCCCTTTGTCAACCGGAACAGACTCGCCGGTGAGAGCCGCCTCCGAAATACTTCCGTATCCCTCTACGACCTCCCCGTCAGCCGGAACCGCATCGCCGGGACGGAGAATAAAGATATCTCCTATCCTGACCTCTTCGGCAAGCACCGTAACGGCTTCACCGTTTCTCTCGACAGTGGCAAGCCTAGGAGATAGGGACATAAGCGCCTCAATAGCGCCGGTCGTGTTTCTCTTAGCTCGCTCCTCCAGCATCTTGCCTACGGTGATCAGCACGAGGATCATAGCCGCGCTCTCGTAGTAGAGATCGTGAAGAACGTGCGCCGCCGCATCTCCGCCGAGAAAAGCCATCTCAACGGTACGCCATAGGCTGTATATAAAGGACGCAAGCGAGCCGATCCCGATAAGAGTGTCCATATTGGGCGACCGTCTGATAACGCCCTTAAAGCCGTTTATAAAATACCTGCGGTTAATAACCATCACAGAGCCCGAAAGCAGACACTCTATTATGGCAATAAAGATAGGGCTTTCCGATAAAGCCGACGGAACAGGCGCACCCCACATAGTATATCCCATAGAAAAATACATCAGCAAAGCCATAAGGATAATTGAGGGGATGAGTCTGTGAAAAGCCGAATTGTTTTGCTTATTTTGTAATTGATTATTTACATTTTCGCCGCTTTTATCCGCCGTTTCAGCTCCGTACCCGGCAGCCTCGACGGCTAGAATTATCGAATCTGTAGATACATCTCCCTCCACCGTCATCGACGCGGTAAGAAGATTTACCGAACAGCTGCTGACGCCGTCCAAACGGGATACGGCGCTCTCGACCCGCGCGCTGCAGGCGGCGCAGCTCATACCCGTTATATTGAATTTACGCTTACTCATTTTCGTTTATTATACACCTTACGCTTGAGCGAATACAGCTTTCGGCTTCAAGCGCCTTTAATTAGCTTCTACTCTCTCTGCCTTAAAGATCGCAATGTATACGGTTTCCGTCAAATAGTCCATTGTGAATATCTGGCACTCGTAGCCGTATTCTTCTCTGACGTTATTCAGATAAGGATAGCACTTTTTCTCATCCTCCGGTATGAAGAGAAGCACCACGGTATCCGGCGTATCGCCGGAAAGAGCTGCCTCAAACAAAGCATCCGCCTCTGAGGATGAGTTGATTATAAAGTCAAGTCCCACATCAACGTCATAGTCAAAGTAGTCAAATGGCGCGTAGGTCTGCTCGGCGTCTGTGATCTCCGACCACTTGTCAGTATATACGTACTTTGAAGCGAGATAGTCCGTTCTTCTCATATATCCGCTGTAGCTCAGCATCTCAACGTCGTATCCGATATACTCGCCAACGCCTCCTGATGAAGCCTTATATCTGATGTCGCCCTCGGTTGTATCGTAGAGATACCATACGCCGTCGATCTGAACGTAGTTCCAGGCGTGACCCGCTCCGCCCGTGGCGGAAGCTCCGAAATCTCTGACGCAGGGTATGCCCTCTATTCCGCAAAGCAGAACGAACGCCTTGGTTTTACCGTCGCATACCGCCCGACCAGCCTCGAAAACTCCCTCCAGGAAGTAGCAGGTATTCTCTCTGTCAGCCTGACCGATATACGCATCGTAATCGTAATGAACGGCAATCACGAGATATTCGTATATAGCGCGTACCTTTTCGTAATCGGACATTCCGTCGTGTACGATCTCGCGCAGAACCATCTTCGCTCTCTCGTAGAAAAGCTCGGCCTTTGTGTGCGTTTCGGGGAAGGTAGGTCTGTAGCCGTGCTCTATCGCCCACCAAAGCTCCTCGGTATTATACACGAGCCACTCGGATAAATCCTCGGAATTTATCGCAAACCCATCGAAATTATCGACACGGGGGGTAGCATCCTTGAATTGTAATGCGCTGTATGCAAGCGCGTTCACAGAGATAATATCTCTGATTTGAGAGCCGGTAACCGAGCCTTCCTTTATAGTTTCGCTTGCGGCATTCGTCTTGTATACTATCTCGAATTCTATTCTGTACGGCGCATCGTCGTAGAAGAGCATACGGAGAGATGTATGATTTCCAAGCTCAGAATCCAAGTCAAAATCGTCAGGTTTGAAATATGGACTTATGCCTGAGAAATCTATCGTCAGCTTATGCACGTGCGACGCTATCGCTCTGTCGATTATTCTGTTTGCCTCCTTCATAGAGGTAACCTTATACTCCTGACCGTCAACTACCGTAGTTACAATATTGAAGCCTGAGTTCTGCGAGATTTTAAATTCTACCGTAACGGCAAATTCCATTACCGCCTCATTTTCGACGGAAGCAGTAATGACGGTTCTGCCAACACCAACGCCTCTGCATACTCCGTCCGATACGGTGGCTATATCGTTGCATCGGCTACTCCAGCTAACCTCTCCGACGATATCTTCATCCACTAAATAATCATTCAAGTCGGTATCCGTGTCAATTATTACGCGTACCGCTACGTATTCCGCGCTCCGAGTCTGAGAGCTCTCCCACTCGTCCGGAAGCTCCTCCTCATCATCACCGGGAAAGATAACCTCTCCGCCCGACTCGCCTGATCCGCCCGACTCGCCTGCTCCACCGGACCCACTTGATTCGCCCGACCCTATAGAGTTCTCCAAATTTTCGAGAAAACTGTCAAAGATACCGTCGGATAAATCACCGAGCACCGAGCAACCGCCGGCAGAAAGCACGGTTACAAGAACCAAAAGAAGCGCGAATATTTTCTTAAAATATTTCATTTCGTTTCCTTTCCAAATTCAAATCCATAGGATAAATTGTCGCTTACGCAATTCAACCTGCTGTATAAATTGTCGTTTACGCAATTCAACCTGCTGTATAAAGCGTCAAAAAAGACTTTTCTACTGTTTTCTGTATATTTCTCTGAAAGAGCGGATAGCGGCTCCAAAGTCGTCTATCGCCCCTCTCACCACCGCAGGATCAGTCATATCTATTTCAGCGACCTTCAGACTCTCAAGAGGAGATTTCGAGCCGCCACACTTGAGGAACTCTATATACTTGCCTACGTACTCATCGCCCTCCTCCTCTATGCGCTTTACGATAGCTGACGCCGCCGAGATACATGTCGCGTATTTATACACGTAGAAATTCGAGTAAAAGTGGGGTATTCTCGCCCACTCGTACGCAATCTCTCCGTCGGTCGCCACTCTGTCGCCAAAGTACTTATCCACCTTTGATTTGTAGAGCTCCGAGATAACGTCGGCGGTCAGCGGCTTACCTGCCTCAACGGCGGCGTGAGCGTCCCTCTCAAACTCTGCGAACATAGTCTGACGGAACAGGGTTGCCTTATAGGTTTCCATCAGCTTGCCCAGTATATACAGCTTCTCCGAGTCTGAGCCGCACTCACGCAGATTTTTATGCGCCAAAAGCAACTCGTTTACGGTAGAGGCGACCTCTGCCACGAAGATAGTGTAGCTTGAGTTGTGAGGCTCGTTGTATTTTCTTGAAAAATAAGAGTGCATCGAGTGTCCAGCCTCGTGAGCGAGGGTAGACACGTCCCCGTAGGTATCCGTGTAGTTCAGCAAAATATAAGGCTCGGTTAACGGACAGCCTGCGCTGAACGCGCCTCCGCGCTTTCCTTTCGTGGGATAAACATCCACCCATCCGCGCTCCGTAAGTCCCGATCTCAGAACCGAGTGATACTCCTCGCCGAACACCGCTACGGTTTTGAGCACCTCTTCTACCGCCTCGTCATAGGTGACTTTTCTCTCGGACGCAGGAGCGATAGACGCGTATACGTCATACAGATGGAGCTTATCGACTCCCAGCACCTCTCGTACCAGGTCATAGTAATCGTACAGCACCTCCAGCGACTCACCGACAGAATCTATCAGAGCGTTGTAGATGTCAGGAGTTACCTCATCACGAAACGTAGATGCTTCAATGGAGCTATTATACTTTCTCGCCTGCGCCAGCGTACATTGCTCCTTAACGTAGGAGTTGTACATAGTTGCGAAGGTATTACTGAATTGCTTATAGGTTTTGTAAAGAGTCTTAAAAGCGGAACGCCTGACCCGACGGTTCTCACTCATCAGATGAACGATATAATTCGCCTCCGTAAGCTCCGTAAGCTTTCCGTCCTCTCCCCTGATTTTACCAAAGGTCAGGTCGGAATTTGAGAAGATGTTCCGAATATCACCGTGGCTGTCAAGACAGTCGCCCATTCGCGCCATAAGCTTCTCGCACTCGTCACTCAATACGTGGGGACGCTCCATCTGAGCCTTGTCTATCATTCTTCTGAACGATGAAAGCTCCGCGCACTCCCCGTACATTTGGGAAAGCTTCTCAGGATCAAGACGAAGCAACGTGGGAGAAACGAACCAGGACGCGCTATCGGCGGAAACAGCCAAGGAGCGCATACGGGCGACCTTAGCCTGCGCGGAGTTGTCCTGAGTGTCAACAGCAAAGGAAAGAAAGGCGTACGCCCACAGCTTTTCAATCTTGCCCTGCATATTTACGAGATCCCTGAGAGCCGCGCACAACGCCGCGCCGCTTTTGCTCATTTCTTTCTCGTGAGCGGGATAAGATTGGATCATAGAGCCTACGAGCTCAAAGTCCTTCTCAAATGCCTCGTCATCCGCATATATGACCGAGAGGTCCCACTTATATTTTTTGTCGATCTGATCTCTTGTAAGTGCCATTCGTATATCCTTTCAATCAAAAGCGGTCGCCGCGTATTCGGTTTGTTAAACCGTATGGAAGATCAACACTGCGCGCCGCCGCATTTTTTTCATAATAATATTTTAACACGTACGAGAAAATAATGCAAGCGCAGTTAATAAAAAACTCACAGGCGCATTTTTTTATGTACAAACGACGGCGAAGATAGAAAAAAACGCGGGCGCATTTTTTATGTACAAGCGACGGCGAAGAAAGCAAAAAGCGCGCAGGCTTTTTCTGCGCGCGAAATGCAAAATCTAACGAAGCAGTTTTTTAGCGGTCGTCACAGTATAACGCTAAAAACAAGCATCAGACAAAACCCAAACAAAAGGCAGTAGCCGCAGAGTGCCGCTCCGCCGCCCGTATGTGCCTCCGGTATCATATCCTCGCTGACTACGTAGAGCATCGTGCCGCCGGCAAAGGCAAGTGAGAAGGGCAACACCGCCTCTGCCAGCGTAACCGCATAATATCCAATAAGCGTACCTGCCACCTCGACGAGTCCGGTCGCCAACGAGCAAAGCAAAGCGCGGACGGGTGATACCCCCGCGTTTATCATCGGTACGATAATGACCATTCCCTCCGGAATATTCTGTATAGCTATACCAAGCGCAATAAATATACCGGCAGATATATCGTCGCCGCCGAAGCCCACTCCTGCAGCAATACCCTCCGGCAGATTGTGTATCGCCATAGCCATAACAAAAACGAGCACTCTGTCGGTCCTCTCTCCACTGTCGGCAGAGCTGACGCGAAGAAGTCTTTCGGCATAAGGAACGGCAAGGTTAAGCAAATTCACCGTGAGCGCCCCGAAAAACACGCCAGCCACCGTTATAAGAGCGCCGTACTTCCCTCCGTATTCCAAAGAAGGAAGCACCAATCCCAGTACCGCCGCGCCAAAGCTTACACCGGCGGCAAATGACATCACAGCACCGCTTGCACGATAAGTAATATTTCTGAATATAAAGCCCAAAACAGCTCCAAACATCGTAGCGCCGCCGACACCGACGGCAGAGAGTAGTATAATTTCCATAAATTCCACCAAAGATGCAAAAAATTTGTGTCATACTCAGTATATGTGTCATCTCGCCTTTTCGATACGGTGTAATTCAGCAGGGCAATCAAAGAGCTACAAAAAACAAAAAATGCGAGAGCGTTTCGTTTTAACTCTCTCGCATATATTGCATATATTTTTCGCTATTTTGCAAAGTATAATTTACTTTTTGTTATTGGTAAATATGATTTTTCCATATTTCTTATATCTTTCTCTCGTTCCCTTCGTAAGCTTGTCCAACATATCCTCAAGCTGCTCCTCGGAAACAAAGCGATAATCCACGACCTCCTCCGGCTGCATAGTAACCTTAGGATAGCTGTCGCGGGTTGCGATATAAGAATATATGACTGCAGGCTGTGAAACGGTTACTCCCATAAGGGTAAGATCGCTCACCGAAAGATCAACTCCCGTTTCCTCTTTCAGCTCTCTGACAGCCGCCTCCGCTTCCTTCTCGCCGGACAGAACTCCACCGCCGGACACCTCCCATTTGAGTCCCGCCCATTTATCCGGATGTCTTCTGGTTACGAGAAGCTTATCTTCAACGCGAAGCCACACCTCTACCACCTTGAAGCAAAGTCCGGACGGTATAGGCTCTCCGCTTCCCCTGTCATATTTCACGCCGACCTCGCGTCCGCGCTCATCCACCAGATCCCATATTTCTTTCACAGCACTTCCCTCTCGCTCCACAGCCTCTAGGTTTGCCGATGCGTGATTACGGTCAGGGCGGCGGAGCACCTTTATCACATTTATTCTATCATTCTTATTTCCCGTTGTCAAGCGCGGAAATCGGATAGCGTTTAAGAGATATGTCGAAAAGTCTTTTTTTATGTTGGTGAAAATGACTTGCGCGGTAGTTTTAAGTGATATGTCTTGTAGGAGCGATCGTGAGCTTTTCGCTTTGCATAGATGATGATCGCGCCCGTAGATTGCAGCGATCTTCTATTCGCCTCCGTAATTTCGAACTCTCGCCGCGCATATCACCGCCAAGGCAATATCACTATCGCACCGCATTTCACAGCCACCGGCGAATAGAGCTGTCGCGTCTGCTCTATCCCAGACTCTCCAAAGGCGAATCTTTGCTTTTTTCTTGACATTTTACCTGTACGATGATAATATATAATAAAAAGCGTTTACAAACGAATAAAAAAGGAGGTCGTTTTCTATGTTAGCACACGAATCCACGCCGATTTTAGAGTGCCACAGGCTGACCAAGGGATATTCCAGAAATACCACGGTTTTATGCGATATGGAGTTAACTCTGCCGGCAGGCAAGGTCATAGGTCTGCTCGGTCCGAACGGCTGCGGAAAATCCACACTGATAAAGCTGATCGCAGGTCTTTTAACTCCGGACAGAGGTAGAATCAAGATTGCCGGAAGAATACGCTCCCCCAGAACTAATGCCCTGATATCCTATCTGCCTGAGCGCACCTACTTCAATCCAAAGATGACCGTCGCGGAGCTTATCAAATTTTTCTCTGACTTCTACTCCGATTTTGACGCACCCCTTGCAAAAAAGATGCTGAAGGATCTACGCATCGCGCTTTCCGCAAGACTCAGCACACTCTCCAAGGGTAACAAAGAGAAGGTTCAGCTCGTGCTGGTTATGTCACGCAGGGCTAAGCTTTATCTCCTCGACGAGCCTATTGCGGGCGTAGACCCCGCCACCAGAGATTACATACTCCGCACGATTATATCAGCTCACAGACCCGACTCCACCGTAATAATTACCACCCATCTAATCTACGATATAGAAGACTCTCTCGACGAGTTTTACTTTATGGGAAGGGACGGTAAAATACTGATGTCAGGAAGCGTCGCCGAAACGAAGAAAAAGCACGGAAAAACTTTGGATCAGCTCTTCAGGGAGGTGTTCAGATGTTAAGAAAACTGCTTAAATACGATATGGCTGCGGTGTGGAAAAACGCACTGATATTATCTATCGCTTCACTGATAGCTGCAGTTGCCTCAGGATGTATGATAGTTATCACCACACTGACAAGAGATTTGGAATCCCCCCTCGGCAAAATGCTTAATACCGTAGCGAATGTTATACTGGTACTGTCATTGCTTACGATCGTCCTGGCGGCAATAGCGATAGCTATTACGGTTCTGGAGAGATTCTATAAGAACCTCTTCACCGACGAGGGATACCTCACATTCACTCTACCTGTATCACGCAGTCAGATCATAGCGTCAAAAACCGTCAACTCTGTTTTGTGGATGATATACAGTCTTGCCTTGACCCTCTTAAGCCTGGTGCTTGCGTTTCTGACCTACAGCGTCGTAGGAGCTGCCACCGGATTGTCGAACGGAAGCGCACCGGAAAACACGGTGACCGATATTACTCTTGACGGTTGGGGAATCGGATACATCATCATAGTCGCGCTGCTCGTGCTTGCATGCTTATACTACTATACAGTTATGATACAGTTCTGCATAACCTTAGGCAGCGTTCTGGCCAAAAGAGCAAGACTCATAGCCATAATAGGTATATATTACCTTGTAAATATGGTGCTCTCTCTGATTGGACAGACAATTATGGGTGCTATCGTTATTCTGTCCGGCGATGGAATATTTGAAATCATATCCTCTCTGAGCTTTGAGGGTATGCACTTCGCCTCATACGGTATACTCATTGTAGGTATTCTGATCGCAAGCAGTCTTGGCATCTTCTTCCACAGTCTGACCGTAAAGACCCTGAACGACAAACTGAATTTACCTTAATTCAAATTTTAATTTATTTCCGCGTTCGAAACGCCCATAAATTTAAGAGCACAAACCCGAATTATGAACACTTAAGTTTACTTTTTCCGCAAAAAAGCCGATGCTGAACGCATCGGCTTTATTTTTTTATACAGTTTTTATCTATACTGTAAACTCATTTTCCTTGATATACTCTATCAGCGCGGCGAGAGCGCGGGATATCCACTTGTTTTTATGATAGATCAGCTGCTTCCATATCTCTATATTATTTTCCTTAACGGAGAGATACTTGAGCTTGCCTCTCAAAACCCCCTGACGTGTCACGAAATCCGGCAAATACGATACTCCAACGCCACCCTCAAGCACCTCCGCTATAATGTCGGTGCGTTCCATCTCAAGTATGGGAGATATCTCAAGTGAATACTTAGCAAAAAGCCGCTCAAGCGGACGTCTGTATCCCGCGTTTTTCTCCGTCAGAACAAAGGGGAAAGCGGCAAGCTCCTCAAGCGTCAGGTCCCCCCCCACGTCATATGGACTTCCCACTCCGGTAACGAAGTGCATTTTGATCGGCTCCTCCTTGACTATGACGCAGTCCTGCCTGTAGATATGGTTATCCAGCGCAAGCATAACGTCAGCCTCGTTTCTCTCCAGCATACCCAGCATTTCATAAGTATCGGCGCTGGTGAACTTCAGGGATATTCCCGGATGCTTTGCTCTGAAGTCAAGATAGTTTCTACCCATCATATCCTCGCATACCGAAGCCGGCGCGAGAATATGGATATTTGCCGAAAGGGGCTTTGCAGAATTCAGATTCTGATTAAATTCATCCGTCAGCCTGCATATTTTCTGCGCATATTCAAGAAGCTCACGCCCCTTATCCGTTAACGAAATAGAGTGATTGATTCTATCGAAGAGCTTACACCGGAGCTCCTCTTCGAGCTGCTTTATTTGAAATGACACGGTTGATTGAGAGTATCCGAGAGCGTCAGCCGCCCTTGTAAAGCTGTTAAGCTCTGCGACTTGAATAAAAGTAGTAAGATTTCTGATCTCCATAGTATTTTCCTCGATCAACATTTTCGATTATAACAATTAAAAAGATTTGTTTGACTAATGCTCATTCTTATTATATAATATATGCGAGAAAAAAACAAGTCAATTTCCATCTTTTATATTATAGGGAGAAGAATTATGGATAGCGTAGCAAAAACAGGCTGTATAGATCACACTCTGGACCCCACGTATGCCGCAAAGCTAAGAGAGGAAGATCTAAAGGAAAGGGACGCCCTTTGGAAAATTTTTGAAGATCGACTTTCCGAAAACAAAAGAGAAATAACCTTGGCGATGAAGGAGCTGTACACCATCTACGGTGAGGGTCTGGTGAAGTGGATGGCTAACCTTTACGACCCGGATATATGTATCTGCAACGAGGTGTACGGAAAAGCGGAGTGCGAGCATCATCCGCTCTGCGGAACGGCAGCCTTCCACTACACTCATTCGGCCAGAGATAACGTGGGCTTTGCTCCCGTTATAGAGGGAACGAACAGCGTGTATAATTTTATAGAGGGCTCAGGTCTCTCGCGAGGCAAGAGTGCAAAAGAATATCTGGACGAGGTCGTAGGGGACAAAATACTGCGCTTCGCTATAAATCTCCAAGACCCCGACGGATACTTCTATCACCCACAGTGGGGTAAAAGCATAGGGATCGGCAGACGGGCAAGAGATTACGACAGAGCCAAGTGGCTGATGGCAAGATACGGCGTAACGCCAAGGTACGCATCTATCTCCGACGTGGGAGAGAAGACGAATGACACGGTTCTGATTCCGGATCATCTCAAGACGCCCGACGCGTTTCGGGAGTACCTTGATTCTCTCTCTATAGATACGAGATCGTATCCGGGCGGCAGCGTAATAGCGGCGCAGTTTTCGCAAATCAAGGCGAGAGGTCAGAAATACCTGGATATTCTCGGTGATTTTCTGGACGCTCATCAGAGGACCGATAACGGCATCTGGCACGCGGAGATAAATTACGAGGGTGTCAACGGACTGATGAAAATATCCGGTCCCTACTGTCATATGAAGCGCCCTATGCCCCAACCTGAAAAAGCAGTGAGGGCGGCAATAACGGCGATAATGTCCGACGAAAATCCTGGTAGCATAGTAGCGGTATGGAATCCTTGGATAGCGCTTGAGCGAGTGCTCACCAACATCACTGCATACCACGACCCAAAGATAGCGGAAAAGATCCGCTCGGACTTTATGAAGAGGGCACCGGAGGCGATTCGCAAGACACGAATAAAAACCGAAAAATTCAGACATGAGGACGGCTCATTCTCCTACTTTCAGGGCAGGTCAACCCACACCATGCAGGGCTCTCCCTGCGGTATTAAAAACACCCCGGAGGGCGATATGGATGCCGCGGTACTCGGTACAAACGCAATGGTCGAGGTAATAACCGACGTACTGAATGTCACTCCGTACAAGGTGCCCATCTATGGCAGATACGAGAGCGAAATGTTCCTCGATATACTGAAAAACAGATCGCCCGTCAGACATTAAAAAGCCTTGCGCACCACCGAACGCAAAGATACAAACCAACAAATCAAAGTATATAATCAAGGCTTTAAAAAACGCTATAAATATCTGGTTTAGATAAGACTTAAAGAATATTTTAGTCGGTATATGACAATTATAGTTTACATATATCAAATAAATAGAGCTCTGATAAGTATAAGTCGTGCTAAATAAAAACTGCTGATTTCAAATCATAACGCACAGAAATCACTCAGCCAAAAAGAAACGAAACATATTATTCACCTCCACAAGCACGTGGCAGAAAGGACAGTAAAATGGCAGATATCAAATTTTATTCAAGACCCCAGGTGCCCATCGAAATGCACAAGGTCAAAATAGTTCAAAAGCTTAATTTGCTCCCCGCGAAAGAAAGGCTGGAGAAGATGAAGGAGGCAGGCTTTAACACGTTCCTTCTTCACAACGGCGACATCTTTATGGATATGCTGACCGACTCCGGAGTTAACGCGATGAGTGACAATATGCAGTCGGCAATGCTTAGAGCGGACGACGCTTACGCAGGCAGTGAAACCTTCTACAGAATGAACGACAAGCTGACCGAGATTTTCGGCATCAAGCATCTTCTTCCCACTCACCAGGGCAGAGCCTGCGAGCATATTATCGCTCAGCATTTTGTAAAGCCGGGTAACGTAGTTATAATGAACTACCACTTCACTACGTCAAAGGCACACGTTACAAGGCTTGGAGGAAGAGTCGAGGAGCTCGTACGCGACGAGGGTCTGGTAACTAAGAGCGATCTTCCCTTCAAGGGCAACATAGATCTTGATAAGGTTCAGGCTCTCATCGACAAGGAGGGAGCTGAGAATATCGCTTATATGCGACTTGAGGCGGGAACCAACCTTATCGGCGGACAGCCTATTTCATACGAGAATATGAAAGCGGCTACCGAGCTGGCCAAAAAGCACGGTATACTGACCGTTCTCGACGCCTCGCTTCTTCAGGATAATTTGTATTTCATCAAGACTCGCGAGGAATCTATGAAGGACAAATCTATCTCCAAGATCACCCGTATGGTTGCCGATCTCTTCGACGTTATCTACTTCTCCGCGAGAAAATTCGGCTTCGGAAGAGGAGGCGGAATACTCGTCCGCGATGAGAGTATGTTCCACGATCTTGAGGATTACATAACCATGTTTGAGGGATTCCTCACCTACGGCGGTATGTCAGTCAAGGAAATGGAAGCACTGATAATCGGCTTCGATGAAACTATGGATATGTCCATAATATCGCAGGGACCTATTTTCATCGATCACTGCGTGAGGGCTCTCGACTCACTCGGAATACCTATGGTAACTCCCGGCGGCGGTCTAGGCGCGCATATTAACGCCCGCGAATTTGTAAGTCATATTCCCTCCGAGGAATATCCCGCAGGATCACTCGTTGCAGCTCTTTATCTCGCCGGCGGAATTCGCGGTATGGAGAGAGGCACGTTATCCGAAGAGAGAAATCCCGACGGAACAGAGCATATAGCATCTGTAGAGATGGTCAGACTCGCGTTCCCGCGCCGAGTATTCACCCTCTCCCAAACCGAGTACGCGATCGACCGCGTTAAGTGGCTCTACGATCACCGTCACCTTATCGGAGGCCTTCGCTTCGTTCACGAGCCCAAGACGCTGCGTTTCTTCACAGGCAAGCTCGAACCCGTATCTGATTGGCCGAAAAAGCTCGTGGAAGCATACATCAAAGATTTTGGAGAAGAATGCTAAAGCTCCGGAATGCAGGCTGTTTTGACAACTTTAATTTACATATCTTGATAAAAACATATATTATAGGATGGTAATAAAAATGTTAAACAAGATTTTTTCATCAAATACACTTGCCGGATGCGCAAATCAGCATTTCTTCGAATCTGACGGTAGCAGCGTACATACGTTTCGCTCGTTCTACAAAATTTTCGCGGGAGGCGAGTACAACTACTCCTTGACCTTCAGCGGCACTCTCGACGGCTCGTTCAGACGAATAAGCTTTGCAAACGAGGTATGTGACGAGTGGGAAATACTATCTGCATCCGTTGCAAAATGCGACGCGTTCCCCGCCGATACACCGATCGAAAGCATAACCGACGTTGAAGCGCTGCCTATAGGTGCTTTTAAAGCTCTGACCTTCAGCGGCGAAAAAAGCAAGAAAGCCGAGGTAGGATTTTTCTCTACAGATCCGATTTCCCTTTCTTTCAAATCCGGAGAGTATCTATGTCTTGAGCTTTGCGTGAGAGGAAAAAAGATCCCCTGTCACCCCGAGGTGCTTATTCCCATATACGAGCATACCGAGGGGGGCTGGCAATACACCGTAAACGCTCCCCTACCCTGCAGAATAGGCTGTGACAGACAGGTATCGGCGAAAATAGGATTTTTCGGAGATTCCATCACACAGGGCTGTGGAACCACATTTAACAAGTATGCTCATTGGAATGCTCGGCTTGCCGAGCTTATCGGCGACAAATATTCCTATTGGAATCTCGGTATAGGCTACGGCAAAGCAAAGGACGCCGCTACGCTCGGCGCGTGGTTTAACAAGGCAAAGGAGTGTGACGTAGTATTTCTCTGCTTTGGAGTCAACGACCTGAACGGCGATTTCTCCGCTGAGGATATCGCAGCCAGCCTTGACAAAACAGCAGATGCGCTTATAGCTTGCGGCTGCAAGATAGTTTTACAAACTCCACCCCCGTTTGATTATCCGAGTGAACGGGCGGAAAGATGGAAACAGGTGTGCGATTACGTGCTGAACACACTCTCCGCAAAGGCCATAGCCGTATTTGATACGCGAAAGGTTCTTTCTCTATCTTCGGAAAAGCCCGAAGTGGCAAAATACGGCGGTCATCCGAACGATGGGGGATGCGAAAAATGGGCACAGGAGCTTTACGATGAAATAAAGCAGCTTTTCTGAAGTGAGCCGACGGGAAAGGACTTGCAGAAGGGCGCTTTATCTCCCGTTCAAAACGGAATTTGATAGAACGAAAAACAAAAAACCGCTTCTGCGGTAGAAAACAAAGATTAACGATATAAAATATATCAAAAATCGGTATTTCCGTTATTATCCGGCGCTGCTCAAAAGCCGCTGTTACCGTTATTGTCCCAACACCGCTTTAGACCGGAATTAGCATTATAATTCAAGTCAAGAGCTGCTCAAAAGCCGCTGTTACTGTTATTATCCGGCGCTGCTCAAAAGCCGCCATTGCCTCAAACGGCTCTATACAAGAAAAGAACAGAGAACGTAGGGTACACCCCCATTCTCTGTTCTTTTTTGCTTACGCTGTTATTTTGTCGCTTCCTCCGCAACAAAATGCTCCTTGACCGTAGACTTCATATTTATAATGATATCGAGATACTTCATATAGTTCCAGGTGTAATAGAGCGGCGGCATATAGTTGCCGAGTTCAAAGCATGAAAGCATAGCTCTGATTATAGATGCGGAGCCGAAGCCGTTTGCGTCGGTATTAGCCTCGTTTACGCCCATTCCAACTCTTACGTAGCCCTGATAGAAATCGTTACCCTTGTAAATATTATGGCCGAATCCACCGTCAGGCTTCTGATATCTCGCCTGCTTGACGTAGCAATTTACGATAGCGTCAGGTCCTATCTCTCCGAGTGCACGTCTGATCTCAGCGAGAGTTTGCTCTCTTACTTCACTAGAAGCGTACTTTTTAACGTTGGAAATTATACCGGAGAACGCGGACCAGATATTATAGGTTTCACAAATGTTTCCTACCGAAGGAGCCGGGCTGATTACACCCTCAAGGCAGCCCTTAGCCGCAAGCAGAGGCTCAGGATACTCAGCGCCCCAATCGTTGTAGATCGGGATCGCCTTCATAAGACCGTTAGTGTTCTGGTAACCCGTGCCCTCGAAGTAGCCGTCGTAAATAGGATTACCGTTCTCATCGCGCTGATTGGTGATCTTACCGAACAGACCCTTCTCATTGATATGGCGGTTAAGCCAATCAATAGTCATCTCGCAAAGAGTCATACCGGTATACCAATGTCCCTCCTCGGTGCACTTTCCGAGTCTGTCGCTCGCACCCTTTATAAGCCTGTACGTACCGTTAAGCTCGCTGGCAGAGCCGTAGGGAGAATTGTCTATGTTTTTGCTGTCAAGATATGCCGAATAACCCGCGTGACTCTCAAGATACTCGTTGGATTTAGCAGTGGATACGCCTGCCGTCGAAGCGCCGGTTTCTATCTCCACCTTCTCGTGCTCCATAGCCTCGTCCTTGGTCTTGAAGGTAGGCTTGCCTGCCAGCCACAGCTCGTAGTCGAGAAGTGATTTGGGTACGAAGGGACGAACCTCATCTGCGGGAATCTTACCCTCCTTCACCAAATTATCCCACCACTCGTCCGCGGTGATGCCATCGTACGGATCGCCGTTGGGAGTAGGATATGTGGGCTTCATACCAAGACCGTTAAGAAGAGCCATACCTGTGTCCATATTTCTGCCGCGGCTGTTAAGAGAAGCGTCGGTCAGCGCCTTGACCATCTGGGGATGATAGAAGAAGCCGTTAGGATCCTGGCAGCTCTTGGCGAAGTAACCGATACGGTAAAGAACATTCTTGGGAAGGGACTCGTACCACTCGCCGGGGAACACTCCGAAGTTCTCCATCTGCACAAGTCCTCTGTATGTATACTCCACGAGAGGAAGACAGCCGAAATATTTCTTTCCTGAAGTGGAAGCGTAAAATCCGCCGATGTCGGGATCGTAAAGGCTCGCGCACCATTCTACCAAGGAATCCTGGAAGATAGCGTAGAAATCATTGAACGCGGAATAAAGTCTTTTGCAATATTTGTCGCCGTATTTTTCGGTTATAGCATTTTTAAATTCAGACCACTTCTCGCTCTTGGTTACAGCGTCGATCTTCTTCTGCTTTTCTATAAGATCAACTGTGCCGGAGATGATAAGCCCGTCTGAATATCCGACGCGTCCTCCCTCCGTCAGCTTGCTTAAAAGAAGCTCAACGGCAGTTTCTCCGCCCTGAAGAGAAGTGTACTCATTCTTATCGTATACGAGAGCTATATTGCCATCCTTTGCTACCGCGGCGTATCTCGCATTGAAATACGAATCTGTCGCTATAGCGTTTTTGGCTTCCATAGCCGCCGCTGATGCGCTAATAGACTCATCCTCCATGCCAACAGTGATGCAAGGAGCGCACTTTTCGCAAATTCGGTCATTTATTACGACCTTGACTCCAACTGCCTCAAGAGCCGACTTGACCGTATCGGCATACTCACCGTAGATATAAACGACGTCGCCGCTTGAGAAAACGTATGAGTTGTTTACTGCTTTGCTCATTTTGATCCTCCGAACAAGTTTTAATCTTTTATTGTATACGTGCGTATCGCACGCGCACATCCTATCCTAACGAAATCATTATAACACACCGACTTTGTCTTTTCAATACGGTTTCGATATTTTTATTTTTTTATTTTTTGCCTTTACTCCGGATAAGGATGACTTTATCGCGGCAAAGTCCGACGGAATGCGAAGCTCGCAAAGTTTGCAAAAACAGTTGACAACCCACCGAAAAAAAGCTATAATTGTTTTAGAGCAAAAATAACAACAAAGCTTTGATAAGAAGTGTATGCAAAGTTAAGAAAAACAGAGTATTTGTAAATAATCATTCTCATTTTCTACAAGTTTCATAGATTGTTTAAAGGAGATAGCTATGATTTTTGAAAACAAATTCGGTATGTTTATTCACTGGGGAATATACTCTCAGTGCGGACTTCACGAGCAGGTAATTGCGAGGTACGATATGCCCCACGAGGAGTACGAAAAGCTGATGTACTCCTTCAATCCCACAGAATACGATCCTGACGAGTGGGTAAGGCTGGCAAAGAATGCGGGTATGAAATACATTTGCTTTACCGCGAAGCACCACGACGGATTCTGTATGTGGAATACAAAGGAAACCGATTATAACATTATGAATACACCGTACGGCAGGGACACGCTCAAGATGCTCGCCGACGCCTGCGAAAGAGAGGGTATTCTCCTATCGATCTACTACAGCAACCCTGATTGGCATCATCCCTACGGCTACAATCCGGCATCCACTCATCAGTGGAAGGCAAAAAACAAGAATGTGATCGACACGGAGAAATACCGTGAATACGTAAAGCGTCAGATCACCGAGCTGCTGACCGGATACGGTAAAATATACACCTTCTTCTGGGATATTCCGCCGAAGATCTTCGACCCGTCGATGAACGAGCTTATACGCAAGCTGCAACCGGGCATTTACATAAACGACCGCGGATATGACGAGGGAGATTTTTCCACTCCGGAGCGCGAGTACGAGGAGAACGAATCCCGTAGATTTATTCGTATGACCGAGGCTTGCAATTCTGTGGGACAGCAGAGCTGGGGATATCGCAAAAACGAGAATTTCTACTCACGCCGTCATATCCTCTCCGCAATAGACAGATATATGGCCTCTGGCGCCAGCTATCTTCTGAACGTCGGTCCGGACGCACGCGGCAAAATCACACCCGAATACAGTGACAGGATAAAGAGGATCGGTGACTTTTATAACCGAATGATGGGTTGTCTTGAATCGAGTGAGGAGGACACGTTTGATTATCGTATAAAGTCGAACCCCTGCATCCAAACCGTCAAGAACGGCAAAACCTATCTTCACTTCTACAACGGACTGATCTCCGATGCCGTATCTCTGGAAGCCTATCCCTCCGTCCCTAAATCCGTAAGGCTTATGAATACAGGCAAGCCTCTCCCCTTTGAGATCACCTATCTACCGGAAAGCTTCACTTGGGAAAAGGAGAGCCTGAACAATAAAAAACTGTTGATTCACGACATAGACGTTGATGCTATACCCGACGAACCAATAGTTATAGAAATACAGTGGTAAATATACTGTTTTTGTAAAGTTTTGTTTCACTTTTCGGCTATTTCGCACTTGCTATAGCCGTTCACCCAAATCTTACTTCTTTGACTAAAAGAGTAAATATAACGAGCCGACACAGATGCTGTGTCGGCTCAAGCTTTTTATAAATATCAGTGTCCTCTCAGCCACTCCTTTGGCTCGTAATTCACTGCAGCTTCGGTATTACCTGCGCTTCATTTGCCTTAGGAAAAGCCAAACCGCCAATCCGAACGTAAGCGCCGCATAACCAAGCACCCACCATAAATGTGGGAATATATCGGAATAGCTGCCGCAAAGCACCGCGCGCTCCAACTCAACGGCATGAACAAACGGCAGAGCGTAGGCAATATCCTCGAATACTCCTCCCACAAGCTCCAGATCAAACCAAATGCCCGAAAGCCAAGCGGCAAGGTTAGTAAAAAGTCCGCCGCAAATGCCGCCCGCCTGCTTATCGTTTAATATACTTCCAAAAAGCAATCCCAATGCAATATAGAGAAAGGATACGGGGACGATAAACAGCACAGCGAGGAGTATCTCCGCCTTGATTTCCAATCCGATAATCATGCCAACTACATAGCAAATTATACTCTGAGCAAGAGCAAATGGTATTATCGGCAACGTGTATCCCAATATAAAGTCCACGGGCGTAAGCGGCGTAGTGTAAAGCCTTTCCAGAAGAGATGAGCCTCTGTCCTTTGAAATAAGAGTAGCGGAAAATAGCGTTATAAACGAAAGTCCGAATACGGTTATTCCGGGAGTGAGCTCTTCTATCTCAAATAACGATACGGGCACGTTTGCCTGGATTGCACTGAGCAGGAGAAGCAGCACTAGGGGAAATCCAAGCCCGAATGCGACCGTCAGCGGATCTCGTCCGATCTCCTTCGCATTTCTGCCTGCGAATGATAGCATTTTCATTTTTTCTCCCCCCTTACAATGCGGATAAACGCCTCTTCAAATTTATCAGCGCCCGTCATTTTCTTGATATTCTCCGCGGTATCCGAAACCAAAAGCTCGCCATCCCTCATAATCGCAATACGGTCGGAAAGCGCCTCAGCCTCCTCCATATAATGAGTGGTAAGTATGATCGTAACGTTTCCCTTCAACGACCGTATCAGATCCCAAAGCTCGCTTCGAGCCACTACGTCAAGTCCAAGAGTTGGCTCGTCGAGAAAAAGTATCTTAGGCTCGCTGATCAGAGCCATCGCGATGCTCACTCTCCTCTGCCAGCCACCGGATAGCTTACCGGCTCTGCGAGTCAGCACCGGCTCAAGTCCCATAAGCGCTGTCAGCTCTCTGATCTTTTCTTCCTTTTTTTCTTTTTTAAATCCGTGCGCACCGCATATAAGCTCCAGATTTTCTTTTACCGAAAGTCCGGGAGCTATTGCCGTTTCTTGAGGAGATACGGCGATCAGTGACTTAACCTCAGCACTTTCATTTTTTATGCTTTTCCCAAGCAGATACGCATCTCCCTCCGTTGGGGCAGTAAGACAGGAGAGCATTTTTATAGTAGTGGTTTTTCCCGCTCCGTTTACGCCGAGTAGAGAGAACAGCTCCCCCTCGCAAACCGTTAGAGAAAGATTATTCACAGCTCTAACTTTGCCGTACCTTTTCGACAGTCCATCTATTCTGATTGAATCCATTATTTCTTATCCTCCGCTGAATGTCTTATGCACAGTCCCCGATATATATCCGTCAGCATATCGCTGATAAGCTCCCAATCGAAGTTCAAAAATGAGGTCGCAAGCATAGTGGCGATTCCGTGCACCGCAGTCCACATCTCAAGATGTAAAAGCCTCGCGCGCGACTCCGACAAACCCGTGCTTTTCACTATCATACTCACGGATTGCTCAAAATCCGAAGTGGGCAAAAGTGCTCTTCCTTCCGTGTCGCACATAAAAAGCAGCTTAAAAAGGCGGCTTTCTTCCAAGGCAAATCTGATATAAGCCATACCAAACGCCTTATACTGCGGATATTTTCCGTCCCGCGCCTCCTTCTCCAGAAAATCGAGGTATATTCCGTATACTGCGCTTAGAACCGCACCGTTCAGCTCATCCATAGTTGCGAAATTAGAGAATATAGGCTGCGTTGAGCAATTGAGCATTTCGGCTATTCCCCTCGCGTTCAGGACCTCAATGCCCCCTTCTCTCACAATTTGAACGGCTGTTTTAACGATATCGTTCCGAGTTATCTTTATTTTTGGCGGCATAGCGCACCTCCATAATATAGCATTTGTTATATATCACTTGTTATTATACTATGGAAAATCTTAAATGTCAATATAAAATCGTTTTTTTCCGATTCTTCACAAATCCGACACTCCGAAGGATAAATATACGCTCCTGCTAAAAATTTCAAAAGCGCTCTGTCACGAAAATCACAAGTAATACGCTTTTGATAAAAAATTCAAAAAGTACTTTACTGCGAAAATCACAAACAATACGCTTCTACTAAAATGTTCAAAAAGCACTTTACCACGAAAATCACAAATAATACGCAACTGCCGAAGCAATTCAAAAAGGCGACCCACCAAAGCAGGTCGCCAATATTCCTTTTATTTATACGCCGTCGTATACGCTCTGTCAGATTTTATATTTTCCGTCTTCTATATCGTGTATCACCTGCGCAATAGCGTGTTCCTCGTTAGAAACAGTTACGGCGTCCGCTGCAGCCAAAGCCTCCGGACAAGCGTTCGCTACTGCCACACCAAGACCGGCTCTGCGAAACATACTGATATCGTTATAGTAATCTCCGATACCTACGGAGCGGCTGATGTCAACTTTAAGATGCTCGCAAAGCTTGGTAAGCGCAAGTCCCTTTTCCACGCCCTTCGGCAATATCTCGAACAGAGTTCTCTCCGATCTGATAAAATCAAAGTCGGCTGCCCTTGCGTGAGCGCGCAGAGTCTTTTCCAGCAGAAGCATCTCCTCCTCGATATTGGTGGTAAAAATAATTTTGCCTACCGTTTCCGTCACTTCCTTATAATTTGCGGTAATATTCGGAAGACCTGTCACCCGTCTGAACACCTTCATCACGTCATTTTCCTTGCAGAAATAGGTCTTGTCAAAGGTACAGACCTGGATGCCAACATCAGAAAACTTTTCATCGATCAGCGTCACGAGCTCTATAGCCTCGCTCGGCAGAGGCGTCCTCCAGATATATTCGCCCCGCGCGCCGTCGTATACTCCACCGCCGTTTACGCATCCAAAAGGCACGTTAGATCCTACGTTACGGTACGCATCCATAGAATAGTAGGGCATTCGCCCGGTGATGAAGGTAAAATATCCGCCCTCGGATTTGAAATATTCAATTGCTTCTCTGTTTTCATCGGATATAGTCTTGTCGTTTCTATAAAGCGTGCCGTCAAGATCGGTGCATATCAATATACCGTCAAACTTTCCCATTTTTATTCTCCGGGTTTTATAATTTTGTCCTATATACAGCTTAAAATTGCAAAAATGACGCCTTTAGTTGTCATTAACCGCAATATCTACCTTGAATTTAATTTTCTCGCCGGGGGCTATATTTCTATATTTAAAGCCTCCGTCAAGCTCTGAGGTGCAAGGCTCAAGTCCCAGCGCAAAGTCGCCGCTCGCTCTGCTTTTCCACTCTACGAAGCAAGGAAGCGTATCGGCGGAATACTCGACGGTAAAGGTCTTCGACATTCTCTCGTTCACCAGCGATACGCGAGGAGACCTCAGTGAAAGGAAATAACAGCACTCCTCGAAATTCGCTATCGGCGTTTCCATAACAAACGCGGTGCTTTCGTTTTCGGCAGCCCAGGGCGTTCGCGGCACACAAGCTTCCGTATCGGCAACTATACGCGCGCCGTCGTCAAGCATAGGATAGCCGATGTTCACGTGGTAAAGAATACAGTATTCCTCATCTCTGTAGCCCTCGTTTACAAGGGTATCCTCCACACTCACGGTGTCAGACAAAATAGAAGAGAATATCCTGCGTTTCAGCACCAGATTTTTGCCAAAGATAGCCGTATCGCGTATCACAGCCTCCACGCATATTCCATCCCCGTCGCATATTGCGCGAGTGATCTGTGCAGGAATATTATGCACCGTGCCGTGAGTGGCGTAGCCCTCTCTGTCCCCAAGACTGTCAAGACCGCAGGTATAAAGCATACCGCCCTCAAACTGTCTGTCAAAATCGAGCTCCCGCTTTATGAATCCGTTCTTGGATACGAACGACATATTCTGGCCCTTGTGATAAAGCTGCATTATATCCGCCGCCTTACTTACGTTTATTAAAAATCTGATATTGCCATTATCGCAATCTATTACCTCAAGTCCTGCTCCGACGCCATCCTTCATAATGTAACGGCGAAGGCTCGCAATCTCCATCTGATTTGAAATTTTTCCGTCCATAATTTCTCCATACCGCCGATGGCGTTTATTTTCGCTCGGCGTATTATTTGTTTGTTTTATGCTTCAGGCGGAGATATTCCGATTTTGTCACACAGAACTCCCCGACGATTATTATACCACAATAATACTGTTTTTTCAACACTTGCGTAAAATTATTGTTTTAAATACTTGTGCAAAATTGCTGTTTTTGCAAGCTTTAGTTATCATTTTCGATTTGTTATTCTTTTTACAAACAACATTCAAAAGAGTCAGATTTTCGAGCTATGCTCTGAACCAAGCCTCATACTCATACGTGACTGCATCGCTCTTTATCCTTTTATCTATTACCACTCCGTATATTTTTCTTCCGAGCTTAAGGCATACGGAGATCGGCGCTGAGTCCTCGTCCTTTACGTATCCGATACGCTCGACCGAATACACGATGCTCACAGAGCCATTGCCATCACGGTCAGCCGCGAGATCCAGGTAGGCGCCTACCTCAAGCTCTGCGAGCAATTTCTCTGCGGCGGTTACCGCTAGAGAAAAGCTCATACGCTTTCTGATATATTGATCCCTCTCACAGATCGGCGAGGAAACGGGAGTGCTCTCATCATTTTTTACAGGCTCGGAATGCGATTTCGCTTCGCAAATATCACCGCACGGGGCTCTCGTCGCCTCACTCCCCGATATATCCTCGATCGGCTCAGGCGAGCTCCTATGGGCGTCAGCATCCATCAGGGATTTCGCTTCTCTGTCTTCATAATTCGAAAGCTCCGCGCCGTCCTCATTGCTTGTTCCCGTATTTTCAGCATTGAAAATCGGCTTCACCGTTTCGACTTCGATATTTGTTACTTCACTCTTGCGCGTCAAAGCTTCCTTATTTTCCTTTGCGCGAAAAGCGCTTGAGGTATTTCCCTTTGCGCGTGAGGCGTTTTTGGTTCTCTTTTTTCTTCTCGCCTCAAAGCTTATCCTCTTATATCCGAAATGGAATAATCCAAGTGGCACGAGCAGCACCGCAAGCGAAGCCGCAAAAAAACGAAGTGAGGCGCGAAGAAGTCTGAAGCTCCGGCTCTCGCGCCGCTTATATTTTCTATTTTGCTTAAATTGATCCGGTGGCGAATGCTTTTTCTGCAATCTCCGCCATCTCTCTCTTTTTTTCTCTTTTTCGCTTCTCATCGGTGGATCCGTCAAGTTGAAAACTCGGCAAAACGATCGGATCCACATACGAAGCCAAGTCTTAAAGCTCATTACGACCGACTCCTACCCGTATTTTAAATCAATCCTTATATTCCGAAAGCTCCTCTATGGCGTTCGCGATAATGCTACCGTCCTCGAAGCCGTGAGGATGATGTCCGCAACCTTCCTTTATAAATAACCGCAGCCTACCGCCTACGGACTCGTAATAATTCGAAAGATGCAATCCGTTCTCGCAATAAGGCACTATCGTATCGCTATCGCCCACCGCCAGCACCACAGGTATATCATTTTCATAAAGAACGTGCATATTATCAATAGGATGATTGCGATATGAGAGCATTTCGCTTTTAGTCATACCCGTACATCTGTAAAATTCCTCATACACTCCGCTTTTTGCAACTCCAAGATCGCAGGGACAGCTGAGCAAATTCAGAACCGGTGCGTCAAGATACAGAACGTCCGCAAGCTCCGGATACCCGGCAGCAAGCATTACGGCGAATAATCCTCCACAGCTCATTCCCACCATAGCGCAACGGGGATTCAGCGAAAACTCCCGGCTCACGAATCTGACGAAATCCGCCTTGCGCCTGATATCCTTTTCCGTCGCCCAGCGGTTATCGTTTTTCTGATACGCTATATGCCAGCCTCTGTTCAAAAGCTCTATCTCAGCAGACGGAAAGGCACCGAAATATTCGGTCTTAAGCGCCCATTTGCCGTTTGGCAAAGTCTTTGGCTTGATAACCTTTGCGAGTGAACCCTGAAAATCGAATTCTACGCCGGAAAATCCCTGCCACTCTATAACTCCGTATTCCACATCCGTATCTCCTATATCCGTTGATTTTTTACGGGCCTTCGCACAAAATTATATCACTTCACATAAATGATGTCAAGCAAGGGGCAGAAAAATCGCAAAACACCGCCGAAAACAAAAAACGGTTTACAACGGTATCAGCGTATGGTATAATAAAGCAAAGCGACAAAACTCTAACAGAAAAAGATGAGGACGGAATATGAAGCTATATACAATGATGCCGCTTATGACGAACAGAATAGTCGAGCTGTGCGATAACATATCCGATCAGTACGAGCGCGGTATCGCGAACGAGGCTCTGTTTATCATGAACCTTCAGCCTGAGGGAGATCCGGTAGCAGATAAGGCTGAGAATTTCTGTAAAACCTACGATCTGTACGCAGAGGAGCTGAAAAAAAGAGGACTCAAATGCGGAATTTTGGCGCAAGCCACGATAGGTCACGGCGCGACTATGACCCAGAAGCCCCGTATGCAGCATTTGGTCAGTCTGCTCGACGGCAGCGAGAGTCATGCCGTTTGCCCGTATGACGAGGGCTTCAGGAGCTATATAGAAAAAACGATGGCAACGCTGACGAAGCGGCACCCATCAACGCTGATGGTGGATGACGATTTTCGTCTGTTTGCCCGCAAAACTCGCGGCTGCGCCTGCCCAAAGCATCTTGAGGAAATAGGCAAGCGCATTGGCAAAAGCATCACTCGCGAGGAGCTGCTCGCGGAGATGAACAAATCGGGAGCGGAAGCTCAGCGCATAGTTGACGCCTTCTACGATTCGCAGATAGACGCATTGTTGGGCGCGGCAAGAGCGATGCGCCGCGGCATAGATTCGGTAGACCCCAAGCAGCAGGGTGCGTTTTGCTTTTGCGGTGACACCTGCGAGGGAGCAAAGGAGATCGCCAACATACTCGCCGGCAAGGGTAATCCCGTCATAGCCAGAGTAAACAACGCCAAATACACCGCAGTGGGAGCTCGCGGTATTTCGGAATTTGTTTCAAGAGCAGCGACGCAGATCGCCGCCACTAAGGACGGCGTGGATTATTTTCTCGCCGAAACGGACACCTGCCCGCACAACAGATACAGCACCTCGGCATCAAGCCTGCATACTCATTTCACCGCCACTATACTTGAGGGCGTATCCGGATGTAAGCACTGGATAACGAAAACCAACAATTACGAGCCGCAAAGCGGTAAGGCATACAGAGATAAGCTTTCTCGCTACACCGGATTTTATAACTCGCTTACCGATATCGTACCAAAGGTAAAATGGCAGGGCTGTAAGATACCGCTGACACAAAAGCCTGTCCATCCTACAGCTCCGCTTTCAAATTTCAAAATGCCCTCCGGAGATATTGCCTGGGCGTATTGCGTGCTTGAAAGGCTGGGGCTGCCTATGTACTTTTCAAACGAAGAGGGGGGAGCTGTATTCCTCGACGGCTATCGTGACGAATATTTTACGGATACAGAGATAGAGAAAATGCTGTCTTCAACCGTTTTTATCTCGTCAGTGTCGGCGGAAAAGCTGATACGAAGAGGCTTCGGCGAATACCTGGGAGTATCTCTTTCGGATATCGGAATTAACGATCCGCCACCCAGATTCGAGATGTACGGGGACGGCGAGCGCGGAACGGTACAAAAGCATCTGAAAAAAATAAAGGTAACAGACGAGAGCGTCAAGGTGGATTCCACCGTTTATACAGTATTGAACGGCAAGGATCAGGCGCCGTTTTTCCCTGCAGTTACGGTTTACGAAAACTCTCTTGGAGGCACGGCGATAGTATTTGCCGGAGGTCCGGACACCCCCTTTGTCTACAGCGAGGCGTTCTCCTACCTTTGTTATCCGAGAAAGCAGCAGCTTATAAAGCTTATGCAAAAATACGGACAGCTTCCCGTCTATTATCCGGACGACGCGGAGGTGTATATCAAGGCAGGAAGGCTTGATGACGGAGGAACATTCTGCGCGTTCTTCAATATAGGACTTGACAATCTCGACGAGGTGACACTCGTTGCTGACAGCGCGCCGACAAGCGTCAGGATGCTCGATCCGACCGGTGAGCTGAAGCCTATAGACTTTACGTTAGACGGCGGCAAAATCACCGTCCACACCCCTGCCGCAGTTCTTGATCCCGTAATTTTGGTGTTAAGCTGACGCACCTAAAGTTGTATATCTTTCTCAAAACATCATAAAGTGCCGACCTTTATAGAGGTCGGCACTTTTGTATAAATACACATATTTGACAATAAATATTTACATTTCGTTGAATTTGTCACATTTATTTATGAGATGTATATTCGACGGGGCTGCGCGAGTGACGAGATTTATTACTTCAACTATTATTACTCCGTTTTCGATTTCCCATCTGTCGCTTACAGCTGTTTGAATGTCCGTGGGAAAAGAGCCGCGGCGTTTTTCCAAAGTATATTTTCCTTATCGGCGAGGGATAGCTCAGACAGAGCTATTCTGCCGTACTGAAATGCGAGGGAATACGTATCAGTACCGAAAAGTATCTTCTCCGAACCTATTCGCTCCACGGCGTATTCCACGATGTTGTTTGACGAGCTTGCGCCCCCTGAGGTATCGGTGTATATGTTTCCGTGCTTCGCCGCGGCTATAGCGTCAACGTGCTCCACAGAGCCGAGGTGAGCTATTATCAGCTTCATATTCGGGTATTTATCTGCAAACGCCGGCATTTCATCAATATACTGTGGGTGCATCAGTACCGTTGCGCCATGCTCAGCGGCAAACGAGAATATCCCGTCGGCATAATCTCTTATATCATATCCGTGATAAACCGGATGTATCTTAATTCCAAGTGTCTTGTGGTTTGAGAGCATTTTTTCCGCCTGCGCGTACGTCGCACTCTGCCGCGGATCTATAACCACCCATTGATACATCCAGCTCTTCTCATCAATGAGTTTGTGCAGATATTCGTTTTCATTCACTATACATTCCGTATGCTCAAGCACCGAGGCAAATGTGGACATTCCAACCGCGCGTACTCCCGCCTTCGCGTATATTGGCTCCAGAAAATCAAG
Organism: Eubacteriales bacterium; assembly: GCA_045657485.1. Taxonomy (GTDB): domain Bacteria; phylum Bacillota; class Clostridia; order Oscillospirales; family CAG-272; genus UBA1740. Next base: position 55,370 of record JAZOTE010000092.1, read on the forward strand.
TCCTCTCCTATGTATCTCGGTTTCCGGACAATCGCCCTCGGAGCCGTGATTGAAATGAGAATGAATATCTATGGGACTGTACCTCAACTGAAGCTTATCCGTCATTGACGTTACCTCCGCTTTTAACTTTAAACTTATATACTTAATCTTTTTTCAAAGAAGCTCCCTGAGATCAAAGTGAAAAAACACTCGACCGAAAGAAAAGCTCCATCCAGCGTGAGCTTGGATATGTCGTACTGAGAAGACCCAACCTTCTCATTTTGTTTATCTATAGTATATCATAAACCGCACGCTTTTACAATACGGACGCGAAAATACAGCTGTATTTTGACCCGATCACACTGATTTTATCAACTGTCTGTAACGGTATATACCGGATATTTTTTCCTAAAAAAAGTAAGCCGAGAGCTGATCCGATTATCACAGCCTAAAGCTCGACTTGCTTTTTGGTATCCTTGGCGTTTTATCCTATCCCTTTATTTTGATATTGCCTCCATATACAGCTTCATTTATCTGTCCGTGGGCTTATACTCCGTATTGGAGCAGCAAGGAAGTGTGGGCGGCGTACCGTCGTCCCCGGGAAACGGTGTCAGAAAATCGTTTTTATAAAGCTTTCTGTCCTCCTCGTTTCTGAAATCGGGTATATCGTATGGCTCGCCCCGATCAAGCACCGAGCAATGCGCAAGTATACCGACGGATGACATCACCGTGGCGGAATAAATGTCAAAGGGATGCGGCGGATGCTTTCCATCTCTGATACACTTCAAAAACGTTCTAGCCGTCAGATAATCTCCTCCGCCGTGCCCCGTCTTTTTTATAAGCTCCTCATCCTTATAATTTCACGATGGCGTATACAGTGTTTACGTCCGCTCTCCTTTTGGAGTATCCCATTCGTTATATCGGAGCATTATGCGTCCGTCCATACCGCGCAGATTCTCTATCTGCCCCTTCGTGCCGAAAATTCTGTACGCGTTATGATGGGCGCCGTAGGATGCGTGTCCCGTTATACGAAATACCGATCCGTCGTCGTTTTGCGTGGTAATGCTCGCTGCTCTATCACCTACGTACGACGCGCTCGGTATCTCCGCGGTACTCGGCGCGTACATTGCAAATGCCGTCACCCTCTTCGGTGTCGCGCCCGTAATACGCATTATCGGTCCGAGAGAATGGGTTATATAGTAGGTTCTGGGCAGATGGAGCCGCCAATGGTTCGGATGGTATGAGAGAAGCCTTATTGAATCTACGTTTCCGCCGCTTCCAGGATGATTGTACTTGCCCTCGGCGAATAAAATCTTACCGAATCTCCTTTTCAAATAATATTATACCACTTTTCAGGCAGCTTGACATATTTATTTTCTATCATATTATTGAAATAAGTTAGATTCGCTTATGTTTTCAACCCTTTGATGCTATAATATTGGCAATACCACTTTTCGTGGGGAACAATGAAAAACGACAACCTGTGCAAATTTCCGACGGCGACCTCGGCGAGCGAGCTGACCGTATCCTGCTTCGTGCTGTAAACGAACGCAGATATTATGTCAAAGGAAACCGTTCTATCTCATAACCGTATGATTCTGGTGGAGCAAGGAGAGGGCAGCTTCTCGTTTAACGGCAAGTCTTATCCATTCAGCACGGGAACGCTCTTGTTCGGCTTTACGGGTAATAAAAGGCTGTCTTGACGAATCGCAAGACAGCCTTAAAAATTATTTCTCGTTCTTATAGATTTCCTTGAAGTACTTATAGGTATCGACCTTAAGCTCACCGCAAGCGGCCTCATCGCAGGCGATTATCCCGTCCTTGTGAAGCTGAAGCGCGGAAATCGTCCAAGCGTGATCAACTCCGCCCTCTACGCAATGGCGAAGTGCACGAGCCTTGTTATGACCGCTGATGAGGAGAAGCACCTGCTTGGAATCGCATACCGTGCCTACGCCCACGGAAAGCGCAGTCTTGGGAACCTTGTTAGGATCGTTGTCGAAGAAACGGGAGTTAGCGATAAGAGTATCGGCGGTAAGAGCGCGCACACCGGTTCTGGAGGTGAGAGAGGTAAAGGGCTCGTTAAACGCGATATGTCCGTCAACACCGCTGCCGCCAAGGAAGAGATCAATACCTCCGTATGATGCGATCTTATCCTCATATCTGCGGCACTCTGCCTCCAGATCCTCCGCCATACCGTTCAGAATGTTAACGTTCTCCGCAGGGATATCTATGTGGTTGAAGAAATTGTCGTGCATAAAGTACCAGTAGCTCTGATCGTGCTCTCTGGGAAGACCTACGTACTCGTCCATATTAAAGGTCACCACGTTCTTGAAGGTAACCTTGCCCGCCTTGTTCATTTCAGCAAGTCTTTTGTATACTCCGAGAGGAGAAGAGCCGGTAGGCAAACCGAGCACGAACGGGCGATTCTCCTTATGAGAATTTATTGCGTCGGCGATATGCTGAGCTGCCCAATCGCTCATCTTGTCGTAGTTATCTTTGATTATAAGTTTCATATTTTCACTCCTTTGAGTATTGTTTATCATTATAGATTATACTGCTTTTAATTTAGTTTGTAAAGGTAATTTTGGTCAATAAATTAGCAATATCGGGTGAGTTTACCGCGCTATTCTACATAAATAGCATAATCTCATAGATATACGGTGAGTATTTGTATCGGTTTCTTAATGCGGACAAACTCAATATAAATCCAAAGCTGCCTATACCGTATATTTTTACCAATACGCCAAAATATATGCTCCGTAAAGACGGATTTGCGTGACAAAAAAATAAAGCCGCACCGTATAATCTGCTCCAAAATCCAAAACGAGCTCACATCAGCTTCCCGAATCTGCGCAGACTCATCGTAACTGCATTTCTCGGAACTCCGTCACGCCACTCGAGTAAGCGTGCATTAGCATCGATGGCGGAGAGATCGGGGACTACTCTGTGAGTTGCCCTTTTGAAGTGACTGTCGGACTCATTGAAGCCGACGTGGCCGTCAAGACCGATACCGAGGAGCTGAATGTTGATACTCTGCGCGATAAGCTCGTCGTAAGCCTCGCACCCGGCATACATATCGACCGTGCTATCACCTCGGTATAAAGAATGGAGAGCAGGTTTCCCTGCTCTCCGAAAATGCAGTATCAAAAATGTGAAGACTGTTTTTTACTTATAGATCGTTCCAAGCCTTGATAACGTCCTTCAGCGAAAATTCAAAATATTTTTCACAATCCTCGCCCTCATTACCACCGGACTCTCCGCCAGATTCACCTGAGCCGCCCAAGTCACCAAAAGAGCCGCACGAGGTGGCGAGCATCATCACGATGCTTAAGATAAACGCGATGAGTACTAATCTTTTCCTTTTTTCTCTCCTCTTTTGATATGTTCAACTTAAAAGTATGCGGCACATACTCGTCGTATGCGCCCAAAGGTTCAAAACAAAGTATTTAGGGTAATTGTAGCACTTCATTTCTGTAAAGCCAATAGCAATTTTGAACAAAATATTCACAAAAAGATTGGTGTGCTTAGCGAAAATTTGGAAAACGCCTTTAATTGCGAGCGACAAATTTGTCAGAAAAGCAATATGAGCTAAGCCCAACCTCATCTAAGAAGCAAAAATATAGAACAAACAAGCTTAATTTCCGTAAGCTCTCACTTTCTGCCGGTTTTGCTTTCCGGTTTCCCATATGTTCATACCTTTTTCAAAGCAAAGCAAAATAGAAAATATCCCCTGGCGCAATGCAAATATTGGTTTTTGCAAATAATTATATACATTATCCCACTTTTTATGCGTCCGAAAGTAAGTTGAATGATTGCAAACAAACGGATAATATTTTATAATAGTTTGGTAGAAAAAATTGCATCGCGATTGTTTTTAGCTCATTGCGCGAGCGCCAAGAAAATAAATACCGCTGGCGAAGTCCATCAGCAAAGCTCCACAAAGCCAACTCAAGAAGTGCCGCAAAGCAAACCCGAAAGCCCCGCAAAGCAAACCCGAAAGCTCCGCAAAGTCAACTCAATAAGCGTCGCAAAGCAAATCCGAAAGCTCCTCAAAGTCAACTCTCATACAACCACTTGACACGCTCTAAGCGGTATGATATAATGCTATAAAACGAAAGGGGTGAAAGAAATGACCGGTAGCGTTAAATTTGGAATTTTTGCCGATCTTCACGTTGATATTATCCACGACGGAGAAAAAAGGTTGCGTTCTTTTTTAGACACGGCGAGGCAGGAAAACGTAGATTTCGTGATACAGCTTGGCGACTTCTGCTATCCGGACGAAGGCAGAAAAAACAATTGTAAGCCGGAGCACCGACCTGTAAATATTGCCAACGCTCTCGTTTTCCCAACCTACGCGGATAAGGATACCATACGAAGTCTGTATCGGGATTTTGAGAAGCCATCTTATCACGTTATAGGTAATCACGACTGCGATATGTGCTCAAAGGCGCAAATACTAGACTATCACGGAATTGACGGTGGTGCTTATTATTCCTTTGACGCAGGGAATTTTCACTTCATAGTCCTCGACACAAATTATTTTATGGAGGACGGGAAATATTTCTCGTACGAATTCGGTAACTATTTCGACGTAATACCGGGAAAGATACGCACACTTCCCTATCTTCCGCCTGAGGAGATGGAGTGGTTAAAAAGCGATCTTGACTCCACGGAGAAGCCGTCTGTAATTTTCACCCATCAGAGCTTAAGGGAGGGCGCTGCTCGGTCGATCCTTAACGCCGCCGAATTTAAAGCAGCCGTAAATGGCAGGCGGAGCCGTGTCGTCCTTTGCTTCAACGGACACACCCATCTCGACGGCGCCGTTTTTGATGGCGGGATCTGGTACGTACACTTAAACAGTATGTCAAACTATTGGCTCGGAGATTCCTTTACCTGCATCGGCAGATACGGTAAGGAAATTGACGAAAAATATCCAAACGTAAGATACGTCGCTCCCTATAAAGAACCCCTCTTCGCTATAGTGGAGCTTGACTGCAACAGCGCAAAAATCACAGGACAAAAAAGCGAGATAGTCGGCAGAACGCCCGATGAGCTCGGTTATTACGACTCAGGACGAGGCAAATCTCTAATAGATCTCGGAGAGCCGCGTGTCACCGCTATGATAAAAGACAGGCTTCTCACCTTTTTAAAAAAATAAATACATAGTGCAGCCAAAGACCGAGATAACCCTATGGCGTTATCTCGGTCTTTCATTTATCGCGTGCCGCAAAGACGGATCAAAGCCTTTAACCCATCATACCGTTAGTTTGGGGTCGGAGAATTCGCTAATCACCTCTATCTTCTTTGATTAAACAATCGCTTTATTTAACCGAAATTGCAAATAATAATTTACAAATTCATAGATTATCGTTCGATATGAAGGAATGATATTGATTTATAAACCACTGAAAGTTCAGCCGCGATCTCGGCCTCATCGTGCTCTGCGTAACAGCGTCGGATACTCGTATATTAAAAAGACGCCACTTCTGTATTTCCGACTGTCGCGGCTCATTCTGAAGCGCAACTCCCCAAATATTGACTTTTTCCGCTCTGCAAGCATCAATATACTTTGCGAAACATTTCGCCCACAGAGGATAATAATCAAAAAGCAAATCACTATGCAACACACGAACGTACTTTTCACTCTCCCGTGAAAGCGCCTTTTGCGTATATGAGATCCTGAGAACACGCAAAGGTAAAACAAAGCCGTATGGCCGAATTCTGTACTTGCCGAGTTGCTAAGTCTGTGGCAAATCATTCTATTTATCCCAAACCGATTGAATTAAGATATAACTTATGATATAATATATTGAAAGCAAAAAACTGACTGTCGGTCATTTTTTTAAAAAATCCCCCTGCGTGACGTATTGCTCGTTACGCTGCGTAACGTTGTATAATGGGTATAAAGGAGGTGATAAGCTATGTCAAAATACACAACTGGAGAAATAGCGAAGCTCTGTGGCGTATCGGTGAGAACGGTTCAATATTACGATGACCGCGGTATTCTCGTGCCCAGCGAGCTTTCCGATGGCGGCAGAAGACTGTATACGGAGGACGACTTAAAGCGAATGCGCGTTATCTGCTTTCTGCGTGAAGCCGGGCTGCCCATCAACAGCATCTCCGCTCTGTTCGCCGAAAAAAATCCCGAAAGCATCATTTCGTTATTACTTGAACAGCAGGAGCAGGTTCTGAGAGAAGAGCTCTCAGATTGTCAAGCAAAGCTTGACTTGATCCTGGGAATTAAGCGCGAGCTGAAGGAGATGGAAAGCTTCTCCGTTGAATCTATTGGTGATATAGCTCACGTTATGAAACAAAAAAATAAGCTGTCAAAAATGCGGCTGACTATGGTACTGACGGGCATTCCCGTAACCGCGCTGCAATGGACTTCCGTAATTCTGTGGATCACGAACGGTCTCTGGTGGCTGTTTGCGATATGGGCTCTCGTTGCAATTCCATGGGGGATCTGCGTATCCAAACACTACTATGATCACGTCGCATTTATCTGCCCCGGATGTCACGAGGTACTGAAGCCTACCTTCAAGGAAGCATTTTGGGCATATCATACACCAAAAATGCGCCGGCTTACCTGCTCTAAATGCGGACGCAAGGGCCTTTGCGTCGAGGTATACACCGAAAAGGAGTGTAAGAAATAATGGATAAGATCTTGGAATTTCTCCCCTTGCTCATTCCGCTTATCGTCGCGGAGCTTGCGGTTCTCGGATATACGCTATATCATATTTTTACCCATTCGGCATACAAAAGGGGAAATCGCGCTCTTTGGGCTGTAATTTCGATAGTCTTTATGAATACCTTTATCGGTCCGATCCTTTATTTCCTTCTCGGCAAGGAGGACTCCTGATGGATATGCTGCGCATCACCAATCTTTATAAGCGCTTTGGCGATAAAGAGGTTTTGCGAGGACTTGATCTGTCAGTGCCGGAGCATAGCATATTCGGCTTTATAGGAAAAAACGGCGCGGGCAAAACGACTACGATGAAAACTATTCTCGGACTCCTGAAGGCTGATTCGGGCGAGATCCTCGTTAACGGAGAAAAGGCGGTATACGGGCAAACCGATACCAACCGTTATATAGGCTATCTTCCTGACGTTCCGGAATTCTATTCGTTTATGACGGCGAAGGAATATCTCCGTTTTTGCGGTGAGATCACGGGACTTGATCGCAGAGAGATCGAAGAGCGCGCCGAAGAGCTGCTGACACTCGTGGGACTCGGCAAAGAAACCCACCGTATAAAAGGATTTTCGAGAGGTATGAAGCAGCGCTTAGGTATTGCGCAGGCGCTCCTATCTCGCCCGAAGCTTCTTATTTGTGACGAGCCGACCTCTGCACTGGATCCCATAGGCAGAAAGGACGTACTAGATATTCTTTTGGCAATCAAGGACCGCACCACCGTTTTGTTTTCCACCCACATCCTATCTGACGTGGAGCGTATTTGTACCGACGTGGCTTTTCTGAAGGACGGCGTAGTGAATATTCAAGGTAAGCTATCCGATATTAAAACACGCTATCGAAAAAACGAATACGCGATAGAAGCCGAAAACGGTTCTGATACCGTCATACTGCAAAAAGCGTTTCCTAAAGCAAAGATAATTGACGGAAACAAAGTAAAGTTCTCGGAGGATAGTTATTCTGTGTCCGAGGTTTTACGCTTTATCGCGGATAATCACATATCACTCCTGAGGATAGAGCGGCTGGAGCCAAGTCTGGAGGAGCTGTTTATGGAGGTGACGGAAAAATGAGAGCCCTCTGCGCCTTTATAAAAAAAGAAGTTCTTGAGCAGCTTCGCAGCGGAAGATTATGGATAACCCTCGCCCTGTTTATACTGATTGGAATTATGAATCCCGCCGTGGCAAAGCTAACGCCGTGGCTGCTGGAGCTTATGGCAGATTCCCTTTCGGAAATCGGAATGATCGTGACCGGTGTGAACGTGACCGCGATGGATTCGTGGGTTCAATTTTTCAAGAATATGCCAATTGCATTGATCGCTTTCGTTTTGCTTCACGGCTCGATCTTTACGAAAGAATACAGTTCGGGAACTTTAGTGCTTGCCTTGACAAAGGGGCTTGCGCGCTGCAAGGTCGTTATTTCGAAAGCGGGTGTTCTCCTAACGGTCTGGTCGGTCGGCTACTGGCTCTGCTTTGGAATCACTTATTTTTACAATTCGTACTTTTGGGATAACTCAGTAGCGCAAAGTCTTCCGACCGCGGTTATATGTTGGTGGCTTTTCGGCTGGTTCGTTATTTCTCTTATGACGGTTTTTTCAACGGTATGCACCTCAAATACGGGAGTTCTTCTCGGAACGGGAGCTGTCGTTCTCGTGTCCTACGCCATTGGCTTACTGCCCAAGGTGAACGAATATATACCTACGAAGCTGATGGACGGCAACCAACTGATTTACGGTATGGCAGAACCCAAAGAATATGTCGCAGCCATCACCGCAACGGCTATCGCGACTGTGATTTGCTTTGCCGTTAGTATACCCGTATTCAACAAAAAGCATCTGTAAACCAACCGTTTCCACGCTTAAATAAAAGCATCCCACGTTCTGATTCGAACGTGGGATGTTCTCGTTTTATCAACAATATATATCAGTTCTAAAAGCATTAGAGCGATGTTTTGCGCCTATTATGATAAGTATTATTTACAAAAAGCGAAGTTTTATCGGTTATAAAGGGCAATGTATAATTCTAAGAAAAGAGGAAATAAAAGACAAATTTAAAAGGCTGTGTGCCGATAGCGCCTAAAAAGCAGTTTCGTTAAAGAACTCCGGTTTTCATCAGCAATACGCCCGCATAGATATCCCGTCAATTCTCACCGTCTTATCCGTTGCTTTTTTTGTATTCGGGATAAAACCCGCCAAGATCGTCAACGAAATAGAGAGGAGATTCATTCATCTTCTTCAGCACCTTATCTCTAAGCGCCACGGAATCAAACAGAACGGATTCTGCTCCGTGGACAGTGCCGCGAGTGTACTCTCCTTCACAAAGAACGTCAATTGCGCGCTCATATCTTTGAGCCACAACGCCATCCGGTCTGGCAAAATTATGCCGTCTGACCAATCGCGTATACGTCTTCCCATCCTGGTCAACGACAGTATATTTCTGATGACCGCGAAGGGAATATATAGCTTCGGCATCCTCCTCAAGCGCGTGCATATATGAATTGCGACCGAGAGGACAACCGAGCATTAAAATCTTTGCTTTAACCGACGCTAATTTCCTGTACGGAGAATGGATTCCCATAGGAGTATCGTCAAGCTCCTCGCCCTCGATAAGACTGTCGACAAGACGTCCTTTGATAGCAACCGAATGAGTAGGATGGTTTGTCCTGCGGACCCCGTCTGTTTTTCTGAAGACCTCAGACAGAAGACCGACGCACGAGCAGGTGTCTTTATTAGAGTAGAAGGAGTCTGAGTAAGACGTACGGTAGGTGAAGGTAGGAAAAATAAGAGTACCCTCCTTACCCAGTGTGTCTGAAAGCGCGGCTATAACGCACTCTGCGCCGCCCTCTACGTGTCCCATCGACTTCATTGACGAATGAACGACCAGAACGTCGCCCGATCTTACTCCGATCTTTTCAAGGTCGGATCTTAATATATCGTAGGAAGAATTCATTCTATGATCTCCTTCTAAAATAATATTTTAATTTACTGCCATATTATAGCATGGGGAGATCAAGATGTCAAGCGCGAATGAGAAAAACGGGACACCGGAACACGCCGTAAACTGGCATAGGCGCAGACCATCGACCGTGCGACCCGACAGGCGTGTAGCGAAATATAACACCGCGCAGCATTGCGTGGTTTGTCCCGTTCGTTCAACGAACAGCAATTTCACAGCCGTTTGCGTAGCAAACAATGGCTGTTAAGCTAGTGTCACTTGCGTTCGAGCCCTCTTTAAATTCGTGGAAAAGAAAAAAGCAGTCCCTTTCAGAGCTGCTTTATGGGCTTATAGTATAAAAATGCAACTTTTATATCAGAGTTTTTGCCAACTTTTACTTGATAGCTACTATTTTATGTCCACTCCTTGCAAAATCAAAAACAGTGTGCTATAATGTATGTTGCCAAAAGACGGGCGATTGCCTGCGAAAAAGGAACACAAAGAATATGAAACAGTATACGATATATCTTCCCCTCGTTTCTACGTTGACTGATGATACCGTCGTTGCCGATAAATATGCTGCGCATTTGGGAGAACTGTTCTCCGTGATCAATCCGGCGAAGATCTCCCGTGATTATGCCGATGCAGTCGTGCGGCAGGATGCTTTTGCTATGCTTCGAGAATGCGCGTCCTATTACCGCAATAAGCCTGCATTCCCAACGGAAAGTCTGTCCGCTGCGGGCAGCTACGATCACACCTTAGCGGATCACGCTTCGCATGGCATCATGCGCGAGATAAATATCGATTGGACATTTGAAGGAGAAATCGATTTTTTCTTTGACCCAACTGCTTTGCAAGGATCGCGAAACCATGAGTGGCTCTGGCAATTCAACCGCCATTCCTACTGGATTGACATGGCGCGTGCTTTCCGTGACACAGGTGATGAGCGTTACGCTCTTGCTTTTCGTACGCAGCTGCTGCGTTGGATCGCGCAGACCGATGCGCCTGAGGTGAATTGGAACGGTCCCGGCAGTGCCTGGCGCACCATTGAATGCGGCTTGCGTTTGCTCCGCTCGTGGCAGGTCGCTTTCGACGGCTTTTGCAAGTATCTTGACGATGCAACGCTGCTTCTAATGATCGCTTCTATGCATCGCCAAGCAAAGCACCTGGTTGCAAATCCTACGCGAGGCAACTGGCTGATGATGGAGTCCAACGGTGTATACACCTTCTCTGCGCTGTTCCCCGAATTGTCTGATGCGGCGGATCATAGAAAGATCGCGACAGAGCGACTTTTGCGAGAGATGGAGCTGCAGATTCTGCCGGACGGTATGCATAACGAACTGTCACCGGACTATCAGTTGGTCGTCTGCCATTGCGCCATCAATTTTTATGAATTGTCAGATGCGCTGGGGCTTTCTGCAGAGATCCCGCAAAGCTTTACGGATCTGATCCATAAAACCGTGCGCGCAGCGATACAGCTATCCACGCCCGCACTAACGCAACCGCGCACCAACGATACCTATACCATACAAACACGACGTTTCACCGATCGCGCGGCATGGATTGCCGGCGCAACAGAAGCCTACCGATACATCAATTCCACACGAACTGAGGGACAGCCGCCTGCGGGAGAAACGGCATCGGCGTATCTTCCGTATGCCGGGTTTGCCGTCATGCGGAGTGATTGGAGCGCAGATGCGACCTATCTTTGCTTTGATGTAGGACCTTTGGGCGCAGGTCATATGCATCAGGATAAGCTCAACGTCATTCTGTATCGTGGAGCCGATGAGCTGATCTACGATGACGGCGGCGGACAATATGAATCTTCTGCTGCGAGAGGATATGCGGTGTCTGCATATGGTCATAACACTGTATTGGTGGATGGCATGGCGCAACATCGTGGCGGACCGTTGATCGTAAACGCCCCCATAGACGCGGCATGGGTCACCACGCCGATGTATGATTACGCAACGGGAACATACGAGGATGGATTCCGGGGAACCGGAATGAGAGATTCCATTCAGGTAGCCGCACACCGCCGCGAAGTGCGTTTCTGCAAGCCGAATTTTTTCCTTGTGCGGGATACTTTGACTTCCACCGATGATAACGTACACGATTATGAGCTGCTTTGGCATTTGAATACGACAAGTGTACAGAATATACCGATGCTGCCCGGTGCGGTTCTTTCGGCATTCGGCGGACACAGTGAAATTGCCATTGTTCCCATGGACAGCGCTGACGGTACAACAGTAGTCTGTGGGCAGACCGAACCACAGTTGCGCGGTTGGTACAATGGACGTAACGACCAATCGCTGCATTCGGCAAGCACCGTTTCGCGTATTGCTCACGGTGTACGCGAGTTTTGCTTTTTAACGCTGCTTTTCCCCCTTGCAGCAGGAGAAGTACCACCGACAGTTGTTCAACAAGACGGTATGATATATGTTGAATTTCGCGGGCGACGATATTGCGTTCGCCCGGATGCATTGGATCGCCCGGATGGTGTAACGGAGGATTTATCGGTATAATTGATCGACAAACGCAAAGCATCAGCTGCTTCATACGATACAAGCAAAACCTGCGGACAGAGGATAGGTGGCTTTTCACCCTGAAAGCACGAAAAGCCCTTGTAAAACAAGGACTTTGAAATTTAAGTGAAGTTTTGGCTACGCCAAAGTGATGTTATGCGCCGCATAGTGATGTTGCTCCCTGCGGTCGCAGTGAAGTGATGTGTTCCCGATTTCGTGCCGAAGGCACACTTCACGCGCGAAGCGCACTTCACTTCCGAAGGATACATTACGTTCCGCTTGCGGAACACATCGTTGAAAAAAGCACTTGCTTTCGCAAGTGCTTTTTTTGTGGTTAGAGGTCAAAATGACAACTGCGTTCTATTTCAAATTGATCCAGCTGTGCAGTTTCCAGCTGTCGCCGTCATATTCAAATATTCCAATAGCACAGTTTTTACAGCAAACATTTTTTCGTTCCAATTCCGTTCCCACAACAAAATCGAGAGTGCTTCGAAGAAATCCTGCGTGCGAAAAAACGGCAACGTTTTCATAACCCGATACCTCCAATTTCTTCATAAACGAAACGACACGTGCATTGAACTGGGCCTTGCTCTCCCCACCAAAAGCAGTATATCCGTCTTTATTTTTGGGGATTCCGTCGTCGCCGTTGATTACTCCCCAAGGCTTACCTGCAATATTCCCGACGTTTATTTCACGAAGAACTTTGTTGATTTCGTATTTGCACCCAGGGATTGCGATATCAGCAGTGTTCCTTGCTCTTGAAAGATCGCTTGAAAAAATTTTATCAAAATCGATCTTTGAAAGAAGCACACCTACAAGAGCCGCATCTTCCCTTCCCTTTCCTGTAAGCGGAACATCAAGCCAACCGGTCCAAAAGCCATTTTTATTTGTTTCACTCTCTCCGTGTCGAATCACCCAAACCTTCATTAGCTTTTTACCTTCACATATCCTTTATAAAGATGGACGATATTGATATCCTCCAGCATATCAAGACCGTGCGAGCCACATCCGCCATCAATTTCGTGGCAACCGTGGTCCATTGCAAAGCCAAGCAAAGTGTTGTGCTTTTTCCAATGAGTTTTTATCAAATTAGATATAAGTCCAAACATATGGTCGTTTGTGCGGAGTTCAGCCAGAGTCTTTGCGCTTTCCGGTCCGTTTTTATGCATCACACTGTCATAGTTTCCGTTATATATGACTATGAAATCGTGTTCGTCACGAAGAATGACCTCCACAGCTTTTGCGTTTGCATCTTCGATTCCGCCTTCTTCAAAATGATAATAATCAATATCTCTATTAAGGTATATTCTGCTAAGACTGCATTTTCCGTACGTGATAAGCGCAATCTTCTTCCCTGCGGCTATCAATCTGTCAAAAATAGTGTCGATAGTGATCACGGGTTTTTCATACTTTTGAATTCCGTGAACCGCAGGTTGTGCCCCGGTATACATCGTTCCGAAGCAAACGGGAGTTACGGACGGCATAACCGTGGAGAGATAGATCTCCTTTTCAGCTTTTGCCTTCACGGTTTTTAAGTATTCGGGATATTTTTGATAGATCCACTGTGCAATAGCGTCAGGATTATACATTACCACCCTATCGGCTTTTTCACCGTCGAACACCTTGTCTATATAGTTGGCAAGCTCTTCGTTCTTATTTGCCGCAAATTTCGGCGCTTCAATTCCCATCGCGTACGCAAGCGCCGCGCAAATAGTATCAAGAGAATCAGAATTGTATTTTTCCATTTTAACCTCACCTGAATAAAGTATTTTGTCGACAGACACTCCGAATATGTCCTTCAATCTGACAAGATTGTCAAGCGTCGGCAGCGTTTGATCCGTTTCCCACAAGCTGACGGTCTGTCTTGTGACGCTCATTTTTTCTGCAAGTTCCTCTTGCGACATTTTATTTAGTTTTCTTAAATTTAAGATATTAGCACCGACAGTCATCTTTGCATCCCCCTTTTTTCTTCATTATAGCATATCTGCATTTAAAAGTAAAGCACAAAAGTCTTGCTTTTGTCAAGCAAGACTTGATAAAGAGGGATAAACTCAGACATTATTTTATTTAAAACGTGATATTTCCGTGTATTCAGAGCTTCGATGACTTGACGCGCACCTTAAAGTTCTATTTCAATTTAACGATACCGATACCGCGCTCGTCAACCTTGATCTCGGTTCCGTAAGGGGCGGACATCTCGGCATAGCGCTCGATGATACCCTTATCCTTACAAAATCTCGGGTTTCCGAGGCGGTAACGAGGCTCACCGAAGCCAAGTTCTATCGGGAACAGCTCAAGATAAGTCAGCTCTCCGTCCTCCATCTCGAAATATGGGATCACCGCCTCCATCATACGGCGATCGGTAAGCAGCCCTACGGTATAATTTCTCGAGCGCTTGCGATAGATGTCACACAGAGGATCATCCGAGGTCAATCCGTATTTCTCATACATATCCTCGGGAGCAAAAGTGACGCTCTCGTTATGCAACATAAAATCTCCGAGCGAGTAGAAGATTGGACAATTTTTGTATATCTCAAGAGGACGAAGAAGATGAGGACCGTGACCAAGCACCGCGTGAACCCCCATATCGATACAGCGATGCGCAAACTCTACCAAATAATCTGCGGGAGTTTCCTTTGCCGTTCCGGAAACGTCGTGCCCGTGAATACTTGCAAGAATATAGTCCGCCTGATGTTTTGCCTCATAGATCGCGCGCTCTAATCTTGCCATATCATCTTCGTTAAGCTCTGCGTGGAATTTCGTCCGCTCTCCAAGGTGATATTCTCCCATACCGTCAAGCTTAACAAGCGTTTTATCCTCGTTCTTTGGGGCATATCCCTCCGCGCGTAAGATGGCAAGGCTTGCATTTACTCCGCTCACCTCGGATATTTCATTTAGAACGTCGAATTGCTCCTTCGTAAGCTCAATGTAATTGTGAGTACGCAAGGGGTTGATGCCGGGGCGTCCCGGCGTTCTGCGCGATTGACGGCCTGCTATCGCCGCATCATTAACAAAGGATGCCGTCATAGAAATAAGCGCAACTCTTCCGGTCGGGGTATCAAGATAAGCAGGAGCCGACGCTTCGTCAAGGTTCATTCCCGCACCCGTGTGAACGAAATCGGTGTTTTTCAGCGCATCAAGCGTTGAGATAAGTCCACCGTATCCCCAGTCAAAGGCGTGGTTATTGGCGAAAGTCATCATATTAAAGCCGTACTTCTCCGCTATCTTCAAAGTTCGAACGTCGGAATTGTGGAACGAGCCTCCGTTGAACTGATTGCCCCAAATTCCTTCCTTATATATAATAGACTCAAAATTGAAAAACCTCGCGTCGCCCTTGCGGATATAATCGCTGACCTCTTTAAAGCCATCATACTCGGTAGAGATAACTCTCTGTATAAGCATATCCCCCGCCGCGGTAAATTTCATTTTCGGCAAATTCATAACACCAAGCCTCTTTAAATATAAAACTTTTATTATAATTATACTCTTTTGTTATGCTAATGTCAAGTTTTTGTTACATACTATAACAGCAAATCAGAAAAACGTTTTAACGCAAATATAAATCCGAGCAGAATAGTCATCACCTCCGGCAAAGCCGGTGGTTTGTTCAGTCCTATAAGGGTATGTTACCGGCGGATCTGAAAGCCCACCGAAAAATCTGCCAACCGCAAGCGAGCTCAAGCTACCGCTAAAGCGGTTGGCTTATTTTTTACTTGCGGTTGGTTAGATCCGCTTTTTTTATACCGTAGAAGTTTTTGTTAAACGGAAAAAGCCTCTACGGAACCACGCGTTTTGCGGGAGGTTTTCGAAAAACAAAGCCGACCTTATTCAACACTTGTTTGTGTTAATAAAGTCGGCTTCAATCTTACCGTATGTATTCAGCTTTTAAGCGCGTCGATGAAAAAAACAAGTTCCGCGGTAGCGGTGTCACCCAAAGAGCGAGTAACGCAAGACGAGTGTACCGAGTCGACGCGATACGACACACGACGGCGACCGGAGAGAACCTACGACAGTTTGCGTAGCAAACGAGTCGTTAGGAGACGTCTACCGCGGAGCGAAAAAAAAGCAAGTCCAAAGACTTGCTTTTTGGCTCCCCAAACTGGGTGAACGAGGGCAAAACAATTAATAATTGTTTTGCCGATGTGAAGTCAACAAAGCAAGGAGTAACGAAACAAATCTATGATTTGCGAACGTTACGACTATGCGACTTGACGGGCGCGTAGCGGAACCA
>JAZOTE010000093.1:0-19251 GCA_045657485.1 Eubacteriales bacterium
GCATGGTATTTATAAGAGAACTTTTACCGACGTTCGACCTGCCCGAGAGGGCGATCTGCGGGCGCGGATCGCGCGGAAATTGTCGAGCATTTCCGATCGTCATAGCGATATTTGAATTGTTGACGTTGATCTTCATATTTATTACCCCAATCATACCGAAAGCGCGTTTTTCAAAACGTCATCGGCGGTTTTGCAAGGGAGAAATCTCAGATGCGCTCTTGCTTCGGAGTCGATATCGTCGAGGTCGCGCAAATTGTCAGATGGAATGAGCACTGTGGAAATTCCTGCGCGATATGCCGCGAGAGTTTTTTCCTTGAGTCCTCCAATGGGAAGAACGTTTCCGCGGAGGGTTATCTCACCCGTCATAGCAACGTCACGGCGAACGGATACGTTACTAAGCGCACTGACCATAGCGGTTACCATAGTAACACCGGCAGAGGGGCCGTCCTTAGGTATCGCGCCCTCAGGGAAGTGGATGTGTATATCAGAGTCCTTGTAGAACGCAGGTGAAATACCGTAGAGTGACGCAACCGTACGTACGTAGGAGTGAGCGATTCTCGCAGACTCCTTCATTACTTCACCGAGAGAACCGGTGAGCTCGATCTTACCTGCGCCTTCCATTACGGCGACTTCAACCTTTAGGAGATCTCCGCCGGATTGTGTGTAGGCAAGTCCGTTTACTACGCCTACGGGGTCCGATTCCTCCGGAAGCTCAGGGATGATTTTTATTTTTCCGAGATAATCTGTCAGATTATTTTCGGTTATTCTTACGGATTTAGCATTGCCCTCCGCGATTTTCTTTGCGCTCTTACGTATCAGAGATGCCAGCTCGCGCTCCAGATTTCTTACTCCGGCCTCTTTGGTGTAGCCCTTAATGAGCGCTAAAATACCCTCGTCGGTTATTTTAAACATTCTTCCGGTGACTCCGTTACGCTTCATTTGCTTCGGAATCAGATGATTTTTCGCAATGCTTAGCTTCTCCGTATCCGTGTACGTAGTCAGCTCTATGATCTCCATTCGGTCGAGCAGGGGCAGGGGAATACCGTCGTAGCTGTTTGCGGTTGCTATAAACAGAGTATCGGATAGGTCTATCGGTATCTCCATAAAGTTATCACGGAAGGACTTGTTTTGCTCAGGGTCTAACACCTCAAGAAGCGCCGAGGTTGGATCACCCCTGAAATTGTTCGACATTTTATCTATTTCGTCCAGAACGATAACAGGATTTTCCGCTTTGGCATTTATAATTGCCGTAACGATTCTTCCGGGCATAGCTCCGACGTACGTCTTTCTGTGACCGCGTATCTCCGCCTCGTCGTGCATACCGCCGAGAGATACTCTCGCGTATTTTCTGCCGAGCGCGCGAGCGATAGATGCCGCAACCGACGTTTTTCCTACGCCGGGAGGACCGACAAGACAAATGATCTGGTTTTTAACGTCAGGGGAGAACTGCTTGACTGCAACAAATTCGAGAATTCTCTCTTTTACCTTTTCCAGACCGTCGTGGTCATCGTCGAGAATACGTCTTGCTTCGCCGATGGATACCTCGTCCTGAGATCTGATACCAAATGGAAATTCAAGGCAGGTGTCAAGATAAGAGCGAATTACGGTTCCCTCAGCTGCGCCAAATGGGGTTTTTGCCAGCTTGGAGAGCTCCTTATATAGTTTTTCTCTGATATCCTCAGGAAGCTTTGCCGCCGCGATCTTCTCGTCATATTCACGAAGCTCGTCGTCTTCATCTTCCTCGCCAAGCTCTGACTGAATAGCCTTTATTTGCTCGCGGAGGAAGTAATCCTTTTGATTTTTGTCAATTTTGGCACGTACCTGCTGCTGAATATCTCTTTCGCACTGCAAGAGCATAAATTCCTCGCCGAGAGCTACGAGCAGCTTTTCCAGCCTTGTTTTTGCAGTCATAGCCTCAAGCACGGTCTGTTTATTCTTGTAATCGATAACGGCGGAGGATGCTACGAAATCGGCGAAGTAGCAGGGATCAACGATCGCCTCGGCGGCAACCCTCATATCCTCGTCAAAGGTGGGATGAACGTTTTTTAGCTGAGTGAGAAGCTGCTTCACCTCCATCATCATCGCTTCGCACTGGGCGCTTGGAGTTCTCATAGTATGCTCTTGCTTGGCAATGGCTTCTCCGATCATAAATCCGGCTTCAAATTTTATTCCGTTGAGTTTTATTCTCGATATGCCCTCGAAAACGACTGAAAGATTTCCGTGAGGGTTTTTGACAACGTGCTTGATCTCTGCAAGAACTCCGATCCGATATATATCCTCAAACTTAGGGTCCTCGACCGCTATATCCTTCTGCGCGACGAGTAATACCTTGGCATCGTGCAGTGAGGCTGCGGCGGTAAACGCCTTCAGGGAAATAGGACGTACGATCTCTATGCTTAATTGAACACCGGGAAATCCAACCAGACCGCGAAGCGGAATGAGCGGAAGGGAGATTTCTTCATATATATCAATTTTGTTCTCAGACATTTTTATGTACCTCTTTTGGCGACGTACTCGCCAATTTTCTGTATTTTTTTGCAATCCAAGGGTCAAAATGACCCGACAATCGATGAGATTTCATATTATTATATCATAAATAAAAGTAAAAATCTATAGTTTTTGATTATTTTTAAAAAATAATATTTATATAATCTTTTATTTACATAATTAAAAGACGCAGTCGAAGCAACTGCGTCTTTTATCTCATATTTATCGCTTAAGTATTTCGTACGCCGTGGTCTGCCTATAGGTTTCACCGGCTTCATAGAAGCATTCGCCTCTATTTACAGAGTTTGGTTCTGTCTGAGCCTCAAGACACAGAGCACCGTGGAAAATTCTCTTAACAAAGCCTCTGAAATCAGGCTTACCTTTAAGGAAATTAGCAGTGTAAAATTGCACACCGGGTTGATCGGTGTATACGTTCATCACCATTTCACTGTTTCTGACTGAAGCGGCAAGTCCAAGGTTTAAACCGCCAAATTCTTTAAAAATTTCCGGGCAGAGTATCATATTGTGGTCAAATCCTGAAAAGCTGTCGGAGAATATATCGCCGAGCTTTTTATAGGTACGAAGATCAAACGGCGTTCCGTCTACACTGGGACGGTTACCTGTAGGAATCAGACTGGAGTCTACCTCGGTGTAATTGTTTGAGTATATCATTACCTCGTGATTAGTGATATCCGAGCTGAAACCGTTGAGGTTGAAATAGGAATGGTTTGTTAGTGCGATGGGCGTCTTGCTTCCGGGAGTTGCCTCGTAATCAATTATAACGGTTGATTTATCAAGGGTATATCTTACCTTAGTCACAAGATCACCGGGGAAACCATCGTCGCCGTCGGGTGAGAAGCAGGATAGAAGAATACTGTTTTCGGTGTACTCCAGAACGTCCCAGATCTTTCTCTTAAATCCAACACCGCCGTGCAGACAGTGACCGTTGTTATTGTTCGGAAGCATATAAATAGCTCCGTCCATAGTAAACTCCGCATTCGCGATTCTGTTAGCTACGCGTCCGATAGTCGCTCCTTGATTTGAACCGTCTATCTCATAGCATTCAAGAATATCGTATCCGCCTATAATGTGCTCCTTGCCGAAGGGCTGGAAAGACAGAATGGTTGCTCCGTAATCCATTATTCTCGCGACGGAGTCACCGCTTTGTAAAAGATACGAGTAGACCTCGCGATCGTCCTTCAGTTTTCCGAAAAGCTTTTTTTCCATAATATATCTCCCATTCATTAGGTAGTTTGACTATATTTCCTACAACAAAACATTATACACTATTGCGTTTGAAATGTAAATACATAATTCAAAAAAATATTTTTCTTGACATACGTAATGATAATGTGATATTATTGAATTGTAAGTAGTCAGACGACGTTCGACGCTTGTGTACCGGAGTTTTTTCGTTAGCTTTAATATTACATATTATTGATGAGGTTTATATTTATGAATTATCGTTTTTTGAGATTTCCTGGTGGAAAAACCAAGGCAGTAACATTCAGTTATGATGATGCGGTGCTTTCTGATATGCGGTTCGCAGATCTTCTTGATAAGTATGGAATGAAGGGAACCTTTAATGTAAATTCTCTTTATGTGCTTGATAGAAACAGAGATAATGTGTTACATTCAGAGGAGCTTCGTGATCTGATATCTCGCGGTCACGAGATTGCTTTGCACGGTCACTCCCACAAGGCGACCTGCGCCATTTCTCCCACTGAGGCTGTACGCGAGACTCTCGAATGCCGCATGCTTCTTGAACGAGAGCTTAATATGATAATCAGAGGTATGGCATATCCGGATAGCGGAATACGCAGGCCAAACAACGGTAATTCCTATGTCACCGTCAAGAGTATACTAGAGAGCTTGGGCGTTGCTTATTCGCGTACTCTCGGCGGCGACAATGATACCTTTGCTCTTCCTGATGATTTTCATGCGTGGATGCCTACTATACATCACGATAATCCGTCAGCAATTGAATATGTTGAAAAATTCCTTTCTCTCGACGTTGATCATCGCTATGTTGCAGACAGATGGCCCAGACTTTTCTACGTGTGGGGGCATACTTACGAGTTCGATCGCAACAGTAACTGGGATCATATTGAGAATTTGCTGTGTCGCCTCTCCGGTAAGGAGGATATTTGGTATGCTACAAATATCGATATTTACGATTATATCAAGGCGTACCACTCTCTCGTTATCAGTGCTGACAGCAATATTCTTTATAATCCGACACTTATTAAGATTTGGTTCAACGTCGGAGGTAAAACCTATTCCATTGCTCCCGGAGAAACGCTTACACTGAATTGATTTATTTGCCCGGCGGTCTTAACCGCCGGGATTTTTTCTTTAGTTGCTCTGCGTTTTGTACTTAATAATTGAAAATAAAAATAATTCTTTGCGCTTGCACGCACATTTATTGACAATTACACTAAGCTGTGGTAATATATAATGAGAAAAAACCGAGGTGAGAGCTATGAATAAAGCAGTAATAGTTATTAACGGCGCGGGTGGAGTAGGCAAGGATACCCTTTGCTCTCTGGCTGAGAAGCATTTTAAGGTCCGCAATATATCCACCATAACACCTATCAAGGAAATTGCGGCTATGTGCGGATGGGACGGCTCCAAGGACGATAAGTCACGCAAGTTTTTGGCTGATATGAAGCAGCTTACCGTTGCTTATAACGACTTCCCAACAAATTGGGCGCTAAATATATTCCGTGAGTTTCTTAAAACGGACGAAGAAGTACTATTCGTCCATATCAGAGAACCGGAGGAAATTGCGAAGTTTATAAGGGCAACCGACGGCTATGCAAAGTCCTTGCTGGTACGCGGCGGCAACAGAATGAAAAAAAGTCATTACGGTAACTACGCTGACGATTCGGTGGAGAATTATTCATATGATTATTACTTTACCAACGACCTGAGTATCGAAGAAACCGAAAAGGCGTTTTGCGAGCTTCTCAGCGATATCCTCTCCTGAGATTTTTGTTCTGCGGTTTCTTGCCTGACCTTTACGCTTTGCGCAATATCTGCTTTGAGCTGTCATATTCGGGTTGAAGCCTTTTTTCGCTTTCAATAATTGACTTGAATGCAATGATATGCTATAATTAAATGATAAAGATTTAAATACGGCGGTAGGAGCATTTCATAATGAGAATACTCGGCATAGATCCCGGACTTGCGATAGTCGGCTGGGCGGTTCTTGAGAGCGAGCGTGGCTCTCTCAGACCGTTAGCATTTGGCGCTATTACTACGCCTGCGCACACGAATATAGAGGACAGACTCGTCATCATAAAAAACGATCTTAATTCAATAATAGATAAGTACAGGCCTGATGAGATGGCTATCGAGGAGCTTTTCTTTAACACGAATATTACTACCGGTATTGCGGTTGCGGAGGCTCGCGGAGTCATACTTTGTACAGCCTGTGAGCGCGGAGTCGCGGTCAGCGAATATACGCCTTTGCAGGTAAAGCAGGCTGTGGTTGGCTACGGCAGGGCGGAGAAGCAGCAGGTCATTTCTATGGTAACGACTATTCTTAAGCTGAAGAGTCCTCCGAAGCCCGACGATACCGCCGACGCTGTGGCTATAGCGATATGTCATTCCCAGTGTCGCGCTTCCGCCATCGGAAAATACTATAATCAACGCTAAAATAACTGTTCGGAGAATAATATGTGGATAGCAGATAAATGGAAGGATTATACGGTTATAGATACCTCAGGGGGCGAGAAGCTGGAGAAATGGGGAAAATATACCCTTATCAGACCCGACCCACAGGTTATATGGAAAACCGATAAGAAGAATAAGCTTTGGCGCACCGCAGATGCCAGCTATCGCCGCAGCAGCTCAGGCGGTGGAGCTTGGAGCGATAATAAGTTGCCGGATAGCTGGGTGATTTCCTATGGAAGTCTTAAATTTAAAATCAAGCCTATGGGCTTCAAGCACACCGGACTCTTTCCCGAACAGGCGGCAAATTGGGATTGGTTTTCCTCTCTTATCAAAGATGCCGGCAGACCCATCAAGGTATTAAATCTCTTCGCTTACACCGGTGGCGCGACCGTTTCCGCCGCAGCAGCAGGCGCATCCGTATGCCACGTTGACGCGTCTAAGGGAATGGTTCAGTCCGCTAAGGAAAACGCAGCTCTATCCGGCCTTTCTGATGCGCCTATCAGATACATAGTAGACGATTGTAAGAAGTTCGTTGAAAGAGAGATACGACGCGGCAATAAGTACGACGGAATAATTATGGATCCTCCGTCTTACGGCAGAGGTCCTACCGGTGAGGTGTGGAAGATAGAGGAGAATATTGACGAGTTCGTTGAGCTCGTATCCGCAGTTCTCTCGGATAACCCACTGTTCTTCCTCCTTAACTCATACACCACGGGCCTTTCCGCGTCAACTATGAGATACATTGCCGAAACACGTCTTCTTTCTAAATTTGAGGGAAAATCAGTAGCAGAAGAGCTTGGACTGCCGGTTGTAGAGAGCGGATTGCCTCTTCCGTGCGGCTCAAGCGTCAGAGTCGTCTTTGGAAAAAATAAATATTAAGCGTGTGTAAAAACGTACACACCGAAAGCAAAGGATAGAAATGAGTGAACCGATTATCAGGACGGTAGGCTTGTCCTTCTCCTATGATGAAAACAAAAATCCTTCCTTCGACGTCCGTGAGGTGCACGGTGTCAGGGATATAAATATCAGCATTGAACGCGGTGAGTACGTTGCTGTTTTGGGGCATAACGGCTCAGGCAAGTCAACCCTTGCCAAGCTTCTCAATATGATTCTCGTTCCGAACAGCGGAGATATTTTTATCGACGGAGTGCGGATAACGGACGAGAATTTCACCGAGGACGATGTATTTGACGTGCGCCGCAAGGTCGGAATGGTCTTTCAGAATCCGGACAATCAGCTTGTTGCTACAGTTGTAGAGGAGGACGTTGCGTTCGGACCGGAGAATCTCGGACTTCCCAGAGAGGAAATACGCCGTAGGGTAAATTCTGCTCTTGCCGCCGTTGGTATGACTGAATACGCCCGTCACGCTCCGCACAAGCTCTCCGGCGGTCAGAAGCAACGAATCGCGATTGCGGGCATCATCGCTATGCGTCCTGACGTTATTATATTCGACGAATCCACAGCTATGCTGGATCCTATCGGCAGACGCGATATAATTGATATTATGGAGCGCCTCAACCGTGAGGACGGCATTACTGTAATAAATATTACGCATTATATGGATGAGGCGTGCAGAGCGGACAGAGTAATAATCGTAAATGAGGGCGAGGTTGCCATTGACGCTTCCACGAAAGAAGCTTTTAAGGACATCTCAGCGCTTCATCGTATGGGACTTGAAGCGCCTCAGGGCGCAGAGCTTTTAGACGCCCTTCGTGAAGCCGGACTTGATGTTTCGTCTGGTGCGCTTACCTCGTCGGAGTGCGTAGATTCGCTTTACAGCTTTTTACAGGATAAGTAAAATGAACGAAATTATTAAACTTGAAAACGTTACCTATATATACGGTAAGGGAACTCCCTTTGAGAAGGTTGCGCTTGATAATATCAGCGTATCCTTTTTGAGAGGCAAGATTACCGGCTTGATCGGTCACACAGGATCCGGTAAATCCACTCTCGTCAGCCTGCTCAACGGTCTTTTCAAGCCAACTGATGGTAGGGTGCTTCTTGACGGTAAAGACATATGGGCAAATCCTAAGGAAATAGCCACCGTTCGCTACCGCGTAGGACTTGTTATGCAATATCCCGAATATCAGCTGTTTGATGAAACGGTCAGAAGCGATATCGGCTTCGGTCCGCGAAATCTCGGACTTTCCGATGAGGAGATCGAGCAGCGTGTTATCGAAGCCGCAGGCTTTGTCGGCATATCAAACGAGCTTCTTGATAAATCTCCATTTGATCTTTCCGGCGGACAGAAGCGCCGCGTCGCTATAGCCGGTATATTAGCTATGCGTCCTGACGTTCTCGTTCTTGACGAGCCGGCGGCAGGTCTTGATCCCAGAGGCAGAAGAGATATTCTCGGTAAGCTTGGAGATTACGTGCGGCTAAGCGGTTCTTCCGTGATACTTGTAAGTCATTCTATGGAGGATATGGCGACTTATTGCGACGAAGTCGTGGTTATGAATCGCGGAAAAATATACGCTCAGGGCACAACGGACGAGATCTTCTCCAAAGCAGACTCACTTTCTGCAGTGGGACTTGACGTTCCGGAGGTTGCCAAGATTGCCGCAGAACTGAAGCGCCGCGGCATTGATCTCTCCGGAAAGCTGTACACTGTTGACGGTGTCCGCGATGCTATTCTCGATTATGTGAGAGGAGGGGCGAAGTGATTTCAGATATTACCTTGGGTCAGTTTTTTCCGGGCTATTCCGTGCTTCATAAGCTTGACCCCAGAATCAAGATTATCATTGCTATTTTATCTATAGTAACAATATTTTTCGCGAACAATCCTATAACCTTCCTGCTCGTCACGCTTTTTGCCGTTCTTTTGGTTTGTATCAGCAGAATTTCCTTTGCTGTTATTATCAGAGGAATTAAGCCAATATTGCTTATACTCCTCTTTACAATGGTGCTGAACGTCTTTATGACTACCGCGGAGGGCGAGCCTCTGATTGAATTTTGGATTATCAGAGTTTACACATACGGTATAATTCGTGCCATCTTTATGGCTTGGCGAGTTATTCTTCTTATTGTCATAACGAGTATGCTTCTGACTTATACCACGTCCCCCATATCTTTAACGGATGGACTTGAATCCCTTCTGTCGCCTCTTAAAGCTATAGGTGTACCGGTGCATACGTTCGCTATGATGATGTCGATAGCTCTCAGATTTATTCCTACGCTTATAGAGGAAACGGAAAAGATAATGAACGCGCAGAAATCCAGAGGCGCAGACTTCTCAACCGGTTCTCTCGTGAAGAGAGCGAAAGCGCTGATACCTCTCCTTATACCGCTGATCGTTTCATCGTTCAAGCGAGCAGAGGAGCTTGCAACAGCTATGGAGTGCAGGTGCTACAGAGGAGATAAAAACAGAACGAAACTTGTGAAGCTTGAGCTGCGTATGCGAGATTACGTATGCTTGGTTTTCTCTGTTATATTGCTTGCCGTTATTATACTTGGCTCAGTTCTGCCTTACAATTTGCCCATTGAATTTGCATTTTATGATTTGTTATTCTATAAAATATAGTTGATTGTGGTTTTTCTTGCTTCCTTATGTTTTATTCTAAAAAAATAGCGGACGTGTGATATGAAGTATTTTGCAAAAGTTAAATATCTAGGCACAGACTTTCACGGCTTTCAGGTCCAACCCGGACTGCGTACCGTGCAGGGCGAGCTATGCCGCGGACTTAGGACGGTCTTCGGCGCGGATTGCCGCGTTACCGGGTGCAGCCGTACTGATGCGGGAGTACACGCGAATGAGTTTTGCGTAACAGTCGAGTGTGACAGTGCCACTGTCCCTCCGGATAAGCTGCCTGTTGCGGTATCCCGGTTTTTGCCAAACGATCTCTCGCTTTTCTACGCTGAGTCTTGCTCCGAGGATTTTCATCCTAGATACGATGTTGTTTCTAAGGAATACGTTTACATCATTTCAAATTCTCGTATCTACGATCCGTTTCTTTATGGTAGAGCGTGGTTTTTCCCCCGTCCTATAACCAATACCGCCATTGCGCAAATGAATAAAGCGGCTTCCTATTTTCTTGGTAAACACGATTTCTTCGGCTTTATGTCGGAGGGCGCAGATAATGTTACGGATACTGTAAGAACGATATATCATCTTTCGGTTGAGAAAAATGACAATCTTATTACAATCAGAGTCAGGGGTGACGGTTTCCTATATAATATGGTGCGTATTATCGTCGGCACACTAATTGATGTAGCTGTCGGAAAGCTTTCTCCGGAGGACATACCCGGTATTATAGCCTCTCGTGATCGCGCTCGCGCGGGAATGACTGCGCCCCCTGAGGGACTGTATCTTAATAAAGTTAATTACTGACATATCTGCCAAAAAACATAATAAATAAAAAAAGCCTTCCTACGCAAATTATTCTTGCAGAGGGAGGCTTTTTTATGAGAAAAAAACACAGAGCGTTAAAGATAGTTTCGAGCGTGGCTGTGATTGCCGCATTGCTTTCGCTTGGTATACTTACTTTTTTGTATTTTTACGCAAAAAAGAATATAAATTACGAGGCAGACGAGATATTATTTGCCCGTTCTCAGAGCTGGGAACCGACTGTTTTTTATGCCGCGAAGAACAAAACCGACACCGTAGATGATAATGTTCAATTTGAGAAAATCGAGCAGATCGGCGGTGTCAGACGTCAGATATCATCTATATGTGATATGCCGCCTCTTTTAATAAACGGCTTTCTGTCCGTAGAGGACCAGCGCTTCTTTGAGCACAGGGGAGTCGATTATAAAAGAACCGCGCTTGCCGCCTTAAACTATCTCTTTGGAAGTGGCAAAAAATTCGGTGCGTCTACTGTAACTCAGCAGGTAATAAAAAATATAAGCGGAGATAATCAGCAGACTCTAAGCAGAAAGCTGAATGAAATATTACGGGCGATACACGTAGAGCAAAAATATTCAAAGGAAGAGATTTTAGAGCTTTATCTGAATATTGTACCAATGGGAAATAATCATTTCGGTGTAGGCACGGCGGCATATGCGTATTTTGGAAAAGAGCTTGAAGACTTGACGGCAGCAGAGGTGGCAACTCTCGTAGGTGTTGCAAATGCTCCTTCTTTATATAATCCCTATAAAAACGGTGATGCTTGTATCAATAAGCGTAACAAAATTCTGTCGGTTATGCAATCCTGCGGTGTTATAAGCGACACGGAATACCAATCAGCCGTATCATCCGCGCTTTCTCTCGTCCCGCTGGAAAACCGTGGTTCATATATAAATTCCTGGTTTGTGGAAACCTGCGTTTCCGATCTATGCGCCGATATCTCCCGTAAATATTCTATCAGCGAGTCAGCCGCTATGCTTATGCTTCAGGGCGGCGGATATTCGGTATATACCACTATGGATTACGAGCTTCAGTCTAAGCTTGAGGGATACTTTGGTAATACGGACAATTTACCCTCTGAGGTAGGCGATGGACTGAATTATTCAATGGCGATTATCGATTCGCATACGGGTGACTTAGTTGGCATCATAGGCGGAGCGGGACGGAAGAGTGCAAACAGACTCTTCAACCACGCAACTGCTCTTCATTCTCCTGCATCGTCACTGAAGCCTTTGGCTATATATGCTCCGCTTTTGGACAATGGCTATATAAATTGGTCGACGGTCGTCGACGACACTCCTGAGTACGTAAGTACAGGCTCTTCATATCCTCGTAATTCTCCGGATATATACAGCGGACTAATAACGGTAAGTGATGCTATTCGTTTGTCGAAAAATACAGTAGCCGTAAAGCTCGCGAATAAGTTTGGCGTAAGAGCGATATTTGATAATCTGAAAGAAAATTACGGTTTTTCTACGCTGGTAGACAGCAGAACGGATAAGGACGGAAGGCGATTAACAGACGTTGCTATCTCTCCGATGGCTTTGGGACAGCTTACAGACGGCATCTCACTTCTTTCGCTTACGGAAGCGTACAGCGCGTTTGCGGGCGACGGTATTATGAGGGGAGGCAGAACCTATTACTGTGTTAAGGATTCTGATGGAAGGACGGTTTTGGATAACCCCTCGTCAGAGAAGCGCGTAATGAAGGAGAGTACGGCGAGAATAATGAATCAGCTTCTAAAGACGGTCACAGAATCAGGTACCGCAAAGGACGTAACCGTTAAGAGAAAAATAGATACGGCAGGTAAAACAGGCACATCTTCCGGTAGCCTTGATAAGCTTTTCGTAGGATATACGCCTTATTATGTAGCTGGTATTTGGTGCGGATATGATGGCAACAGATGCGGAGTCGGCGCGTTGTCTAAATCGCATATACAGATCTGGGATGAAATAATGCTTATGCTTCACAGCGAAATAATTGAACGTGGGAACGCAGAAACGTTTTCGACCGATGGACTCGTATATCGCGGTTACTGTATGGATTCAGGAGGTGTTTTCTCCAATAACTGTAAATACGATCCGCGAGGGAACAGACAGGAATACGGTTACTTCACGCCGGATAACGCGCCGGCGGTTCATTGCTCAAGGCATATTGCCGTGGATTACGATTCGGTTGCAAAGGGAGTAGCCGACCCTACCTGTCCCAAAGAAAACAGAGTGAAGGTGGCGTTGCTCTATATACCGGAGCGCAGCTTTATACGCCAGATCAAGATCACCGATGCCGAGTTCGTTTACAGAGAAGTACCGGAGAATGTACCCCGTCCGTCAGACAGTAATTTACCATATTTTATCTACGCATTGCCCGATGGAGAGTATTCGGGCGTAGCAGGTAATAAAAAACATTTTAATTCCGCGGGAAAGGTATACGAATAGTTATTTACTTTATCCTTTCGGTATGTTATAATAAAATAAAAAGGAGGTGCCTATGGATTACGAGATAAAAAGATCTAACAGAAGAACTGTGTCCCTGTCGGTAAAGGGCGGCAAGCTTATAGTCAGAGCCCCATACGGCACCTCGGCCGATAGGCTTTCCGCTATTGTCAGCGAGCACATCGGATGGATAGAGAAGCAAATCGCCAAGCAGTCTGTACCTCGACTCAAGGATAGAGAACTTACAGATGAACAGATAAAGCTGCTTAAAAAGCAGGCGCGCGCAATTCTAAATGCTAGAACAGAGCATTATTCTAAAATAATGAGTATAAAATACGGCAGAATAAGCATAACGAGTGCGAGGACTCGCTTTGGCTCTTGCAACTCAAAGGGGAACATTTCGTATTCTTATCTGCTTATGCTATATCCTGATGAGGCTATTGATTACGTAGTTGTACACGAGCTTTCTCATATCAAAGAAATGAATCACTCACGCGCGTTCTACAGTATTGTGGAAAGCGTTTTGCCTGATTATAAGGAGCGGCGCAAGCTTCTGAAAAAATAATTATATAAGAGGTTTACATATGAAATTTATATCTTGGAACGTAAACGGCTTCCGTTCTTGTCTTGGCAAGGGCTTTACTGACTTTTTTGCAGAGCAGGAAGCAGACTTTTTCTCTATACAAGAAACCAAAATGCAGCCCGGACAGGCTGACTTTTCCCCGGAGGGTTATCACTGCTTTTGGAACAGTGCAGAGAAAAAAGGTTATTCCGGAACCGCAATTTTCACAAAACACGAGCCTATCTCCGTTTTTTACGGAATAGGAATACCTGAGCACGACCGCGAAGGCAGGGCGATCACGCTTGAATACGATAATTTTTATCTTCTTAACGTGTATACTCCAAACGCGCAGCGCGAGCTTGCCAGACTCGATTACCGTATGCAATGGGAGGACGCATTGCGCGAGTACGTTAAAACCTTGGATTCGAGGAAACCCATCATTTACTGCGGAGATCTTAACGTTGCACACGAGGAAATAGACCTAAAAAATCCAAAGAACAATCATTTCAGCGCAGGATTTTCCGATGAGGAGAGGGGTAAATTTTCCATGCTTCTTTCCTCCGGATTTACCGATACCTTTAGAAAACTCTATCCCGATACCGTCAAGTATTCTTGGTGGAGCTATATGATGAAGGCGAGAGAGAAGAACGTCGGGTGGCGTATAGATTATTTCGTCGTATCCGACCGCATTTTCAATAGGGTTACCGACAGCCGTATCTTTACGGAAGTAATGGGTAGCGATCACTGTCCCGTCTACCTTGACATTGATATTTAGTTGTTTTTAGTATAACCTGCACTCTACGCCTGATGAGCAAGCTCGTCGAGCTTCGAGTGCGGTATGCGAACCAGGCGCAAGCATCAAAGATGCATACGCCCGGTCAAGCCCAATGTTGTTTCCACCATATAACAAAAAAAGCGACCGCGAGGGTCTAACAACTGGGTTTTGATGCAGAGCATCAATATACCTGCACTCTACGCCTGATGAGCAAGCTCGTCGAGCTTCGAGTGCGGTATGCGAACCAGGCGCAAGCATCAAAGATGCATACGCCCGGTCAAGCTCAATGTTGTTTCCACCATATAACAAAAAAGCGACCGCGAGGGTCGCTTGTTATATGGTGGAAACAACTGGGCTCGAACCAGTGACCCCTTGCATGTCAAGCAAGTACTCTGACCAACTGAGCTATGCTTCCGTTTCAGCAAGGCATATTATACAGCAAAATCAATGCTTTGTCAAGCGGTTTTCTTAAAAAAGAATTTAATAAACAAATTTAATTGAAACAATGACAAAATAAATCAGCTTAAAGTGCTTTTTTATAGTATGTTTTTTGTTCAAAGGGTTGACATGCGTTTTCATTTATGTTAAACTCAAAATAAAAAAGGTATAAATATATGGCCTCTGTTAAAATAAATTTTAGCAACACCGTTGGCAAGATAAAGCCCGTTCACGGCGTAGGTCAGCCGCCAATGTCCGGAAGCTCGTTTCCGCTTATGCATTATCTGTCTGATGCAGGTGTTCCATATTCCAGGTTGCACGATGTTGGCGGTGCATTCGGCGGATTCAGATGGGTCGACGTTCCAAACATCTTCAGAGACTTCAGCGCTGATGAAAACGATCCGGCCTCTTACGATTTCGTTTTCACAGATATTCTTATTACAGCATTGATCAATGCGAACGTTGAGCCCTATTTCCGCTTGGGCGTCACGATAGAAAACGATGCGGCGATCAAATCGTATAGGATCGATCCACCCACCGATTATAATAAATGGGCGGTGGTTTGCGAGCATATTATACGGCATTACACAGAGGGCTGGGCAAACGGCTTCAACTATAAAATAGAATATTGGGAAATATGGAATGAGCCTGATAGTAAGCCCGATCCTGAGCAAAGCATGATGTGGCACGGCACGCCTGAGCAGTATTATGATTTCTATGACGTTGTCGCAAAGCACCTTAAAAATTGCTTTCCGCATTTAAAAATCGGCGGATATGCGGCCTGCGGCTTTTACGGCATCTTCGAGGAAAAGCGGAATCAGCCCGAAAACACCGAGCGCTTTCTTCATTATCTTGACTTTTTCGATAAATTCATTGCCTATATTAAAGAGAGCGGCGCACCGCTTGATTATTTCTCATGGCATATTTATGACAGTAATATGGAGCGAGTTCGCGGATATTGCAGATACGTTCGCCAAAGGCTCGATGAGGCAGGCTTCATAAACACCGAAAGCTCCTGCAATGAATGGAATCTTGACAGTGGCACGAGAGGCAGCTATCTCCACGCCGCAAAAACCGCCGCGGCGCTTCTTCTTTTCCAAAATGAAGCAGTTGACAACGCTATGTTTTACGACGCGCGCTTTGGCTCAGGAAGGTATTCGGGAATGTTTAATGCTGAATCTGCCAGGCCTTATCCTGCGTATTATGCGTTTACAGCCTTCAACCGTCTTTATCAGCTAGAAAATCAAGTTGAGCTTGACTGCGACGACGACAGGCTCTTTGCAGTCGCGGCGGCAAAGGATAAAAAGGGATGCCTTGTTATATCAAATCCAACGGATAAGCCAATCCCGATTTCCATTGAGCAGAGAAGAGAAGCTGTGGTTTATCTTCTCACGTCCGAGCAAAAGGGAACAGCTCCCGGTGGACTTCAAACTCGCGATCCCAGGTGCGACGGCGCGATTCCCGAGCCGAGAGAGATCCCTGCTGAGAGCATTTTAACGGTGATTTATAATATCTGAGCTTAAAGAGATGGCAATTTTGCCATCTCTTTTTGTCGATTAAATAATTCTCTTTATGTAAATTATTCTTGATTATTTAAAGGTTTTATGTTAAAATAATAGTAGAAAAAAGATTTTTCTCAGAGGTACAGATTATGAAAAGCAGAAATTATGAAAGATTGAGCCCTGAGATCGCTGAGCGAATTAAATATGACAAAGAGCATAACACTCGCCCAAATCTCGGAGCAGTAAGTGCAAATGCAAAACGCAGAATTATGAACGAGGACGTTGAGAATGAATGGCGTTCCGCTTATATTCGTGACGTTGATAAAATTATGCACAGCCCCTACTATAATAGATATACAGACAAGACCCAGGTTTTCTCGTTCTATAAGAACGATGATATCACAAGGCGAGCTCTTCACGTTCAGCTGGTTTCCCGTATTGCCAGAACAATAGGCTCCGCGCTCAATCTCAATCTTAATCTTATAGAGGCTATAGCCCTGGGGCACGATATAGGTCATACGCCCTTCGGTCACGCCGGCGAGAGATTTTTAAGCGAGGTATATCACGCGGAAACGGGAAGATACTTTAACCATAACGTGCACAGTATTCGTGTTCTTGACGGTATATTTCCGCTTAATATGACTCTTGATACCCTTGATGGAATAATTACTCACAACGGGGAGTTTGAGATGGACGAATACCTCCCCTCTTATATGCCCGATTTTGCAACCTTTGACAAAATGGTAGAGAGCTGCTACGTTGATGAGCAGAATATCATTGATATAATTCCGTCGACTCTGGAGGGATGCGTTGTCAGAGTTTGCGATATTATTGCGTATTTGGGAAAGGATCGTCAGGACGCTATCAGAGCTAATCTTATCGAATCTCATAGTGAGCTGGGTAATGGAACTATCGGCAACGTGAACCAGGAGATAATAAATAACCTGATGGTCAATATTATCGAGCACAGCTACGGAAAGCCGTATATTAAGCTGGATAAAGAGCATTATATGGGACTAAAGGACGCGAAGCGGGTTAACTATGAGCAGATATATCTCAGAGATAATCTCAATGTTATGCTTGAGGAAACCGTAAAGCCTATGATGCAGCGCCTCTATTACAGGCTTCTATCCGATTTGAAAGCGGGCGATCGCTCCTCACCTATCTTCAAGCATCACGTAGATTTTGTTAATAATAACTATTATGCGCCAAAGATCAAGCCGTATATGGATACCGAGCCGAATCAGATCGTCGTTGATTATATAGCGTCAATGACTGACGATTACTGCGCGGAGCTTTATAAATATCTCTATCCCGACAGCAGTATAAAGATAGATTACCAAGGATACTTTGACTAATCAGGAGCTTTGTAATGATAAAAAAGGTTTTGAAGCTTAATGCCAAGCTTGTTCCATCGGCAGAGGAGGGTAAAAGAAACGTTCTCTTATCCTTCCAGTTTTATAGAGAAAATCTTAAATGCTATCCCGCGAGGATAATTATTTATAGACGCGAGGAGCCGAATTTCGTTTTCGACTGTGATGAGCAGGAATATTTCGACGGACTTCTTCCGCAGGATGGCGACATAATATTTAACGGAGAGCTTGAGATAAAGGATACCTTTTCGGAGTATCTCGATACAACGGCAGAGGAGGGGAAGACTTACGCCTATTGGGTTGGCAAGGAAAGCGTGGGTCAAGCTATCGCAGGACCCGTTGCCGTAAAGGTAAGGAACGGAAAGGTGTGGCTTCTTTACGATGAAATAATTGAGGAAACCAATAGGCTTAAATCGAATTTCTCTGGTGTTAAAATCAAGCAGATTGGAGAAACGCCCCTTGGAAAGCCTCTTGTTTCTGTCAGAGTCGGAAATCCGGATAAGGTTATAGCCTTGGTCGGCGGAGTCCACGCCGGAGAATCCGGACCAGAGCTTTTGCTTCCGGCGATCAGAAATATTATAGTTAATCATTCCGAGCTTTTGTCAAGGGTCGGACTTGTTCTTCTTCCGTCCGTCAATGCTGATATGCGGGAGTGTATGGCAGAGGGCGCGCCCTGGTATATTCGTAAAAATTCCAGAGGCGTTGATCTTAACCGTAATTTTGACGCGGATTTTGAGTATGTCGATCATAGCTACGGGCTTTCCAGCATAGATCCTCGCAGCTTTACTTATCGCGGCCCGTATCCCAATTCCGAGCCCGAAACCCGCGCGCTTATCGCGCTTATGGAGGATGTAAAGCCAAAGGCAGTTTTCTCCTATCACGCGCTATGCTCTGTAACCGCAGATTTGGGAGTCAGCTCAAGAGTAGCAGAGAATGACGATAAATATATGTCTGTGCTCACCGTGCTGTCGGAAATTTACAGCAAGGCATTTCGCGCTGTGCTAAACGCCCCTGCGCGCGAATCCTACATTCCACCTATGATCTGTACCTCAGGCAGCCTTATTACCTGGCTTTATCACCGCGGAATCCCCGCCTTTGATATGGAGATGAGTCACGACCTCACAATGCTTACACCAACTATGAAGGACAGGTCCACACCTGAGATGGTCGCTCTGGCATCTGAGGCACACACCGCCGCTATTGTAGCAATTATGGAACATTATTCGTGTTGAGATTGATATTGAATAAGCGAAAGCGGATTATCAGAGATTTTATAAAAAACCAAGCATTGAAAATGCCACTTTTAACAATGAAGCTTGTTTTTCCTTGTAGGGATCGGCGTACTCGACCATCCAAGAGGAATAATTGCAGCTCAGAAAACAAATAGAAAATCCTGACAGATTTTCAATGATCTGTCGGGATTTTCTATTGATTTAACCAAATATTCATTTGCGAATTTGAATAGTAATTACGAACAAACAGCGTGCTAATTAGCGAATAAGCTGAAATTGCTACGATAAAAGTGAATTGTCAATAGAAGTGCAACACTTTTAAGAAAGATTTTGCAATTCTAAGTTAAAAGAATCCTGAGCAGAAATATAATTTAAGCATTTGCGGGGTCTGTTGTTAATTAACGACAGATTTCGCAAAAGTGTTTTAGGG
>JAZOTE010000094.1:0-1345 GCA_045657485.1 Eubacteriales bacterium
GGTGGAGTTGGGAACGATGTTCTGTGCGCCTGCACGTGCACGGCGGAGGTCACCCTTTCTGTGGGGGCCGTCCAGAATCATCTGGTCGCCGGTGTAAGCGTGAACGGTGGTCATGATACCGCTCTGGATGGGAGCGTAATCGTTGAGAGCCTTTGCCATAGGAGCGAGGCAGTTGGTGGTGCAGGATGCAGCGGAGATGATCTTGTCATCTGCGGTAAGAGTATTCTCGTTAACAGAGTAAACGATGGTCTTGAGGTCCTTGCCTGCGGGAGCGGAGATAACAACCTTCTTCGCGCCTGCGTTGATGTGAGCCATGGACTTCTCGGTGGAGCAGTAGAAACCGGTGCACTCGAGAACTACGTCAACGCCAAGCTCGCCCCAAGGGCAGTTAGCAGCGTCCTTCTCAGCGTAGATCTTGAGAACCTTACCGTCAACGGTGATTGTGTTTGCCTCGTCATCAGCAACAACGGTGTGACCGTCGTAACGACCCTGAGCGGTGTCGTACTTGAGAAGATGAGCAAGCATGGAAGCCTTGGTGAGGTCGTTGATAGCGACGATCTCGTAACCCTCTGCGCCGAACATCTGACGGAATGCGAGACGACCGATACGGCCGAATCCGTTAATAGCAACTTTTACTGACATTTTAATGTCCTCCATATTAATAATATTTTTTTAAACCGTGTACGTCCGAGATGAGGTTTCCCTCATTCCCAATTATATATTTTACCTCATTTTTTGTCAATTTGCAAGTGTTTTTTTATATCTTTTTAAAAAATTGTAGTCTTGCAACACTTTGACGAAAAGAGGGGTGGTAAATTGTGCAATTTGACGATGACGTTTGATGCAAAAAAATGCAGAGATTTTTCTTTTTTGCTTTTAGCAAAAGAACTATTGACAAATTCGTAAAATTGATTTATAATAAATAAGTTAAAGTATAATTCAAGACCGAGGTATCGGTTTTCACAAGACAGAGGTATTTAAAATGGCAAACGAGAAAAAGGTTGAGCAGATAACGTCTATGGACGTTGATTTTGCACAGTGGTACACTGACGTTGTTAAAAAGGCAGAGCTCGTTGATTATTCGGGCGTTAAGGGCTGCATGATAATCCGCCCTTACGGTTACGCTATCTGGGAGAATATCCAGAAGGAGCTTGACGCGCGTTTCAAGGAGCTCGGACACGAGAACGTATATATGCCCATGTTTATTCCCGAGAGCCTTCTTCAGAAGGAGAAGGATCACGTTGAGGGATTTGCGCCCGAGTGCGCTATCGTAACTATCGGCGGACAGAATCATCTCTCCGAGAGACTTATCGTCCGTCCTACGTCGGAGACGCTTTTCTGCGAT
>JAZOTE010000095.1:0-128100 GCA_045657485.1 Eubacteriales bacterium
CGTTCTTCTATGGTAAAATGGGTATAGCTCATATTGAATTCTCCTTTTGTTATTTGTTGTGTGGTAACTTCATTATAACACAGGATTCAATATGAGTGTTCTTTTTTCTTAAAAGTGTTGCACTTGATAGTATAATTCACCATAAAGAAAACTGCCCAACTTCCTTATGAGAAGTTGGGCAATGCTTGTTTTTGTTTAATGTTATAGGACAGCCCGCACTTTTCTCAAAAAGACAAAATCTTTTTATCTCATCGATAGGCGTTTGAGATTGCGAAAATACCTGTTCTTAGAGTAATCCATACGTTGTTTTAAAGTCTGTAAAACGGTTTGACGCATTTCCCGTAACCTTTATAATGATAGTGTTTTCTCCATCTTTCAGAAGGTCTGTCAGATCGAATTCATGCATTTTCCAAAGGCTGACGTCGGCAAAGCAACCGTTTACAAAGCATTCCACCATTTCTTCGGCATCAACGCGTATCCATAAACTTTCCTTTATATCCTTGTTTATGTAAAGTGCGCCTTGATATGTTTTAACATAGTTTTTCTTATCCTCGGAAACGAGTGAGAATTTTACGTCTAAGTACGTTTTCTTCTTCATTTTCGGAATGCTTAAATCATTATTGCTATCCAATATCAACAGAAGGCTTTCATACGCATTTAGTGTGAGTTGAAAATGCGTTTTATTATCCCTTGCATTACTATCCATACGGTAAGATTCGCCTCGCCATAGGTCATACGCTATAATAGCTGTCTTGCCGTCGATAGCCGCCTCCGTATTTATAGGACTTAATCCTTCATTTGTGAGGAAGATCATATGCACACCGTTTTTCTCAATTCGTGACACGCGAAGATTGGGACAAGGCAGATCGGTATATAGATCGCGGTAGGGAAGATCATTGGCACCGTTGATTTTCTTTATGCCGGAAATCGCATTTTTGTCATCACAGTAAATGAATTCGTAGGCGTTTTCACCGACTGTCAAGCAATTTTCTGCGACCATATCGGCTGTAAAATCAGAGTAGGGGAGATAGTTGAACTCTATTTGATTTTGGTACAGCTCTTTTACGCGGTCTATTCTCATATCTCTGTTTTCGCACATTACCGCAACGCGCGCCTCATTTCGTGAATCGGTCATAATATATGAGATGCGCTTCATATACGTGGAGATTTTCTCGTAATGCTCCCACCAAATGTTATGCGGTCCTACGTCGGGCGGTCTTTCGTTCTTTCTTGCGCCTCTTATGCTGTAGTAAAAAGCGTGTGGAATAAACATATTTACTCCGCGAACGCCAAGATGATCTATGTACCATTTCATATCCGCACCTGTAAAATACCATGGGATGTTATCTCTTACGCATACGCCAAAGCACTCGTTGGAGTTGCGCCTCGCGCCTCTAATCCTGGCGGCATCCGACGAGCATTTTCCTTGCGCGCTTTCTCTGCCGCTTAATGGATCTTTTTCGGGTGCGATCCATCTTAGCACTATATCCTGTCCGGGAATGTCAAAATATCGCTCACATTCAATATCGTCGCCCGAGTGAGGATGTCCCATAAGCGCTATACCGTGACTCTGACAGAAATTGCGCAGAGAATTATAATAAACGTTAAGTTCTCTATCGAAAATCATCTTGCGGTAAAGACGGGTACTATCGTTTTCTGTATTCAAAAACAGGCCTTCCAGATCTTCGAGATTTCCTCCTGCTTCGGTAAAATCTTTTTCAAAATCCCAAGTCCACGCAAAGCAATCAGGTCTTGGACATCTGCCAAGTATAGACGGTTCATCTGTGAAAAATCCTATGACCGTATTTCCAAAATATTCTCCCACAACGTCAAAATATCGTTGATGTGTAATTCTTATAAATGTATCGACAGAGTTATGTGATAGTAGATCGGCTGCCGCAGGAGCGTTTCTTTCTCCGTCGTCCTCGCCAAAGTGTATTCCGCGGATCGTACCCTCGCTCCTGACCTGGAGAATATATTTTCCGCTTTTGCATTTGGCAATAAGCTTTCCATCGTCAGCGCATTCGCTGAGAATGATTGCTTGCGCGGCATACTTAGGGTTCTCCTTTACAACAAGTCCGTGGGCGCTGCCGGACGGATACATAGCTTCGTCATAAAGCACGATATACATACCGAGCCTGTGTGCTGTTTCCGTTGCCAATTTGATATAGTGCATAAACTTGTCTGAAAGGTAAGGGATTGATTCCGGTATACCTATACGAGGATGCAGTACTACGCCAAATACTCCCTTGTCGCAGAAATCCTCCATTTGCCTCACGATTTCATCATCTGTTAATTCATCATTGAGAAACCAAAAGGGAATTGGTGTGAATTCTTTGTCGGGACTCTTAAGATTTTCTATTATTTTCGTAATTGCGCTTTCCAAAATCTGATACCGCCTGTAAATAGTTCGTTTTGCTAAATGCAACATAATTATAATATATGCGCAACCTTTTGTCAACCGAAAAAAAGAAAAGAATAGAAAAAAAGACACCCTGCAAAAGTACAGAGTGTCTTATTGTTTTTAATGTGCTTTTCCTTGTTATAATGCCGCCCTTAGAGGTCGAAAGATTTTGTACTTTCGGTCTAAACTCGGTCTGTCTTATAACAGTTACTAAAATTAGTTTGACACGTAGGGAAGAAGAGCCATCTGACGAGCTCTCTTAACCGCAACGGTAAGCTGTCTCTGGTGAAGAGCGCAGTTGCCGCATACACGTCTGGGGAGAATCTTTGCTCTCTCGGAAATGAACTTTCTAAGCTTAGCTACGTCCTTGTAATCAATAGCCTCAACCTTGTCCTGGCAGAAGATGCAAACCTTCTTTCTTCTGTGGGGGCCGGGACGGAATGCGGGGCGCTGAGTATCGTTTCTTTCCATCTGAAATATCTTAACCTTTCCGACTCACGATTTCATTATTTCTTATCTCGCAGTGAGCCAAGTGAGATAAGGGCGAGCCCTCTTTAGAAGGGAAGGCTTTCGTCGCCGGGAATTTCTTCGAAATTGTTACTCTGGGAGTTGTTGAAAGAGGGAGTGCTGTAGGCAGACGGAGTATATGCCTGCGCCTGAGGTCTTTCCTCGCTGGGTGTACCCTGAGCATTTGCGGGCGCGCCGAAGCTGACTTCATCCGCAATTACCTCAGTTGCATATCTCTTCTGTCCCTGGGCATCAACCCAATCTCTGGTCTGCAGCTGTCCGCAAACAACAATGCAGCTACCCTTTTTGAAATAGCGTGAAACAAACTCTGCCTGCTGTCTCCAAGCCACGATGTTAATGAAATCAACAGTACGCTGACCCTGATCCGCCTTTGCAAAACGACGGTTAACACCGATAGAGAAGCTACATACAGAAATACCGCTTGTAGTCTGCTTAAGCTCGGGATCTGCTGTCATATGACCCATAAGTATGACCTTGTTTAAGTCTGCCATGTTTCCGCTCCTATAATTTTGATTTAAGCTTCGGTTGCTTCTGCAACTTCAGCGGAATCCTCAGCAGCTACTGCTTCTGCAGCAGGCTCTTCGGACTTTTCAGCTGCCTTCTTTGCGCAAGCGATCGTGGTCATATAACGCATAACACCCTCGGTGATGCCGAAGACACGGTCGAGCTCAATGGGGAAGCTGGGTTCGCTCTTATAGGAAACAAGCACATAATATCCTTCATTAATGTAATTGATAGGATATGCGAATCTGCGCTTGCCCCACTCATTTACGTCAACGTCAGATGCGTTTTCGCCAATGAGAGTTACGAACTTCTCAACCAGTGCCTTGATCTCGTCTTCTGCAAGAGTACCGTTTACTGCGAAGAGAGTTTCGTAAGAACAAATCTTCTTTTCCATCTGAATTTTACCTCCTTTTGGTCATTAAGGCTACTTTCGTAGCAAGGGGTTGGACATTTTTATCCAAACTACCACGGAATTATAACATAAAAACGATGGTTTGTCAATAGCATTTTATCAAAAATACGGTAAAAGTCCGATATTTTTTAAAAAAATTATTGATGACGCCAATTATTTTTGAAAAACACTTCACTCTTGACTTTTTCTTTTATTTAGTTTAAAATAAATTGAGATAAAATCCGAAGGAGAAATCGTTATGCCTCACGCAGAATATCGGTTCCGTTGCGCCCGCCCCGTGTGGAAATCCGGGGATGAAACGGTGATGAATCAAACCTTGATTTTAGAGTACCTTACTCCGACATGCAATATAAAGCTGAATATTGCCGGTCAGAGCGCTTACACCGTACTCGTTAACGGCAAGCTTTGCGCATACGGACCTGCAAGGTGCGCCCATGGATTACATAAAGTTGATGAGATAGAGTTAGGTGGGTATCTTACGGGGCATAATAACATTATTACGATTCGTGTTTCCGGCTATAACGTCAATTCTTATGAATTTGCGAACTCTGCATCCTTCATATGCGCAGAGCTGATACGTGACGGTGTAGCTGTAGCTTATACCGATAACGAGCTTTTTGGATTCCGCGCCTATTTGTATGAAGAGAGAATTACTAAATCCCCGCGTTTTTCAGTACAGCGCACTTTCTGCGAATGCTACGATTATTCGGGTAGTGAGGAAAAACGCGAAATCAAGGTGTCGGTTACCGGAAATAAGCATTTTATTGCCCGCGACGTTCCTTACGGTGATTACGACCGGATATATCCGACGTCCGTTATAGCCGTAGGAGAAGTTGAATATGATGACGGTGCCGAATACTATAATCCATTATTCGTTTCTGGAGCATTCGTCAATTGTGAAGGATATGCAGCATCGGAGCTTGATGCCACTCCGCACGTTTTGGCTTCAAGGGCAAAGTGCTTAAATAAAAAAGTTGTATCCGAAAGCGCTGATATTATCCGTATCAATTCTAACCGGTACGCTGACATCGAATATCCCGCAAATCAGACGGGCAATCCTGCCTTTACCATCGAATCCGACGGCGAAGGCGAGCTGTTAATGCTATTCGACGAGTGCTTGTCTGACGGTGAGGTTAATTGCTTCAGGTTCAAGCTGATCGGTGCTATCACTTTCAAATTAAAGGCGGGAAGCTTTAGCTTTGTATCTGCGGAACCCTACGTTATGAAATACGTTCGATTTGTAGCGTTAGGCGCGAATATCGTAGTTAAAGAGCCTCACATAGTTGAGGTAGCATTCCCACGCAGTAAAATAGCGGCTTACTATGCTTCCGATGATAGTGATATGCGCAGGATATACGATGCGGCGCTCGAATCATTCCGTGCGAATACCACGGATATTTATATGGATTGCCCATCGCGTGAGCGCGCCGGATGGTTATGCGATTCATATTTTACCTCCAGAGTAGAGTATGCGTTAACCGGTAGAAGCGATGTGGAACGAGCCTTTCTCCTTAATTTTATAGACGCAAAGCTGGAAACGCTTCCGGACGGTATGCTTCCTATGTGCTATCCATCAGATCACCGCAGCGGAAGATTTATTCCCAATTGGGCTATGTGGTATCTTTGCGAGCTTTATGAATACTATGCGCGTAGCGGAGATGCGGAACTCGTTGAATACGCTAAACCGAGTATGTACGAGCTTCTTAAGTATTTCCGCGGCTTCGAGAACGAGTACGGTTTGCTCGAATCTCTCGAATCTTGGGTTTTTGTAGAATGGTCAAAGGCAAACGATCTCGTTCAGGACGTTTCCTTTGCGTCCAATATGTTCTATGCGTTGTTTAAGGATAGAATGTGCGATCTCTACGGAGATATACGGTTAAAGGGTGAAGCTGAGCAGCTGAGAGCAACGATTAGACGGATGTCTATGACACCGTCCGGATTCTTTTCCGATAATGCCGTTAGAGTGAACGGCAAGCTCGTTACAACCGGAGAGAGAACAGAAACCTGTCAATATTATGCTTTTTATACCGGCGTTGCGACAAAGGAAGCCTATCCGCAGCTTTGGCGTGTTATGGTAGATGAGTTTGGACCCAACAGAGAGGAAAGCGGAGGCTATCCTGAAATTT
Organism: Eubacteriales bacterium; assembly: GCA_045657485.1. Lineage (GTDB taxonomy): Bacteria > Bacillota > Clostridia > Oscillospirales > CAG-272 > UBA1740. The sequence continues at coordinate 5,975 of JAZOTE010000095.1, forward strand.
ACTATGCAAATTCTCTTCCGGGAAACTACCTAAGACTTGATCTTTTAGAGAGAGCCGGACTCTACGATAAGCTGTATAGCGAGATCCGCGGTTATTTTACGTATATGGCTGACAGGACGGGAACTCTTTGGGAGCATAAATCCAATACGGCGAGTATGAACCACGGATTTGCGTCCCACGTTATCTGCTGGATGGATAAGCTCGGATTGTTAAAACGCAGATAATGCGCAATTCGCGACATAATTAAACTAAATTAAGAATTTTCGAAAGGAGTGTATGATGACGGTAATAGAAAAAGCATATGCGAAAATCAATTTGTTTTTAGACGTTTTATCCACAAGACCTGACGGCTTTCACAATATAAAGAGCGTTATGCACTCCATCGATCTCTTCGATACGGTCACTGTAACGGCAGAGAAAAATGACGTAACGGATATTATTCTTTCCACCGATTCGGATCTGCCGCGCAACTCTGATAATCTTGCCTATAAGGCCGCGGCTAAATATCTTGAAGAGGCCGGAATTACCGCAACGGTTTCAATAGATCTGATCAAGCGCATACCTATTGCCGCTGGACTTGGAGGCGGCTCATCTGATGCCGCGGCGGTGCTCAGGTCGTTAAATACGGTGTTCGGAGCCTTCGACAGAGAAAAGCTTCTTTCTCTCGCGCTCTCTATAGGCAGTGATGTGCCGTTTGCTCTGATAGGAGGAACGGCTGTTTGCGAAGGACGGGGAGAGCCTGTTTCCTTTGCCCGTCTGAAAGATGATCTGTACTTCGTTGTTGCGAAAAGCGAGGAGCGGGTCAGTGCCGCGGAGGCATATCGGGCTTTTGATGAAAAATATCCGAAGAGCGACGGTACGTTTTTGGAACGCCAAAAACACTTGAACTTCCCGGCGCTTACATTGATTTCCAATTCCGGAAAAGAAGAAGTACCTATATACAACGCATTTGAAATTGTTATGGAGAACAGGCTTTCTCATTTTCTAACCCTTAGGGAAACTATGATGTCTTTGGGTGCGTATGCCGCCGCAATGACAGGAAGCGGACCAACGGTATTTGCTGTATTTAAGAAAAAAAGCAAGGCAGAAAATGCTGTCGGCGTTCTCACATCTCTTGGGTTTTATGCCGCCTCAGCACAGTCGTCCAAAGCTTTTTCAATTTAAAATCTTTCGTACAACGGGTATACGCTGCGAATATCAATCGCGCAGCGTATACTTTTTTGTTTTTCTTTATTACCTGCGCATAAAAAAAGTTTTTAACGCAATAAAAAAGTTGACAAACAACGACATATATGTTAAAATATATTAGTTTGTATTTTATTTTGCGGGAGGTGAAACGATTGACCGAAGTGGATAAAGAAAAGGACGATTTCTGGGACCTCGATAAAATTGTCCCGAAGAAGCGGGTTGAGTCTTCAACCTTTGCAACTTCCTCGCAGGTAAAGGAGCATACAGTATCCGGCGGAGAACGTACCGACTCTGCAGAACGAAAGCTTTCCTATACCGGCATGCCATCAAGGTCCAGAACCGAGGATACGGTTCACGAGTATGGCGGAGGTGGCCTTATTCGTCAAGTCACGATCAAGCGTACTGTCGATAAGTATGACTTTTACGGAAACTTCCGCAAGGCTGCGCTGATCTATTACGATTATAAAACTCCGAAGTGTGAGTTCACTCCCTTTTATTCCTATATGCCCCAGTACTCACAGCTGAATCCTCAGCAGAAGAGCTATTATTTCTATTGGAGAGATGAGATTCGCAGAGGGCATTACATTAAGTGTGATTACTCGTATATTTATTTGTTTATTTACGAAATACTCAACCTGCCCGACAAAATAGAGCCTAATGAGGGAATAAAACTCATATGTCGTATCTGGCGTGAATACCGCGCATCACTTCCCAGAATTGACGCGTATTTTTCGGTTTGGCTTCAGGATTATTGCTTTGTGCACAATCTTCTTTGTCCGATATCCGAGATTCGCGATTTCATATTTGACGTTATCGCCGGCTCTGATTTCAAGGAGTTCTATCTTTCAGACTCCCTCGGAGGAGGAGCTGACGGCATAGAAGCAATGATAGCGTATCTTTCGGATTACGATTGGCGTAAGACAAAATATGCTGAGGGTGATAATGCGGGAATATTCCGCAATCATATGCTCGGCGCTCTCGGAATGGTTATAACCAAGTATTTTAAGGACGGAAGGGCGTTTTCCGCAGATGAATACAGCGTGCTGAAGAGAGATGCTTTCCCCCATTCTCTTTGCACTCACGCGGTTAAGTGTAAGCTGGAGATAGAATATCTTCCGCTCGCTAAGGATGAACAGCTGCGCGGTCTTGTGACGGGAGCCGTCCGTTACGCAGAAAATAAGCTGCGCGCCCTCGTCGGCGTCAAAAGCAGGCTGGGGATAAAGGACCTCTCAGACGACGTCCGTTACCTAATAGACGGTTATTTTGATAACATTTTCGAGTTAGAGAGGCGCAGAAGAGAACGTGAATGCGCCCCTGAATACGAGAAACTTTACGATGCGGAGGATAAGGTACTGTCGTTCTCCGATGCTGACGAGATAGAGCGGGCGTCCTGGACAACGACGGCACGCCTGGTGGTCGAGGATGAGTACGCCGACGAGGAGCTTGATGCTCAGAGCAGTGACAACGATCCCTCAAATGACACTCTCGACAGTAATCCTGTCGATAACGAGATCGATACTCTCGGTCTTTCCGCGGAAGATATTTCGGCTCTTCGCGCGCTCGTTATCGACGGACAGGACGTTTCGGACGATATATTCGAGAGGATAAACGAGGCGTTCATCGAGTCCTTTATAGGAGATATTATTCTTGAGCACGACGGCGAAAGATACACGGTGATTGAAGACTATCGCGATGACGTTGAAAAATGGCTCGCAGCACATAATTAACATTTAGGAGAAAACAATGGCACTTGAAACAACAGAGGTAAAGGTACCAAAAAGAATACTGAATACACTTCTTTCCTCATTGACTGCGGGCGTTGTTCCGCGTAGCGGCGCACCTTATATAGCAATTGGAAGAAAGGATGAGATCAACTCTCTTCTGGATAATCTTGACGATACCGCGGAGGGAGGCGCGTTCTGTCGGTTTTTGATAGGCAGATACGGTAGCGGTAAGAGCTTCCTTATTCAGCTTGTCAGGGGATATGCTCTAGACAGAGGATTTATATGCGCGGATGCGGATTTATCTCCGGAGCGCAGACTTACAGGCGGCAGCGGAGCGGGTATCGCTACCTACAGAGAGCTTATGATAAATATCGCGTCGAAAACCAGCCCGGACGGCGGCGCCTTGGCTACTATTCTTTCCAGACATTTCACAAAGCTTAAAACCGAGCTTATAGAGGAGGGAATAATGCCCGAAACCGCGGCTTTCGAGGAGGGACTTCGTAAAAAGGTCTTCGTTACTCTCTCTGAGCTTGAGGGCGACGTTGGCGGATTTGATTTTGCCAGAGTTCTCAGCGAGTATTATATGGCGTCTATGCGCGACGAGAACGAAAAGAAAACCGCGTGCCTTCGTTGGCTTCGCGGTGAATTTGCAACCAAGACAGAGGCGTCCGGAGCCCTTGGCTTCAGAGTGAGCACCGTAATAGATGATGAGAATTGGTATAATTTCATTAAACTGCTTGCGGCACTTTCGGTAAAGCTGGGATATTCGGGTCTTGTCCTCTTTATTGATGAGTGCGTAAACCTTTATAAGATTCCAAACCGTATTTCGAGAGAGGCTAATTACGAGAAGCTTTTGGCTATATTCAACGATACTCTGCAGGGCAAGGCTAAGAGTTTGGGAGTTATCTTTGGCGGTACTCCTCAATTCCTTGAGGATACTCGCCGCGGTCTTTTCAGCTACGATGCCTTGAAAAGCAGGCTTCAGGACTCCAAATACTCTGAGCTCGGTTATCAGAATCTTTCCTCTCCGGTCATTCGCTTGCGCAGACTTTCGGACAATGAGCTTCTCGCGCTGGTGAAGCGACTTACTAAGCTCTATGCTCAGCGCGAGGGGATGGAAACTCTTCCTCTTACCGACGGAGAGATCGAGATGTTTATGAATCGTGCGCTGGCAAAGGCGGGCGCGGAGGAGATGGTCACGCCCCGCGAGATCATCAGAGATTTCCTTACCCTTCTCAATATACTCAAGGATAATAAGGGCGCAACCTTTGAAAACCTGATGAGCAATATCACCTTCTCAAGAGCAGAGTCGGACGATGAGGTTATGTTCGGCGAGGTGAACTCTTCTCTTGCAAGAGAAGAAAGCAAAAGTAAAATCAATTTGTTTGATATAGATATTTAATTTTAAGCAGAAAAGGAGATAAGCTATGACGGAGGCAGATCGCGTATTTTCCAGATTCCCCGATTTTATCAAGGAATATATATACGGTCACGGCTGGTCTGAGCTGCGTGAGGTTCAGCTTGAGGCGGCGAGGGTAATTTTTGAAACAGACTCCAATCTTCTTATCTCTTCCTCTACTGCATCGGGTAAAACAGAGGCTGCTTTTTTCCCGATCATTTCGGATATTTACGATGACCCGGATGCTAAAAGATCGGTTTCCGTGCTTTATATAGCTCCTCTTAAATCACTTATCAACGACCAGTTTTACAGACTTGACGAGTTGCTTGAGATGAGCGATATTCCCGTTACTCACTGGCACGGCGACGTAGGAGCGGGACACAAGTCGAAGCTTCTTAAAAAGCCTGAGGGTATTTTGCAAATCACGCCTGAGTCCCTCGAATCTATGCTAATGAATCGCTCTAACGATATTCCTAGGCTTTTTGGAGCGCTTAGATACGTAGTAATTGACGAGGTCCATTCTATGATTGGCGCCGACAGAGGAAATCAGGTGCTTTGTCTGCTTACCAGAATATCTAGGCTAATCGGTCACAGTCCGCGACGTATCGGACTCAGCGCTACGGTAGGTGATATTAAGCTTACTGCGGATTGGCTTGGTTCGGGCAGCGGAAGAGAAACCGTTGCTCCCATACCTCCGAAGATTCCGCTGAAGTGGCGGCTTTGTCTTGAGCATTTTTACATTCAAAATCCGGATGAGCTTCAAACTCCGGAGCCATCTCTTGCCACGGCTGCTCCTGAGGATAGGGGAGGCAGGGCTGCGCTCGATCCCGGTTACGAGTTTTTATATGACACAGTTTACGGCAGTAAGGCGATCGTATTCTCCAATTCCAGAGAGGAAACGGAGTACGTGACGGCAACCCTGCGTCAGATTGCCAAATCACGCGGTGACGATGACGTCTTCCTTATACACCACGGTAATCTTTCGGCATCTCTCAGAGAGGATGCGGAGGCAAAGATGAAGGATGATACCGTTCGTCGCGCCGTGACGTGCGCTACGGTTACTATGGAGCTCGGTATTGATATCGGTAAGCTTGACAGAGTATCTCAGATAGGATCTCCTACTACCGTGGCAGGCTTCTTGCAGCGTCTTGGAAGATCAGGAAGACGTTCATCTCCGCCTGAGATGATAATGGTGTTCAGAGAGGACACTCCGTTGCCGAACGCTCCATTGCCTCAGATCATTCCTTGGGATCTTCTTCGCGGCATTGCTATAATTGACGTTTATTCGACAGAGCGGTTTATAGAGCCGCCGAGAATAAAGAAAATGCCTCTCAGCCTTGCCTTTCATCAAACCCTTGCGACTCTCGCTTCCGTCGGCGAGCTTACTCCAAAGGCGCTTGCCTCCAGAATACTGTCACTGCCTCCATTATCTAATTTGGATAAGGATGCTTATCGTTCGTTGCTCGTTTCTATGATAAACGCCGATTATCTACAGTTTACCGAGGAGAGAGGACTCATCGTCGGACTTAAGGGTGAGAGAATCATCAATTCCTATAAATTCTACGCGGTGTTCAAGGACAGCGAGGATTATACCGTCAGATGTGACAGTGAGGAGATAGGAACTATAACCACACCTCCTCCCGTGGGTGACAGATTTGCTCTTGCCGGAAGAGTATGGGAGGTCAAGGAGATAGACACTCCGCGTAAGCTTATTTTCGTTAAAGGCGTAGAGGGCAAAATGGAGATATCATGGCCCGGTGACGGCGGTGAGATACACACTAAGCTTCTCGTTGCTATGCGCGATATTCTTTTCAACGGAAAGGAATACAAATTTCTTGGGGCAAATGCGCGCGCTCGCCTCGAAAACGCGAGAAACGTAGCTCGCAATGCAGGACTTGATAGAGATATCGTTATCTTCCTTGGCGGACAGAGCTACGTTTTGTTCCCCTGGCTTGGCACACGGTCCTTCCGTACGTTGCGCAGACTTTTGCAGAAAAATGCCTCGGAGCTTGGTGTTTTTGATATTCAGAGCGAGGGATGCTGTTATATAACCTTCAAGGCAAAAGACGAGCAGGCAGGCAGAGGGCTTGCGGCGGGCATACGTAATATTATCGAGCGTGACGGTATTGATACTCACGAGCTTCTGTTTGGCGGCGAATGCCCTGTTTACGATAAATTCGACGAATTTATTCCTCCGGACCTTCTCCGAGATGCGTATGCGGAGGATCGGCTTTTTGCCGATGAGGTAATTGAGAGATTTTGCGCTGAGGTTAGCTTATGATATACGATCTTATTGCCCATATGTATGATAGGATCAACGGGGAGATCGACTATTCCCGTTGGGCTGATTTCTTTGAGAGAATATTTGAGCGCAGTATGAAAAAGAGTCCGGAGCTGGTGCTCGACTTGGGCTGCGGTACGGGTAGAATGACGCTGGAGCTTGCAAAGCGCGGTTATGATATGACCGGCGTAGACTATTCTGCGGAAATGCTTGATATAGCCAGGTCGGAAGCGGAGAAGCAGGGAGCTGACGTTTTGTGGCTTTGTCAGGATATGACTGACTTTGAGCTTTACGGCACCGTTGACGCTGCGGTCAGCTGTCTTGATTGCATAAATCATCTGACGACTCCGAATGAGCTTGATAAATGCTTCCGATTGGTCCACAATTATCTCATACCCGACGGACTGTTTATATTCGACGTAAACGGCAGGTCTAAATTTGAGAACGTTTACGGAGATAACTCGTATGTAATGGAGCAGGGTGCGGATATGTGCGTTTGGCAGAACTATTATAATAAACGAACGAAGCTTTGCGATTTTTATATAACGCTGTTCAATAGGAACGGTAAATCCACCTATACTCGTTCGGATGAGATTCAGACTGAGAGAATGTATACCGTCCGCAGCTTGAAGGGACACTTGAAAAGCGCCGGATTTGATTTTTTAGGCGCGTACTCGGATTTTGAATTTACACCGGCTGCAGATACCGACGAGAGAATATTTGTTGTAGCAGCTTGCAGAAAATAATTGTTCGGAGAAAATAAGATGAGCGATAAAAAAACAATTGAGAAATCTACCATTTTGAGAGGAATGACGAGAGATGGATCTGCCCGTATTTTAGTTATCAATTCTCGTAAAATGGTGGATGATATGATTAAAGCACACCGCACGACTCCCACAGCGGCGGCGGCGCTCGGCAGGACGCTCAGTGCAGCGTCTATGATAGGAACTATGCTCCCCGAAAATGCGGATACGGTTACTATAAGTATTTCGGGAGAAGGACCTGCGGGTAAGATAATTGCCGTTGGTGATTACTTTGGCAACGTCAAGGGATATATTCAGAATCCGCTTGCAAATCCCCCGAAAAAGCCAAACGGCAAGCTCGACGTCAGTGCCGCGGTAGGTCCGGGTACTATTTCGTTTATAAAGTCCGTGGGCGCAAACGAGCCTCAGATAGGAACTATAGAGCTTGTCAGCGGAGAGATCGCCGAGGATATCGCCACGTATTTTGCAAAAAGCGAGCAGATACCAACGGTCCTTTCGCTGGGTGTGCTTATCGACGTCGATTATTCTTGTCTTGCCGCGGGAGGCGTACTCATTCAGCTCATGCCTTTCCCCGATGAGTCTACCGTTGATCTGATAGAACGCAATGCTCAGGACCTCGTTAATATATCCAGATATTTTGAGCGCGGAATGACTAACGAAGAGATTGCCGAGATGGCTATGCGTGATATTCCTTTTGATATTTTCGATACTCTTGAGGTGGGATATAAGTGCGACTGCTCCAGAAATAGAATGAAGGCGAAAGTTAAAAGCCTTGGTGAAAAGGAAATACTCAATATGCTTTCTGAACAGGAGGCGGAGGGTAAAGCGAGAGAGCTTACTGCCGTATGCCGTTTCTGTAATTCCGAATACACCTTTAAAGAAAGCGAGCTTATCGAAAAATAAAAGCGCTTTGAGTTAAATTCGATGCAGGAAGTACGACTTTATTAAAAACGATAAAATACGGTAATCGGGAGATTATCGAAAACCGCGTACGAGCTTTTCTCGCTACGCGGTTTTTTGTGTCAATATGGGTTGAAGTGTATATACTGAATGAAAAACCAAAAAGGAGCACTTATGGATCTTTCCTCAATGTATACGTTTCTTAGTGAAGAGAACGTATCGCTGCATTTCGAATATTATCGTAACGTTATGTATAAGCTTTCAATATATCAGAAAAGTATACCGGAGGCGGACCTGTCATCCATATCATCACTCGTGAAATCGGACTTGAATAAACAGCTTAAAATGGAAATTCTGCCTTATCTTAACTCCGCATTATTGCACAAAGCGTATTTTGAATCCTTTACATCTGTATTCTGTTCGTATCCGTCGGTGAAAAAATGGTATTCATCTGTTGAGTCGTTGCTTTTCGAAATGTACTGCGAAGCGAAAAAAGATGCCAAAGGCTTTCTTTGCGTTTTTGCCGACAAAGACGGCGCCCCTATATTTCGGGTTGTTGATGAAAACGTAAGGCTTACCTTACCGGATGCGTTCCTCGCCGTAGACTTATCAGAGCACGCCTATTTTTACGATTACGGTTTCCGACGGGACGATTATCTCAGGGCAGCGCTGTCGCATCTTGATTTTTCCAGGCTTTTTGCTTAGTTAGGGCGGACGCTTTGGTCGGCAAATCTAAGGTTAACGCTTTTAAGCTATCCTTTTATACGCATTCGAGTCAAATTATTGCCGAATAGTGAAAAACGACTTGACACCGTCACGCAAACCGTGTATAATTATTTTAAAATAATTATTGAAAGGCGAAAAACAATGAACGTTTTATACGGCAACGCAGTTATCGGACAGTCCGGAGGTCCTACAGCGGCTATCAACGCAACGCTTTCCGGTGTTATCAAGGGAGCTTTCGCAGCCAAGGACGTAATCGGCACCGTATACGGTATGCGTAACGGTATCGAAGGATTTCTTAGGGAGGACCTTATAAACCTTACTGAAGTATTTAAAAATGAGGATGATCTCAGGATTTTGGAGCAGACGCCTGCCGCCGCACTCGGTTCTTGCAGAAAGAAGATGAAATCTCCTGATGTCGAGCCTGAAACTTATCTTAGGCTGATAGAGATTTTCAAAAAATACAATATAAGATATTTCTTCTACATTGGCGGTAACGATTCTATGGACACTGTATCTAAGCTTTCCGCCTTTGCATCATCGCATGACTACGAGATGCGAGTTGTCGGTGTTCCGAAGACGATAGACAACGATTTGATGGTTACAGACCATACTCCCGGATTTGGTTCCGCCGCAAAGTACGTCGCCACCACCGTAAAGGAGGTTATTCGCGATACGTCGGTATACACCATCAAGGCAGTCACAATTATAGAGATTATGGGCAGAGATGCCGGCTGGCTTACTACTGCGGCAGCACTTCCTCTTATCTCCGGAGGTAAGGCACCCGATCTTATATATCTTCCGGAGCGTACGTTTGATCCGGAGAAATTTATTTCAGATATTATTGAGCTTCAGAAGGACCATCCCGCTATCGTTGTCGCCATTTCCGAGGGTATCAGATTCGCTGACGGCAGATACGTTGGAGAAGGTATGTCTGCGCGTAAGGTAGATGCTTTCGGTCACGTTGCTCTATCCGGAGCAGGCAAGGTGCTTGAGGAGCTGGTTAAGGAGAAGATAGGCTGCAAGGCAAGATCCATAGAGCTTAATCTTCCTCAGCGTGCAGCCGCGCATTTGGCATCCGCAACCGATATCTGCGAATCTGTCGGAGTCGGCAAACACGCTGTAGATTGTGCCGTGAAGGGTGAAACCGGCGTTATGATGACTATAGACCGCGCCGATTCTGATGAATATTCCGTAACCTACGGCTCTGCGGATATTTCCGGTATAGCTAACGGAGTGAAGGGTGTTCCGGATGAATACATCAATGCTGAATCCAACGGCATAACCGATGCTGGAATCGAATATCTTCGTCCTCTCATTATAGGCGAATTGAATATCGTTTACGATAACGGTATGCCAAAGCATATAGTGCTTTGATCGGTTTATATACAGCTTTACTTTGTGATCCTTATCAGCTATTTGCGTGAGCGAAACAACGTATTAAAAAAATGCGCGAAATATATTGATTTTTACGCGATTTTGTGCTATAATGTATTCAGAAAAATTGAAGAGCTTATCAAGAGTGGCGGAGGGACTGGCCCTGCGAAGCCCGGCAACCTGTATTCGTATAAGGTGCTAATTCCCGATAGATGAGTTTTAGAGCGTTCGGGATAGCAGCGGCTACTCCCGGACGCTTTTGGCTTTAGGAAAGGAAATATTATGAGAAAAATGCTTTTTACATCTGAGTCGGTTACCGAGGGACATCCCGATAAAATATGTGACAGAATATCCGATTCGATACTTGATGCGATACTTAAAGAGGATCCGAACAGCCGTGTAGCCTGCGAATCCTTTGCAACCACGGGAATCATCACCGTAATGGGTGAGATCACAACAAATGCTAAGTATGACGTTCAGAAAATAGTACGTGAAACCGTAGCTGATATCGGCTACGACAGAGCAAAGTACGGTTTTGATGCGGGTACTTGTGCCGTTATAAGTTCAATTCACGAGCAAAGCGCGGATATAGCTCTCGGCGTTGATAAATGCCTGGAGGCTAAGGAGGGCAACGTCGGAGATGAGCTTGACACGGGAGCCGGTGACCAGGGACTTATGTTTGGCTTCGCCTGCGATGAAACTCCTGAGCTTATGCCTCTTCCCATATCTCTCGCTCACAAGCTTGCGAAAAAGCTCACAGAGGTCAGAAAGTCCGGAAAGCTTTCCTATCTTCGTCCCGACGGCAAAACACAGGTTACCGTTGAGTATATTGATGGCAAACCGGCCCGTATAGATACAGTGGTAGTATCCTCTCAGCACAGTCCTGACGTTGACAGTGCAACCATTCGCAAGGATATAATAGAGCAGGTTATTTTACCGATTATACCAAAGGAGCTGATGGACGGTAAGGTAAACATATTCGTCAATCCTACGGGAAGATTTGTTGTAGGCGGTCCTCAGGGCGATACCGGACTTACCGGCAGAAAAATCATAGTTGATACCTACGGTGGATATTCACGTCACGGCGGTGGCGCCTTCTCCGGTAAGGATCCCACCAAGGTTGACAGAAGCGCGTCCTACGCCGCAAGATACGTGGCAAAAAATATAGTTAAAGCCGGTCTTGCTACAAAGTGCGAGGTTCAAATAGCATACGCCATCGGTGTAGCTAAGCCGGTGTCCGTTATGATCGATACCTTTGGCACTGCAACTGTAGACGAGGAGAAGATCGTTGCTGCTGTGGACAAGCTCGTTGATCTGCGTCCCGCAGCTATCATTAAAAAATTCGACCTCAGAAAGCCGATATATAAGCAGCTTTCCGCGTACGGTCATATGGGACGTGAGGAGCTGGGAGTTAAGTGGGAGATCTGCGACATCGCAGATGATTTAAAGAAACTTTGTCTTTAATGATTAAAGCGGCATATATTATTGCACGGATTTTTGTATGTCAGATTCTTTTTCTGCCGTATATTTGATCCGTAAAAATCAAAATTACTGTATTTTATTACTTGCTTAAAAGCGGCAAGATCCGACCGGATCTTGCCGCTTTGTTTATCTTAATGTTCTTAGATATGCCTTTGTTTCTTCTTTTATTCGGTAGCTGTCGATAGCCTTTTGTATTGTTCTTCGGTGATTGTCCTTACTGAGAAGTCCTTTTTCAAGATATACAATAGTATCATTATACTGCTTTGCGAGAGCGGAAGCAAAAAACCAGGCAATCATCATATTAACGTAGTATTCATTGCTGTTAACGCTTTGAACAAGCTTGGAGTACTCTGTTCGATAATCCTCATCCAGATAATATCTCATCAGCATGCCTATGGCAAACCTAACTGTGTAACAGTGTTCAGAGCTTATCCATTCCTTGATTTTTGTGTACAGTTTTTCTTTGTTTTTCTCCAGCACCTTCGGGGCAAGCATATCGCAGGTGGCCCAGTTATCAATATACGGCAGAAAAACATCTAAAGCCTCAAGACACAGATCAAACGACTTTATCTCGTTTATCATTACGGCGTGTAGATTATCTTCTTCGTAGTAATCGTGAGGAAGATGACTCATAAACGCTCTTCTTTCTTGTTCCGTCGTTTCTTTCGCTATCCTTCTAACTGCAGGCACTCTTACGCCGATTATCTTTTCTTTCGAAACGCTCGGCATAAGCTTTGAGTGGAAGTTCCTGTATTTTTCGTCCTTTTCTTTGAATAGCTTTTGGCTAAGAGTCATCGCCGTCCTCCCTTTTTATTACTCCTCAATTCATTTCTAATCCAATTTTATCATTTTATTCGTCGAAAGTCAACCTTTCGGTCTTGAAAAAAAGTTGCGTTGCTGATATAATATAATATATATTTTTTCGAAAAGAGACGGTCTATGAAAGCGGAATGCAATTTCGAGATTATCGAGGGCACGATTCAAAACGTAATATACCGCAATGATAATAACGACTATACAGTTATGGAGATCAGCACGTCGGACGATGAGCTGATTATTGCCGTGGGCACTATTCCTATGGCTTTTGAGGGGGAACAGGTCATACTCAGGGGGAATTGGACTTATCACAAGGAATTTGGTAAGCAGTTTGCTTTTGACTCCTTTGAGAAGACTTTGCCTATAGAAGTGGATGGGATACTGCAGTATCTGTCCTCCAGAACGGTAAAGGGCGTGGGGCCCGTAACAGCATTGAAAATTGTCAATCGCTTTGGCGCGGAAACCTTTGACGTTATAGAAAATCATCCTGAGTGGCTTGCGGATATTCCCGGTATCACCTATAAGAAAGCGGCTGCAATTTCAGAGTCGTTTAAGGAGCAGACGGGTATACGCGGCGTGATGATGTTTTGTAAGGATTATATGGCGACTGGTGAGATCACCAGAGTCTATAAGCGACTCGGTGCAGGCGCAGTCGGAATTATCAAGGAAAATCCTTATGTTCTCTGTGATGACGGATACGGAATATCATTTGAAAAGGTTGACGGCATAGCAAAAACACTGGGCGTACCTTCCGATTCTCGTGAGCGAATATACAATGGCTTGCGTCACGTTTTGTCATACAACGGTACTCTTAACGGGCACACCTGCTTGCCTGCGGATAAGCTTGTGGCTGCTTCCGCGCAGCTTTTGGATTTGAATGAGCAGAGAATTTATGATACTCTTATAGAGCTTTTGGATTCTGGTGATCTCTCCAGGTATAAGGTTGGTGATAACGAGATGATTATGACCAACGAGGTGGCGGAGGATGAGGATGATATCGCGCGCAATCTCTATAGGATATCATTTGAGGCGGGGAATCACGCCGTGTCAGATATCGCGGCTCTTATTCAAAAAGTGGAGAAAAGCTTTGACATCAGCTTTGCTCCCATGCAGAGAGCGGCTTTAATAGGTACTCTTGAGTGTGGAACGATGATACTTACCGGCGGTCCCGGAACCGGCAAGACCACGGTCATTAAAGCTATAATCTCCATATTTGGCAGTATAGGCATCAAGACCGTTCTTGCCGCCCCTACAGGACGCGCAGCTAAAAGAATGAGCGAGGCGACGGGCAATGAGGCTAAAACCGTACACCGTATGCTTGAAATGGAGCGTACTGCGGACGGTAGGACTGCCTTCTGCCGTAACGGCAAAAATCCCATATCAGAGGGCGTGATTATTGTTGACGAGGCATCAATGCTTGATCTATCTCTTATGGCGGCTCTTGTACGCGCTGTAAAGCGAGGAGGAAGACTTATATTGATAGGTGACTCGGATCAGCTTCCCAGCGTAGGAGCGGGAAATATTCTCTATGATCTAATAAGCTCTGATAGTGTACGGACTGTTAGATTGACAGAGGTGTTCCGACAGTCAAAGGAGAGCCTGATAATAACTAACGCTCATAAGATCAATATTGGCGAGAGACCGATACTTAGCAACACTGATAGTGACTTTTTCTTCGTGCGCAGGGATGCAGAGACGGAAATAGCTGATACTATTGCCGATCTCGTTATATCCAGACTGCCGAAGACCTACGGAAAAAACGTAAGAGAGGGTATACAGGTTATTACACCGTCGCGAAAAGGAAACGGCGGCGTAGACAACTTAAATAATACTCTGCAGGGAAGAATAAATCCTCCCAACAAATTCAAGAGAGAGAGGCAGGCCCACGGTGTCACCTTCAGAGAGGGAGATAAGGTTATGCAGATAACCAACAATTATGACATAGAGTGGGAGAAAAACGGCGCTGTTGGCGTTGGCCTTTTCAATGGAGATATAGGTGAAATTACCCGTATCGATTTGAAGGAAGAAACTCTTACTGTTTTGTTTGATGACCGTACTGCAACCTATTCTTTTGATATGCTTGACGAGCTGGAGCTTGCCTATGCTATAACTGTTCACAAAAGTCAGGGAAGCGAGTATCCTGTAGTCATAGTACCTATGTATTCCTGTCCGCCTATGCTGATGACGAGAAACCTTTTATATACAGCGGTTACGAGAGCGAAAAATATGGTAATACTGGTAGGGCGGGTCGATATAGCGTACAGGATGGTCGAAAACAACAGAGAGCTACTGCGTTATACGACCTTAGAGCGTAAAATTCGAGAATATTATTAATTTTGCGTATTTAATTTTTAAATAAGACTTGAAATTTGAGAACGGATATTGTATAATTATACTGTATCTTTATGTTTGAGCATTATTTAGCTTTGACATTATAGAAATACTGTCGAAAGGATTGCGGCATGGTAACAAAGATCGGTCTTGATTTAGGCTACGCTAACATAACGCTTAGTGACGTTACCTCGGGCATATACCGTGAGCCCGCTGTTGCACTTATTAATAAGAATACGCGTCGCATCATTTCGGTAGGCGATTCTGCTATGAACGGTGAGGGTGTGGATGCAGGCGAGGGCATGCTTGTACGCCCGTTTAAGAACGGCTTGCTGTTTGACCACCGCATCACTCAGAGCATTATCAACAATGCTGTCAAGGCTGTTTTGCCGTCTGATAGGATCAGATGCGTTCTTGGCGTTCCCTCGGATTTTCTTCCTAAGCAGGAGAAGGTTTTGTTCGGTATGCTTAATTCCGCCGGGGTTACCGATTGCTATTCGGTAAACAGAGCGCTTGCCGCTTTGATCGGAGCGGGATATTCTCCTCTTATGAGTGTGATTTCTGTGAATGTCGGAGCGCAATCCACTGAGATCGCCGTTATGCACCAGGGTGTTATTACTCAAACTGCACGAGAGAATGTTGGCGGTGAGGACTTTGATAAGGCCGTTAAGCAGTATATATACGAGCAGGGTGATGTTAACGTTTCGCTATCCGTTGCCAGAGCTATAAAGGAAAAGCTCGGATCTGTCTGGACGGGTAAACCGGAGGAGAGCGTTGAGATAGAGGGAACTCTGTCGCTGACAGGTAATCGCGTTCGAATGAATATCACGACTGAGGATATCGTAGGCGTATTTGAGAAGCCTCTGCATCGACTGTTTATGGCTATTGCTGAGGTTGTTAAGAGGATTCCTCTTGATCATGTCGAAGAGGTTTTTAACAATGGAATAGTGCTGACCGGTGGCGGTTCTATGATATACGGTCTTGATATGATGATGAGCAAGGTTCTTGGCATTGCGGTTTCACAGCCGCCAAACGCGATCGACTGCGTTGCTAAGGGACTTTCCAGAATCAATAGCTTTATTCCTGTGAAGGGTAGGGCTGCAAACAAGAACATAACAGGTCTTGTTGCTAAGTATTACGAAACCAAGAAAAACGGAAAATAAATAATCGTTAAATCGGAGGAATGGAGCAAAGATGAGAAAGGTTACCGATAATAACAAAACCTACGTTAAGGTATTTGCCGGAGTGCTTGCGGGTATGATGATAATAACGTTTATCTGTATGGCACTTATGTATGTTTTTGCTAAATAAGAAACAATTATTGGGGTGCGTTCTGCACCCCATTTTTCTTTTATTGTATTGCGATCGGCATAGTATTGAAATTTAATACTTCAGTTAATTGAGCATATGATTCGAGTTGGAGAAGGGAATAATATATACCCACTTTTTGTCGGTTTTAAAAATTCTATAAAGGGTAGAGGAAACACCCCGAAAATACTAGCGAAGAGCAAAATACACTTTTCCGCTGTGCGAAAATCAATCGGTTAATAAGTGTTAAAAACCACCTTTTTAATGTTGATAAATGTGGAAAACGGCGAAGAGGTGTTTTGAAGGTGTGGAAAACTTTTCAACCCAAAAGTATACTATTCCGTTATTTGACGGTCAAATCATTCAAAAAAACGCCTAAAATGATAGTTTCGACCTGGTTTTGAAGTGGAAACCGCTTTTTTACCCACAACGGAAAAGTGTAGTCCTATTTCGCCGGCTGTTTTTGCCACAACGGAAAAGTGTAGTGGCAATTAAAGCTATTACAAAAGAAGTGAGAGCAGATATCGAAATTTATATGTGTCGCGGTTTGTGATAGTTAAGTAGAAAATGACTTTTTGTGTTTATGTAATCGAGGTATAACCGTTTGAGAAATGCTTCTGTTTCGGCTTTTAGTTTGAAAAAGCTCTCGACTCTTTTTTGTATTTTGATCACTCAATTTAAATAAAAATGAATGTTATGTATTTTTGAGGAAAATTTGCATAATTGCAATTTACCCCCCAAAAAAATTAAACGTCAATTGTTAAATGGCATCCATTACGTCAATGGACGCTTTTTTGCTTTTTGACTAATATCTGCCTATGTTGGCCGACTTAATTATTAGCTGAGAAATTATGCTGCAAGCAAGGTGGAACAGCTTTTGATGATATAAATCTATATCTTGCGTGTGGAAAGATTATGACACCTTTTTGTCAAATGCGGCGGCGTGGACTGACGTAGAGGGAGGGAAGTATCAGCATACGATGTCTTGCTTAACACGAGCGTTTAAATAGTGTGCTCATTTCTTACAGACGAGTATTTCGCTTTACAAAGGAAAGACTGTAAATTGCCGCGTTTTGAATATAAATAAAGATACTGCATACCTCATCCAAGGTATGCAGTATCTTTATGAAGCTTACTTATATATTTCTACACTCTTTGTAACGGTAATATCCGACTTTCGAAAAATAGCAGAACAAAGTTTGCTTCCGCATTATATAAAGCATAGAATAAGCCTGAATGTACGATATGTACGTAACGGTAAAATTAGCCCTTTTTCTTGTTTTTGATAAAGGTGAAAATATCTTCGTACGCATCGTTAGCGCTTGACGCGGAGTTTACGTTTTCAATACCGACTACGGTCTTTTTAACAGGAGCGGGAGCGGCCTCTACAACCTTCTCAACTACGGGAGCAGGAGTTGCAGGCTGCTCTTTAACAGGAGTTGCAACAGGAGCCTCGACCGTGCGCACAGGAGCAGCTACGCGGGGTTTGCTCGCCTCTTCTTCAACAACGAAACCGGTAGCGATAATAGTAACGCGCATCTCGTCCTGAAGGGTGGGATCAAACGTAGCGCCCCAGATGATATTAGCATCCGGATGAGCTTCTTCGTAAATCATATTGGATGCTGCGTCAATCTCGCTGAGCTGAATATCCTCTGATGCTGTGATGCTTACGAGCACGCCGGTAGCGCCGGTAATGCTGGTTTCGAGCAGAGGAGAAGAAATAGCCTCCATTGCTGCGAGCTGAGCCTTATCCGCGCCCTTTGCAGAGCCTACGCCCATATGAGCATATCCGGCGTTCTTCATAACGGCGGTAACGTCCGCAAAGTCAAGGTTGATAAAGCCGGGGACGTTTATAAGCTCGGAAACGGACTGAACGCCGCGACGGAGAACGTCATCAGCTATTTCAAACGCGTTAGCCAGGGTGATATGATTGTCCTCAACCTGCTTGAGTCTTTCGTTAGGAATAACGATGAGAGAGTCAACGTATTTGGAAAGCTCGGCAATACCTGCCTCTGCCTGCGCATATCTCTTTCTACCCTCGAAATCAAAAGGCTTGGTAACGATACCTACGGTAAGGATACCCATTTCTTTTGAAGCTTTTGCGATAACGGGAGCGGCGCCTGTACCGGTACCACCGCCCATACCGGCAGTAATGAATACCATATCAGCGCCGTTGAGCGCGTCTTTAACGATCTCAATGGACTCTTCGGCACTACGCTTACCAACCTCAGGGTTAGCGCCTGCACCCAGACCTCGAGTGGTTTTATCGCCTATAACGAGCTTCTTGGCTGCGCAAGAGCTGTCGAGCGCCATATTATCTGTGTTGATAGCTATAAATTCAACGCCGCGAATGTTGGTAGATATCATACGGTTAACTGCATTGTTACCGCCTCCGCCGACGCCAATAACCTTAATATTTACACCACTGTCGTAAACCTGCTCGAAATCGAATTCCATTCTTAAATCCTCCGTATATGTATGGGGGCGTGCGCCCTTTTAATTAATTTATTTTACACGATAAATTATAACATATACTTTTAAATATTTCAATATTTTATTTTATTTATGAACAGAATTTAACAATAATATATTTTAAAAGAAAGAAAATATAAGGCAGATTTTTGTCGATTACTGAGTTTTGCAAAAGAACAGAGTCGAAAGCGTTTATTGTCCCAGCTGCTCTAAAATTATATAACATATTTTGTGTGCGGCATCGCGATTTGCAAACTTTTCTAGACATTTTGTCATCTTATGACGAGTAACCGTATTTTTCATAATGCGGTCAACGCAAGCCTTTAGCTTTGCCGGAGTAAGCTCCTTCTCCTCAAGCAAAATTGCACCGCCCGCGTCCGCTATCATTTTCCCGTTTTGATATTGGTGATTGTTAGCAACGTTTGGCGACGGTATGAGTATTGCCGCTACGTTATTGCTTGCAATTTCTGATAGCGTCATAGCGCCGCATCGGCATATGACCATATCCGAGGCTGCGAGTAAAATTGGCATATTGTCAATATATGGCAAAATGGTACATCCTGGAATTGAAATGTTTTTATAGGCATCATAGTATTTTATACCCGTTGCGTGAATGTGACGTATTTTCTTGCCGCTTCCGTAGCTACTCATCATTTCCGTAACGCAATCGTTGATAGTCCTTGAGCCTCCGCTTCCTCCGAATGATGTTATTAAAAACTGCCCGTTATTGATATCGAGTGCAGATCGTGCTTCGGTTCGACCTACCAGTCCCATGCTTTTTCTTATAGGATTGCCAACGACGTGTACCTTGCATTTTCGTAGATTTTGAGCCGCTTTTTCAAAGTTAAGGAAAACTGCCGAGCATTTTCTTCCAACCAGCCGGGTTACAAGTCCCGGATAAGCGTTTGATTCGTGTATAAAAGTGGGAATTTCTAGCTTTTGCGCCGCTCTTATAACCGGCCAGCATACGTACCCACCCGTTCCTATTACACAATCCGGACGAAATTTTTGCAGAATTTTTTTCACATCGTTAACTGACCTTATAGCAGTCAGAACGTTTTTTACATTTCTGAATGTTAATCGCCGTTGAATGCCGGCAACGTCGATTTCTAAGAGCTCTATTCCTGCTTTTATTACAGCACGATTTTCATTTCCGTCCCTTCTTCCGATAAATATTATTTCATCGTTAGGGTGTAGTTCGAGTAGTGCTTCTCCGATAGCCAGGGCCGGAGTCACGTGGCCTCCGGTTCCTCCGCCGGTAATTACGAATTTCATCAGTATGATTTTCCTATCGTGTACTTTTAATAATTTGATTGTGTTCGATATGCTTGCCGGACGTTTTAAGCATAAACGTCATATATTAGGTGTTATTTACCTATCGTGGATTTTTTTGATATGGATAGCATTATGCCCATCTCAAACAGCAGCATTATCAGCGAAGAACCGCCATAACTGAAAAACGGAAGAGATATGCCGGTATTTGGAATTGTGTTCGTTACTACCGCAACGTTTAGGAGCACTTGAACCGATATCTTTATACATATTCCGAATGCAAGTATGCGCGAGTATGTATCAGGAGCTCTACGCGCGATACTCACTCCTCTGTAAACCAAAATGGCAAATAATACGAAAACGCAAAGCGCTCCGACAAATCCGGTTTCTTCACATACGATTGCGAATATCATGTCGTTTGCCGGCTCTGATACATAGCAATGCTTTAAAACGCTCTTGCCGTAGCCGCAACCGAATAATCCGCCCGAACCTATAGCCATAAGACCCTGCAACGTTTGCCATCCGCCGGTTAGTCTGTAGGCTTCCGGATCTTGCCACACGGTTATTCGGTCCTTTGTATAGTCGGTGAATAGAGCCAGACAGGTAACCGCAACCGCGCCTAAAGCACAAAAGATCCCGATATATTTAGCATCCACTCCGGAACTGAATATTACTATAAGTCCTATTGTTCCAAGTATGATGATACATGATAAATGGTGTTGAAGCATAACGAGTATTATTGGTAACAGCATAATAAGGCAAGGAATCAAAGTACCGAATATAAACGAGCTTCGTCCGCGCTCTCTCCCTAAAGCCAAGGATTCGTGCCGTGAGAAATAGTGCGCCAACATCATAATCATAGACAGTTTTGCGATTTCCGATGGCTGTATTGTAAGCGGTCCAATAGAAATCCAGCGCTGTGCGCCGTTACCGGTAAACCCTATTATCAGAACCAGTATCAGTAAGATTACCGTCGTAATATAAAAGTGCGGAGTGTATTTTTTGTAAATATCGTGATCTATGCTTTCGGATATCAGCATTACCGCAAATCCAATAAGCAACCAGATGATCTGTTTCTTAATAAAATAGTTTTCATCACCGTATCTTGCGTAGGCGTATGCGCTTCCTGCGCTGAATACGGCAAGCGTACCTAAAATACACAGAGCGATAACCGCCAAAAGAAATAACGAGTCTATACGTTCTCGATTTCTTCGTTTAAAAAAAGACTTTAAACTAAGATCAATTATATGCTTTCTAGTCATAAGACAACCGTAAACACAAGCGTGCAACAAACGAGTGTAAAAATCATAGCGATCATACAGATTTTGGTTTCACTGAATCCGCTCTTTTCGAGATGATGATGATATGGTGCCATTTTGAATATTCTTTTGCCGTATAATTTGAAAAATGCTACCTGCAGTATTACAGATATTCCCTCAATGACATATACCGAACCTAAAGGAATAGATAATAGCGGCATATCAGCGCCAAAGCACGCTCCGCTAATCAACGCCCCTATAAACAGCGAACCTGTATCGCCCATAAATATTTTTGCAGGGTGAATGTTAAATAAAAGAAAAGCAAGACACATTCCCGAAAGGATAAGACCTATCAGTGAAATTCCGAAAAATGAATCACGGAAGAAAAAGAACATCGCAATACCTATAGCAAATGCTACGGAAGAAGCGAGTCCGTCGATACCGTCCGTAAGATTTGCGCAGTTGATTAAACCAAGCAGTATGAACGCGCATAACGCGTAATAAAACGCACCTAGCTCTACGTTAAATCCAAAAAGAGATAGAGAAGTCCCATCTCCGAGAAGCTTATAACGAGAGAATAGAAAAAGGGCTATAATACCAAGCTGCATTAATATCTTCTGTATTGGACTCAGTCCGGCGTTTTTGTTTCTTCTTAGCTTGACAAGATCGTCCGTTATACCTACAACACTGTTAAGTGCAGCAAATCCAAACGTCAGAAGTAGGGAAATGATCTGATTATTGTGAAGAGAAGAAAACACGAGAGGACTGAGAGCGACTAGGGAAGCGATAGAAGCGATAATGAAGCAAAGACCGCCCATTGTGGGAGTGCCCTGCTTAGACATATGCCACTTTGGACCATCAACGTATATAGGCTGTTTTGCAATGCTTCTCAATGGTCTTAACATAAGAGATGTGGAGAGGGAAGCAGAGAGAAAAGAAACAGAGAAGCAGAGAAGAAATATCCATTTAATGTTATTCATTCGATTCTCCCATCACGAGAATATTTATTACGCTTTTCAAGTTGGCTTTATGCGAGCCTTTAAATAAGATAATATCGCCATCGGCGCAGCAGTCGCTGATTTGGCTTGCCGTAATTTCCGGTTTAGTCAGATCATCATTGGAAAAAATTTCATCTCCATCCGCTCCGTTATTTATTGCGCCAAGCTTGATGTATTTGGTATCCTTGCCAAACAGAAATAAAGGCGAAACATTTTTGCGTGCTGCGTAGCAACCGATTTTATAGTGTATATAAGCACTGCTGTCGCCCAACTCGAAAATCTGTCCCAGAGCAGCACAATACCTTCTGTAACCTTTGTTTGAGCACAATTCGTCTATGGCAGAAATCACAGATTCAAGCGATGCGTTGTAAGAATCGTCAAGAATAGTATATCCGTTATGTTTGATATATATCTGCCTAAAAATATCATTAGAAATTAAACTTATTTGAGTTTTTATTCTCTTTTCGGCAATTTTTAATTTATCCGACAGCGCAACAGCGCCGCATAAGCATTCAAGGTTGTGTCTTTGCCATTTCAGTTTTGTAGGTATAATTAAAACGCTTTGTTTCTTTTTGATGCTAATAGTATTGTTTGCGTAACTTATACTGTAATCCGCGGTTGTATTTTCCGAGGAGAAGGTAACCTTTTTATATTCGCAGCTTTTCAGTGCGTTTTCCGGCGTTATCAGTATTCCTCCAGAAAGTCCACATATTATTTCGGATTTAGCTTTTTCGATTTCTTCTATAGAACCAAAGTGACCGATATGTGCCGTACCTATTTTGGTAATTATCGCTATATCGGGCATTGCGCTTTCTGATAGCTCTCTTATCTCTCCGGAATGATTCATACCCATCTCCAATATTAGAAGCTCGGTGTTTTCCGGTGCCGACAGTATTGTTGCAGACATACCTATACGGTTGTTCATATTTCCCTTAGTTGCGTATGTTACATAGTCATTTTTTGCTATGAAATATAATATTTCCTTGGTCGTTGTTTTTCCTACGCTTCCGGTTATGGCTACAGTGTATTTTAATGCAGGTAATAGCTTTTTATAATATCCTGCAAGACTTAAAAATGCCTTTTCCGTATTCTCTACAAGAAGATCGGCAGAAGCGCTTTTTTCTGAAACGGTCAATGCACCTTTTGATGCGGCTTCTTTGATAAAAAGCTCTCCGTCGTATTTTTCACCTCTGAAAGCAAAGTAGAGATCTCCCGGCATTGCGATACGGCTGTCAGTAGTTATATATTTTATTATTTTCCCTTTTGACGATTTTTTTATTATTCCGTCTGTTGCTAAGGCGATTTCATTTAGTGACAGAAATATACTCAGTTTTATTCTCATATTTGATTTTGCCTTTTTTTAAGTGCGGTCAAAATTATTTCTTTCTCGTCAAAGTGGTGCAATCCGGTTTTATCAATATTATATTTTTCTGCGCCTTTGCCGATTATCGCAACTATATCGTTTTCTTTCGCCTGCGCTATTGCTTCTTCTATAGCGGCTTTTCTGTCTGTAATTACCTTATGATTGGATTTCTCAAATCCGGCGCATATATCTTTTATTATTACAGAAGGGTCTTCACCGCGGGAGTTATCGGTGGTTACTATTATTTTATCCGCATATTTTTCCGTTATTCTTGCGATTTTCGGTCGTTTTGCAGTATCGCGCTCGCCGCCGCAGCCAAATACTACAGTCAAACTCTTGTGTCCGTTTTTTGAAGAATAAATATCCGCAAGAATATTGCTGAACGCTGCCTCTGTGTGTGCATAATCTATTATTACTGTTATATCCCGTTTTATTATTTCGTATCTTCCGTCTATATTTACCGCATCATTTAAAGCAGATTTTGCTTTGCAGGGAGCGATACCCATATCGGTACATACTGAAATTGCCATCATAGTATTATAGATATTAAACGTTCCCGCACAGTTAAGATTTAGTCTGAACGTAAAATTCGTTCCGTGATAAATATAGTTTAAGCCATCGAATCCCCGATTTGAAATATCTGTTACGTAACAATCGCCTCTCCAGAGTATTCCGGCACTTATTTTTCGTTGTGTAAGCTCTCTGTACAGCTGTCTTCCATAATAATCATCAATGTTTATTATTGATGTTTTGACGTTTTTAAATAATTTTTTCTTTTCGGAGAAGTAGTCTTCAATATCCTTGTGAAAATCAAGATGCTCAGCGGAAAGATTTGTAAACACACCGTAATCAAAACAAATCGGCGCCGTCTTATCAAGTGTAAGAGCGTGACTTGAAACTTCCATAATTACTGCATTGCAACCATCATTTTCCATTCTTTTCAGAGCCGGATACAAATCCCAGGGATCAGGAGTCGTCATTGAATAACCGAATTTACCAAGCTCAACATCTCCGCAGGTGATGTGTCCTGTGCCGATAGAGCCAACCTTGTACCCGTTGCCTTCAAGAATTTTTTTGATAAACGTGGCGGTGCTCGTTTTTCCGTTAGTTCCGGTTATACCAATAACTTTAAATCTTGAATAATCAATACAGTTGAATCTGGAGTATATAAGCGCCATTTGTTTTCGCAGATTTTTTACCGAAACGTATGGTAGTTCTTTCGGAATGCAGCTTTCATCTGTCAAAATAGCAAGAGGCATTTTTTTAAAACGGAAATTTGCTTTTAAGCCTTTTAATGCGACAAAGAGGGTGCTGCTGTCGGTTTTTTCCGGATCTAGCGTGATTTTTTTTACAGGTAAGTCTAACTGCGCGGTACAGCTTATGTACTCGTTTTCGTATATAAGATCTGATAGCTTCATAACTAATCCTCGAATTCCATTGTTATTGACCGGATATTCAAAACGGTTCCCCGGATTACCAGCTCTCCGGGAGGTATAGACTGATCTATGATAACATCATTTGCGTCGGGACATGCAACTCCGTTCCCTTTGATCTTTATATTCAGTCCTGACGAAAGTATTTGTCTTATGGCATTCTCAAGTGTTAAGCCTTGAATAT
The DNA here is from genome assembly GCA_045657485.1 of Eubacteriales bacterium. Taxonomy (GTDB): domain Bacteria; phylum Bacillota; class Clostridia; order Oscillospirales; family CAG-272; genus UBA1740. The sequence continues at coordinate 31,249 of JAZOTE010000095.1, forward strand.
CCGGAACAGTGACGTATTCGTTTTTGTCCGATTCGGTATACAGTATTACTTTTGAAAGAGGATATGTAAATACTACATCTGACGTTGGAGTTTGAGAAAGTACTGTGTTTCCGTTTCCAACTACCTCGTAGCTTATTCCTCTTGATTTCAGAAGTTCGGTTGCCTCGCTAACCGTTTGACCGATATAATTATCAGCTTGTATGTTTATCTCTTCTGCGTTTTTCTTAAATTCCAGATAGGGAAGTATCCTTTCCATAAATGCCGAAATATACGGAGCAGCGACTACACTTCCGTATTTTATTTGCGATGAGGGTTCGTCTACTACTATTATGGCGGCTATTCCGTTTTTGTCGTCGCAGGAGTATGCAACCGTGGAGCCTATTCTTAAGTAAGAATTACCGTTAGCATCTAATATATCGAATTTTTGTGACGTTCCGGTTTTTGCCGCTATATCATAACCGCTGACACCCGCATTTTTGGCTCCTCCATTACCGTTTACACCGTCTATTAGAGCTTGAGAAACGCTTTCCGCAACGTCGGAAGCTATAATAGAATCCCTATTTTCTACAACGTGTTTTTTGACGACTTCTCCGCTATTATCTAAGACCGTTTCAACAACGTAGGGTGTGACCGGTGTACCGTTATTTGCAACAGCTGAGATCGCGCATAAAAGATTTATAGGGGTGACCTTGAATCTCTGCCCGAATGATGCTGTGGCAAGCTCGGTAGGTCCAATGGATTCTTCTTTGTGAAAAATTCCCTTTGCCTCACTCGGCAGATCTATTCCGGTTTTGTCTAGTATTCCAAATTTTTCCACATAACTGTAAAATGCGCTGCTTCCCATACGCTCGGAAATGCTCATCATACATGGATTGCAGGACATTTGCAGACCATAGGCAAGATTGAAGCCGGAGCCGTGTCCGCCATTCTTGTGGCATCGGATTTTCCATCCTCCTATTTCGTGATACCCCTTGCACGAGAAGGTGTCAGACATTTTTACTGCTCCGCTGTCTATCGCAGAGGCTACGGTAATAATCTTAAACGTAGAGCCGGGCTCATATAGCTCGCTTACCGCTTTGTTTGACCACATCGTTTGCATTAGCTCTGTTTTATACTTTTGGTATTCACTGCTATCGGTTGCATATCCTGAGGAAATCAACTTATCAGCATAGAAATCGCTTAATTCAAAAGGAAAATTTGGATCAAAAGGAGATGTTGTAGCCATAGCAAGAATAGCACCGCTCCTTACGTTCATTACTATTCCTGTGACACGGTTTTCAGCTCCGTGATTTACTCGCGCATTTTCTATTATTGCTTCCAGATTTGATTGTACGTAGGAGTCGATAGTAGTTACAAGACTGTTGCCGTCCTCAGCAGGGAAGTACGTTGAATAATCGGTATCAAGCGCGTTTCCGTTTGCGTCTTTTGCATAAACGTAATAACCGTCTGTTCCCCGCAATACTTCATCGTAATAGTACTCAAGACCGTACAGTCCTTGATTATCACTTCCGGTAAAACCCAGCACGTGAGCCGCTAGCGTTCCGGATGGATAATATCTTGAAGTTTTTGCTTCGAATTGAACGAGATTTTCTAAATTGTTTTCATTAATATATTTTAACGCGCGTAGATACGTTTCTTCGTCCACACTTCTTTTTATAGTAACGTCAAGAACTTTTGAATTCGTTATTTTTTTAAATAGCTCATCTTCATTCGTTGACAGTATAGGTGCAAGTCCGAAAGAAATAATCTTTGCATAATCAATATTATCTTCTTTGCTCGCAAGACGGATATCGCGAGGAGAAGCAAAGATTCGCCATAGCGTACTGCTGGCGGCAAGGACTTGCATATTTGAGTCATAAATAAATCCTCTCTCAGCTACCAACGTAGAGGAGGTAGTAACCTGATCATATGTTTTATCATTATAATATCCGTACATATAGTATGTAAGCTTGAAAACAGTAAAGAGAAGATAGACTGAAAAGATTGCAAAAACTGTCATTATTGCCGTTATTCGTCTTTTGGCTATTGCTTTTGTTGGAGTCATTAAAATTTCTCCCTAAAATAAAAAAATATAGCGACAGTAAACCTATCGCTATATCTTATTCAAATATTTATTTTTTATGAAAGAAAGTTTGCTTATCTGTCGGCGTTAACGGTAGCTTCAGCATCGATGTCTTCGGTGCACTCAGCAACGATAACATCATTGCCGCCGGTAGTGCTGAGCGCTCTCGTTCCTATAATACCAACTGTAAATATGAATGCGCAAGCAACAGCAGCGGAGAGCAGGGCGGACATAGATGCGCGAAGGGGAAATGCCCGAATTGTCTTATCCTTGACCGGTGCTTCCTTGATTGTCAGCTTATCGTTAACGTATGAAACAAGCATGGCAACTGCGCGTTCGCCGCGACCCGCAGTGGATCTTTCGGCAACGGGAAGGTTAGATTCGTACTTACGGTTATCTGCTTTCATGCTCATATATTCGCCGAGAGTGTATTCGGAATTGTCATCTACTACAGTCAATCTGTTTTTCATATTCTCGTAAAGTTTCTCGTAATTATTATAGTTTGCCATGTCCCACTCCTTATATTTTTTCTGCTATTCTCAGCTTTGCGCTTCTTGATCTGGGATTACTCTCCAGCTCCGCATCGCTCGGAAGAATAGGTTTTTTGTTTATTTCTTTTATTGTAGGTTTTTTTCCGCATATACAAATAGGGAAATCCTTTGGACAAGTACATCCGGTAGCAAGTGACTTAAAGCTTTGCTTAACCAGCCTGTCCTCTAGCGAATGAAACGAAATGATTGCTATTCGTCCGCTGGGTGCAAGTGCATTCGATGCGGCGGTTATCAATGGATTGATACAGTCAAGCTCTCCGTTAACCTCAATACGTATCGCTTGGAAGGTCCTTTTTGCCGGATGAGGTCCGTCGGCTCTCGCCGCAGCGGGTATACATCCCTTTATTATATCAGACAGCTGATGAGTCGTTACGATAGGCGCTTCAGTCCGAGCCTTACATATAGAAGAGGCAATTCTTGGCGCAAAACGCTCTTCACCGTAATCGTAAATAATTCTTCTCAGATCCGCTTCAGAATAACCGTTAACTATATCGTAGGCGGATAAAGGAGAGTCGGTATCCATTCTCATGTCCAGCCTTGCATCGTGCATATAGCTGAATCCTCTGTCGGGTGTATCGAATTGATGAGAGCTGCAACCGAGATCTGCAAGCACTCCGCCAACGTTTGATAAACCGAGGTCTTTGCAAACATCTCCGAGGGAAGAGAAGTTATCGTTAATAAACGTTACTCTGTCAAGATAATCCTTAAGCCGTTCCGTTGCGGCTTTAATGGCATTTTTATCTCGGTCAAAGCATATCAGCCTGGAATCCGGTCCCATACGCTTTGCTATCTCTAATGAATGTCCTCCACCGCCTGCTGTGCAGTCGATATATGTGAAACCGTTTCTAATATTCAGTGCATCAATACATTCGTAGAGAAGAACCGATGTGTGTGAAAAAGTGTTGATACTCATACAGAACCTCGGTTTTTATAGACCGTATTCTCGAAGAATGTCGCGCATCTTCTCAAAGTCACGTGTCTGTTCACGTTCATCCCACAGTTCTTCAGCCCAAACTCTTATCTGCTTTCCTGCACCAACAAAAACTATACTTTTATCTATTTTTGCGTGTTTTAAGAGCCTGTCCTCGATTATTATTCTGCCGCTGGCGTCAAGGGTGCATTTTTGAGCTCCACCGAGAATAAAATCCTGTATTTCGGCTCCAATTGATTCGGGAAGCTTTTCTATTTTCTCAATGTACGTGTCCCAATCATCAGATGTGTAAATGGAGAGGTACGTGTCAAATTTTCTCGTTATGTAAAAGGTATCGCCAAGCTCTTCGCGAAACTTTGCGGGAATAAACACACGCTTTTTCGCATCAAGTGAATGACTATATGAGCCTACAAATGACATAATCGCGACTCCTTTTGTTGTTTTTGTGGAACAAGTCACCACAAAATAGGGAAAATGATACACATCTACCCACTTCGCCCCACGTGAGTATATTATAATACACTGAAATAAAAAAATCAACCCCTTTTATTAAAAAAATTCAAAAAAATTGTGTTTTTTTTCAAAAACTTTCAGAAAAGTAAAAAAAGACTTCCATTTGTGACAAATATGTGATAAAATAAGTGAGAACGAAAGAGAGGTAAAACAATTGTTTTTCAGAAAACTGTTTGGACTTGATAAAAAAACCTCCGGCTATTCATTTAAACTTGAACAAGCAAGAGCGCTACACGGTCAGCCCGTGAAGTATGTTACGGAGCGCCGAGATAATAACGAGGACGTTATTGGCAGAGGAGGAGCTCTTGCCGTTCATGGCGAAACGTTTATCGTTGACTCATCAGGAGAGAGAGTCTTTGTATGTAAGATAGCAGATCTTGAGGTTTCGACGCTGATGAGCGGTGACGGTGTGATAGTACAGGGTCCTAATATGTTGGAGGACGGAAAGTACAGAAGCATAGTCGTGCATTTCGTTTATCACAGAAAATGATCGGGGCGTTTTATGTCAGAGTATAACGAAAGAAAAAGAGTAGCTGCGGTGATTTTGGCTGCAGGCAACGGTACGAGAATGCGAATAGACGGCAGAAAACAAAATATCGATATCGACGGTATGACAGTGCTTCAGCATACCGTATCGGTTTTTGACAGATCCTGTGAAATCGACAGCATAATCGTAGTTACACGAGAAGATGACCTTGAAATGACAAAAAATGATATGTCAAAATTTGTCAAAGTAAAGGAAGTTGTGTCGGGAGGTAAAGTACGCTCCGAGTCCGCAAGGATAGGTTTTCAGTCGGTCGGAGATCAGGCGGACTACGTTGCCATACACGATGCTGTCAGGTGCGCTGTAACGGAGGAAATAATCGCTTCGGTTGTAAAAGCCGCCTTTGAATACGGAGCTGCGACTGCCGGAACGCATATATATGACACGATAAAAAAAATAGATGCGGATGGAAATATTATTTCCACCGTTGACCGTAGCGAACTGTTTGCGGCTCATACACCGCAAGTTTTTAAAAAGGAACTGTATTGCAAGGCGTTAAATTCGTTATCTGACACAACGGATGTAACCGATGATAATTCCTTGCTTGAGCGTATAGGGATAATGGTTAAAGCTGTTGACACGGGTGCGGAAAACGTCAAAATTACCACTGTTTCAGATTTGGATTACGCAAGGTTTCTGCTGAAGAAAAAAGAGGTATATTATGATTAGGTTTAGAATTGGGCAGGGATATGACGCTCACAGATTTGCTGACGATAGACCGCTTATTCTGGGAGGAGTTCGAATTGAACATAGCCGAGGACTTCTCGGTCACTCAGACGCGGACGTGCTTGTCCATTCTGTTATAGATGCATTGCTTGGCGCGGCAGCACTTGGCGATATAGGCAAACATTTTCCTGATACGGATGAAAAATACAGAGATATTTCCAGCTTGGAGCTACTCTCACAAACCTGGAAAATGATTTCAGATAAAGGATATAGGCTTTCAAATATTGATGTTACTCTGGTTTTAGAAAGACCTAAAATCAGCCAATATGTTAAACAAATGTCACAAAATATTGCTTATACTCTTAATATTTCGGAGGATGATGTTAATATAAAAGCAACGACGGAAGAAAAAATGGGTTTTACGGGCAGAGATGAAGGGGCTTGCGCATATGCTGTTGCTTTGATAGAGAAAAAATAGGATCACCTCGTATAACTCGGTGATCCTAGCAAGAAACGGTTTCCTGCGGTCTGTTGCGTTCACGTCCTTATCTTTATTGTCTGGACCGCAGGATTGCCGTGAGAGCTTAATGGCTCTTATACATATTATGATTTAAATATTATGCTGATACAAAAAGTTAAGATAAAAAACAAACATCTAATAAGGAAGGAAATACAAAAAATGGAAATTAAAATTTCACCATCAGTTCTCGCGTGCGATCTTTCAAACTTGGCTTCAGAGGTTATAGAGATAGAAAAGGCCGGAGCAGAAATGGCACATCTCGACGTTATGGACGGTGTATTCGTTCCGAATATGTCGTTCGGTATGCCGGTTATAGAGTCCCTTCGAAATAAATCTAAAATCATATTTGACGTTCATCTTATGATAGTGAATCCCGAAAAGTATGCTAAAAGATTTATAGATGCAGGAGCAGATATCGTTACTTTTCATTATGAAGCGTGTGATAACTGCGCACAGCTTCTCGATGAGATCAGAGCGGCAGGTGCAAAAGCTGCGCTGTCTATAAAGCCCGCGACAAAAGCAGAGGAAATATACGGTCTGTTGGATAAATGCGATATGGTTCTGGTTATGACTGTTGAGCCCGGATACGGTGGTCAGAAATTTATGCCGGATATGCTTGAAAAAGTCAGAAAACTCAGAGCAGAATCAGATAAAAGAAATCTCAACCTTGATATACAGGTAGATGGCGGAATTAATCCGTCCACGGCAAACGAAGCGGTAAAGGCGGGAGCTAACGTTCTTGTCGCAGGAAGCTCTGTCTTTAAGGCTGAGGATCGTGCAGCTGCAATAAATTCACTGAGAAATTTTGATATCTAAGAAAAAACAAAGCAGAATGCCAATCATACTTTGGCATTCTGCTTTGTTTTTTTATCGTTTTTTCAAAAGTTTAATTTTCCAAATCCATCATTTTTTGACCTGTGATTTGCGACTTGTTGACTCCGGATATGAAAGGAATACCCAGATGATCATAAGCCAATTTTGTAACACACCTGCCGCGTGGAGTACGGGAGAGAAATCCTATCTGCATCAAGTATGGCTCGTAAACGTCTTCTATAGTTATGGCCTCTTCTCCGATTGTAGCGGCGAGCGTTTCTAATCCAACGGGACCGCCGTCATAGTACTTTATTATGGCTTCAAGCATTCGTCTGTCGATATTATCAAGTCCTAACATATCTATTTCCAGTGCCTGAAGAGCATAATCCGCAATATCAGAAGATATAGTTCCGTCCCCCTTTACAAGCGCAAAATCACGCACCCTCTTCAGAAGTCTGTTGGCAATTCTGGGGGTTCCTCTGGAACGGGAAGCAATGCTTCGTGCTCCGTCCTCTGTTATTGCAATTTCAAGTATGCTTGCGGAACGTTTAACAATAGTTGCAAGCTCTTCCGGTGTGTAAAGCTCAAGCTTCAGTAAAACTCCGAATCTATCTCGAAGCGGAGTAGTCAGCTGTCCTGCGCGTGTTGTAGCGCCAATGAGAGTAAATTTGGGCAATGGCATATGTATAGTTCTTGCGCTTGGTCCCTTACCGATAATAATATCTAACGCGTAGTCCTCCATAGCCGGATAAAGTATTTCTTCGGCAACTCTTGAGAGCCTATGTATCTCGTCAATGAACAAAACGTCACCGGGCGCGAGATTTGTTAAGATAGCTGCCAGATCTCCCGCCTTTTCTATAGCAGGACCGGAGGTAGTACGAATGTTTACGCCCATTTCGTTTGCGATTATACTTGAAAGTGTAGTTTTACCAAGACCGGGTGGGCCGTATAGCAGTACGTGATCCAGCGGTTCTCCGCGAAGCTTTGCGCTCTTTATATATACACTTAAATTTTCCTTTGCTTTTTCTTGACCGACGTATTCATCCAGGGTTTTGGGGCGGAGGTGATTTTCAACCTCGCTATCCTCTTGCGCGTCGTATTCGTTGGACACGATTCGATTTTCAAAGTCGAACTCGTTAATTTCTTCCATCATAAGCTAATTCCTTTCAAAAATCATCGGGTAAGCTTTTTGAGAGCCAACCTGACAATTTCGCCCACGTCTAGCTCCGGATCTATATTAGATATAACCGAAAGTATAGTGCTTTTATCGTATCCGAGAACCATCAATGCCTCGCTTGCCTCGGAAATGTTTCCACGCAATAATGTTTTCTGCGAAGGAGCATTGAGCTTTTCCTGAGAAGCGGAGGACGAAAAGAGATCCTTCGACATCTTATCCTTAAGCTCCAGAATGATTCTTGCCGCAGATTTCGGACCTATACCCGGAGCTTTCGCTATAGATTTAGTATCCTCTGTGCATATCGCAAGAGCGAGATTGTTTGGCGTCATGGAAGACAATATACTCATAGCAGCCTTAGGACCTACGCCGCTTACGCTGGTTAGATTATTGAAGCATTCACGTTCCTCGTTCGAACCGAAGCCGAACAGCTCCACTCCGTCCTCTCTGACCGAGAGATGTGTGTATAAGGTAACCTTACTGTTAACCTTTGATAGAAGAGCGCTTGAAGTGTTTTGACTCACGGTAAGCTTATATCCAACTCCTCCGCAGTCTATAACGCAAGTATTCAGCCAGCAATAAGCCAGCTCGCCTTTTAAGTAGTAAAACATATCGACCTACCTTTAGTTACCCGTAACTTTTTTGATCATTTTTTCTACAGCCTCACGCTTTAGAGTCAGATCTCTGCCGCACCCGCAGCATATCAGTCTTATATCACTGCCAATTCTGATAACCTTAAACTGATCCGATGAGCAGGGATGCTTCTTCTTGACAGTAAGGATATCTCCGCATTCAAATTCAATTCTGTTCATTACGCATTTCATTTGTAAAGCGGCTTGTATTCCGCTTTTTTAACACCGGATTGTTTATCGGATTTCGTCTTTTTACCAAGCGCTTTTGCTATAACACGGGAAAGCAGGAAAACAACTGCATAGATGACTGCAAATCCAAAAGTGATTACTATATAAACCGACGGACCCTTAGAAGACAGCTGACCCGTGGAAAGCATTATTCCAAAAATTGAACCCAGCAGTAAAACGTAATTTATAATAATTCTGGCATAATAAGGAATCGTATTTATTTTGAAGACAAGACCTGCAATAGCAATAAACGCGCCTATCCCCAACAGCGAAAGGAAGGAAGTAAAGGGAATAGAGGCGATCTCCTGTTGATCAAGCGTAACAAACCCATAAAACGCAGTTAGAATTATGACGGTATTTACGCAGGTTCTTGATAATAAATTCTTTAAAAAATTCATAACGATAAATCCATTCTAATTTTCTTATTCTATAATACCATATTGTGTTTAAGATTTCAAGTTTAATTTTAAATAATTCTGTAATTTTATGTAAATTTGTCTTCAACATTTTTATGCAGAGTATGCGTAAATTGATGAATATTTATCTATTTTTGCTCAAATATGAGTTGACTTTTAAATATATAAATAGTATAATATTATAAGAGAAAAAGAAGCGGAGGATTTTTTATGAAAAGATCGTTGGCAAGAGAAAGCGCTTTTATATTAATTTTCGAAAAAATATGCAGAAGTGATGAAACTGCAGAAGAAATATTTCGTATGGCGACCGAGATCAGAGATCTACAGTATGACGAGTATGTGAAGCAGGTGTTTTTCGGCACCGAAACAAACGCACAGATGATCGGTGAACTGATTGATAAGCATAGCGTAGGGTGGACAAAGTCGAGAATATCTCCCGTTTCAAGTGCGATAATTCGTCTTGGTATTTTTGAACTTTTGTTTATGGATGATATTCCTGACAGAGTTACGATCAACGAGGCAGTGGAACTTGCAAAGAAATATGACGATGAAAAATCTTATTCGTTTGTGAACGGTGTATTGAATGCTGTCGCTAAGGACATTGCGGCAAAAACAGTATGATAGATAAAGTATACGTCGGTATCGATACAAGCAACTACACAACCTCTCTCGCGATAATTTCACAGTCGGGCGAACTTGTAGCAAATCTGAAATGTCCTCTTTCGGTCAAGGATGGCGAGCGCGGTCTGAGGCAATCCGAGGCTGTATTTTCACATACTGTTAATATACCTAAAATAATTGAAATTTCCAAACCTTATTTAAGTGATAAGCAGGTAATATGCGTTGGAGTAAGCGAGAAACCCAGGAATGAGAATGGTTCATATATGCCGTGCTTTCTCGTAGGGATTGCAGTGGCAGAGGCTCTGGGCGCTTTTTTGGGAGTACCTGTTTATAAGTTTTCTCATCAGTGTGGGCACATAATGGCGGGTATTTATTCATCGTCAAGGTATGATCTTCTTTCCGCTCCCTTTGGTGCTTTTCACGTTTCGGGAGGAACGACCGAACTTGTGCGTGCAGAGTATAATAATGGGGAATTGTCCACTTCGATAGTCAGCGAAACGTCTGATCTCAATGCAGGGCAGGTAATAGACAGGATAGGTGTTTATCTTGGTTTGAGATTTCCGGCAGGAGCGGAGCTTGAACGTTTATCATACGGTAATACAGCGAAGATACCGAAAAAGAAAATTTCAATAACGGACGGTAGGATCAATCTTTCCGGACTTGAGAATATGGCGGTCAAGCTGCATAAGGATACGGATAATGCAGCCCTGGTGGGAGCGTTTGTTTTTGACTATGTAGGTCGGGCTCTTATTGAGATGAGAGAGTACTATGAAAATTGCTATGGAGCATCTCCTTTTCTCTACGTCGGTGGAGTATTATGTAATTCAATAATCAGAAAAATACTTTCGAACGGTAGAAACGATGCCTTTGCAAAGCCGGAAATGTCCTCTGATAATGCTGTGGGAGTAGCATTTTTGTCGAAGATTAAGCATAACAGCGGGGTATAATAATGGACATTAGTTCATTACGCGAGCGTCGGAAATTGGGTACATTTACGGTTTCAGAGCTCAATGGATATATAAAAAACTTAATGGAAAACGATAGAACGCTCGGGGGGGTTACCGTCAGCGGCGAAATATCGAATTTCGTCAGACATACCAGCGGACATTTGTATTTTTCACTTAAGGACGGTAGCAGTCAAATACGGGCGGTTATGTTCAGATCTTATGCTTCCTCGCTTCGATTTGCGCCGGAATCCGGTATGAAGGTTACCGTTCACGGATCGGTAAACGTGTTTGCTCGCGACGGTTCTTATCAGCTATATATTTCTACTATGCAACCCGACGGAATAGGTGCACTTTATCTCGCTTACGAGCAGCTTCGCGCCAAGCTTTCTGCAGAAGGGCTGTTTGCTGATGAGCATAAAAAAAAGATACCCGAATATCCTCGGAGGATAGGAGTAATTACCTCTCCGACAGGTGCTGCTGTCAGAGATATTTTGAACGTGACGGGCAGAAGATATCCGTTAGCAGACGTTTATCTTTATCCCGCGGTGGTTCAGGGAGAGCAGTCTGTACCTACGCTTATTTCCGGTCTTGATTACTTTGAGAAAAGCCATTTGGTTGATGTAATCATAATCGGCAGAGGCGGCGGATCTATTGAAGATCTGTGGGCGTTTAACAGCGAGGAGCTTGCGCGGAAAATATACGGCTGTGCCATTCCGGTCATTTCTGCCGTTGGGCACGAAACTGACTTTACAATATCTGATTTCGTTGCTGATTTGCGAGCTCCGACACCATCAGCAGCTGCGGAAATTTCAGTCCCGGATATAAGAGAGCTTTGCATTAGGATAGACGGCTTTCTCGGTAGATGCGTGTCAGCCCTTGAGAGATGTGTAGAGAGATATAGAGAGCGTTTAGATAAACTTAATATTGAAGATATTACGGCGATAGCATTAGAACGCATAGAGTCTTTTTCAAAAGACAAAGAAGGTTTGTTTGATCGGGCAAAGGAGCGTCTATTGCGCACGCTGGAAACTAAAAGATCTGATTTTACAGTACTTGTCGAAAAGGCAAATGCACTGAATCCCATGGCTGTGCTTGCTCGCGGGTATTCGTATACAGAGAGTGAAAACAGACTTGTTGACAGCGTCCTATCTGTAAAGACGGGAGATAAACTTTCTATTACTGTCAGCGATGGTGTTATCGGAGCGAAAGTAACTGATATTTCAGGAGATAAAAGAAATGAGTAAAAGCATCAGCTTTGAAGCTGCTATGGAGCAACTTGAAGATACAGTAAAGCAGTTGGAGTCGGGAAGTATGACTTTAGATGAGTCTATTGCTGCATTTGAAAAGGCTGTTTCACTCGTTAAGATTTGCAACCGTAAGCTTGAGGGCGCTGAACGTAAGGTTCGTATTCTCGTAGAGGGCGCTGACGGTGTCGTAACGGATGAGAGCTTTGAAAACTGCGAAAATGAGGCTTGATCTTTATATTGTGGAGTGCGGTTATGCTGCCAGCAGGACCGACTCCAAAAGATTTATATCTGCGGGAAGTGTTACTGTGAACGGAAAGACGGTGACCAAAGCGTCGTATCAGATAGATCCTCAGATACACAGTGTGTCAGTCGATACCAGCTCCAAAAAATATGTAAGCCGTGGTGGCTTGAAGCTGGAGTGTGCGCTTGATAAATTTGATTTGGACGTACGAGGAAGAATGGCGCTTGATGTAGGTGCTTCCAGCGGTGGATTCACAGATTGCTTGCTTAAGAACGGAGTCGAACACGTTATTGCGGTAGACAGCGGAACCGGACAGCTCTCGTCTGATCTTGTTGGAGATGAGAGAATTACCTCTATAGAAAATTATAATGCCAGGTATATGAGTCCGGAAGATTTGCCGTATGTTCCGGATTTGGTGGTAATGGATGTATCCTTTATTTCCGCTAAATTGATAATGCCAGCGATATATTCGTGTCTATCGGAGAATAGCGACTTTGTTCTTCTTGTAAAGCCACAGTTTGAGGTAGGCAGAGGCGGAGTTGGTAAAAACGGTATAGTAAAGGATGATCGTCTTCGCAGAGAAGCGCTTGATTCGGTTATTGAATCAGCCAAGGCTATTGGCTTTAGTTATATCGCATACGTTAAATCTCCGATTGAAGGTGGAGATGGAAATGTGGAATTCTTAGTTCACTTTAGAAAGGAAAATAAGCTGTGAAAAAAGTAATAGTATTGCCGAACGTTATTAAAGACCCTGACTTTTTGGTTACGTTCAAGCTTATCAGGTGGCTTTTTTCCTTGAAATTTGACGTTTATATACCGTCGATTTTTAAGATACCGGAATGTGAGGGAATTCATTACTATTCCGATATACCGAAGGATGTGGATTTTATACTCGTTGTTGGCGGAGATGGTTCGGTAATCGAAGCATCGAAGGTTGCAATTTTATTAGATGTTCCTTTGCTGGGAATAAACGTAGGCAGAATAGGATATTTGAGCGAGGTCGAACCTGACAACTTCGATGTTCTGAATAATCTCGCTAAAGGAAATTATACTGTTGAAAAAAAGATGCTCCTTGTCAGCGAGCATATATCGACGAATGGGTCAATTGTAAAATCAGAGCGTCTTGCGGTTAACGATGTTGTTATTTCTCAGGACGGATATTTTGGAATAGCGGATTTTGATGTAATCAGTGGGCGAGGCGAACGCGTCAGCTATCGCGGAAACGGAGTTATATTGGCTACACCTGTTGGATCGACGGCGTATTCGCTGTCTGCGGGTGGACCGGTAATATCTCATAATCTAGAGTCTATAATTGTAACTCCGGTTTGTCCCCACTCTTTTTTCAACCGTGCAATCGTTTACGGTCCGGATGAGGTTATAGATGTTTCTAATACCGGAGAGATGGATCTTAATATCAGCATTGACGGTAGATCGTTTACTGTTTTGAAGCGAGGCGAAGTGTGCCGCGTGTATACCTCGGAGCATAAGCTTAAAATGATTACGTTTAACGAAAATAATATGCTTTCGACACTGTTCGAAAAAATCAGAACGTTCGGTAATAAAGTTTGATAAAGGATGGATATTGAAATGAAAAACTCCAGACAGCAAAAAATTCTCGAACTAATAAAAGAATATGACATTGATACTCAGGAAACCTTGATCAATAAGCTTGGAGAAGCGGGATTTTCTGTTACTCAGACGACTGTATCCCGTGATATTAGACAGTTGAATCTTGTAAAGGGAGTAACCAGCAAGGGTACATACAAATATGTTGCGCCTGATTCGCGTAAGGAAACAGGTATTCCCGTTCTCAACTCTTCTATAACAGACTCCGTTACTCTTATTGATAAGGCTTGTAATATAGTTGTTGTTAAGACTTTTCCCGGTATGGCTAATGCAATAGCTGTTTGTGTTGACTCACTCTATCACGACGAGATAGTGGGAAGCGTAGCTGGCGATGATACCATACTTTTGGTATGTAAAACAAACGAGATAGCCGAAATGCTAGCTATCGAGCTTGGAAATACCTTTGGCAAACTAAAGTCATAATTTACACCCCGTAATTCAGAATTGGAGAAACACTATGCTGTTTTCATTACATATAGAAAACATTGCAGTAATAAAAAAAGTTGATTTTGATTTCTCTGCCGGATTTATGGTTCTCACCGGAGAAACAGGGGCTGGCAAATCAATAGTAATTGATAGCATAAATTTGCTTATGGGCGGTAAGTCTGACAGAGAGCTGATAAGAACCGGCGAGTCATCAGCCATGGTAAGCGGACTTTTTGGTGATCTTTCAGATGCGGTAAAGGAAAAACTGTCACATATCGGTGTAGAGCCTGACGAGGATGGTTCAATTCTTGTGCAACGAATAATCACATCGGATGGTCGCTCGCGCATCAATCTTAATGGACGAAGCATCAGCTTGTCGCTTTTAAAGAGTATTACACCGCTTTTAGTTAATATTCACGGTCAAAATGATACTACTTCACTTGTGGATTCAAAAAATCATATTGATCTTTTAGATGCCTTTTCCGGCTGCTATGAGCTTCGCGAGAAATACTCCGAGGCATATCATAAATTGGATCACATTCGTCAGCAGATTAAAGAGGTCAGAGCTAAAGCCAGCGAAAGTGAGCGACTTAAGGAAATTCTGGAATATCAGATAAAGGATATCGACTCTGTTTCCCCATACGAGGGAGAAGAGGAGGAGCTTATCGAAAAAAAAGTTAAGCTTAAAAATTTCGAAAAGATAACCAGAAATTCAGAATTTGCATATAAGGCATTAAAGGGAAGCGAAAAGGGAAGCGTAGCTTACCTTATTGACAGAAGCGCGACGGCTCTTTCGCAGATATCCGACGTGGTTTCAAACTACTCGGAATACTCGGAACGGCTTCGTGATATTCTTTATCAGATCAACGATATAGCTGAAGAGGTCTATGCAGTCATAGAGGATTCCGAGGGAGATCCCGAAGAAACGTTGAATAAGATAGAATCAAGGCTTGACCGTATCTCGAAGCTCAAGAGAAAGTATGGACTTACGATATCTTCGGTGCTTGCTTTCAGAGATAAGGCGCAGGCGGACCTTGATGTGATTGAAAATTCTGATAATTTGTTACTAAAACTTCAATCGGAAGAATCACAGGCGTACAATGAGGCACTTGATCTCGCAAACAAGCTCCATAATGCTCGTATTACAACAGCACCTATGCTTGAAAACAAAATCAAGAATACACTTGAGTTTCTTGATATGCCTAAGGTTGTGTTCTTCGTTTCTATAAAAGAGGAATTTGCCGACGGTAAGAAGCTGCTAAACAAGCTGGGTTCAGATAACGTGGAATTTTATATAAGCGCCAATAGGGGTGCGGACGCACAGCCTCTTTCAAAGATAGCGTCAGGAGGCGAAATGTCCAGAATAATGCTTGCTCTTAAAAGCGTACTAGCTGATAAGGACGGAATCCCTACCATAATCTATGATGAGATTGATGCCGGAGTATCTGGAAAAACAGCCAGAAAAATTGGAATTAAAATGCTCGAACTGTCGAAAACAGCTCAGTTGTTCTGTGTTACTCACAGCGCTCAGATCGCTTCGTTGGGAGATACACATTTCCTAATTAGTAAAAGAGATGTTAATGATGCGACCGAAACGAGCGTAAAAGTTCTCGATTATGAAGGGCGAATATCTGAGCTGTCGCGTATTCTGGGTGGAATTGATATTACCGATTCGCAAAGAGCAGCAGCTAAGGATATGCTTGAAGGAAAATCGGAGTACAAGTGATATTAGGAGATATTATGCTTGAATAATTCCTTGTTGGATTATTTAAAACACCGGAATATTAGCTTTGAAATCAATAAGGAATTGAAAAATATATCTTTCATTAAGATCGGCGGAATTGCTCCTCTTTTAATTTATCCGGCAACCGGTACAGAGCTTGTCGACATAATTGGTTTTTTAAAAAACGGCAATTATCGATATAAAATAATTGGCAGAACATCGAATATTCTGTTTACTGACGCGAGTTCGGACTATATTTTTGTATCAACGAAAAATCTGGTCAAGTTGGATATTAACGGAAATACGGTTATTGCGGAATGCGGTATAACATTACCTTCGCTTTATCGTTTTCTGCAAAGTGCGGAAATAGGCGGAGCTGAGGAGCTTTCCGGTATTCCGGGCACTATCGGTGGAGCGATTATATCGAACGCGGGTGCTTACGGAAGAGAGATTTCTGAATTGATTACCTCTGTTAGTGTATATTCTCCGGAGAAAAATAAAGTTTTGGATATTTCATTGGATAAATGTAATTTTTCATATCGAAGCTCACTTTTCACTGATTCAGATTACGTTGTTCTATCGGCAGTTATGTCTTTTGAAAGAATGCCTGCAAAAATATCCAGACAAAGAGTCATAGAATATAGACGTAAGCGGTGGTCTTTGCAGCCTTACGATAAACTTTCTTTGGGAAGTACGTTTAAGCGTGTTAACGGTGTCAGCGCCGGATATTACATAGATAAGTGCGGTTTAAAGGGCAAGCGGATTGGAGATGCTGAAATATCCGAGAAGCACGCGGGTTTTATTATTAATAACGGTGAAGCATCTGCATTGGATTATTTATCATTGATGCAACTTGCGTCGGATGAAGTTGAAAAAAAGTTTTCGGTTGTATTGACTCCCGAAATAGTAATTATATAGGTGGAAAATGTCATTTTCTTGGACTCAAAAAAAATATATAATAGAGCATTCTTTTAAATCGCAGTGCTGTCGGAGAGCGCTGTTATACGGTGCTTTGTTTTCTAAGGGATTTTTATCCGACAATGAAACGGTAAACGTAAGCATAGAGAAAATTGAAACAGCTGCCTTTTTGTCATCACTTATACGTGAGTTTTACGGTGTAATTCCGGATATCGGAAATTGTAAATCTGGCGGAAGAAGAAAATGTATATCATTCAAATCC
This sequence comes from Eubacteriales bacterium, assembly GCA_045657485.1. Taxonomy (GTDB): domain Bacteria; phylum Bacillota; class Clostridia; order Oscillospirales; family CAG-272; genus UBA1740. The sequence continues at coordinate 48,310 of JAZOTE010000095.1, forward strand.
AATTCTGCCTTAAAGTATATATCGGAAAACACAAGTTCGAAAGATTTGTATGTTAATAAATGCAATTTTTGTCATTCTGCGTTTTTGCAGGGTGTCTTTCTTGCGTCAGGTCGAATATCCGATCCGCAAAAGCAATATTCTCTTGAGTTTTCTCTTGACGACAGAGCTTCGGTGTTTGCGGAATATATTATCGGGTTGGGTTTAAATCCTGGTATCTCGGATAAGCGAAATGAAACTGTAGTTTATTTAAAGAATATAAGCGATATTGAGGACTTTTTTGGTTTCGCAGGCCTTAATAAAGCTATGTTTACCTTTATGGATGCAAAGGTTGAGGGCGAGCTTCGTAAAAATGCTATGAGGGTTGCTAACTGCGAAACCAACAATATTGCTAAAACAGTATCTGCTGCGAAGAAGCAGATTGACGTAATTCGCGCACTCGATGAGGCAAATTTGCTTTCTAATTTGCCTGATGAACTTGAAGCTACGGCAAGACTTCGTATGACTTATGACGATCTTTCGCTATCTCAGCTTGCCGCAATATCAGTTCCCCCTATTTCAAAACCGGGACTGTCACACAGATTAAACAAAATTATAGAGATGGGTCAGCAGCTTTTAGGAAAAAAAGAGTGATATGATTCAGAAAGGAGCTTTAGATGGGAGAATTCGTTCATCTTCATTTACATACGGAATATAGCCTTCTTGACGGCGCTACGAAAATTTCTTCCATCGCAGACAAGGCAATAGCCGAGGGGCAAAATGCGGTAGCGATCACTGATCACGGAGTGATGTACGGCGCTGTTGAATTCTATAATGCGCTGAAGTCGAAAGGCATAAAACCCATTATAGGCTGTGAGGTTTACGTAGCGGCACGCTCCAGACTTCTTAAAGATGGGCGTCAGGATTCATCCGGAAACCATCTGGTGCTTCTATGTAAAAATGAAGTTGGATATAGAAATCTATGTTATATGGTTTCTATGAGCTTTATAGACGGATTTTATTCCAGACCGCGCATTGATATGGATCTTTTGCGCTCTCACAGTGAGGGATTGATTGCTCTTTCGGGATGTGTCGCTGGAAAAATTCCTCAGCTTATACTTGCCGGTAGTATGACTGAGGCGGAAAACGCCGCTATAGAAATGAAATCGCTTTTCGGAGATGATTTTTACCTGGAAATACAGAATCACGGTCTTGATGATGAGCGGAAGGTGGCTTATGCCATACGTCTTATAAGTGAAAAGCTGGACATTCCTATGGTTGCGACAAATGACGTGCATTATACCGAACGCACAGATGCGGATATGCAATCTACACTAATGTGTATTCAGACTAATACTTCAATTGCTCAGGGAAGACCATTTGGCTTTGAAACTGATGAATTTTATTTCAAAAGTACCGGTGAAATGAAGACTCTGTTTTCTTCTTTTAAAGGTGCAATTGAAAACACGGTAGTAATTGCTGATAAATGTAATTTTGATTTTGAGTTTAACAAGCTTCATCTTCCAAATTTTGTTTCTCCGGACGGATCATCACATAAAGAAACGCTAAGAAAAAACGCCTTCGACGGATTTACGCGTCTTGTTGAAACGGGTCGTATAGATTTCTCTGTTCACGGAGAGGACGAGTATTATGATAGAATAGAGTATGAATTGTCCGTCATTAACACGATGGGCTTTGACGCCTATTATCTTATTGTCAGCGATTTTATAAATTACGGAAAGAGCAAGGATATTCCTGTGGGGCCGGGAAGAGGATCCGGAGCAGGAAGCTTGGTCGCTTTCTGTGTTGGAATAACGGACGTCGATCCTCTGCGCTTTGACCTGCTGTTTGAGAGATTTCTTAATCCGGAACGAGTATCAATGCCCGATTTTGACGTTGATTTCTGCTATAATCGTCGCGAGGAGGTTATTGAGTACGTAAAATCTCGCTATGGAAATGACAAGGTTGCGCAGATCGTAACCTTTGGTACGTTAGCCGCGCGAGCGGCGGTTCGTGACGTGGGAAGAGCATTGGATATGCCGTACAGTAAGGTAGATACCGTAGCTAAGCTGATTCCGAGAGAATGTGCCACGATCAAGGATGCCATTGGTACCTCTGAGCTGAAAAAACTGTATAACGAAGATCCGGAAGTGAAGAAATTGCTTGAGATGAGTATGGAGCTAGAAGGTATGCCAAGGCACGCCTCTACTCACGCAGCCGGAGTAGTTATAACAGAAAAACCTACCTACGAATACGTTCCTCTTTCGTATAGCGGTACAGGGGTAGTTACTCAGTTTGATATGAATACCGATGCGCTTTTGGGCTTGGTAAAGTTCGATTTTCTGGGGCTACGTTATTTGACCGTTATTCACGATGCCGAAAAGATGATCAGAGAAAACAATCCTGGTTTTCAGCTGTCACTAGTTGATTTTGACGATCAAAAAACATTCACTCTTCTCGCCAATGCGCAAACAGACGGAGTATTTCAGCTTGAATCTGCCGGAATGAAGCAAGTGCTTTCTAAGCTTGTACCATCTTGTCTTGAAGATATAATTGCTTGCGTTGCTCTTTATAGACCGGGTCCTATGGATTCCATTGATACATTTATAGCGCGTAAGCACGGGGAAATGGAAATAAGCTATAAAATTCCGGAGCTGAAGCCAATACTCGACGTTACTTACGGTTGCATTGTATATCAGGAGCAGGTTATGCAAATTTGCAGAGCGCTCGCCGGTTATTCTTATGCAAAAGCAGATAATGTGCGCCGAGCAATGTCGAAGAAAAAAGCGGATGCTATGGAAGCGGAAAGAAGTGCTTTTATTTCCGGATGTGTCGATAGAGGAATTGAACGGACGGCGGCGGAGGACGTTTATGAGGAAATGCTTGGCTTTGCAAAATATGCGTTTAACAAAAGTCACGCAACCGCTTACGGCATAATTTCGTATCGTACGGCGTACCTAAAGGCACACTATCCTGCAGAGTATTTCGCCGCATTGTTAACGAGTGTGTTAGATAATACTTCAAAGATTAAGGAATATATAGCAGATGCTCAGAAATTTGGTATTTCTGTGCTTTCACCTGATATAAATTCAAGTAGCGAAACCTTTATATCCGTAGGAAATAATATAAGATACGGTCTTTTAGCAATAAAAAACGTAGGCAGAATTTTCATCAATGCTGTGATTTCGGAGAGAAGAAAAGCGCTGTTTAAATCTTTTGATGATTTCGTATCCAGACTCATAGGTTCGGATTTGAATAAACGTACGGTAGAATCTATGATAAAATGCGGTGTGTTTGATTCATTTGGAATTACCAGAAACTCTCTTTTGAATTGTTATGAATCTATAATAGATTCGGAGCACGAAAAATTGCGCAACAATATATCCGGTCAGATGGATCTTTTCTCTATGGCATTGCCGGGAGCAGTAGAGTCCCACGGATATAGTTATCCCGATTTGCCGGAATTTTCAATCAGAGATCTTCTGATATTAGAACGGGAAAGCTCCGGTATGTATTTTTCAGGGCATATGCTGGATAGCTTCAGCAATGATATTTCCAGAATTAAGCCGGATAAAATATCGGATATTCTCAGAGATACTTCACCGGAGGCTGATTCTGATAAAATTAAGTATTATGATAAATCTCAGGTAACGGTAGCCGGGCTTGTTGTATCAAAAAGACTGAAGCAAACAAAAAATGGTGAAACTATGGCATTTATTAAGTTGGAGGATAGATATTCCGAGATAGAGGTTATAGTTTTTACCAAGCAGTACAAGCTGTATCTTGAATTGTTGGACGAAGAGGCTGCGCTTTGTATTAGAGGCACCGTTTCAACCGATGATGGAGAAGAAACTAAGATATTGTTGACTTCGGCAGAGCTTCTCGTAAGCAACGAGGATTATTCAAGCTCTGATAATCTGAAGAAAGAGAGTCCGGAGCAACGTTTATACATAAAAGTAAAAGATCTTAGCGACGAACGAATAAAAAAGATTAATATGCAGGCTCTGTTGAACAGTGGCAGTGTACAGGTAGTGCTTTTTGATTCATCTACTCGTAAGTATTCTGCTATGCGCGGAGTCAAGCTTAATATCAAGGATTCTGTGCTAGACCGTTTGTATTCGATCTTTGGTAAAGAAAACGTTATTTTAAAATAAAGGTTATACTTTTACAAAATTTAACACAATATAAAACAAGGAAGGTAAATTACATGGCACTTAATATTATCCTAAATGTTATTTTATGCGCTATGATTGTAGTAGGAATTGTACTCGGCATCAAGCGTGGATTTATCAGCATGGCTGCAAGACCGGTTAAATTAGTTTTGACGCTTGGACTTGCTATCGCTCTTTGCACACCCGTTGCAGATGCAATAATTCATCCGATCATTCACGCACCGATAACTAATTATGTTAAGGATTTCCTTTACACAAATTGCCAGAGCATAACAGAGGCGAACGTGGCGGATGAGCTTCCGACTCTTTTGAAGATATCGGCAGCCGTAGTGGGAATTGATGTCTATGAGATAGCCGGTAATGCCTCGGAAGCTGGTAGAACAATACTTGATGCTATCGCGGAAAATCTTACCGCTCCCGTTGTTAAAGTTATATCCGTAATTATTTCATATGTTCTGCTTTACTTTATCATAAAGATTTTGCTTACAATTCTGTTCTGGTTTATAAATGCAATATTCCAGACGGGAGTGTTCGGAATCTTGAATAAGATTATTGGAATTGTATTTGGCGCAGCATGTTCCATAATTGCAGGCTGGGCACTTGTATCGATTCTGGAGTTCGTATTTAATCTTCCCGCATTTGATACGGTAGATGCAGTTCGTAATTTTGACGGTAAGTTCCTGTACGAATTTTACAGAAATTATAACCCAATAGAGCTGTTACTCAGCTTCTGATTTTTTAGTTTTTCCATAAGGTGTTTTAAATGAAATTTCAAATTTGTTCTAAATGCAAAAAAAGACCGGCTATGGTCTTTATTACTAGGGTTGAAAACGGTAACACGATAAACGAGGGGATTTGTCTTTCCTGTGCGTCTGAGCTTGGAATACGGCCTGTTAATGATATGCTCAAGAAAATGGGCATAGATGACGAGGCGATACAAAATATGTCTGCCGAGATTGACGGTTTGATGGAAAGCGGACTTGTTGAAAGCGACGATAACGGTAAAGTTCCTACTTTGAATCTCGGAGAGCTGTTCGGTATGCCCGTTAATCCTGCCAATCAGGCTCAGCAAAAGCGCTCACAGAATAATAAGGGTAAATCCGATGAACGCAAGCTTCTTTCCACCTATTGTACAAATCTTAATGATAAGGCAAGATCGGGTAAGATTGACCGCATCGTAGGCAGAGATAGAGAGATCGACAGAATAATACAGATACTTTGCCGCAGGCAGAAGAATAATCCTTGTTTAATAGGCGAACCTGGTGTTGGTAAGACCGCGATCGCTGAAGAACTTGCTGTTCGTATTGTAGATGGGCGGGTGCCTGAGGCTTTGTCCGGATTTGAGATTTGGCAGCTTGATTTGACTGCACTCGTTGCAGGCACTCAGTTTAGAGGTCAGTTCGAATCCAGAATACTCGGTATGCTTAAAGAGATCAATGCGGCAGGCAATATTATTCTTATGATCGATGAGGTCCATAATATCGCCGGCGCCGGAGAAACCTCTGACGGCAGTATGAGCGCTGCAAATCTTTTGAAGCCTGCGCTTTCCAGAGGCGAAATACGCGTTATCGGAGCTACAACTCTCAAAGAGTACAGAAAGAATATAGAAAAAGACAGCGCACTTGAACGTAGATTCCAGCCCGTAAAAATAGAAGAGCCCTCTATAGAAGATACTGTAGACATTATAAAGGGAGTAAAAAAATACTACGAGGACTTTCACTCGGTCAGAATCCCCGACGAAGTCGCTCGGCTCGCATCAACCCTATCCGAACGCTATATAACTGACCGCTTTTTACCGGATAAAGCTATAGACCTCATTGACGAGGCGTGCGCTAAAGCAGCACTGCTTTGTCCTGAGCTTGACGAAAAGAAGAAAAACATTAAGCGCTTAGCGGAGATCGATGCAGCTACTGCAGATCTTGAGAGTAAAACCGAGTCACCAGAGGGTCAAACGGAGGAAAACTACAAGATTCTCGCCGACCTGAAGTCGGAAAAAATAAGACTTGAAACCAGGCAGAAGATCATTTCTCCGGTTGCCGACTCGCTCTCGCTTACCTCATCGGATCTTCTTCGCGTTATAGAAATATGGACAGGTATTCCCGCTTCTGAGCTTAGTGTTGCCGAGATAGGAGAGTTGAATGGACTCTACGAGCGGATTTCTTCAAAAATCATCGGACAAGAAGAGGCTGTGGGAGCTGTCGTTAGAGCGATCAGACGCAAACGCTCCGGCGTTTCTTACAGACAAAATCCGGTATCAATGATTTTTGCCGGTCCTACCGGTGTAGGAAAAACAGAGCTTGTTAAGGTTTTGGCTCAAGATTTGTTTAAGCAACCCGAATCCCTTATTCGTCTTGATATGTCCGAGTTTATGGAGAAGCATTCTGTGTCCAGAATAGTAGGAGCTCCTCCAGGATACGTTGGATATGACGAAGCCGGTCAGTTAACGGAAAAGATTAGGAGAAGACCGTATTCGGTTGTTCTTTTTGACGAGATAGAAAAGGCGCATCCTGATGTTTTGAATATTCTTCTTCAGGTTCTTGATGACGGCAAAATCACCGATGCGCAAGGCAGACAAGTAAACTTTGAAAATACGGTTATAGTAATGACTACGAACGCAGGTAGTGAGTCGTCATCGTCAATTTCCGGTTTTGCTGAGCAGAGAGAGCTGAAATCAAAGGAAAAAACAGAGAGAGCGCTTGCAACTTTCTTAAGACCGGAGTTTATTAACCGAATAGATGAGATCATAACCTTCAGACATCTTGACCGTAACGATTTCATAAAAATTGCAGATATTATGCTCGTAAAGCTGCGCGATCACTTGCTTGAATCTGATATAAGACTTTCTTGGAGTGATGATGTTCTCAAGTATATCGCCGAGAACTCTTATTCCGAAAAGTACGGCGCAAGAAATATGCGCAGGTTTATTGAAACGGCCGTTGAGGACAAACTGGCTGAGATATTGATTTCGAGTCACGGTATGTCACTCTCCGGAATCTCTCTTACAGTCGAAGGTGACGAAGTGCGTATTGAAACTATTTAATTACTAAAAAAGGAGATATAAAAAGTGGCAGAATGTAATCACGATTGCTCAAGCTGTTCTCAAAAATGTTCAAAGGAATCTTTACTTGAGCCTCAGAATAAAGCCAGTAACGTAAAACACGTCATTGGAGTAGTGAGCGGAAAGGGCGGCGTTGGAAAGTCCCTTGTTACTTCTATGCTTGCCGTAACTATGCAGCGCAGAGGTTATCAGGCAGCCGTTCTTGATGCAGACATAACAGGACCGTCCATACCTAAGGCGTTCGGTTTAAAGACCGGATGCGTAGAGGGAACGGATCTCGGAATGCTTCCTCCCAAAACCAAAACAGGTATTGAAGTTATGAGTGTTAACCTGTTGGTTGATGACGAAACAAAACCTGTTGTTTGGCGCGGACCTGTAATTGCAGGTACTGTCAAGCAATTTTGGAGCGATGTCGTATGGAACGATGTCGATTATATGTTCGTTGATATGCCTCCCGGAACCGGTGATGTACCTCTAACTGTATTTCAAAGTATTCCGCTTGACGGCATTATTATCGTCAGCTCACCTCAGCAGCTTGTTTCTATGATTGTTGAGAAAGCAGTCAATATGGCGAACCTTATGGACGTCAAAATTCTTGGACTTATTGAAAATTACAGTTACATCGTTTGTCCTGATTGCGGAAAGGTGTTGAAACCGTTCGGAGAGAGCAATATTGATGTTATGGCGGAGAAATTTAATATTCCCGTAATGGCAAAATTGCCTATTGATTCCGAGCTTGCTTCTCTTTGTGACAAGGGTGTAGTTGAGCTTTTTGAGGGAGATTACCTCGACAGAGCCGTTGACCTCCTCGAAAAGATTGATAAATGATATTCTCATAAAAACGGCGAGCGATATGTGTGTTATCCTTAGCGGAGAGCACGCGTATCGCTTGCCATTTTTTTAAAATAAATTTAATCCTACCTGAAGCGACAATTTATTCATATCCTCTATGATAAAATTGTGATATCGTTGGAGGTGAATAGATGCGTACGCTATATATTGATGTTTATTTTCTGATCAATTTCACAGTCGATACGGTGGCGCTTTATTTTGCATCCTCCTTTTCATTTGTACCTACAAGCAAAAGGCGTATATTGCTTGCGGCGATTTTAGGCGCGTTATTTGCCGTAGTTGACGTTTTGTTCTTTAATAATCCTATACCTGAGCTTATATTCAGTGCCATTACACTCGTTTTCGTTTCTTTTATCGCTTCGGGTAAGGTATCATTAGTCAGAAAGATTAAAATGACCGTTTCATTTATCATTTTTTCGGCGCTTATAGGAGGCGGAGTAAATTATTTATGGGGAATTTTTGATAAATACATAAGTGGTAAAATTGGGGAGCTTGGAACAGGTCAACAAACTAACCGTCGTCTTATAATTATTGCCATAGTAATTTTTGCATCGATTGGAGTATTTAAATTGATGGTAGCATTTTTTGGAAAAAACAATAGTGCGGGCGGTACCGTAAATATAGATATTGTATATTTCAATAAAACTGTAAGTGTTGAGGCGTTTATTGATACAGGCAATCTTGCGTTAGATCCGATGGATGCCTCTCCGATCGTTTTTTTAAAAAGTGAAATTGCAAAAAAAATATTGCCAAGAGAAATGATCGATCTTCACGATCCTGACCTTTTATCGCCAAAAGATAGAAAGCGGATTCGTTTGATTCCAATATCAAAAGATGGTAGAACCGGAGTTATAACCGGATTCAAGCCGGACGCGGTAGAAGTTAAAAATAATAAAAATGGCGCACGTATCAGAGCGACTGTGGCAATTGATAAGGAGGGAGGAAGCTACGGCGGTTATTATGCATTGTTATCCGCCTCTGCGCTTGATAATGTCATTTCGTAACACACTTAAAAAAATTAAAGAGTTTATTTTGAAGCTCTTATATAAAAACAAGGTATACTATATAAACGGTACGGAAACGTTGCCGCCTCCTCTGAGTACGGAAGAAGAAGATGAAATGATACGCACTATAGATAATCCCTCATCGCGTGATGCACTTATTGAGCATAATCTCAGACTTGTCGTGTATATCGCAAAAAAGTTTGAAAATACCGGTGCAAATATCGAGGAACTGATATCTATCGGTACAGTCGGACTGATGAAAGCGGTATCTACTTTCAACACGGATAAAAAAATAAAGCTTGCAACTTACGCATCCAGATGTATAGAAAACGAAATACTTATGTACATCAGAAAGAGATCTACTCAGCGAAGAGAAATATCAATTGATGAGCCGCTGAATGTGGATTGGGACGGTAACGAACTTTTGCTTTCAGATATATTAGGTAGCGAAAGCGATGTGGTCACTAAAGATATGGAGGACGAGGAGGAGCGAAAGCTTCTTAGAGAGGCTGTTTCTACGCTAAATGATAGGGAAAAGCTTATAATTGAGATGAGATATGGCTTGAACAGTGGGGTAGAGCTTACTCAAAAGGACGTTGCTGACGCATTGGGCATTTCACAAAGCTACATATCTAGGCTCGAAAAGAAAATAATGTTATATCTTCGCAAAAAAATTGAAGAAAAAATATAAAATTTCAAAAAAAGTATTGCAAAATCTTAAAATATGTGTTATAATGTGTTGAAATAAAAATGACTAATGTTAAGAGGTGTTAATAATGAAAGCAGGCTTACATCCCGAATACAAAGAAGCTACTATCAAATGTGCTTGCGGAGAAACCGTTCAGACTCATTCCGTTAAGGGCGATATGAACGTAGAAATATGCTCCAAATGCCATCCTTTCTATACAGGTAAGCAGAAGTTCGTTGATGCCGGCGGACGTCTTGATAAGTTTAAGAAGCGTCTTGCGGCTGCTAACAATAAGTAATCTTTGTATCATAAAAAGCGTTGGATTTATCCCTCGCTTTTTTTGTTTAATGGAGTAAATATGTTGGATAGTAATTCAGAAAACAAAGCGATTATCGTCAGTATAGCAGAGCGTGGCTCTGATGTAGATGAATGTAACAGATCGCTCGATGAGCTTGAGCGGTTGCTTGACACTGCAGGGGGCTCTGTTTTTTGCCGAGTTTTACAGGTTAAGGAGTCGTTTGATCCCAGAACCTGCATAGGTAAGGGAAAGGTCATTGAGCTTTCAGAGCTGTGTCGTAATAATGATATCGGCTTAGTTATTTTCGATTTTGATTTAACTCCCGCGCAGATAAGGAATCTTGAAGAGGATATTTCATATGACGTCAGAGTCATTGACAGGAGTATGCTTATCCTTGATATATTTGCACTTCACGCGGTTAGCGGTGAAGGCAAGCTCCAAGTTGAACTTGCACAGCTTAAGTATTCTGCCCCAAGATTAATAGGAAAAGGCAAGGATTTATCTCGTTTGGGCGGCGGAATTGGAACGCGCGGACCGGGCGAATCGAAGCTTGAGAGCGATAGACGACATCTCAAAGAGAAGATTGTTGCGCTGGAGAAACGAATAGAGAATCTTGAGCATAACAGAGCCGTTATGCGAGCGCAACGCGATCGCAGCGGTCTGCCTAAAATCGCCATCGTAGGTTATACTAACGCAGGAAAATCGACGCTGCTTAATTATCTTACAAACGCAGGAGTTTTGTCCGAGGACAAGCTGTTTGCAACTTTGGATGCTACAACACGTAAGCTTGCGCTTTCAACAGGCGAAACTATTCTTCTGACGGATACTGTAGGCTTTATAAGAAAATTGCCGCATCATTTAATAAAAGCATTTAAATCTACTCTCGATGAGGTGGTTTACGCCGATATACTTCTTATAGTATCGGATATTACAGATCCGGAAATGCCGGAGCATATCAAGGTTACCGAATCTGTAATTGAAGAACTGGGCGCATCCGGCAAACCCGTAATCTACGTTTATAACAAAGCTGATAAACTTAGTTTTTCGGTGGATGTATCAGATCGTGAAAGTTCCGTGCTTGTTTCGGGTATCACCGGACAGGGAATTGACTGTCTTTTAGATACTATTGCCGAAACGGTGCGTTCGTTCAAGCGAGAATATAAATTGCTTATTCCTTATGCTGATCAATCTAGGCTAAGTGCTCTGTATAACGGATACTCCGTCACTTGCGTTGAGTACAAAGATGATGGAATATACACCAGAGTGGTTTTAGATGAAAAGGGAAGAGGAATATTTGGTAAATACATTTTACAGGAGTAATATACAAATGTCCGGTTATATTACTGTTAAGGAAAGTGGATTCTACGAATACGAAGACAGAAAATCTGTATTTATTGGTTACGCTATGCCTGTATCTGATGAAAGTGAAGCTTTGGATTTTATTACGAAAATAAAGAAAAAGCACTCTGATGCCCGTCATCACGTGTATGCTTACGTTTTACGTAATAACAGCGTTATGCGTTTTACCGATGATAGAGAACCTCAAGGGACAGCCGGTATGCCAGTGCTTGACGTGATTCGTAAAAACGGGTGCGTAGATGTTGTTATCGTTGTGGTTAGATATTTTGGAGGTACTCTGCTAGGAACCGGCGGACTCGTCAGAGCGTATACCTCGGCGGCGCTTGGAGCGCTCAAGGATGCTGAGATAATTAAGTATGATACTTATCTCGAAATCTCGATTACTGTCAATTACTCGGATTACGGCAGAATATCTTCATCCTTTGAATCTTCCGGTTTCAGAGTAGCGGATACGATGTATTTGGATAATGTAACGGTAACAGGAAAACTATCAAAAGAAGCTTATCTATCTTTTGAAAATCTCATTGTTGAGTCTACGTCTAATCGCGCCAGGATTGATATTGTGTCAGAAAAATTTGATTATTAGATAAATAAAAGTGTTTTTGTTGTTTTCTCCGTATATTATTTTGAACGGAAAGGAGGACTGTAAATGATAAGTAAAGAAACTATTGATCAGGTCGTTATGCGTAACGATATCGAAACCGTCATAGGCGGATATGTTTCTTTAAAGCGAGCCGGCTCAAATCTTAAGGGCCTCTGCCCGTTTCACAGTGAAAAAACACCTTCCTTTACCGTTTATCCATCCGATAATAGCTTTTATTGCTTCGGGTGCGGAGCAGGCGGCGATGTAATAACGTTTATAAGGAAGAAGGAAAATCTTGATTATCCAGATGCGGTAGAGTTCCTTGCAGATAGGGCTGGTATTACAATCGTTCGCGACGAACGGCAAAGCATTGTACCGGTTAAAAAATTTGATAGAACCAGAATGCTGAAAATGAATTCTGATGCTGCTAAATTTTATCACAGATGTCTTATGTCGGATACTTCGGACGCACAAAATGCTTTAAAATACTTTGTTGAAAAACGTGGTCTATCTCTTGCGACTATTAAGCATTTCGGTTTAGGCTATGCGCCAAACAGCTTTGATGTGTTCTCTTCGTATATGCTTAAGCTTGGATACAGCTTCGAAGAGCTTGAGGCAGGTTTCCTGTGCGGAAAAAGTGATAACGGTAAATATTACGATGCGTTTAGAAACAGAGTTATGTTTCCGATAATTGATGTTTCCGGAAACGTTATTGCCTTTGGCGGAAGAGTAATGGACGATTCAAAGCCAAAGTATAAGAATTCGTCAGATACTCCGGTGTTTAAAAAGTCGCGCAATCTGTTTGCTCTTAATTTTGCAAGACTTACGTGTGCTGAAACGATGATTCTTTGCGAAGGGTATATGGATGTTATCGCAATGCACTCGGCAGGTTTTACAAATGCCGTTGCTACTCTGGGAACTGCAATTACATCAGAGCAGGCGAGAATGATGAGCAGATATACCAAAAAGGTGATAATTTCCTATGACGCTGACGAAGCAGGGCAGAAGGCTGCGATGCGAGCGGTTGCGATGCTTTCTGAAGTAGGCCTTGATGTTACGATTCTTAAGGTTCCCGGAGCAAAAGATCCGGATGAATTTATCAAAGCCAACGGCGCAGATAAATTCCGTGATCTTCTCACAAACTCAAAAACCAAGTTTGAGTATAATTCGGAACGGATACTTTCGAAATATAATATAGATTTTCCGCAGGATAAGATTAAGGCATTGCACGAGATGGAAAAACTCATTTCCGAAACTTATTCAACAGCAGAAAGAGATATTTATATAAGAAGTACAGCAAAAAAATTTGATGTTGATCCCAATAGCATCAAAGCCGACGTTGACAAAATCCTGTACAAGCGACTATCCGAGTACAAAAAGCAGGAGTCTAGTCGGATAAAGCAGGATGCAATAGGATATTCCGACAGAGTCAATCCGGATTACATAAAAGCTCCCGCAGTTGCGAAAAACGAAGAAACTCTTCTTGGCATTCTTCTGATTTATCCCGAACATAGAAAATATGTTTTTGAAAACAACTTGATTTCATCTGACGATTTTATTACGGAGCTTAACAAACGTATCTTTGATTATCTGTGTTCAGCTTATTTTGATTCCGACGATTCTCACACTGATATAAATCAAAAGTTTACTGAGGATGAGGTAGGCAGAATAACCCGTATGAAAATTAACAGGATGCAGCTCACCGAAAACGGTGTTGAAGTAGTTAACGATACGATAGATTCTTTAAAAAAAGCGGTAAACAAAAAACTATCTCAAACAACAAATACGTATGAAGGACTTAATGAGCTTCTCAACAGGAAGAGAAGCAAATAAGAGTAAAAAGGACGGTTAAAAATGAGCAGAGATAAAATTGATGTAAATGATTTTATTGATTCCAAGAATGATGGTATAGGCGGATCCGATATTATGAAGGCGCTGGAGGATATCGATTACGATATTTCTCAATCCGATCTTGATTCAGCTAACCCGGACGATCTCGATAACGACGAGTTCAAGGAAATAGAACAGGATGCGAGAACGTATGATTCTGCTGAAAGCATTGACAAGCTCTTTTTGCAGGAAGGCGTTGCTATTGACGATCCTGTCAGAATGTATCTTAAAGAAATAGGAAAGATTCCGCTTCTTACTCCTGAAAGAGAAACGTATCTCGCTGAGCAGATTACAATTGGTAATGAAGCAGCTAAAAACGAGCTTATTGAAGCCAACCTCAGGCTCGTTGTAAGTATCGCGAAAAGACACGTAGGAAAGGGAATGTATTTCCTCGACCTTATCCAGGAAGGTAATCTCGGATTGATCAAAGCGGTTGAGAAGTTCGATTACAGCAAGGGATACAAATTCTCTACCTACGCTACCTGGTGGATAAGACAAGCGATAACTCGCGCTATTGCTGATCAGGCTAGAACAATCAGAATTCCGGTTCATATGGTTGAAACCATTCATAAGGTGTCCAGAACAGCCCGTCAGCTTCTCCAGGAGTTCGGTCGTGAACCAAACACGGATGAAATTGCAGAGGCTCTTAATATGACTCCTGAGAAGGTCAGGGAGATTATGAAGATAGCGCAAGATCCCGTTTCGCTGGAAACTCCTATTGGAGAAGAGGAGGACAGCCATCTCGGTGATTTCGTAGAGGACAACGATTCCCCCGCGCCTTCAGACAGTGCGTCTTATTCTTTACTTCGCGAGCAGTTGTGTAATATACTTCATACACTTACTCCCAGAGAGGAGCAGGTGATTAAACTTCGTTTTGGACTTGAAGACGGCAGACCAAGAACACTTGAAGAGGTTGGCAAAAAGTTTGAGATAACCAGAGAGAGAATTAGACAGATTGAAGCTAAAGCTCTCAGAAAACTCCGTCATCCGTCGCGCTCTAAGACACTTAAAGATTATCTCTCTAATTAATTGGTAAATATAGACAAAATTTTCGGTTCGTTTTTGTTGATTATTAATTATACTTTTTTAAATATAATTTATTCATAAAAATCTACTTGACTTTTTTATTTTAATATAGTAAACTAAATAGGTAAATTAACCCGCGGAGGTGCTCGAGGAGCAATGAAAAAAATACTTTTACTCACATTTTGTGTTATAATGTCACTGTTCGCTCTTGTTTCTTGTGACGAGGATGTTCTTTCCGAGGCAAAGAACCAGTTCGATATCATTTTCGGTAACTATAAGCCAGTAGTTATGGAGGATGCGACACTTGATCTTTACATAATTACTGATGATGCAACTCAGGAAAATGCTGTTACAACGGTAAATGATAAAATAAATCAGTATCTTGGTGACAGAGTTAATAAGAAATTCAATTCTGAGATCAATATTCACTATTACACGGAAGACCAGTATCGCAATGCTGTAGATCAGATTAATTCCGGTATAGTTCTTATCGCGGGCAAAGCTATGCTTGACGACTATATTGCAAATGAGAGGTTGGTCGATCTTTCAAAGTATCTCACCGATGCCCAAATGATCAAAAAGTACGGTTTTGCTACTTTAAACGCATCTATAAATAAGCTTTTGCTTCAGGTTTCTTATGAGGATGACGGTAAGCTTTATTACATTCCCAATAACCATATTATCGGTTCTTATGATTACATTTTGATCAACAAGTCTGTAGCGCGTGATAAATTGAACTTCAACCTTACCAAGCTTTCTCAGATGAATACCATAGAAAGCACAGCAGATCTTAAGGCGGCGGTTGACAGTTTTTCTGAACAGCTTGGCGTTACATCTGCTGACGTTGTCAAGGTAGAATACGGTAAGTCCTATGCAGATAAGGCATTTTATGAGAAACAGGGATGGATATGTAATGTTCTTTCAAATCCTGTAGTGGATAAAAACGAGGCTGCGCTTGCCGGCTTCGGTATTCTTTCCGGTACTCCGAACGTTGATGCTGCTATGGAATTTATTTATGCTCTTAATACTGAGTCGAGCTTGAGAAATCTTCTTCAGTACGGTGTTGAGTATACTAATTATTACTTGGTTGACGGTGTTGTTAATCACGACGGCATAATGGCTGATAGCGTTTACAAAATGAACATCAACTACACCGGTGACGTTTTCCTTGCTTATCCATGCTTGACTGAGGGGTGGACAAAATTGAGCAAGGTCGATATGGAAAATGGACTTCTTCAAAATAAGGAAGCGTTCATTCCGGCTCCTGCTCCTGAAGTTGATCCCGATGGCGCAGGCTCCGGTGATTCAGGCACGGGTGACGGATCAGCCGACTCAGGATCTGGCGAGTAAAAAGAGCTTACTTTACTGTTTTATATTTTGAAGATACGTATGATCGTATATTCTTTGTATCAAAGACTGTGAATTGTTGAAGTTTCGGGTCGGAGAGCTATACGGCTCTCCGACCCCTGTAAATTTCTGTTAAGTATTTTAACGAATAATACCTAGCGAGGATTTTATGAAAAATAAAAACGATGAAATCAATTTTCAGAAACTTTTAGGCGCATTTATTCCATATGTTTGGATAATCGCTGTTGTCTCGATAGTGATGGGTGCTTTACTGGGTGTGTATTCTGCATTTTTTGTTAAAGATACGTATACATCTACCGGAAAGTATATGGTAGTAAAGGTTCCTTATACCGATGCTACATCCGATACTGCGGGTCTTAATACAAATGAGGTTGAAGCAATGCAGAGTATGATCGCAAATGTTGGAGAGATTATAAATACCTACGACTTTTGCGATAGTGTTATCGCGCGTTTGAACGATCTCGGTTCGGGCGAGTCCGGTGGCGAGTCCGGTGGCGAGTCCGGTGGTGAATCCGGTGGCGAGTCGGGCGGTGAATCAGGCAGCGAGTCCGGCGGTGAGTCCGGCGGTGAGTCAGGCGGCGAGTCAGGTGGCGAGTCGGGCGGTGAATCAGGCAGCGAGTCCGGCGGTGAGTCCGGCGGTGAATCCGGCGGCGAAGCAGGCTCCGGTTCTGACGGCGGAAGCGATATAATACTGACAGCTAAATCTTTGATGAGTATGATGTCTATAGAGCTTTGCGGAATAGAAACTACGTGCTATTTTTTGGAAGTAACTAGCAATGACAGAGAACTTTCACACAAAGTTGCCACAATAGCGGGAAATTTGATCTGTGAACATTTTGCTGAAATGGGTTATGCTATAAAAATTACCGAAATAGATAGTCCTAGAGCGGCCGTTTCAGCTGATAGTAAGAATGTTATCCGAAACTCTGTAATTGGCATCGCGGTTGGTTTTATAATTTGCGTTGTTGTTATATTTATAAAGATTAAGCTCGACATAGTGATTACATCTAAGGATATGCTTGAATCAAACTTTGATTATCCGATACTTGGTGTAATTCCTAAATTGCAAGGAAGCTTTAATGGTTCAGGAGCTAAATTATGAGTATTTTTTCTAAAAACACGAAACATAAGCCGATATCAAGAATAGGTCTTGTTAACAGCAAATTTCCATTCGCTATCAGAGAAGCATACAAAAGCCTACACACAAATATAGTTTATAGTGGCATCAATGCTGCGTGTAAAAAAATTGCCGTAACCAGCGCTGTACCATCAGAGGGAAAATCCACCGTTGCCGGTAATTTGGCGTGTACTATAGCACAAAATTCAGATAACGCTCGTGTTTTGCTTATAGATGCAGACCTTAGAGCTCCGGCAATAGGCGATATATTTGATATTGATCCATCAACTCATGGCTTGAGCGAGTATCTTGCCGGTGTTGATTCAGAACCGAACTTTATTTATTTTGAGAAGCGTAATATAAGCGTACTACCTTCCGGAAATAAGCCGATGAATCCTACGCAGCTTCTCTCGTCCTCTTCATTAACCACACTTTTGGAGTATTGCGAGGATAAGTTCGATTATATAATCATTGACACTCCACCCGTTAACGTTGTCACTGATGCGCTATTGTTTAGTAGCAACGTGCACGGCTATATTATTTCGGTTCTTTCGGATTACTCAGACATCAAAAACGTTGGAGATTGTATAAGTGCATTAGAGCATATTAAAGCAAATGTTATGGGATTTGTCATGTCAGGCGTTAGGCTGAAATCAAATACCGGTAGATATAACTATATAAAGCATGCTCCCGAATATGTGCGGGATTAAGAATGCTGTTTTCGATGCGGTAGATTTTCACGCACATATCCTTCCCGGAGCAGACCACGGATGTGCCTCTGTTGCCGACTTGCTCGTTCAACTGGATATTGCTTTGAGATACGGCGTCAGCAGGATCGTTGCTACCCCGCATTTTTATCCTCAGTCATTTTCAGTAGAGGAATTTTTATACAAAAGGGAAGTAGCTTATCGAGCTTTTTGTGATGCCACCGAAGGCCGATCGCTTCCTTCGGTTATTTGCGGGGCAGAGGTGTTGATGTGTGAGAATATCGAAAATATGCCGGATATTGAAAAACTGTGTATAGGTAAATCCAACGTGCTTTTACTTGAGTTGCCTCAGAATTCGTACGCATTTAAACCGGACAGATCGGTTAGGCGCTTGATAGACAAGGGCTTTGATATTGTTTTGGCTCACGCTGATAGATATGACAGTCAACGTATTGACGAACTCGTTAGCATCGGAGCGAAGATACAGCTCAATGCTCCGTCGTTGTCTTCCATTATAGTAAAAAAGCACATATTAAATTGGATAAACTCCGGAAGTGTGGTTTGCATCGGTAGCGACATACACGGCACTTCTCCCGTTCATTACCGAAAGTTTAATAAAGCCGCTGGAAAAATTGCACGATGTTATTCTGAACTTCGTGACAGCTCTGATGCGCTTTGGAGAAAAGTATCTTTTTGACTTTATTTTAAAATAAATTTTAATAAAATTCAAAAAAGCTATTGATTTTGTTAAAATAATGTGCTATAATTGTTTTAACTGTGCAATAGCGCATATTAAATTTCAGGACGGTCCTCTGCAATGCTCTGTACGAACGTCCGGTGTTATAAGGAGGCCCATTATGGAAAAAATCCAGGCTTTTGTAAGTGAGCAGCTTAAGACCGAAGTTCCTCATTTCGGCATCGGCGACGGCGTAAAGGTTTACGTAAAGATCGTCGAGGGTGAGAAGGAAAGAATTCAGATGTTCGAGGGTACCGTTATAGCTAAGCACGGCGGCGGAATATCCGAGACCTTTACTGTAAGAAGAGTTTCTTACGGTGTTGGTGTTGAAAAGACTTTCCCCATCCATTCTCCCAACGTTGATAAGATCGTAGTATTCCGCGAGGCAAAGGTTCGTCGCGCTAAGCTCTACTATCTTCGTTCCAGAGTTGGTAAGGCCGCAAAGGTTAAGGAGAAGATTTAATCTTTGCTCAACAAAAAGCAGGATGTATAAAACATCCTGTTTTTTGTATATTTAATATAGTTTGCTTGTTTTTCACACTTACAAAAATATAATAGAAAAAATATCTATCGTAGAGCGTGACGAGCGTTAGTGCTTAAGGCGAGTGGAAATTTTGTAAAATTATGCCATGTTTTCGGACAGCTTTTCGCCGCCTATTATGTGAAAATGCAAATGCTTGACGGATTGGCAACCATCTTCTCCGATGTTGCTGACTATTCTATAGCCGTTTGTTAAGCCAAGAATGGATGCTATTTTGGGTATTGCTGCAAAAATTGCAGTGACAGAAGCGATGTTTTCCTCTGTTATTTCATTAGCTGAAGATATATGCTTTTTTGGAATAACCAAGCAGTGTATCGCGGCTTGAGGGTTAATATCGTGAAAAGCGTAGCACCACTCATCTTCGTACACTTTTTTTGATGGGATCTCCCCATTTATAATTGAGCAAAATAAACAATCCATAATAAATTCACCTTTCGTTAGTTTACAATATAATCTTAGCATATTTTTCTGGTTTTTTCAATAGCATTTTTAAATATTGGGCTATATTGTAGGTACGAACCGTGCTGTTAGAGAGAAAAAGGACTTGACTTTTTTCTTCTGTTTATTATAATAAAATTGTAATATATTACAAAGGAGTACGCATGCCATACACTTCATTCAGGCTACCAGATTATCCTTGTAAGCAGGATTTGTGGGATAAGCTTGCGCATGAAAAAAGACCTATAATCATATACGGAATGGGCAACGGTGCAGATAAGCTGATTGCACGGCTTGATAAATACGGTGTAGAAGTATCTGATTTTTTTGCATCAGACGGATTTGTGCGAGGGCACAGCTTTCACGAAAAGCGAGTAAAATCATTCTCTGAGATCAAAGAAACTTATACTGATTTTGTTATACTTTTGTCTTTTGCGTCAAACAGGGAAGACGTTCTTTCCCGGCTTGAGGAGATTGACAGTTCGTACGAGATGTATATACCGGATATGCCCGTAGCTCTTGAGAGCGAATATTTTGACCGCGAGTTTTACAATCAGCATTATGATGAAATACTGTCAGCTTATAATTTGTTATCTGATGAGAACTCACGAAATTGCTTCGCTTCAATGATAAATTATAAGCTAACCGGGGAGATGAAATATCTTGTTGAAGCATATTCCGACAAGTCTGATATATACGGTTTGCTAAATCAAAAAAAGATTTATACAGCGATCGATGCAGGTGCATATAACGGAGATACCATTCGGGATATGATTGAGTATTTTCCCGATCTTAAAACTGTTTACGCCTTGGAACCCGACAAACGAAATTTCAAAAAACTCCTTAAATTTTATGAGGCAGAAAGTAAAATCAAAGTTGTTCCGCTTAATGCAGCGGCTTGGTCATCAAATCAGATGGGAACGTTTTCGGACAGCGGAAACCGAAACTCATCAATAAACTCAACTGCTTCGTTTGAGCATAAGGTATCGAATGTCGATATGCTTAGAATAGACTCGTTTACTTCAGAAAAGGTTGATTTTATAAAATATGATGTTGAAGGTGCGGAATCAGAGGCTCTTTTGGGAAGTAATAAGGTAATAGAAGAGTATAGACCTGCGCTTCTGATTTCACTTTATCATAAAAGCCGAGATATATTCGAAATTGTAAACTTTATGAAAAAGTACACCGATTATAAGTGTTATCTTCGTAGGCTTAGGTGCGTTCCTGCCTGGGAGCTTGATCTTTTAATGATCCCCAACCCATAGCCGTAGAGATTATAAATAAACCGAAAGGAGCAAATAATGAAAAGACCGGAAATATTATCTCCTGCCGGAAACTTCGAGAAGATGAAGGCAGCAATACTTTTTGGCGCAGACGCTGTATACCTCGCTGGTCATATATTTGGAATGCGTGCTGCGGCAGATAACTTTTCACTTGATGAGCTTAAAGATGCGGTATCATATGCTCATTCGAAGGGCGTTAAGGTGTATTTGACCGTTAATACAATGCCAAGAGAATACGAGTACGGTATGCTTGAGAAGTATTTTGAGGATATAGCTGATTTTGGTATTGACGCTCTGATAATTGCCGACATCGGAGTGTTTATGCTGGCACGTCAAATGCTTCCCGAAACAGATATCCATATTTCAACTCAAGCCAATGTCACAAGCGCAAAAACCTGTATTGCCTGGTATAATCTCGGAGCCAGAAGAATAGTTCTCGCAAGAGAGCTCACTTTAGATGAAATCCGTGCTATAAGAGCGGCAATCCCATCGGATTGTGAAATAGAGTGTTTTGTTCACGGTTCAATGTGCATATCATATAGCGGCAGATGTTTACTTTCTGGACATATGGTCGGTAGAGATGCGAATCGCGGCATGTGCGCTCAACCTTGTAGATGGAATTATAAAATAAAAAGCTACGAGATTGCAGAGGAAAAGCGTCCTGAATGCAGAATGCCTATTGAGGAGATTGATGGCGAAACGTTTATAATGGCAAGCCGCGATACCTGTACAATAGAGCATATTCCGGAGCTTATTGAGGCCGGAATAGATTCGTTCAAAATTGAAGGACGAATGAAATCCGCATACTATACCGCTGTTGTAACAAATACGTATAAGATGGCTGTAGATTCTTATTTTTCATCAGAATATAAGTATGATCCTAAGTGGTACACAGAGCTTGAATCTGTAAGCCATCGGGATTATGCTACAGGCTATTTTTTCTCCGACTCTCACACAGATGCAAATACTTCGGAAACCTTGGGGTATCTTAGGGATAAAGCATATCTGGCCGTAGCGATTGGCTACGATGACGAGAGAGGACTCGTTGAATTTAGCCAAAGAAATAAAATGCTAATTACTGATGAAGTGGAGATCTTAACCCCCGGTAAGACGGGAGAAACGATAGTTTTTGACGAGCTGTTTAATAGCGATTACGAAGTCATAACATCAACCCCCCATCCTTATATGACTTTTTACGCTAGGACTTCGCATAAAGTTAATATAGGTGACATTATCAGAGCAAAGTGAGGAGAGAGAATGTTTATTATTGAATTATTAAAAACAATTATTCTCGGTATAATCGAGGGAATAACGGAATGGTTACCTGTGAGTTCGACCGGACATATGATACTGTTAAACGAATTCCTTCAATTAAATGTATCAGATGAATTTATGGATATGTTCCTTGTTGTCATTCAACTTGGCGCGATTTTTTCTGTTGTTGTTCTTTTTCATAATAGATTAAACTTTATTTCCAAAAGAAAAAGTGAGGCAGAGAAGAGAAGTATAGTGTCCCTCTGGTGTAAGATAATAGTTGGAGCTATCCCGGCCGGACTTGTTGGAGTTATCTTTGAGGTTTTGCTTGATGATTTGTTAGACAATTATCTCAATAATTATGTAATTGTTGCGCTGGCGCTTATCGTTTACGGTATTCTTTTTATAATAATCGAGAACCGAAAAAAGAATTGCGAATTGCGTGTAAGGACCGTCGATGAATTAAGCTACAACGACGTTTTGAAAATTGGTTGTTTCCAGGTTTTATCACTGGTCCCCGGTACTTCGAGATCCGGTTCAACTATGATTGGAGGCCTTGTTTGCGGTGTATCAAGAGTGGCAACTTCGGAGTTTTCATTCTTTATGGCAATTCCGATTATGCTTGGCGCGTCAGGTCTTAAGCTGTTGAAATTTATTCTGGGAGGATTTACAGCTACCGCTGAAGAAATAATTATTCTTATTCTGGGACTTGCCGTATCCTTTGTCGTATCTTTGTTTTCGATTAGATTTCTTCTTGATTTTGTTAGAAGACACAGCTTCAAACCGTTCGGTGTATACAGAATTATACTTGGTACTCTTATAATTATTTATTTTTTGATAAAAAGCTTTGTGTATTAAAATCAACCTAGGAAAAATCTAAATCGTTATTTCTAAAACCATAAAGTTTGGTTTAAAAAGGAAAGAGAGAGCATTTTGATATGCACCCCAAAAGTTAGACACTTTTGGGGTGCATATCATTTTAAATGCTCTCTCTTTTATTTTGTTTTCTGTAATTTACTTTGTTAAGATAGTTGCTTTGATAATTCCCAAAAAGTAGTTCATAAATAAATACTACGCAAGTGAAAACGAATTTTAAAATTCACTTGGAAAGTTTTAGTTTATAGAAATTTCGACTTTGAGTCTTGGACTGCAGAAGGACATTTTTTGAAATTATATGTATTATTCGGTAAATTTAATACCGGTTTTTATATCCATTGAAGCAATTTTGGCAAGAGATTCTACTCTATATCCCATATCTCTGATATCTTTTCCACCGTTTTGGTATGCTTTTTCGATGGCTACACCTGCGCCAACCACCTTTGCGCCTGACATTTCGGAGAGATTGATCAATACCTTTAGCGCGCTCCCGTGAGCGAGAAAATCATCGATCAGAAGGATTCTGTCCTTGTTTGATAGATATTTTTTGGAAATTAAAACCTCGTAGGACTGTCCGTGAGTATAAGAAACAACACGGGTAGAATAATAGTCATTGCCAATAGTTGAACTTCTGGTCTTTTTTGCGTATACGACCGGCACGTTGAAATACTGTGCGGCAATACACGCAATACCAATTCCTGAGGACTCAATAGTAACTATTTTCGTAACACCGCAATCCTTAAAGCGTTCGTACCATTCTTTGCCCAGCTTTGATACCAGGTCTACGTCTATCTGATGGTTTAGAAAGCTATCGACTCTCAACACGTCGCCGGGAAGCACCTCGGCACATTCTCTTATTTTATTTTCAAGCAGTTCCATATCTATCTCCTTATTTGTAATCGTTAATCTTATCCCAGGCTATAGTTTGAAGTCCTCTCTGAGACAAAAAATTGTTAGCTTTGATGAAATGATTGCAACCGAAGAAGCCGGCATATGCAGATAACGGACTTGGGTGTGCGCATTCAAGTATCAAATGGTTTTTGTTTGTTATTAGATGCTTTTTTGATCTTGCGTTTCCGCCCCACAGCATAAATACAATAGGTTCTTCCTTCAAATTTAATATCGAAATAAGTCTATCTGTAAATATTTCCCATCCCATACCCTTATGACTTTGGGGTGAAGCTTCGCGTACGGTAAGTGTTGTGTTCAGTAGTAGAACCCCTTGCTTTGCCCATCCAACAAGCTCGCCGCACTCAGGCTCAGCTATTCCGTACTCATCCGACAGCTCTTTAAAGATGTTCTTAAGTGATGGTGGGGGCGCAACGCCCCTTTTAACAGAGAAACAAAGTCCGTGAGCTTGTCCTTTACCGTGATAGGGATCTTGGCCTAATATCACAACCTTGGTGTTCCTATAGGATGTTAATTTCAGTGCGTTGAATATATCGTCCATCGGAGGATATATCCGTTGAGTAAAATATTCTTTCTTCAGAAACTCACGCAATTTTAAATAATATTCCGAATTGAATTCATCTTTCAGAATGTCATCCCAATCGTTATACAAACATACCATACGTAACCCTCCGTATTTATTGTATCACAATAAATATGAAAAATCAACAATGTAGAAAAATATAGTAATATAAAATTTTAAAAGGGATGCAAAAGCATCCCCTTAAATTTAAGTAAGAGTATTTCCGTTGTAATATTTAAGCACTTTAACGGCATCATCGAATGTTTCAAAATAAAGAGCGCATCGTTCGCCTTTATCGTTTCGGTATAGTGCAACATATCCGTTTTCCGTAGAATCCTCGCAAGAAAGACCGCTATATACATTTTCGGGAGCAAAATCTGCGATCTTTTCAGCGCTTATTCTGATAGGAGCAATGTATTCTGCAGATTTAAGCTGAAAATCGGTAATAGTTTTTTCCTTTGAGTTTCCATATTTTCTGGTGAATGTAAGGTGTCCCTGTACTATGTAATATTTGTTATCGATTTGCACATATCTCCAGGTTGCAAGTATGAGTATATAAACGAGGAAGGGAACTATAGCACCGAGCGGTAACCAGTGAGAGATAAACACAAGCGTAAAAGCCAAAGCGGTAAACGCAACATACAGTATTATAAGCAGGGTTCTTCTTTTTTTAATCTTTCCTTCTATCTTTTGTTCTACAGCGTATTCGAAATTATTAATATCCATTTTTTTTGCTCCTCCTTTTTCTTTAATATTATACACCAGAAAACATATAAAAGTCAAGCAAATATATATGACATTTTTGCAAAAAAGATATTATATTTTTACAAAAACACTTTCTATAAGTTTTTTGGATCTTTTAGGAGAGTACGTCCAGTTGTCTATGTGCGAAACGTTGGAAACGTCAATAAAATAATTGAGTTCATCAGATATCACCGAGCTGTCATAAGCATCAATGATTATGAGCTTTATTTTCATTTTATCCGGAAGTATGCTTTTAATGTATACCGCTGCGTTTTGCCCGGTATATATGTTGCTTCTGTATTCTGCGAGTCCTGCAAGATTGGGAGCTAATTCTACGAATATACCATAATTTTCCACGCTGCGCACTGTGCCGCTTACCGTATCACCTTCTCTAAACAATGCAGCGTTTTCCTCCCATGTTCCGAGCAGTTCTCTAAGTGAAACGAAAAGACGCCCTTTGTTGTCAGAGCCTTTGACCACGGTATATATTGAATCTCCAACAGAGAGCCTTTCGGAAGGATGCGATATTCTTGATACGGATATACAATCAATTGAAAGTAGAGAAATAATACCGCAACCGATATCAACAAAAGCACCGAAATTATCAAGATGTGTAACTTTGGATGGAATAATATCACCGGGAATTAGTCCTGATATATAATTGTTATAGCATTCCTCTTGCGCAGCTCTTCGGGAAAGAATAGCGCAAAGCGAACCGTTGCTGCTTTTTTTGAATCCAATAACTTTAAAGCACACCGTCTTGCCAACGCGAGTAAGTATAGCTATATCCTTTGATACTTGCCCGTCGTTTGTCCATAAAACCTCTTCCTTTGGTATTATACCCTTAATTCTTGCGGGTAAGTCCACGTGGAGATTTAATTCGTGATCGCAGAGAACAACAGATCCCTCAAGTATTATTTGTCTATCAAGAGCTTTTTCAAGTCCTGAAATAGAGGAAGTATACTCGAAATTTTTTTGAGAGGAGATTAACGTTCCTTCGGGTTTATACGTATTCATAACAAAGTGCCTTTCCCATAGTTTAAACTTCTCGGTATAACCGACTGCTTAAACCTATGCAAGGAAAGGCACTTTTATGACTCGTTATTGCTCTGACGGAGAATTTCCCCCAAGTCCGAAGCTGACCTCGATAGCACTGTTAACCGATGACATTGTTTCATCACTTAGATGACCCATTTTCTCCTTGAGCCTTTTCTTATCAATCGTTCTTATTTGTTCGAGAAGTATAATGCTGTCCTTTGACAGTCCGGCGTCCTCTCCAGGTACGTCAATGTGTGTAGGTAACTTCGTTTTGCTCATTTTAGATGTAATTGCCGCCGCAATTACAGTAGGACTATATTTGTTTCCTACGTCGTTTTGCACTATCAGAACGGGACGTAACCCACCTTGTTCGCTTCCGATTACGGGACTAAGATCTGCATAAAAAATATCGCCGCGTTTTATGTTCATTTGTTTTTATATATTCTTCGTAAAGAATATTTTCCATCTCCTCATAGCCTTGTATTACTATTTTGTTGATTTCTGCTCTGTTTTAAACGAAATTTTTAAATATTTCTTAATAATATTTTATGAAAATTTTTGTTTTCTGTCCCTTAAATCATTATTATATAAAATTTGTTTTTAAAAAAAGAAATCGCCGTCAAAATTGACCGACGATTTCTTCTATAAATTTTTATGCGCCCATATGGGTGTGTGCCATTTCCTCATCGTTCATAAAGAGCAGAGAAATACACCAGATACCCGCGAGTCCAACAAGGCTGTAAATTATTCTTGCGACTACGGTACCGGCACCACCGCAGATCCATGCAACAAGATCAAAGGTGAATAAACCAACCAGACCCCAGTTCAGTGCTCCGATAATTGCGAGAATGAGTGCAATTTTGTTAACGACTGTCATTAATCAGACCGTGCCTTCCTGTTTAGTCGGACGTAAAATATGCTGGATTTTTATTCTACGTCCGCGTAGTATACAAATTTTGCGGAAGCCCGCAGACCGCAGGTTAAGCGGTCTGTATGTATTATGTCTTATTATGAATAAAATATTCTAACTAAATTTTGTTTTTGTCAGAATAAAAACACGTTAAGTAATTGCAAGTATACCCGATGATATACGTTTAAGATTGTTGTCCGATAACAGTATATCTACAGCTTTTGTAAAATACTTTTTATTTAATCATCAAAAGCAGGGATACTGTCGCCAAATTTTGCTTTTAATTTATCAAGTGCGCGCTTTTCTATTCGTGAAACGTACGAACGTGATATGCCGAGGTGTTGTGCAACCTCTCTTTGGGTTCTCGGTTGATATCCTTTTAATCCATATCTGAGTGTGATTATTTCCTGTTCACGCGCCGATAACACGGTTCCGAGAAAATCTCTCAGCCTTTCGATATGAATTTTCATATCAAGCTCGTTTTCAATTGAATCTTCAACGCTTATGATGTCTAAATAGGTTAGCGGATTCCCATCCTTGTCAATGTCTATAGTATCGTTTATCGATACCTCGGCAAGCAGCTTCTTTGTACTTCTGAAAAACATAAGTATTTCATTTTGTACGCATTTTGCTCCGTATGTAGCAAATCTTGTTCCAAATTCAGGCTTGAAAGAATCCACAGCTTTGATAAGTCCAAGGCTTCCGATGGATAATAACTCATCGGGTTGCTCATATGAGGAGTAATATTTTTTTATAACGTGAGATACGAGTCTTAGATTGTGTTCTATCAGCTTATCTCTGGCTTCCTTATCACCGGATTTCTTTTTTTCAAAAAGCTTGAATTCCATTTCCTTAGATAATGGCGGTGGGAAATTTTTCCCGTCTTCTATACCAAGAATAAGTGAAATAAATCTGACTAAAACTTGCCATAAATACATAAACAAATCCTCCCTAAACTAGAGAAAGTATATGTATTATTGCTCGTCTTTTTTCGTGAGAATTACAAAGAATACATTTTTCTGGTCTCTGGTGTATCCAGGACGTAGCCTTTGGCACTAACCAGAGAAATTAATTTTCTGCCTGATAATTTAATAAACTTTTTGTTGATTACGCAAATATGAGTTCGTATACTTGCGCGCTCAGGCAGCTTGCTGATCTTAAAGGCGTAATGAAGTATATCGTTTGCATCTACCGGCAGCGGATAGGATCTTATAAGAAAACGCAGTACCATCGTTTCTGTTCTTGTAAGCTTTATCGTGTCGTTGAAAAATCTCACTGCGCGTTGATCTGCATTCGCATTTATACCGGCTACCCTATAATCACCTACCAGAGGAAGTTCTCTGATCTTGCAATACTCGTTTATGCCTCGTATAAGAGTTGTAGAAAGTATGGAGAAATTAAACAATCCATCGAAAATATCTTTGTATTCGTAATGTGAAATTTTGTCGCTTACGGCAAATGTGGGAACTGATGCGTAGGATTTTAGACGTTTAAGGTAATCAACAGCATCCGGTAGCTTTTCGGGATCCATTATTACTACCGCTTTGTATTTTGTTGATATTTCATTGAGTGCTTCGACCGGAGTGCAGGCGCGCGAAAGTATGCCCATGTAGTATAATATTTCGGACACAGCGACTGCGTCCTTTCTCCGTCTGTTGATTACAAGTATCATTTTTTTCACCTCTGAATATAATTATAACTCTATCTTCCTTTTAGGTCAAGCGATATTGACAATAATAAAAAAATGTAATATAATTATCGTAATAATTACAGGTAATGGTGCAATTTATGAAAAATTTACTGATTAACGGCGGCTCGAGAGGTATAGGAGCCGAGCTTGTTCGCGTATTTACCTCGAACGGATGGAATGTTGTATTTACTTTTCTTAATTCCAAGGAGGAAGCAGACTCTCTTGCAAAAGCTACCGGCGCTTATGCTTATCGCGCAGACTCTGCGTCGGAGGAGGACGTAAAGTCGGCGGTTAATTATGCTATATCGAAATTGGGAAGCATAGACTGTCTTATCAACAATGCGGGGATATCCTCATTTTCTCTTTTCAACGATATATCTCTTGAGCTTTGGAATAAAACTATGGCTGTAAATCTTACGGGTGCTTTTCTGTATTGCAGAGAGGTATCGCGGCATATGATTTCTAATAAAAATGGAAGAATAATAAACGTTTCATCGATGTGGGGAATTACCGGCTCCTCTTGCGAGGTTCATTATTCCGCGTCTAAGGCGGGGCTTATAGGTATGACTAAGGCTTTGGCTAAGGAGCTTGGCCCCTCTTCCATTACGGTAAACGCGATCGCGCCGGGAGTTATAGAAACGGAGATGAACCGTTGTCTTAGTGAGGAAGATAAAACAGCGCTTGTAGAGGAAACGCCGCTTATGCGTATAGGAAAACCCAGTGAGGTTGCAAAATGTGCATTATTTTTATCCGGCGATGATGCGTCATTCATTACGGGAGAGGTGCTTAACGTAAGCGGAGGTTTTGTTATTTGACGGTTTACCGAAATAATAAAATTTTATAAATCTATTGCTTTTTTTTCTTAAATCTGCTATAATAATATAGCTGATTTATAAACAGCGGTGTTCCGTGTATCAGACGGAGCCATACCAGTCGGGGCAGTAGCGGCGCCTTGTACCTGAAATCCGCTATAGCAGGGATCAATTCCTCTCCTGAGGGCTGTCTTTGTGTAGTCTGCACCGTCATTATCTGTGTTGAAGAATGGGTCTTGCGCAACGTGAGGCTGTGAACCATGTCAGGTGGGGAACCAAGCAGCATTAAGCGGTTTATCGCGTGTGCCGTGAGGTCGCCTGTTTGGAGCAGATGTGGCGGTTACCGTATGTAAGGATATTTTCGATGGAAAGGTGTATGGCTCTTTCTGATACACGGAACGTATGCGCGTATGCGGTATTTCGCTACGCGCTTTTTGTTGAATGTGAGGTTTTTATTATGTCGGAGTATAAGGCGTTATACAGAAAATGGCGTCCGCCGGATTTTGATGATGTTGTCGGTCAGGATGGCATAACCGATATTCTTAAATATGAGGTCGCAAACCGTAAACTCTCTCACGCTTATTTGTTCTGCGGTTCGAGAGGTACAGGAAAAACGAGTTGCGCTAAAATTCTGGCAAAAGCGGTCAATTGCACTAATCAGAAAAACGGTAATCCGTGCAATGAGTGTGATGCCTGTCGAAGTATTGATCTCGGTACAGCTACAGATGTTATAGAGATGGATGCTGCAAGCAACAACGGTATTGGCGACGTTCGCGATATGCAGGATGAAATTTCCTTTACTCCCGCTGTGCTAAGTTACAGAGTGTACATTATTGACGAGGTCCACATGATGTCCTCGCAGGCGTTTAACGCATTGCTCAAGACTCTTGAAGAGCCACCGGAATACGTTATTTTCATTCTTGCAACCACAGAATACCACAAATTACCATCTACGATAGTTTCTCGCTGTCAGCGTTTCGATTTTAAACGCATATCAAACGATATAATTATGAAGCGATTACTCAGAATGTCTGAATCCGAGGGGATTGAGATTACGGAGGATGGAGCTCGTGTTATAGCTCGAATATCGCGCGGCGGAATGAGAGACGCCATCAGCTTGCTGGAGCTTTGCGCCGGAGCGCATAAGCTCATCGACGAGCAACTTGTTTTTGATACTGTCGGAAGCGGTAACCGTGGTAATTCTTACAATATGATTCGTGCTGTTGGAAGGTCCGATTTTACCGGAGTATATGATATTGTCGATGAAATAGCTATGAAGAGCGGCGATATATCTGTGTTCTGGCAGGAGCTTATTGAATCATACAGAGATCTTATGATAATCAAAAATTCCGCAAACGCTAAGACGTATCTGGATCTTACTGATGTGGAATATAAGACTTTGTCGGAAATTGCCGGAGATTTCACTATGGCTAAGCTTTCGTATCACGTAAGTCTTTTGGAGGGGGCGCTTGCGGATATGCAACGCGCATTCAATTCCAAGAGAAGTATTGCGGAGATAACTCTTACCAGAATGTGTGATTCAAGACATACTATGTCTGTTGAGGCTTTAGCTGATAGGGTAGAGTCGCTTGAGCGAGAGCTTGCGTTGATAAAGTTCGGCGCAGTTCCGATTGGAGTTGATTTTGCCGTAAAGAACGATGATGCTGCCACAGTTTCCGCGGGTTTAAAGCTTAAGGCTGAAAAAGCGTCTGCGCAAGAAAACAATTCTACGTCGTTTCAAAAAAACGAAAGATACGATCGGTGGGGCGCTGTTATCGAACGTATTGGTGAAGTGAAGCGTTCCTTATCCGCAGGATTGGCAACTGCTGAGGTGTATAAGAACTGTAATTCATTTATAATAAAAATTGGCGAATTTTTCTCTAAGAAATTAAATGATAATCAGTCAGATATGGCAATATTGAAAGGCGTAATTGCTGAAATCGAGCAAAAAAATGCGGCAGAAATTGATATTTCTGTTGTTCAGAAAACAAATAACAGCTCTTCGGATAATGTGTTGGCAGAGCTTCAAGAATTTATGAATTTATAAGTGAGGATTAAAAATGAAGGTTAGATTACCTCAGGGAATGGGCGGTGGACCCTCTAATATGCAGTCTATGCTTAAACAGGCTCAGAAAATGCAGGAGGATATGGCTAATAAGCAGGCTGAGCTTGAAGAAAGAGAATACGATATAGCTGCAGGCGGCGGAGTTATCAACGTGAAGATAAACGGCAAAAAGGAAATCTTATCAGTTAAGATTGATCCGGATGTAGTTGATCCCGACGACATCGAAACATTGGAGGACCTTATTGTTGCCGGCGTTAATGAAGCCATAAAAAAAGTCGAGTCTGTTTCTGCTGAAGAAATGCAAAAGATAACGGGTTCAATGAGCATACCCGGAATGTTCTGATATGGCTGAATATATTGCACCGATACAACGGTTGATTGAGCAATTCCGTAAGCTTCCCGGAGTAGGAGCTAAAACTGCAGCAAGATACGCTTTCGCTGTTCTTGACTTCAAGAGCGATGATGCTGAGCTTTTTGCTGATGCTATCAAAGGTGTTAAAACCGAGGTGTACAAATGTCCTATTTGTCACGGATTGTCGGATAACGAGTCATCTTGCGAGATTTGCTCTTCACCCGGAAGAGATAGTTCGGTAATTTGCGTTGTGGAAAACGCCAAGGACGTTATTGTTATGGAAAGAGTTCGAGGCTATCGTGGCACGTATCACGTGCTTGGCGGCGCGCTTTCGCCCCTTGATAACATAACTCCGGATAATCTTAATTTCAATTCTCTTATTAAGCGGGTAAAAGAGTCGGATGTTTCTGAAATTATTATTGCGACTAATCCTACTCCCGGCGGCGACACAACCGCTGCTTATCTTGCCAGAATTTTAGAGCCATACGACGTAAAGGTATCACGGCTTGCATATGGTATTCCCGTTGGCGGAGATATTGAGTATGCAGATGAAGTTACTTTGTTTCGCGCTATGGAAGGAAGAAGATATTTTTAATATTTTACCGGTACGGCAAAAACCGTACCGGTATATTTTTTACACTGTTACAAATCTGTGTTTTAATCTAAGATTGTCTGCAATCATAGCGATGAATTCACTGTTTGTCGGTTTTCCTCTGCTGTTTTGTATCGTGTACCCGAAGTAAGAGTTTAGGGTATCCACATCCCCTCTATCCCACGCAACCTCGATAGCGTGGCGTATAGCTCTTTCGACACGGGACGTTGTGGTTTGATATTGTTTTGCAACGGTGGGATAGAGAATTTTGGTTACCGAATTGATTACTTCGTTATTCTCAATAGTCATAAGTATCGCTGTTCTAAGATATTGATAACCTTTTATATGTGCCGGAACTCCGATTTGATGAATAATTTTTGTTACTTGCGCTTCCATATCGGGCAAACCGGCATCTCCGTTGATTCTTTCCTTTAATTTAATAAGCGAATCTACGTGAGCAGCTAAAGAAACCGGATCAACAGGCTTTAGTAAGCAAATATCCGCGCCTGCATCACTTGCCTCAATAAGCATACTCTGCTTATTAACGGGAGATGTTAGTATAAATGCAGTCGTCGAGTTCTTCTTTGACTTTGAGCAGGCTCTTATTACTCCTATTCCGTCAACTCCGGAAAGCCATAGATCGATTATTGCTAGATCATAGGTATTTTTGTTGATTTTTTCAATGGCGTTATCTCCGCTTGAGCACTCATCGATCTTTCTGTAGCCGCTTCTTATAAGAAGCTCAGCGATCTTTCTCCTTTCTTCTGTGCTGTCATTGCATACAAGTATGGTTTTGCTGTTTTCCATAATCTTTTTATCTCCTTTAAAATGGTAAAAATTGGTAAATCTGATTTGCAAATACATTTTACCACAAAATCGGCATGGATTCAATAGGGAATATGTTTTAAATTTTTACAAAAAATCGCTTCGTAAAATGGTAAAAATTACCAATTAAAGATTTGAAACATCAGTTTTCGACGAAAAAGTTTTATCTATATTTCTTTTCGACAGACGATTTTTTGACAATTTTTTCAAAAGAAAGGCATTGATTTTATACTTTTGTGATTTATTAAACGACAAATTAACAATATATTTTAAAATTATCAAAAAATATTTAATTTTTGTTATTGCATTTGGTTGTTTATTGTGATATAATGTAAGTGTGAAAATTTGGATTTTTCAACTTTTGCTACGTTAATATTTTTATAAGGAGATTAAATAATGAAGACAAATGTTACATCCAACAGGTATGTAAACGAATGGATCGGCGAGATGGCTGCAATGGTTAAGCCTTCCGAGATCATTCTCATCGATGGCTCCGAGGAGCAGGCAGAAGCTCTCCGCAAGGAAGCTTGCGCAAGCGGCGAGATAATCAAGCTCAACCAGGACGTTCTTCCCGGCTGCTACCTTCACAGAACTGCTATCAACGATGTTGCTCGTGTTGAGAACAGAACCTTTATTTGCACTTCTAAAAAGGAGGATGCCGGTAACATCAACAACTGGATGGATCCCAAGGAGTGCTATGCGACTCTTTCTAAACTTTATGAGGGCTCATACAGCGGTAAGCCTATGTATGTAATTCCTTATTCCATGTCTGTTGTTGGCTCTGATTTTGCAAAATACGGTATCGAGCTTACCGATTCTATCTATGTTGTACTTAATATGCTTATAATGACCAGAGTTGGACTCAATGTTCTTGAAGCTCTCGGCGATAGCGCAGATTTTATCAAGGGCCTTCATGCAAGAGCAGAACTTTCCGAGGAGAAGAGATACATTTGTCATTTCCCTGAGGATAATACTATCTGGTCCGTAAACTCCGGTTACGGCGGAAACGTTCTTCTTGGCAAGAAGTGCTTTGCACTTCGTATTGCATCTTACCTGGGTCGTAAAGAGGGCTGGATGGCTGAGCACATGCTCATTCTCGGCGTAGAGTATCCTAACGGTGACGTTAAGTATGTAAGTGCAGCATTCCCGTCCGCGTGTGGTAAGACCAACCTTGCTATGCTTATTCCTCCCGCACTTTACAGAGAAAAGGGATATAAGGTATGGTGTGTAGGCGATGATATCGCTTGGCTTCGTGTTGGTCAGGACGGCAGACTTTGGGCTGTTAACCCTGAAAATGGCTTCTTTGGTGTTGCTCCCGGTACTAATGAGCACTCGAACCCCAATGCTCTCCACACTTCTATGAAGGATTGCATATTTACCAACGTATGTCATAATCTTGATGATAATACTGTTTGGTGGGAGGGTCTTAACGATAATCCCCCTGTAAACGCACTCAACTGGAGAGGCGAGACCTGGGATTATAAGAAGTACGATAAGAAGGATAAGGTTGGTACCTCCGGTGCTCATCCCAACTCCAGATTTACCGCAATGGCGGCAAATTGTCCTTGTATTTCCGATAAGTTCAATGATCCTGCGGGTGTTCCGATTTCTGCTATCGTATTCGGTGGCCGTCGCGCAAAGACCGCTCCGCTCGTATATCAGTCTACCGGCTGGCAGAACGGTACTTTCGTTGGTTCTATTATGGCTTCTGAGACTACTGCGGCTGCAGCAGGCGCAGTTGGCGTTGTTCGTAGAGATC
The DNA here is from genome assembly GCA_045657485.1 of Eubacteriales bacterium. GTDB lineage: Bacteria > Bacillota > Clostridia > Oscillospirales > CAG-272 > UBA1740. The sequence goes on from JAZOTE010000095.1 coordinate 83,794, forward strand.
CTATGGCTATGCGTCCGTTCGTTGGCTATGATATGGGAGATTACTGGGTACATTGGCTTAATATGGGCAAGAAGATCACTAACGCACCTAAGATCTTCCACGTTAACTGGTTCAGAACTGATGAAGAAGGTCATTTCATATGGCCCGGATTCGGCGACAATATGAGAGTGCTTATGTGGATACTCTCTCGTTGCGAGGGTAAGGTTGATGCCATAGAAACTCCCATAGGATTTGTTCCGAAGGCTGAGGATATTGATATCACCGGTCTTGATATATCCGTTGATACTATCAAGGAGCTTCTCTCTGTTGATAAGGAACTTTGGCTTGAAGATTGTAAGGCTATTAGAGAGTTCTATAAGCAGGTAGGAGATAGAGTTCCCGCAGAGCTTTATGATGAGCTTGCCGCTCTTGAATCAAGACTTTCTAAATAATACAAATAAAACCGGGCAGAGTTTCTGCCCGGTTTTTTGACTGGTAAAAAAGATTTTCTAAACTTATTGACATTGTATATATTATGCTTTATAATTATCTCGAAATCTTTTAAAGGGGGCATAAAATGACTATCGTTTACAAAAAAACAGAAAAGCACGAATATACAGACAAACAAACCGGAGCCTCGGTTATTCGTTTTACTTCAAACTTTTCAAACAGTAATCATCTTTATTTTACTAATAACTCTTTTTATGACGGTGGAAGACGAATCGTTTTTTCAAGCGAGAGAAACAATTCTCAAAATCTATACTCATTGGATTTGGAATGCGGAGAGATCGAGCAGTTGACTGATTTTGGCGAGGTCGATTATCCGGGCGATGGTAGCTTTTTGCTTTCATTTGTTGATTACAATAGTGGGAAATGCGCCTTTTATCATAACAATATTCTTAAGTGCCTTGATATTAAAACTCGTACCATTACAGAACTTTGCAACGTACCTACAGGGTATGGACGTCACATTGTAAGTATAGGAGCGGACGGCAAATATGTTTATACTTCTTTTCATGAAGACGTGAGATCCAGACGTCGCGGAAATACTCTCCAGGATACGTTTGATGCTCATCCTCATTCTATTATAATGCAGATTGCTATCGATGGAAGCTCCTGTAAATCGATTTTTGAGGACGATAATTTTATTGCTCACGTCAATGCTTCACCAAAGGATCCGGATAAACTCACTTTTTGTCACGAAGGGTATTGGGATATGGTGGATCACAGACTTTGGGGAATGGATATACGTTCCGGGGAGGTTCACAAAATTCATATATGCAAGTCAAGGGAAGCAATAGGTCACGAGTATTGGTACGCTGATGGTAACAGACTCGGTTATCACGGCGTATTGAATTCATACAGAACGGGTCCGGGTGATGAGAATTTAAATGGCGACCGTCAGCTTGGTTACGTTAATTTTGATGGCTCAAATGATAAATCCTTTAAATTTCCATTCCACACAGGACATATTTTTTCAAATGATGAAACACTCATAGTTGGTGACGGTGACAGAGTTGGGAGATATATTCGGTTATGGAAACTCGAAAAAGACGGATACAGTGCTCCGCGAGCGTTGTGCCTTCATAATTGTTCATTTAAAATGCAGACCTCTCACGTTCATCCGAGATTAACGCCGGATGGCAAATCAGTGCTATATACCTCGGATGAATCAGGTTATAATCAGGTGTATCTCTCTAAAATTCCGAGCAATGTATACGATCTTCCTTTACTTTCCGAGCTTTCTGATTTTTAATATATCTGCCTTGAAATAATATGTTAAAAATGCAAAAACGTGCAGTATCTTTATGCGATATTGCACGTTTTACTTTTTTGCTTTAACATATATACATTTCCTTGATATAATCTTACGTATTCTCGGTTTAAATCTTACGTCAACATTTTAAAATCATTTTTAGCACTAGCGTTCCGTGCAATAAAAAAAGAGATGAATAAATCATCTCTTTTCATTGGTGCCGGTAGTCGGGGTCGAACCGACACGGTATTGCTACCTTCGGATTTTGAGTCCGACGCGTCTGCCAATTCCACCATACCGGCATACAAGCCATCTTGGCTCGCATTAAATTATATCATACAAAAAATAAAAAATCAATATATTTTATAAAAAAACTTGTTCACGATTTTTCTATTGTATTTTTTAAAAATATATAGTATAATATAATAGATATATTTATAATAAGGAGGCATATATGTCTGAATTTATAGATGATTGTAAAAACGCTATTGTTCATAATATTAATGTGCTCTCCGTTGATCAGCAGATCCTTGAGGAACGTAGAATCTGCGAGATTAAAGAGTATATCTCTTTTATGGTAGACGATCTGCTTCGTGAATATGGCCGCGAGCTTGATGCTTACGAGTTATTGTCCATTATTTCTGAGAATATTTCTCATCACGATTCTTCGGTTTATTCCGACGCATTGGAGATCAATAGAGGTAGACTCCGCTCGTATTCCGACTCCGTTTCATCATTCGATAGGTTTTTGCATTGTGATCTGCTGTTGGAATTGTTAAACAATTTGGGTATATCTATCAGCGAAGACAGCTTTCTACTTCCTAAAAAACTCAACGAAACCTTTATTTATGTTAAAAACAGCTTTGCGGATGAAGCATATGACGTTTTCTCACAGTCATTTGATGATCCTAGGGTAAGATACGCAGATAACTTCAAATCGGCAGTATTAGCGCTCGACAATTCATTGGCGGATTATTGCTTGCTTCCTTTTGAGGAAAGTGGAGGGAAGCGCATTCGTACCGTTGAGGAGATTATTTTTAAGAACGATCTGAAAATCAATTCTGTAACACCTGTTTTTGGTTTTGATGGATCTGCGGATATGAAGTACGCGCTTATATCTAAGAGATTCGCTAAATTTCAGCAGCAAAAGGATGATGATCGCTATCTGGAGATTAGGCTTTGCTTAGACAAGCAAATTGATCTTTCAGAGCTATTGTTCATTTCCAAAATATGCGGACTGGGCGTTTACCGTATTGATACTGTTTATTTTGATACGGAGGATGGCGTTTCTCCGTACGTCTCTGTCGTTTTCAGAAGCGAAAATAATGATTTTACTACGCTACTTGTATATCTCACACTTTACACACAAAACTACAGCATAGTAGGATTGTATAAAAATTTGGAATAAAACGGAGAATAAAATGCAGAAACATATTGATTATAGGACACACGGAACGTGCTCTCGTATGGTTTCCGTAGATATAGAGGATGGAGTTATTACCGATTGCAAATTTGTTGGCGGCTGCGCCGGTAATACTCAAGGGATTTCCAGACTTGTAGTCGGTATGAGAGTGGAGGATGCTATATCCAAAATTAAAGGTATCAAATGCGGCTTTAAGGATACTTCATGTCCTGATCAGCTTGCAAAAGCGCTCGAACAGTCTATGAATTAATGGAGATACAGATGCAAGATTTTATAAGTGAATATAACAGGTGGTTATCATCCCCCTCTCTCGGCGAAGATGAAAGACTTGAGCTTCTCGAAATTTCTGAAGATAAAAGAGAATTACAGTTCAGATTTTACTCACAGATGAGCTTCGGTACGGCAGGTCTTCGCTCTGCTATGGGCGTCGGATTAAGCCTTATGAACAGATTTACAGTAGCTCATACAACCAGAGGACTCGCAAAGCTCGTTAAGGACAATGGAGGCGCCGATAGAGGAGTTGTTATAGCCTACGATTCCAGAAATAATTCAGAGCAGTTTGCCAAAATAACCGCATCGGTGCTCGCCGGAGCCGGAGTAAAGGTTTATGTTTTTGACGGTATTCGTCCTACTCCGGAACTTTCCTTTTCCGTTAGAGAGCTTGGTGCTCTTGCCGGCGTAAATATAACTGCAAGCCATAATCCAAAGGAATATAACGGATATAAAGCTTATTGGGAAGACGGCGCACAGATTAATCCCGATCAGGCAGCTATTGTTTCTGCTGCACGTGATACTTTCGATGTACTCGACACGTCCGATATTTATGATTTTGATAAATACGTTGATTGTGGAAGCATACACGTGCTAGGCGCTGATTTTGACGAGAGATATTTACGCGCTGTTATGAGCACGGCGATCAATCCCGATATTGTTCGTGATGTAAACGACGAGCTTAAGGTCGTGTATACGCCGTTACACGGTGCGGGTTACAAAATGGTGCCCGAAATATTTAAAAGAATAGGCCTCAAGCATTTGTATACAGTGGATGAGCAGATGATACCTAACGGTAATTTTCCAACTGTAGAAAAACCTAACCCTGAGTATCCGGCTGTTTTCAAGTTAGGTATAGATATCGCTAATAAAGTAGGTTCAGATTTGATCATTGCGACCGATCCTGACTCCGATAGAGTTGGAGTAATGACACGCTCGTCAGGCGATGAATTCGTTACGGTCACGGGAAACCAGATGGGAGCTTTGCTTCTGGATTACGTTATTAGGATGAAAAAGGAGCAAGGAAAGCTTGATGATCGTTCTTACTGTGTAAAAAGTCTTGTTTCGACTGATATGGCATATAAAATCGCCACCTCAAACGGAGTTAAAATTCACGATGTACTTACCGGTTTCAAATTTATCGGTGAGGTAATCAAAAATTATGAGAAGAACGGCAATACTGATGGCTTCCTTCTAGGCTTTGAGGAGAGCTACGGCTATCTACTCGGCTCGTATGCAAGGGATAAAGATGCTGTAGAAGCCTCAATGATGATTCTGGAAATGACGGCGTTCTATAAAAAACAGGGAATGACACTTTCAGATGCTCTCGCGGTTCTTTATCAGAAATACGGTAACTACTCGGAGAAAACGATAGACGTCTATATGGAAGGCCTTGACGGAATAGAAAAGCGCCGCAAGGTGATGCAAACGCTTCGTGACAATCCGATTTGTTCCTTTGCAGGAGTTAAGGTTTCAAAGATTCTGGATTATAAGCGAGGACTTGAAATCGATATTATTCACAAAATACAAAAAAACTGTGAACTTCCAAGCTCCGATATAATTTATTTTATTCTGGAAAATGATGATAAAATCATTGTTCGTCCCTCCGGAACAGAACCCAAAATCAAGATATATATTCTCGCTCATGGGGACGACCGTTCTTCACTCGCAAGTAAAATTTTGGCTTATTCTAAGGAAATAGATAAAATATCTGATATTTAATAAATCAATAGAAGGACTTTAAAAGTGACAGATAAACAGAAGCAGATTAGAAATTTTTCAATTATAGCACATATAGATCACGGCAAGTCAACTTTAGCAGACAGGCTGTTGGAAAAAACCCAGACCGTAGCTGTTAGGGATATGGAAGAGCAGCTTCTCGATAATATGGACCTTGAGCGCGAGCGCGGTATTACAATTAAAGCTCGCGCTGTCAGACTTGCTTATACGTCAAAATCCGGTGATGACTATATATTTAATCTTATTGACACTCCCGGTCATGTCGATTTCGGATACGAGGTATCACGTTCTTTATCTGCGTGTGAGGGAGCATTGCTCGTTGTCGATGCAACGCAGGGAGTAGAGGCTCAAACCTTGGCTAACGCTTATCTTGCGATTGACAATGACCTTGAGATACTTCCGGTCATAAATAAAATCGATCTTGCATCTGCAGACATTGATGGCGCTCGACGTGAGATCGAGGATATAATCGGTATACCGGCAGAAGACTGTCCTGCAGTATCCGCGAAAAACGGAATTAATATCGAAGATATATTGGAAAAGATTATAACCGATATTCCCGCACCCTCAGGCGATCCGGACGCTCCTCTCAAGGCGTTGATTTTTGATTCATATTATGACTCATATCTTGGAGTAGTTGTTTATATACGAGTTATAGACGGTACTGTTAAATCGGGTGATAGGATTAAGCTTATGGCAACGGAAACCGAGTTTGATATTGTAGATGTCGGTACAATGGAGCCATTTGGACTTAAAAAGTGTGATAAGCTTTCTGCAGGGGAAGTTGGATATATTACAGCCTCGATTAAAACACTTAGCGAAACTAAGGTAGGCGATACCGTAACGTCTGCCGTAAATCCTGCTAACGAGGCGTTACCCGGCTTCCGTGACGTACATCCTATGGTTTACTCCGGTATTTATCCGGCGGATGGCGCGCGTTATGGAGATTTGCGCGAGGCGCTCGAAAAGCTTCAGCTGAATGATGCCTCACTTGTTTTTGAACCCGAAACTTCGATTGCTCTCGGCTTTGGCTTCCGTTGCGGTTTTCTCGGACTTCTTCATATGGAGATAATAGAGGAACGTTTGGAGAGAGAATTTAATCTTGATCTCATAACCACAGCTCCATCCGTTATCTACAAGGTTGAGCTGCGTAACGGAGATACTGTTGAAATAGATAATCCTTCGAAGTTTCCATCGCCGGACGAGATAGCATCGGCATACGAACCCATAATGAAATCAACTATAATTACTCCAAGTGAATATATTGGTGGTATTATGGACCTTTGTCAGGAACGACGCGGCGTTTTCATAGATATGAAATACATTGATACTGACAGAGCCGAAATTCATTACGAGATGCCTCTGAATGAAATTATTTACGATTTCTTTGATGCGCTCAAGAGCAGGACTAAGGGATATGCTTCTCTCGATTATGAGATGAAGGGATACAAACCCTCAAAGCTTGTTAAGCTTGATTTTATGCTTAACGGTGAGATTGTCGATGCGCTATCGTTTATTGTTTTTGAGGAGCGTGCATATGGCAGAGCGAGGAAAATCGCAGAAAAGCTTAAAGAAAATATTCCGCGCCAGCTGTTTGAAATACCTATTCAGGCAACAATAGGGTCTAAGATCATCGCCCGTGAAACTGTCAAGGCAATGCGCAAGGACGTGCTTGCCAAGTGCTATGGCGGTGATATAACCAGAAAGAAAAAGCTTCTTGAAAAGCAAAAGGAAGGTAAAAAGAAAATGCGTAAGCTCGGTAGCGTAGAGGTTTCTCCCGAAGCGTTTATGGCAGTTCTCAGACTTAACGATGACAACTGATTCGATAGGTCTTTATCTCCACGTACCTATATGCATCCGTAAATGTAATTATTGCGATTTTTGCTCATATCCAAAGGATAGTTTTGTTCGTCGCGATGAGTATGTGGATGCTATTTGCCGTGAAATATATTCATATCAGGGTAGAGGACTGCGGGTAGATTCGATTTTTTTTGGCGGAGGGACTCCATCGCTTCTTGAACATCGGGAAATAGATCGCATAGCAGATGCTATTAGAAACACGTTTGATGTTAGCTCTGACACTGAGTTTACGCTTGAAGCAAACCCTCGTACGTTAAGTGCGGACAAGCTATCTTGTTTTTTGAATATTGGTGTTAACAGATTGAGTATTGGTCTTCAGTCTATTCACGAAAAAGAACTGAAAACATTAGGCAGAATACACTCCTATGATGATTTTTTGTCAACGTATTTTATGTCTAGAGAGCTTGGTGTACATAATATCAACGTAGATCTGATGTACGGTATTCCGTATCAGACTATGGCATCTTTTTGCGAAACGTTGAATTCAGTGTTAACTCTTTCTCCTGATCACCTTTCTGTTTATGGGTTGATCATTGAGGAGGGAACTGACTTTTATAATCGAAAAAATACTCTTCCTTTCCCGTCCGTTGATAATGAATGTGATATGTATTATCTTGCTTGTAAGCTTTTGACTGACGGAGGCTATTCTCATTACGAGATCTCAAATTATTCCAAACCCGGATTTGAATCCAGGCATAATCTGAAATATTGGAACAGCAGAGAATATATAGGTTTTGGAGTTTCCGCACATTCGTACCTCGACGGGCGCAGGTTTTTTAATTCAGCCGATCTTGATGAATATATTGATGGATTTGTCCGCTCATATACTCCGCGTACCGATGAAGATGCGAGAATAGAATATATTATGCTCTCCCTTCGTTTGATATCCGGATTATCTCTGAAAGAGTATAAAAGACTTTTTAAAAGAGATTTTGTTAATGACAATGCCGCCTTTTTGAATAAGCTTGCAGATGAAGGACTTATTATCTTATCGGGCGGTCGCGTTGCTCTATCAGAGCGAGGCTTTTATGTCAGTAATTCAATAATTTCGGAGCTGATATAATCAGGAAATAAAAAATATATTGACATTCACAAATATATAGTATAAAATATAAATATAAACATAGAATGGAGTATAGAGATGGCAGATTTAGATAAGTATTTGAATGATGAAGGCGACGATGCAGAAATTCCCGTTTTCACTCTTACCGATGAGGAAACCGGCGAGGAGAAGGATTTCGAGCTTCTTGCCAGAGCGACAATAGATGAGAAGCTTTATTTTGCTCTCGTTCCTGCAGACGACGAGGATGCAGAGGAGTACGTTATTCTTGTTGTAGAAGAGGACGGCGACGACCTTGTTCTCTCAAGCATTGAGGATGATGATGAGTTTGATAAGGTTGAGGAATACTTCAACGACCTCTTCTTTAACGAAGACGTAGATTACGATTTATAATATTCAACCTGCGTGGTGCGTGATATTGTGATATTTGAACCTACACACATTGCTAGGGAGTCCGGACTTCTGCTTACGGGATGCAGGCCTCCCGCCGAGGGCGTTAAAGCTTACGCTACCCCCTCCAAGCGGACGTTGGAAGCGCAAAGTAGCAGAGAGGACACCCACCTGGACTAACCGGGTTAAACTTTTACTCTACACGGCCATGCGGGACTTTAAAAAGCGGATAGTTTTAGTCAGATTCCGATAAGGAAGATTACAAATCGTATTAACTGACTCTTCTGACGGTCCGCGGCACTGCAATTTCGGCAGAGATGTTATATTCTCTGCCGTTTTTTTGTTTTTTATTTTTGATAAATTTGCCGAAGATCTGGTGCAACCACTCAAATGTAAAAAACAGGTATATAGTATTTTAGAAAAATAACGTTAAAACTTTATAATAAATAAAAGTTATCACTATTTTTATATTACGAAGACTTTTATCATCCTTATAAGAAGTAACCTTTGTCCGATTTTTTCATTTTCTTTGGCAAAAAGCGTAATTATATTTCATATGTTTATATATGACAGTCAAGGAAAGAGGGAAAAATATGTCAAAAATTTTAGTTGGTTTATCATCTGAGGAGGTAGAACGCTCTCTAAACCTTTACGGTGATAATTCTCTTAAGCAAGAAAAAACCAAAGGTTTTTTTGGTAAATTTATTGATAATCTTAAGGATCCAATAATACGCATTTTATTATTCGCTCTGATTTTGCAAATAGTTTTTACTATGGGAAATTGTAATTTTGTAGAAATATTCGGCATATTAAGCGCTGTTTTAATTTCTACATTGGTTTCTACAATTTCGGAATATCGTAGCGAGAAAACGTTTGAACGATTGGAGGATGGCGTAACAGCAAAAAAGGTTTCTGTTATGCGTGAGGGGAAAATTGTTAGTATAAACTCAAGCGAGCTCGTTGTTGGTGATATAGTATATTTAAGTTCCGGAGATATTATACAAGCAGATGGCCATATGATAGAAGGTAGCATAACGGTTGATCAATCATCGCTTAACGGTGAAAGCGTTGAGTGCAGAAAAGCGCCCGGTAATGACTCCGGGTGGGATCTTTCTTCGGAATCCAAGGTTTTTCGCGGTACACTTATCATTAGCGGCAGTGGCGTGATGCGTGTTGGTAGAGTTGGAATGAGCACTTATTACGGTATGGTTGCAAAGGATGTACAGGCGGAAACCAGAAGCAGTCCTTTAAAGCTAAGGCTTGGAAAGCTTGCCGGCCAGGTAAGTAAGCTCGGATTAACCGTTTCGTTTTTCGTTGGCGCTGCATTTTTGTTTAACTCAATCATTGTAGATAACGGCTTTTATTTACCAAGAATTATTAATTTTGTCAAAAATGCCCCCGCACTGATTAACACCCTGATAAGCGCGTTATCTCTTATGATTACCGTTGTTGTCGTCGCTGCTCCTGAGGGGCTGCCAATGATGATTACCGTGGTATTATCTGCAAATATGAAAAGAATGCTTGCGGATAAAATTCACGTAAAAAAACTGGTTGGTATAGATACAGCAGGAACTTTAAATATATTGTTTACAGATAAAACAGGTACGCTTACTGAGGGCACGCTTCGTTGCGATAGAGTAATTACGTCAGGTGGTGTTTACAAAAATATTAGCACCTTAAAAAACAGTGGCGAAATATTTAAGAACCTAGTTCTGTGCGCAAAGTATAATACTGATGTTATGGAACACGATGGCGTAATAACGGGTGGTAATTCCACTGATAGAGCTCTATATGATTTTTTTTCCGAATGTAAATCTGATCGAGTTGACGTAATCGGTTCTACGCCTTTCAAAAGCGCGTTGAAATACTCATCAGTTACGTTTAAAAACAAAAAAACGATTATAAAAGGCGCGGCAGAAGTCATTTTAGCGAAATCGAAATATTATATGTTGCCTGATGGTTCTTGCTGTGAATTTGATAAAAAGACGGTGTATGAACATATAGAATCTGCGTCTAAATGCGGAGAGCGAGTAATTGGTGTAGCAATAAATGATGGCAAAGGGGAAGAATCATTGATCCTGGTTGCTGTTATTGTATTGAAGGATAAACTCCGTGACGGTGTAGCAGAGGCGGTCAAGGAGGTGATAGGAGCCGGAATTCAGGTTGTTATGATCACCGGTGATAGCAGGGATACTGCCGTTTCAATTGCAAAAGAGTGTGGTATTTTCAGAAGCGATTTAAATCACGTTGCGCTTGGGAGTGATGACTTAAATAGGATGTCGGATTCGGAAATTAAACTTTTACTTCCACAACTTAGAGTCGTATCAAGAGCTTTACCGCAGGATAAAACAAGACTTGTAAGGCTTGCGCAGGAGATGGATTTGGTTGTTGGTATGACCGGCGACGGTATAAATGATGCTCCATCGTTAAAGCTTGCCGATGTAGGCTTTGCAATGGGCAGCGGTACCGATATAGCTAAAAGCTCATCGGATATCGTTATACTGGATGATAGCTTTTCTGCAATAGATAAAGCTATACTGTACGGTAGAAATATTTTTAAATCTATCAGAAAATTTATTACATTTCAGCTAACAATGAATTTTGCGGCTTGCGGTATTTCCCTTATCGGTCAATTGATAGGTATTGATGCTCCTATTACTATTGTTCAGATGCTATGGATAAACATTATTATGGATACGCTTGGCGGTCTTGCCTTTGCCGGAGAGGCCCCAATGCGTTATTATATGAAGGAGAAACCTCCAAAAAGGGAAGAAGCTATTCTTACTTCCTCTATGATGAGGCAGGTGTTTATTTCAGGAAGCTTTACGTTGCTTATTTGCGTATTGTTTCTCGTTTCCCCTCGTATTCGTAGCTTTTACGGATTTTATTCTTCGTCTATAAAGCTTCAGACAGCTTTTTATGCGTTGTTTATTTTTCTTGGGATTTTTAATAGCTTTGCTGCTCGATGTGACAGAGTTCGGCTGCTGACAAACATTTCAAAAAATCCGGCTTTCTTATTTATAATGGCATTTATTTCATTGATCCAGATCCTTATGATATATTTTGGAGGAGCTGTTTTCAGATGCACACCTCTTACGTACAGTGAGCTTGCTTTAGCTATAGGAATTGCAGCACTCTTTATTCCTTTTGATATAATCAGACGAATTATCGTTAAGCTAAAATAAACAGTTTTAAATATCCTTTCAAAACAGCACTTAATTAGCTTTAATGTAGTCTGTTTGTCGGAGTGGATATATACAAGTTCTTGACAAACATCGTTCTCTGTGTTAAAATCTTATTATCGCAAGGAACGATGCTATCGCAGGTATAGTTTAGTGGTAGAACTTCAGCTTCCCAAGCTGACCGTGCGGGTTCGATTCCCGTTACCTGCTCCAAAAAAGACTCGGAATTTTATGTAATTCTGAGTCTTTTTATTTTCGCAATCACTATTTTAACTGTTCTTTCTGCTTCGGTGATTTGTTATTGTTTGATTGATAATTTATTATGTAAATGTTACTTATTTTTTTAAAAAATGTTACTGTAATTTTAAAAACTATAGACATAACGGAAAAAAAGTGCTATAATATGAAATATAATTTAAAATAAATTTTATTTTTATTTCATCCTTGATATTAAGACAAGCTTTAAAGGAGCTAAATAATGGAAAATCAGGATTTGAAAAAAAGGCTGATAAATAGGAAAATCAAGAAACCAAACAAATTTTTAATGACGTTAGTAATGGCGATTCTTGGCTTCTTATGCAAAAAATATAAGGTTAAATTCAATTATGATTACGATAAGGGGTCTATCGAGGAACATCCCGTCATTCTTTTGTCATCGCACGCATCAAGACTTGAATTTATATACACCGTTTATGGCTTTGGACGTAAGGATATAAATATAGTCTGCGGATATCAGAACATAATGAAAAGGGGATTTTATAATCTCTTTGTTAAGCTTGGGGTCATTTCAAAATATCTCTTCCAGCCTGATTTGTTTTGTGTGAAAAGTATGTTCAGCGTTCTTCACCGAAACGGAACCTTAGGTCTTTTTCCGGAGGGAATACAGTCGGTCAGCGGAAGCACTCACCCGATAAATCCTGCTACGGCTCAGTTTATCAAACGCAGTAGGGCAAATGTTGTCGTTTGTACTACCAGAGGAGCATATCTTGCTACCAATAGATATTCTTCGGATCGCAAAAAGGGATTTATTGGTGTTAACTATAGCCTTGTATTTACTCCGGAAATGCTTGATGAACTCAGTGAAGATGAAATTTACAGGCGACTTCTTAGAAAAATCAGCTACAACGATTTCGAGTTTAATAAAACGGCAAGGAATAAGTATATCGGTAAAAGAACGAATGCTGACGGAATAACTAAGATACTCTATAAGTGCCCTGGTTGCAAATCCGAATATAACTTGAATGTAGACCACGATATATTAAAATGCGCTAAATGCGGCTTCAGTGTTCGTATAAATGAATATTACGATCTTGTTGACATCAAGGGTGGAACTTCACCGACCGATATTGATGAGTGGTTTAAATGGCAACGCATTTGCGTATCGGAGGAAATTAAAGATGATGGCTTTGAGCTTTCCCTGAATGGCAGTCTGTGTACGCTGAAGCTTGATAAGCTTAGAAAAGCTCCGCGTAATAGAAAACTCCTCTCTACTGGAAAGGCTGTCTTGACAAATCGTGGACTTTCCTTTATCGGAACGTTGAATGGAGAGTCATCTGATTTTGAATTTGATGCAAAATCAGTTTACTCACTGACATTTTCTACCAAGGGCTTCTTGGAGTTTTACTATCACAACGAATACTATATGATAATTCCGGATAATACTGACAAATGTCTTATCAAGTGGACTCTCGCATCCGAAGAAATACATAATCTGTATGATGAAAGATGGGCGATTGCCTGCAGGGATGTTTACAGTTATGAAAAAGGAGATATTTATGGGCAGAACAAATGAAATGAATGTAAAACTTAAGTTCGGACTCAAGAGCTTTATAACAGTTGTCGTTATACTTCTGGCAGTTTTGCTTACTGTCGGCATACTGACTTACGTTATACCTGCGGGCAGATATACGATTTATACCACCGACCCTCTTAAAGCAGAACTTCCGTTTTATGAATACACAGCCGACGAAACCCTCAATAAGCAGATTGTTATTGATTCTTACAGAGAACTTAATGACGGAGAGAATGATACGAGATTACCGTTTTATCGTTGGTTAACATCTCCTATAGAGGCTTTGCTTTTTGGAAGTAATAGCTCTAATATGATAATGATCATCGCTTTGCTACTCGTTCTTGGCGGAACATTTAAGGTTTTGGAGGAGAGCGGCGGACTTGTATCTCTGGTCAGAGTTATTATGGTCAAGCTTCATTCTAAGCGCTTTGCTTCCATCTGGGCAATTACCGGAGTAATTATGATACTGTCTGCAGTATTCGGCCTGCAGGAGCAACTACTTATATTGTATCCGGTATTTGCTATGCTGTGCACAGCGCTTAATTGGTCTAGATTTACCGCTATATCATTTATCTTGATTGCATCGGGTGTCGGTTTCACAACCGCAATTACTAACCCCCTTACGATCGGTACGGCTTCTATAGCGGCCGGCGTCAGCATAACGGACGGTATGTGGTACAGATGTATTATTTTTGTCATTATGTACGTTATCACGTCTATGTTTCTTACATTCCTTGCTAAGAGGGACGAGAAACTTGCTACGGAGAAATTTGATGTTGACGGCTTCGTTATGGTTTCTGATGAGGAACACAGTGAAGATATCCGAAAATCCAAGATGATAATTCTCCTGTTTTCCATAGCACTTTTGTCGGTCATTGTTACAACCTCTATAGACGCTCTCAGATCTCTTGCGATGGTATTTATGGCCGTTGCCTTTATCGTTGGTACGGTTATAATAGGTAAAACTCTTTTGGGTACTTATAGGAATCTTGGCAAGAGCTTTATTTCGGGAGTAAAGGATGTTTTACCTTCTATCGTAATCATTATGGTTGCTTTTGGTATTACTCACATTGCGCAGCAGGGAAATATTATTCATACGATTTTCTACTATTTCTATAATTCTGTTACGAATATCTCACCGTATATTGCTGTGTTTATTCTCTATGCCTTCGTTCTTATTATTGAATTCTTTATTCCCAGCGCATCCGCAAAGGCGGTACTCATTATTCCGATGCTTACCCTTGCACCTATAGAGGGCATAAGTAAGACGGTAATAATTTTGACGTATCTGTTTGCCGACGGTTATACCAACGTTCTGTATCCTACCTGCGGTACACTCCTTGTCGGAATTGGACTCGCTAACGTGAGCTTTACAGAGTGGTTTAAGAAAACAATTCTTTTCCAGCTGTTACTTTTCATTATCTCTCTCGCGTTCCTTATGCTTGCTGTATTCATCGGCTTATAGGACGACGTTTAAGTGTAAGATCAAATAAGCGGCTTGCGTATTCTCCATATTCTAAGCAGAGAAATTGTAAGCGCGAAAATCGGCAGAGAAAAAATCTCTGCCGATTTGTAATAAAACGAAGAAAGGAAAAACTTTATTTCTTTGTAATTTTAAGAAACTTATGACAGTATATTTTGCAGTATTTTTTTCTGAAATTTATACTAATACATTTTTGATGTTAGCGTTTTAGGTCGTTAGGTAATAAAATAATAAATCAATATTAAAAAACAACATTAAAAATCAATTTAGGGTATTGACAAAGCCGCTAAAAAATGATAGAATATTTAGCAGTTGATATGCTGGTGTGGCTCAGTTGGTAGAGCAGTTGATTCGTAATCAACAGGTCACGGGTTCGAGTCCCGTCACCAGCTCCAACAGAGAGAGTGGGTCATTCTCTCTTTTTTCTTTTTTTGAGGTGATTTATGGATCTTTGTAATTTGTCCGTGATCAAATCTTTGATGGCGGATGAGGGCATTACTTTCCGCAAAGAATTCGGTCAGAATTTCCTTATAAACAGAATGGTTCCGGAAGACATTGCGGATAATTGCGCTGAATTTGCCGAAACGATGATATTGGAGATAGGTCCTGGTATAGGTTGTCTTACAAAAGAGCTGGCGGAGAGATATAAGAAAGTCGTAGCTGTCGAGATCGATAAAGGACTTATTCCGATACTTAATAAAACTCTCTCGGACTATGATAATGTTACCGTTATCAATGATGACATTATGAAATTGGATCTGTCAGAGTTGATTAGAGAATATTCAAACGGTCTTCCCGTTGCTGTATGTGCGAATCTTCCGTACTATATTACAACACCGATTATTATGGGACTTTTGGAATCCGGTGTTAAATTCAAATCGATTACCGTAATGATACAGAAGGAGGTTGCCGACCGACTTACAGCTGCGCCGGGCAAATCAGATTATGGAGCTATAACAGCAGTTCTGGGATATTACGGCAGTACCAAAAAGCTATTTCGCGTCAGTGCATCCTCATTTATTCCCGCGCCCAAGGTAGATAGTGCTGTTATATGCATAGATCTGTACGATGAACCTAAATACAACTTGAAGGATGAGGTTCTTTTTAAAAAAATAATTAAATTTGCTTTTGAAATGAGGCGTAAAACACTTGTTAATGCGCTTTGCTCTAAGATGAACGAATTTACGAGAGAGGAAGTAGTAAAAGCTATCGTAGCCATAGGGCACGACGAGAGAGTTCGCGGCGAATGCCTTTCCACAGAGGATTTTGCTTCTCTTGCAAATGCTCTAAAAAGATAAAGCAGAAATGCATTTTGCATTTCTGCTTTATCTTTTATTTCCAATTCAGACATCTGTCTACGGCTCTATGCCAATCCTTTATACATTCGGTACGCCATGCGTCGCTTTTTTGGGGAGTAAATATTTTTTCTGTCTTTTTGTTGGTTTTTATTTCATCGACAGATTTATATACACCGGTTGACAAGCCGCATAGGTATGCAGCGCCGAGAGCTGTTGTTTCTACACATTCCGGACGGGCAATATCTATTCCCAATATGTCCGATTGGATCTGCATCAGTAGATTGTTTGCGGATGCGCCTCCATCTACGGAAAGACAAGAAACCTCTATAGCGGTTGTGTTTTTCATCAAATTAACGATATCATTAGTCTGCTGTGCCATAGCTTCGAGTACTGCGCGCACGATGTGGTATTTGTTCGTTGCGCGCGTTATTCCTATTATCATACCCCTGGCGTATGGATCCCACCACGGAGCGCCCAAGCCCTGAAAGGCGGGAACAAATACAATACCGCCGGAATCTTTTACTTTTGACGCATAGTATTCGCTGTCCGCAGCGGATTCAATTATATTCATTCCGTCACGCAACCACTGAATTGCCGCTCCGCAAACGAAGACCGATCCCTCGAGCGCATAAGTGATCTTTCCGTCAAGCCCCCATGCAATCGTTGTGATTAGTCCCCCCGTTGATTTGTAGGGTGTGCCGCCGGTGTTCATTAACATAAAGCCACCGGTGCCGTAGGTGTTTTTTAAATCTCCTTTAGAGAAACAGCATTGACCAAACAACGCAGCCTGCTGATCCCCCGCTACACCCCCTATGGGAAGCTCAGCGCCGAGAATATTTTTATCCGTATAACCGTAAATATACGATGATGGATAAACGGATGGAAGCATTGACTTGGGAATATCGAAAAGCTCCAGTAGTTCATCGTCCCACTCAAGCGTGTTTATATTGAAGAGCATCGTTCTGGAGGCGTTTGAATAGTCTGTCGCGTGAATTTTTCCGCCTGTAAGATTCCATATCAGCCAACAATCAATAGTTCCAAAGCATAATTCACCTCGGTTAGCACGATCTCGTGTGCCGTCTACGTTGTCAAGTATCCATTTGATTTTGCTGGCAGAGAAGTACGGGTCAAGCAAAAGTCCTGTTTTTGTTTTGATAATATTTTCATATCCTTTTTCTTTCAGCTCTCTACAGAAATCCGCCGTTCTCCTGCATTGCCATACTATTGCGTTGTATACAGGGACACCTGTTTTTCTGTCCCATACTACTACCGTTTCTCGTTGATTTGTAATACCTATACCGCAAATTTCATCCCACTGACCGCCAATTTTTAGCAATGCCTCCGTAGCTACGCCTATTTGCGAGGACCATATACTCATAGGATCGTGTTCAACCCATCCCTCGTTTGGAAAAATCTGCGGAAACTCTCTTTGTATTATACTGACAATGCCGCCATCCTTGTTAAAGAGTATGCACCTTGAGCTTGTTGTCCCTTGATCTAGTGCTAAAATATATTTTTTCATTAATCAACTCCAAACTTTTCTTTGAAATAATTATATCATTACGTGTATTTTTTGTCAAGTTTAAGTGATCTCATACATTTTATATCTATTTTATGGACTAAGATAGTCAGAGTTAAAATGATGAATAATTAATAATGACTTGCTTTAAATATATGTTGTCTTAAATTTAAATAAAAAAGAAAGCAGGGGAGATAAAAACTCCGCCTGCTTTCTCTGAGTCAACGAAAACGTTGCTGCACAGTAGTTACTTGATTTCTACGGTAACTTTCTTGCCACAAGTGCTTGCCGCCGCCTTGATTATCTGGCGAATAGCCTTTGCAATTCTGCCGTGACGTCCGATAACCATACCGGTATCATTTTCCGCAACGGTAAGAACAAGCTCAATGCTGTCGCCGTCGACAGTTTCGACAACGTTGACCTGATCGGGCTCGTCAACAATAGCACGTGCAATATTGGTGAGCATTTCCTTAAAGTTCATTTCGGCTACCTGTTCTTCCGAAATTACTTAATGATTTCGCTCTTCTTGAGAAGTGCTCTGACTGTGTCAGTGGGCTGAGCGCCGTTAGCGATCCACTTAGAAGCCTTCTCAGCATCTATCTTGATATCAGCGGGATCGGTAAGGGGGTTGTAGTAGCCTATCTCTTCGATGAATCTACCATCGCGGGGAGATCTTTCATCTGCTACAACTACACGGTAGAATGGCGACTTCTTAGCGCCAAGTCTTTTGAGTCTGATTTTAACTGCCATTTTTTCCTCCAAAATGAATAAATATTTTTATTTTTTGTTGTTATAAACTTAGAAGGGAAGTCTTCCGCCAAACAATTTTCGTTTTCCCATACCCGAAAACTGCTTCATCATTTTTTTCATCTGATCAAACTGCTTCAGCAGGCGGTTAACGTCCTCCACACTCGTTCCGCTACCGGCGGCGATCCTTTTTCTGCGCGATCCATTAATGACTTCCGGTTTTAGTCTTTCCGTGGGAGTCATTGAAAGTATGATTGCTTCAATTCTGCTCATCTGTGATTCGTCAATCTGAGCATTTTTTAAAGCTCCCGCGTTTACACCGGGCATCATACCTATAAGCTGCTCAAGATTTCCCATTTTCTTGAGTTGTCTCATTTGATCAAGAAAATCTTCGAGAGAGAAAGTCTGTTCTCTGATTTTTTTCTCTAATGCGATTGCATTTTTCTCGTCGTACGCAGCTTCCGCCTTTTCGATTAAAGAGAGTATATCTCCCATACCGAGAATACGTGAGGCAATTCTGTCCGGGTGGAATAGCTCTAACGCATCCATCTTTTCGCCTGTACCGACAAATTTTATAGGTTTTCCTGTGATGTATTTAACAGACAGTGCCGCACCGCCTCTTGTATCGCCGTCCATCTTCGTCAGAACCACGCCGGTAATGTCAAGCGCATCGTTAAAAGCTTTTGCCACGTTTACCGCGTCCTGACCGGTCATAGCGTCTACAACGAGCAGTATCTCAGACGGTTCAACGGTTTCCTTGATCTTAGTTAACTCATCCATAAGCTTTTCGTCGATATGAAGACGTCCGGCTGTATCGATGATAACAAAATCGTTTCCGTTTCTTTTTGCGTGTTCTATACCTGCTTTTGCAATTTCGACAGGGGAAATTTTTGTTCCCATAGAAAATACGGGAATGTTTACGCTGTCACCTACTATTTTAAGCTGATCAATAGCTGCAGGACGATAAACGTCACAGGCTACAAGCAGGGGATTTTTGCTCTTCTGCCTGTACATATTTGCAATCTTGCCTGCGTGTGTTGTTTTACCTGCACCCTGCAAACCAACCATCATAACAACAGTGGGAGGCTTGGGGTTTATATTGATCTTGGGAGCTTCTCCTCCCATCAGCTTGATAAGCTCTTCGTTAACTATTTTAACAATTTGCTGTGCGGGTAGCAGACTTTCCAGCACTTCTGTGCCTACAGCTCGCTCGGTGACTGATTTGATGAAATCCTTAACTACCTTGAAATTAACGTCAGCCTCCAGCAGTGCGAGCTTAACCTCTCGCATTCCTTCCTTAACGTCACTCTCGGTCAACTTTCCCTTGTTCTTGAACTTCTTGAAAGCATTGGCAAGCTTTTCAGTAAGATTCTGGAACATATCAGTTTCCTTTCGATAGTATTTCGATGATCTCAGACATCTGACTCGCCGTGTCCGATTTACCGTCACGATATAATCCATCAGCGATTTCTTTGAGCTTATCACAAGCATCGAGAATATCTTCGTGCTTTTCTGAAAGCTTCAGACGGGAATCGTAAAATTCAAGAGCATCTGCGCCCTTTTTAATAAGATGCCTGATACCTTGTCTGGATATTCCTATATCCAAGGCAATCTCTGCCAACGACAGATCATCATTGTAATAAGCCCGCATTACACTTGCCGTATGTTCGTCAAGTAGGTCGCCGTAAAAATCCAAAAGATATGAAACTCTCATGTCCTTCAAAAACATACATAAAACCTCTCGAAATGCAGTGTAAAGCAAATTACTTTACAAGTATAACAGATGCTGGTTGATTTGTCAATAGATTTTTCAAAAATAATTCTGTGTTTGTATAAAATAAATTCTAACTGTTAATCGTAATTCTTGAAATAGAACGTAAAACTAAATAAGGAGAAGATAATGCAGGATTATAATTCAATTCTAAAAGAAGTTGAATCGCTTAAGAACACGGTAACGGAGCATCGTAGGAAAATTCATCAAATTGCCGAGGTCGGTTTTTCTTTGAGTAAAACGTCGGAATATATAACGGATGTTCTTGACGGCTTGGGTTTAAAATATAAACGATGCGGGAAAGGGGGCATCGTTTGTGAAATTGGAAGCGGAAGCCGAGCAGTGTTGCTCAGAGCTGATATGGACGCACTTCCGATGGATGAGCAGAGCGGTGAGGAATTTGCCTCAAGCAAAAACTCTCACTCTTGTGGTCACGATATGCACACGGCAATGTTGCTTGGCGCAATGGAACTGATTTGTAAATATAGATATAAAATACAAGGCAGAATTGTTTTTTGCTTTCAACCTGCAGAAGAACTTCTTTTAGGCGCTAAAGATATGATTGACGACGGTCTTTTAGCTAAATACAATATAAATCGCGCGTTTTCTATTCACGTGCTTTCGGGTGTTGATTTCCCGGTTGGCACTTTTTTAATTTCATCAGCAAGTCCCGCCGCACGTGAATCGGCCTTTTTTAATATTAACGTAAACGGATACGCATCTCACGGTGCATTACCTCATTTATCAAACAACGCGCTCGCGTGCGGAATAAAAATAGCGGAGCAATTGGAAGAGATTCCCGTCCGTTGTTTTTCGTTTACGGAAGGCTTGACGATCAGCATCGGCAGCTTAAGCGGCGGAAACGCTTCTAACGCAATAGCTGACAGAACCGAAATATCGGGCACGCTCCGATGCTACGAGCACTCTACGATGGAAAGAGCAATGGTATGTATGCAGAGAGCACTTGACGGTGTTTCCTCGATATACGAATGTAATTCTACGCTTAACGTAACTTCGGAATGTCCCGCACTTATAAACGACAATATTATGGTGAGCGACGTAAGAAATATTATTTCATCCTTATATGGCAACGATAAGGCTATTATTTTTGGTGACAGAGGTGACGGAGGATCGGAAGATTTTGCATTTATAAGTCAGGCTGTACCATCACTTATGATTTCACTTTCTGCAGGCTGTAGAGAGGATGGATTCGTTTATCCGTTGCACAACCCAAAGGTGCGTTTTGACGAGCGCGCTCTCGAATTTGGGACAGCGCTTTTTGCTTGCGTTGGTATTTATTATGCCGAAAAAGAGTCTGATAAATGATTTTTTTCATAAAAAGCGCTTTTTTTCTAAAAACCTATTGACATTTAACGTTCATAGTGCTATAATGTCAAAGGTAAAAACAAAGTAGAATTTCCGTTCTCACCTTACCACATGAGTGCGTATGGTTAATATTCATTTCCCATTTGTGTGGGATTTGTGTGCGTACGGAGGTTCTCTGTATGCATTTTTTTTTGGAGGTACAAACCCATTAAACCTAACAATACGAAGGATATGCCTATTAATGAGGAAATCAAAGCGACTGAAGTCAGAGTGATAGGCCCCGAAAACGAGCAGGTTGGAATTATGAAGATCGACGATGCGCGCAACTATGCGTACAACAACAACGTAGATTTGGTTCTTATAGTTCCTAATGCAACCCCGCCCGTATGTAGAGCGATCGACTACGGCAAATTCTGCTTCGAACGCGATAAGCGCGAAAAGGAAGCTAAGAAAAAGCAGGTAATTGTAAAGGTAAAAGAGGTCCAGCTTTCTTGCAGGATCGAGCAGCACGACTTTGACACGCGTGTCAACCATGCTAAAAGATTTCTCAGCGAAGGCAACAAGGTAAAGGCCGTTGTTCGCTTTAAGGGAAGAGAAATGTCGCATATGGAGCTTGGACGCGAGGTGATAGCAAAGTTCGAGGAAGCTTGCAACGAGTTTGGTATCGCCGAGAAGAAACCGGTACTTGAGGGTAGATATATGTCTATCATTCTCAGTCCCGTTAAGCAGGACAAAAAATAAAAAGTTAATAATTAGGGATATCCCTACAGAAAAGGAGAATAACCATGGGAAAGATCAAGACTCATAAGGCTTCCGCAAAGAGATTTTCTCTTACCGGCGGTGGCAAAATCAAAATGTCGCACAACAATCATCGTCATAAGCTCGGTCTTAAGACCGCTAAGCGCAAGAGAGGCCTCCGTAAGGGTGCTATTCTCAGCGAAAGCTTTGCACCTATCTACAGATCCCTTATTCAGAAGTAATAAGGCAAACAGAAATTTGGAGGATAATATAAGATGGCAAGAGTTAAGGGCGCTATAATGACGCGCAAAAGAAGAAATAACATTCTCAAGGCCGCTAAGGGTTATTGGGGCGCAAAGTCCAAGCATTTCAAGATGGCTAAGCAGGCGGTTCTTAAGAGCGGAAACTATGCTTTCGCCGGCCGTAAGCTTAAGAAGAGAGATTTCCGTTCTCTCTGGATCACCAGAATTTCCGCGCAGGCTAAGGTTTGCGGTATGAACTATTCTACACTTATGCACGGCCTTAAGGTTGCTGGTATTGATCTCAACCGTAAGATGCTTGCAGAGCTTGCAGTTTCCGATAAGGAAGCTTTCGCTGCAATTTGCGAGAAGGCAAAGGCTGCGCTTTAATAAAGTTTACCCGGTTTCCGTAACTCTGGCAACCGGGATTCTTTTTTTGTGAATTATAAGGAGATTTAGATGAATATTTTAAGCGAGGTTATAACCAGCCGCAAAAATCCAAAGGTTAAATGGGCGGCATCCCTCTCTGAGAAGAAACATAGAAATGAATATGGATATTTTATTGCCGAGGGTGAAAAGCTTGCGCTTGAAGCGATTGATGCGGGTGTTGACATCAAATGTATTTTCATTTCAGAAGGCAAACGCGACGCAATGCTGGAGCTTATTAAACGTTCGGCATACGACGGTAAGATAGGTGAAACTGAAATAATAACGGTTTCTGAAGAGGTTTTTGAAAAAATCTCTACTGAAAAATCACCTCAGGGAATAATATGCGTCATAAAATATCTTGACATTTTAAAATATACTGATATAATATATAAGGAAGAGTTTTTCTCCTCGGAAGAGGAAAGAGCTCTGATTTTGTGTTCTTTGAGGGATCCCGGTAATCTTGGAACTGTAATCAGAAGTGCAACAGCCTTTGGAGTTGATCATATCATTTTGTCGAGGGATTCGGCTGACGTTTACAATCCGCGCACAGTCCGTGCCGCTATGGGTGGACTTTTCAAAACGAGGATCACCATAGTATCCGATATCGCAGAAGCTGTAGCTTGTGCCCGTCAGTTAGGACGCAGAGTTTACGCGGCTGAGCTCACTGACAGAGCTGTATCTATCTTAGATATGGATATTTCAAAAAATGATATTCTGATTATTGGTAACGAGGGACACGGAATTCCTTTAGAGATTTCAGAAAAATGTAATGGTAGTGTGTTTATTCCTATATCAAAGACGGCAGAATCTCTTAACGCTGCGATTGCTGCCGCGGTATTTATGTGGGAGCAAAGCAAATAATACCTAGAGGGGCTTTATGGATTATCGTATTCATTGGATATGGCTTTCGCTTGCGTGTACTGTAGATACAGTTACTTTTCCTAAGCTGATTGCCGAATTTAATAATGCCAAGGATATATACGAGGCGGACGATTATACGATTTCGAAATGTATAGGCGGTAAAATGTCCGATAGATCCAATCTTGCTGATAAAAGTTTGGAACGCGCAGAAGAGATATTCGGCTTTTGTCAAAAGTACGGTGTTGGCATTCTCACATACGCCGATCCCGAATACCCCGAAAATTTAAGAAAAATTCCAACTCCGCCGGTGGTGTTATATTACCGCGGAAAACTGCCTGATTTTAATCGTCAATTTTGCGTTGCTGCAGTTGGCACAAGAAATCTATCGGATTATGGACGTAAGAATACGTTCAAGATATGCTACGACCTGGCAATCGGAGGAGCAACTATAGTATCAGGTATGGCGCTGGGAATAGACGGAGTTGCTCACGCAGGCGCTATTGCCGCAGAAAAACCTACGGTTGCCGTACTGGGTTGCGGTATTGATGTTTGCTATCCACCGCAGCATCTGACTCTCGCGCGAGAGATAGTAAAGAGTGGATGTATTATAACGGAATATCCGCCGAAAACGCCTCCTTCAAAATTTAATTTTCCAAAGAGAAATCGAATAATAAGTGGATTATGTTCCGCAACTGTTATATTCGAGGGACGGGAGAACAGCGGTGCGCTCATTACTGCCAGATACGCAAAGGAGCAGGGACGGGCGGTGTACGCCTTGCCCGGTAACGTTGGAGCTCCTAACAGCGAGATATCAAATCTTCTCCTAAAGGATGGCGCACGGCTCTGTACCAGAGCTGAGGATGTTTTCTCGGACTTTGAGAAGGAGTATACCGGAGTTATTAATCCGTTTATGCTTAAGGATAGATGTCCAATAGATATTTTATATGCTCTTCGTCAGTTGGAGGTAGTTGCAAATTGTCCTACCGATGATATATACATTCCGGTACGGCAGCGTAAAAAAGCTGAAAAGGTCGTTGGAAAAGATAAGGTGGATATAGATAAATCTTTTGCATCTGACAAGTTCACCGGCACGGAAGAGAAGCATGGCTCGGAGGAGTTTGACAAAGAAGCTCTCAGACTGTATAAGAAGATTCCGCTTAAGGGATATTGCGATATTGAGTCGCTACTTGATGAGGGGCAGGATCTACGCCAATTGATGAAACTTCTCCTTAAGCTTGAAATAGGCAAATTTATAGTATTGCTTCCCGGTGATCGGGTTGCTCGCAAATCCAGATAAGAAAGGTAAGCTGAAATACGCTTTAATATAAAATGGCAAATCTTGTAATAGTTGAGTCGCCATCCAAGGCAAACACCATAAAGGGATACTTGGGATCTAATTATAAGGTAATAGCTTCTGTAGGTCATATACGTGATCTTCCCAAAAGCACCCTGGGTATAGACGTTGATAACGGGTTTGAGCCCCACTATATCAATATCAGAGGTAAGGGTGACGTTATTAAAGAACTGAAGCGAGAAGCGAAAAACGCAAGTAAGATATATCTCGCGACGGACCCTGACCGTGAGGGTGAAGCGATATCTTGGCATATTGCAAACGAGCTTGGTATACCTAAGGATAGGGCGTGTAGGGTCACCTTTAACGAAATAACCAAAACAGCGGTTAAAGAGGGTATTAAAAATCCCAGAAAAATAAATGAAGATCTTGTTAATTCCCAGCAGGCTAGACGTATACTTGATCGTTTGGTAGGTTTTAAGCTCAGTGAGGTTCTATGGAAAAATCTCAAGAGCGGTCTTTCCGGCGGACGAGTTCAGTCTGTCGCTACCAGAATGATAACAGAGCGTGAGGAGGAGATCCGCGCATTTGTTCCTACGGAATACTGGACCGTAGAGGCATCCTTCCGAACTGATGGCGGAGATGTTATTTCGGCTAAATTTCACGGTACCGGGAAATCCAAGCTGAAGATCGATGATGAAAATTCAGCGAAAAAGATCCTTGATGACGTATCAAATAACCGCTTTGTCGTATCTGAGGTCAGACATACGGAAAAATACAGAATCCCCGCTCCGCCATTTACTACATCATCGCTTATACAGGATGCTTCAAAGAAGCTTGGCTTCCAGTCGCAAAAGATAATGAAAATCGCTCAGGAGCTATACGACGGTCTTAACGTTGGAAGCGAGCTCGGCGGTATGCAGGGTCTTATCACTTATATGCGTACAGACTCTATAAGAATATCTGATATTGCTAAATCCGCAGCGGCAGATTTTATTTCTAAAAATTACGGCGAGGAATTTCTTCCTAAGACGGAGAGAGTATATAAGGCATCGGCAGTAGCTCAGGATGCTCACGAGGCTATTCGTCCATCAAATCCTCACCTAACGCCTAAGATGGTTAAAAAGGCTCTTTCCTCTGATCAGTATAAGCTGTACAAGCTGATATGGGAAAGATTTATAGCGAGCCAGATGGACTCAGCGACTCTTGACACGGTATCCGTGGATATAGAAAACGGACCGTATATCTTTAAAACCGGCGGATATATTATCAAATTCAGGGGATATCTTGCCGTATATGATTCCGAATATAAGAGCTACGTAACTGAGGACGAAAACGAAATAAACCTCGCAAAGCTTCCGGACGTCAAGCGAGGAGAAATTCTTCACGTTGATGAAATCAGAAAGAACCAGCATTTTACAGAGCCGCCCCCTAGATATACTGAGGCTTCTCTTGTAGACTTCTTTAAGGAGAGAGGAATAGGCAGACCTTCTACCTATGCGCCCACTATTACTATAATTACATCTCGTAATTATGTAAAAAGGGAAGGAAAATCTCTCGTTGCAACTCCCCTGGGAGAGCTGACTACACAGTTTATGAGAAAATATTTTCCGGATATCATAGATTATGATTTTACTGCTTCAATGGAGGAGGCCCTTGATTCTATAGAACATAAGAAAAACACAATTTCCGGTGTTCTCTCTGAATTTTATAGAAAATTCGAGGCAGATTTACAAAAAGCATTAAACGACAATAATAACACGGATATGGTCGTGCCTGCAGATGTCAGTGACGTACCTTGCGATTTGTGTGGCAAGATGATGATATATAAGACCGGTAGATACGGTAAATTTCTCGCTTGCCCCAGTTATCCTGTGTGTAAATGCACTAAGGCTGTAGACGGTGACGGTAAGGTTATCGTTTCCGCTCCATCGGAGATTAAATACGCAGGCTTTAAATGCGAGCTTTGCGGTGGAGAAATGGTTGTCAGAATCGGACGATACGGCGAGTTTTATGCTTGTTCCAACTACCCGACTTGCAAATTTACAAAACAAAAGGTTTCTGAAACCGGAGTGAAATGTCCCATATGCGCTTCGAAAGTAGTTGCAAGACACGGAAGAGGTAAGAGCTTATTTTACAGCTGTGAGAAATATCCGGAATGTGATTTTTCTACCTGGGATACTCCTCTTAAGGAGAATTGTCCCGATTGCGGTCAAACACTCTATTATAAAAAGAGCCGCAGGCTTGTAGTTTGTAAAGCTCCAGGATGCTCTTATCAGCGAAATGACGAAATCAAGGTGGATGGATGATGTCGCTAGGTCATATAAGAGTTATAGGCGCGGGTCTTGCCGGCTGTGAAGCTGCTTGGCAGGCGGCAGAGCGTGGAGTCAAAGTTACGCTTTATGAGATGAAACCGAAGAAAAAAAGTCCTGCGCATCATATAGACGGATTTGCTGAACTTGTATGCTCAAATTCTTTGCGTTCAAATCAGCTTAGCAATGCCGTAGGGCTTTTGAAGGAGGAGCTCAGACTGCTCGGCTCTTTAATAATGGAGGCTGCGTACAGTACGGAAGTGCCGGCAGGGTCTGCTCTTGCTGTAAACCGTATTGATTTCAGTAATTATATAACAGAAAAAATCAAAAGCCATCCCAATATAACCGTAGTATACGATGAGGTTAAAGTCATAGATAAGGATGATGACACTGTAACTGTCATAGCTACTGGTCCGCTTACATCAGATGCGCTCGCTCAATCCATCTCAAACATTACGGGCGGCAATGAGCTTCATTTTTACGACGCCGCCGCGCCAATAGTGGATTTTTCGACCGTCAATACCGATATTGCCTTTTTCGCATCCAGATACGGTAAGGGCGATCCCACAGATTATCTAAATTGTCCTATGACAAAAGAAGAGTACGATCGGTTTTACAGTGCGCTTGTTTCAGCAGATGTTGCTGAGCTTAAGAGCTTTGATCAGGCATCGCAGAAGGATCTTACTGTTTTTGAAGGGTGTATGCCCGTAGAGGTTATGGCATCCAGAGGGTATGATACTCTCAGATTTGGACCAATGAAGCCCGTAGGACTTCCGCTCTCATCAACGGGCGAGGATGCTTACGCGACCGTTCAGCTCAGACGTGAAAACAGGGAAGGAAGTATGTACAATCTCGTAGGCTTCCAGACACATCTTACTTTTTCTGAGCAGAAGCGCGTTTTTCGTATGATACCCGGACTTGAAAACGCCGAATTTTTCAGATACGGTGTTATGCACCGGAATACTTATATCAATTCTCCGGGATTCCTTACTCCAACGTATTCCGTGCGTGAAAAATCGAATCTTTTCTTCGCCGGACAGATGACCGGAGTTGAGGGCTACGTTGAGTCTGCGTCATCAGGCTTTGTTGCCGGAGTAAATGCTTCTGCGTTAGCTCTGGGAGAAGAAGGTGTTGTTTATCCTGCCGAAACGGAGATAGGAGCGCTGGCGCATTACGTCAGCGAGGGCGGTGTTAGCAGCACGTTTCAGCCGATGAATGCTAACTTCGGTATAATAGCGCCGCTTGACAAAAAAATCAAGGGAGGAAAAAAGTATCGCAATGAGGCGTACGCGAAAAGATCACTTGAGATAATTCGCAGGATGTGCGGTACTTTCAATTCTGTAAATGAAAATATTGATTGACGCTATGAGTGGTGACAATGCTCCTCTCGAAATACTGAAGGGAGCAGAGCTCGCTGCTAAAGAATTTAAGGATCACGAGCTGATACTAGTAGGTGATGAGAATATAATCTCCGATATATCGGTTAAAAACGAAATTGATATTTCAAATATGCGTATTATAAGCGCAGAAACGGTTATCTCTATGGAGGACAGCCCTCTTTCTGTAGTTAGAGAAAAGCGCAATTCATCTATGAGCGTTGGTTTTAAGGCGCTCTCTAAGGGCGAGGGCGACGCATTCGTCAGCGCCGGAAACACGGGAGCTCTCGTTACCGGAGCGACGATAATCGTTCGTCGTATACCTGGAATAAACAGAGCCGCTATTGCATCCATTCTCCCTCTCAATACACCGGTGCTTCTAATGGATTCCGGAGCTAATCTCACAGTTACCTCAGATAACATTTGTCAGTTTGCATTTATGGGTTCAAAGTATATGGAGAAGATATACGGCATTGATCATCCCAAGATAGGTCAGCTCAATAACGGAACAGAATATAACAAAGGTAACACGTTGCAGACAGAATCATATCAGGTTCTTAATGATTCCGGACTTAATTTTGTAGGAAACGTTGAAGCCAAGGAAGTTCCGTTCGGTGTTTGCGACGTTCTTGTGACGGACGGCTTTACAGGTAATATTTTCCTTAAATCGATAGAAGGAATGGGTAAATTTATGCTTGGAACCTTGAAAGAGGTTCTGACAACAAATCTGGTTACCAAAGTATCTACCTTGACCATGAAGGAAAAGATCAAGGATATGAAGCATCGCTTCGATGCCTCGGAGCACGGTGGCGCGCCTCTTCTTGGAATTTCGAAGCCTGTAATCAAGGCGCACGGCTCATCTGATGCAAACGCATTCAAAAATGCTATAAGGCAGGCGATATTCTTCGTTGAAACCGGTATAAATCAGGATATTGCTGTTTTTGCAGAAGATTATGATGAGAAAAAAATGATAGCCGATGCAGAAAAATTATACGGAAATTTTGATATTTAAAGGGTGAATTTATGGCGATTGGGAAGGATATATTTGAGCTTCAAAACGTAATAGGCTACAATTTTAAAGATATATCTTATCTCGAAACTGCTCTTACCCATCTCTCGTATACTAACGAAATGAGAAGTCGAGGAATAAATGCCGTTTCAAACGAAAGACTTGAGTTCCTTGGCGATGCGGTATTGCAGATGATCGTATCAGAGTATTTATACAATAATTATCGCAAGTCAAGGGAGGGAGCTTTGACAAAGCTTCGTCAAAGGATCGTTTGCGAAACCACACTTGCGGATATTGCTGTGAAAATAGGATTAGGTCAATATTTGAACCTTGGAAAAGGTGAGGAGTCGGGTGGCGGTAGAAACCGTCCGAAACTGCTTGCCGATGCTCTTGAAGCGCTGATAGCCGCAGTTTATCTTGATTCAAACGATGCGTTCGGCGCTTGTCGCCAAGTTGTACTTAAGCTTTTTGGTAACGTTCTGGACGACGGGCTTATCACGCATAATACCGATTACAAAACAAAGCTGCAGCAGCTTGTTGAGCAGGACGGAGGGGCAGCTCTGGAGTACAGACTTCTCGAAGAGTGCGGACCGGATCATATCAAGCGCTTCACTGTCGCTGCCTATGTTAATAATAACGAGGTAGGACGCGGTACTGCCGGTAAGATACAGCAGGCAGAAATGGAAGCGGCGCGTGTAGCACTTGAGTTATTCGGGGTGGGACGATGAAAAGACATGTAAATATTCCCGTTTTTATACCGCATCTCGGTTGTCCGAATCAATGCGTTTTTTGCAATCAGCGTACTATTTCGGGGGTAAGTAATTTTGATCCTTCGTCTGTACGTAATATCATTGATACGGCTCTTACAACCGTTGAGGACGATGCGGAAGCTGAGATAGCTTTTTTTGGCGGTTCATTTACAGGCATAGACAGAGAGCTTATGACGGAGCTTTTGGAGATTGCGTACAAATATATAGAATCCGGCAAAGTAACGTCGATTAGGTGCTCAACCCGTCCCGATTATATTTCGGAAGAAATTTTGAATATTTTATCAAGATACGGTGTGAAAAATATTGAGCTCGGTCTTCAAAGCTCATCGGATAAGGTTCTTCAAGCTTCAAAGAGAGGACATACTTATATAGATGAGGTCAGAGCCTGCGAGCTTATCACTTCGCACGGCTTTAATCTCGTAGGGCAGATGATGATAGGTCTTCCAGATTCCACACCTGAGGATGAGATCAGAACGGCTGATTTTATTATTAAGCAGGGTGCTGTTGGAGCAAGAATATATCCTACGGTGGTATTTTACGATACAGAGCTATACTCAATGTGCGGTAGCGGAATTTATACACCGATATCTTTAAATGATGCAGTAGAACGTTCTGCCTCGGTTTATAATATGTTTATCGAGAACAACGTTAAAGTAATACGCGTTGGATTATGTGCATCTGAGAACTTATCTTCTGCCGACACGTATTTCGGCGGCCCAAATCACGCAGCACTTGGAGAGATGGTGCTGAATAAAGTTTACTTAGACAGAATTATAGCGAAGGCTTCTCAAATGAAGCTTTGCGATAACGATATTTTGAATATCACCGTTGCTCGCGGTGAGATCTCCAAAGCAATAGGGCAAAAGAAAAGAAATAAACAGATACTCAAGGATACGCTCGGCGTTAAGGACACAGTCTTTACCGAAAGCGATAATCTGCGTGTCTTTGAGATAAGCGTTGAAAAAGCGGGGTAAAAGGAATGTATTTAAAATCACTGGAGCTTCACGGCTTTAAATCCTTCCCTAATAGGACGGTTTTATCCTTTGAGCGTGGCGCGACTGTAATAGTCGGACCTAACGGAAGCGGTAAATCCAATATTTCGGATGCGATGAGATGGGTACTTGGTGAATTGTCCAGCCGTAATCTGCGCGGAACGCGTATGGAGGATGTTATATTCGGAGGAACGGATGACAGACGTCCTATGGGTTTTGCGGAGGTTTCCGTTACCTTTGATAACTCTGATCCGGAAAATCGTTTGGACTCGGAATTTGATGAGGTCGTAGTAACTCGTAGATATTTCAGAACGGGAGAAAGTGAATATCTCATTAACCGTCAGCCTAAGCGATTACGCGATATTTACGAGCTATTTATGAATACGGGTGTTGGCCGTGAGGGTTATTCCATCATTGGTCAGGGTAAAATAGCTGAGATTATATCCAAAAAGAGTGAGGAGCGGCGTCATATATTTGAGGAGGCCGCGGGGATTTCTAAATACAGACATAGGAAAGAAGAGGCGGAGAGAAAGCTAAAAGCTACGCAGGAAAACCTCGACCGTGTAAAAGATATTCTCTTTGTGCTTGAAAGCCGTGTAGGTCCTCTGGAGAAAGAAGCCGAAAAGGCAAGACGCGGTCTTGCGATTTACGAGGAAAAGAAACGTTGCGACGTATCGCTTTGGCTTTTTGACACGAAACAGATCCTCTCCGATATAGACGAGGCGAATAAGACCTTGCTGCTTTCAAGACATGAGCTGGAGATAGTTGATCAGCTTATCTCTGACCTTGAGGCTCAGAACGACAACCTGTATAATAAAACCCAGTCTAACAAGCTTCTTTCCGAGCAGCTTCTTGAGCAGATCAGACTTACTACGGACAAGCTTCATAAGCTTGATAACGCTTTGCGAGTTGCGGAGTCCGATTTTGCTCATTCCGCAGAGTTGATAGAGCAGTGCAGAATAAGAATCGGTGAAATAGATGACAGCCGTTCAACTCTTGATAAGAGTAAAGAGGAATTCGAGAGCCGCAAGGAAGGATTTAATAAAACGCTTAAGAGCTTCCTTGATACTAAGCTTGAGTATTTATCAGAGGCTCAGAATCTCGCTACCGACATCGATAAAGCCAGACGCGAGCTTGAAGAAGCGTTGGATGAGCTTACGGTAGAGGAGAACTCGGCATCATCGCTTAACATACGTATTAACGTTCTGAAAAACGCGAAGACGACGGATGGCTCCAAATCTCAGGATATAGAGAAAGAGATCGAAAAGTATGAGTCACTCGGTGAGGTTCTGAAGGAAGAGGCTGATAAATGTGAGAAGAATGCTTCCGGCTTCAAGAAGCAGATCGCCGAGAAGGACAGCATACTTTCGGAAACCGGAGAGAAAATTGAAGCGGCTATTTCGCGTCGCGAGTCTATAGTAGCTGAGCTTGGCGATCACAGACTTAACAGAGATACACTTTTGCAGAGAGCCGATGCTCTTCAGCGAATGAACGATCACTTCGAGGGTTATGCCGATAGCGTAAAATACGTTATGAAGGAATACTCCGCCGGTAACATTTCCGGAGCCGGAATAATTCACGGTCCTCTATCATCTCTTGTAACTGTTGATAAGCGTTATATCACGGCGATAGAAACCGCCCTTGGCCCAAGTTTGCAGAATATTGTTGTAGATAACGAAGAAACGGCAAAAAAGGCAATCTATGCCTTGAAATCCGGAAACGCCGGTCGAGCTACATTCTATCCTATCAGCGCAATTAAGCCGGCAAGTGAAACAGACGAGATTCGTCAGGCAAAGGGAATGCCAGGATTTATAGGTAGGGCGGATACGTTGGTTGAGTCTGACTCGCAGTATAGATCGATAATAGAATGGCTTCTTCTCCGTACGGTCGTATTTGACGATATAGAGAACGCATCTGTTGCGGCTAAAAAACTGAAATACAGAGTAAAAATAGTTACTCTCGACGGTCAGGTAATAAACGCCGGAGGTGCATTTACCGGTGGTAGTGCAAAACGCGACAGCGGTATACTCTCCAGACTTACAACTATAAGTGAGTTGAAAGATCAAGCGGATAAACATGATAAAAGCGCAAGAAAACTTGCGGCAGAGCTTAAATCGCTTGACGAGGAACTTGCTGAACTTAAGAACAGAAACAAGGACGCGGATCAAGAGAAGGAGCTTCTCTTAACGTTGGCGCGCTCTTGCTTCTCAGCTCTTGATAATGCCAATGCGAAATACGATGCAAATAATGAAATCATAGAAAAACTACGTATGGATTACGACGCTCTGATAGGTCAGCAGACTAAAGCCGATGAGGAGCTGATCACCTTGAACGCCGACTATTCAGCCAATCTTGAGAGAATTGCGGCGCTGAAGGAATTTCGCGCTAAAAGAAGCGAAGAAATGGGCGTTCTTGATGAAAACAGAGATGCAGTGCTGCAGAAAGCCAACGAGCTGTCTATAAAGATTGCATCTTGCGAAAAGGATATTGAAAACGTAGATCAGATGATCGGAACTATTGATGCGAGAATTGCTGATCTTGAGCAGGAGAAAAAGACTCAGTCCGACAGGATCGATGAGCTTGTAGCTAAGCGTGAGGGCATTGGAGATATTAAGTCATCCAACGCTATAGAATACGAATCTCTCGAAAAGGAGCTTGCAGAGCTCAGACAAAAGAGATCGGAGGTCGAGAGCGGTAGCGACGAGTTTGAGCAGGAGCTTTCGAACATCCGTGTCAAGATGAAGGAAAAGACTGCGTCAAGACAGGTAACCTACGAATCGGTAGTAAAAAATGAAAACAGGCTCTTGCATCTTCAAGAGCGTCAAGATAAGCTCGGATCTCAGCTTTGGGATGATTACGAGATAACCTACGAGGATGCCGTAGCGCTTGAATATCCTCCCGTAACAGCAGAAAATCGCGAGGAGGTTGCCGCTCATCAGGCATCCTGCCGCGCAAAGCTACGCGCTATCGGTAACTACAATCCCGGCGCGATAGACGAGTATGCAGAGGTTAAGACACAGTACGATGACCTTAATACGCAGTACGTTGACCTTACAAGCTCGTTCAACGAGCTTACAGAAATCATATCCAGGCTTGAGGAAGAGATGCGCTCCAGCTTTATTGACGCATTTAATGCTATCAATAAGAACTTCGGAAAAACCTTCAAGGAGCTGTTCGGAGGCGGAAATGCTGAGCTTTCTCTTACAGATCCCGAGGACGTACTTACGTCGGGCATAGAAATTAAAGCTGCTCCTCCCGGTAAGATAATAAAAAGTATGTCGCTGCTCTCCGGCGGTGAGCAATCGTTCGTTGCTATCGCATTGCTATTTGCCATTCTTAAGGTCAATCCGACACCGTTCTGTATTCTCGACGAGATCGAGGCTGCGTTGGATGAGGTTAACGTATTCCGGTTTGGTGAATACATCAAGAAATTTGACGATAATACACAGTTTATTCTTATTACTCACCGTAGAGGAACTATGGAGATAGGTGATAAGCTTTACGGCGTTACAATGCCTCAACGAGGTATCTCGCAGGCTATCGAGCTTAACGTCGATGAGATCGAGAGTAAACAGAAGGAGTTACTTGATGGGGTTCTTTGACAAATTAAAGCAAGGATTACTTAAAACGAAAAATGCTATCGTTGGTAAAATCGATAGTGTTATTAAAAAATTCACAAAGGTAGATGAGGAGCTCTTTGACGAGCTCGAAGAGCTTCTTATCTCAGCGGATATCGGCGTATATACGACAGAAGAAATACTGGATGAGCTTCGTGATACTGTCAAGGATAAGAAAATCAAGGAGCCTGAGGAGGTTAAAACCGAGCTTCTTGAGATACTTAAGCGTATGATAGGTGATCACGCTCCGCTCAATCTGTCTACAAAGCCATCAGTTATCTTGGTTATCGGTGTAAACGGAGTAGGTAAGACCACTTCAATCGGAAAGATTGCGGCTGAGCTGAAAAGTCAGAAGAAAAAGGTTGTGGTAGCAGCTGCAGATACATTCAGAGCGGCTGCCGCTGAGCAGCTTACAGTGTGGTGCGAGCGCGCCGGCGTTGATATAATCAAACAGGCTGCGGGAGCAGATCCTGCTTCCGTGGTTTACGATGCGATCAGCGCATCAAAAAGCAGAGGTGCCGATGTTCTCATAATCGATACCGCCGGCCGTCTTCATAACAAGAAAAATCTTATGGACGAGCTCGCAAAGATCGATCGAGTGATCAATAGGGAATTGCCGGACTCGGCAAAGGAAACCTTGCTGGTTCTCGATGCAACAACGGGTCAGAACGCAGTGTATCAGGCAAAGGAATTTAAGGAAACATCTAAAATAACCGGTCTTATACTGACTAAGCTTGACGGAACTGCGAAGGGCGGAATTGTTATTTCAATACGCAAAGAGCTGGATATTCCCGTTAAATTTATCGGAATAGGCGAAAAAATAGACGATATGAAGCCTTTCAACGCAAAAGAATTTGCTGAAGCGCTTTTTGAGGAGAAATGAGATGTTAAGCAGTAAGGAAAGAGCATATCTTCGATCTCTTTCTCAATCTCTGGATACTATCTTTCAGATTGGTAAAGGTGGTATAAGCGAGGAGATATGTCTGCAGATCGAAAACGCGCTGGAGGCCAGAGAGCTGATCAAGGCACGTGTTCTGGATAACAGCGGTTATACCGCCAAAGAGGCAGCGGAAATAATTTCTGACGCAATATCATGCGATGTGGTTTCTTGTGTAGGTACAAAATTTGTTCTGTACAAGGAATCGAAAAAGAAGAAAAAAATTATTTTATAACTATGTATACCGAGGAACAGTTAACATTACTTAAAAATCGCATTAAAGCGCGTCTATCCGAGAAGAGATTTAATCACACCCTCGGAGTAGAGAAAATGGCGGGAAAGCTAGGTGAGAAGTGCCTTCCGGAATGTATACAGGATCTGAGAGCTTGCGCACTGCTTCACGACGTAGCCAAGGAGCTTCCAGTCGATGTCCTCACTTTAATGCTTGACAACATCGAGTGTATAACTAAGGATGATATGGCAACACCGGCGGCATATCACGCTTTCGCCGCTACCGCTTTAATAAAGAAAGATTTTGCGGAATATTCAAGCGATGAGATAATTTCTGCAGTATTTAAGCATACGACCTCTGACAGAGAGATGTCTGTTTTTGATCAGATCATTTATCTCTCGGATTATATTGAGGACGGAAGGGATTATCCCGACTGTATAAAGGTGAGAAAGTTCTTTTTTGACAACGCAAAGTCCTCGCATGACGTGGAACACTGTCGTGCAATTCTAAGGCAAGCCTGCAAAATGGCTCTTGAAAATACTGTTAATTCATTGATGGCGCGGCATTTGTCGATAAATCAAAGAACAATAAAAGCTTTGGAATGCGTTGAAAATACATGGCAGAAATAAAATAATGGGAGTTAAAATGAGTAGCGAAAACAAAGGCAAAGGTTTAGAATCAGCTGCAGTAGCACGTGCGGCGGCAAAGATACTTATAGAGAAAAAAGGACTTAACGTGCGGATGTTTTATCTCGGCGAAAAGTCCAGCGTTACGGATTATTACGTCAACGCTACCGGACGTTCCTCAATGCAGGTGTCAGCACTTTCCGATTACGTAAGCGAGGGAATAGAGGAGCTTGGAGTAAGTCCGTTGCGTATCGAGGGAAGAAGCGGAAACTCGTGGATACTTGTAGATTACGGGGACGTCATAGTAAATATATTTGATAGAGAATCACGTGATTTTTATAGCTTTGACAGACATCTCCCACCGGATTCCGAGATCGACGTATCGGATATTGTGGCAGAGGTGGATATGAAATACGATTTAAATAATTCAGAGGAATAAAAAATGCTTTACGATTACAAAAGAATTGAGAAAAAATGGCAAGACAAATGGGATGAAAAAAATGCTTTTGAAGCAAAAAACGACTTTACGCTTCCTAAGTATTACACACTCGTCGAATTTCCTTATCCCTCCGGACAAGGATTGCACGTTGGTCATCCGCGTCCTTACACCGCTCTCGACATAGTTTCGAGAAAGAAGAGAATGCAGGGCTATAACGTACTGTTTCCTATGGGTTGGGATGCGTTCGGTCTTCCTACGGAAAATTTTGCTATTAAAAACAAAATTCATCCGAAGATTGTAACCGAGAAGAACGTTGCGAGATTTAAAGGACAGCTTAAAGCGCTCGGCCTTTCGTTTGATTGGTCAAGGGAGATAAATACGACCGATCCGGATTACTACAAATGGACCCAATGGATTTTCATTCAGCTTTACAAAGCGGGTCTTGCGTATAAGAAGGAGATGGCTGTTAACTTCTGCACCTCCTGTAAGGTGGTTCTTGCCAACGAGGAGGTTGTTAACGGAGTTTGTGAGAGATGTCAGTCTGCGGTTATACGTAAGGTGAAGAGTCAATGGATGCTCAAGATTACCGAATATGCAGACAGACTAATTTCCGGTCTTGAGGGTCTTGATTTTATTGAGAGAGTAAAGACTCAGCAGATCAATTGGATCGGAAAGTCGCAAGGCGCGGAAATTGATTTTAAAACTACTGCGGGTGATAATCTTAAGGTGTATACGACACGATGCGATACACTCTTTGGAGCGACGTATATGGTAATAGCTCCTGAGCACGAGCTTGTAGAAAAGTGGAAGGACTGCCTCAAAAATTATCCCGAAATCGAAGAATATAGATTGAAGGCTGCGCGCAAGTCTGACTTTGAACGTACTGAACTTGTTAAGGAAAAGACCGGCGTGAAGCTTGACGGCGTGTGCGCTATTAATCCTGCTACCAATAAAGAAATTCCGATATTCGTATCCGACTACGTTCTTGCCGGATACGGCACCGGAGCTATAATGGCTGTCCCGGCTCACGACGAGAGAGACTGGGAGTTTGCAAAGAAATTTGATCTTCCTATTATAGAGGTTGTAAAGGGCGGAAATGTTGAGGAGGCTGCGTACGTTGATGTACAGACGGGTACTCTTTGCAATTCCGGTTTCCTGAACGGTCTTGAGGTTGCTGATGCTAAGTCTAAGATGATTGAATATCTTGAGAGCGAGGGTATAGGCAAGGAGCAGATCAACTTTAAGCTTCGCGACTGGGTATTTTCCCGTCAAAGATATTGGGGCGAGCCTATTCCTATGGTCAACTGCGACAAATGCGGATGGGTAACGATTCCTGAGGATCAGCTTCCGCTGACTCTTCCTGAGGTTGAATCCTATGAGCCTACCGAAACAGGCGAATCTCCTCTTTCGCTTATGACCGATTGGGTAAATTGCAAGTGTCCTACTTGCGGCGGCCCTGCGAAGCGTGAAACAGATACTATGCCTCAGTGGGCTGGTTCGTCCTGGTATTTCATCAGATATTGCGATCCTCACAACTCCAACGCTATTGCATCTCCGGAGGCTCTCAAATATTGGATGCCTGTTGACTGGTATAATGGAGGAATGGAGCATACGACGTTGCATCTGCTTTATTCTCGTTTCTGGTCTAAGTTCCTCTACGACATAAAAGCGCTCAACTGTCCAGAACCTTATTCAAAGCGTACAAGCCACGGAATGATCCTGGGTGAGAACGGCGAAAAAATGTCAAAATCCAGAGGCAACGTTGTAAATCCTGATGATATAATCAGAGATTACGGCGCTGACACTATGCGACTTTACGAGATGTTTATCGGCGATTTTGAGCAGGCTGCTCCTTGGAATCCTCAGTCCATAAAGGGTTGTAAGCGCTTCTTGGAAAGATTCTATAATCTTCTCGATATAGCATCGGGTGAGGGAAGTACACCGGAGCTTGAAAAGCATATTCACAAGATGATCAAGAAGGTTACATCCGATATAGATGCGATGAAATTCAACACCGCTATTGCCAATATGATGGCTACTCTAAACACTGTATACGATATTGGTAAGATAACGAAGGATGAGCTAAAGATCTTCGCAAAGGTGCTTTCTCCATTTGCTCCGCACGTTGCCGAGGAAGTATATGAGGCTCTTGGCGAAAAGGAACTTGTTTCTCTTGCAGAATGGCCGATCTGCGATGAGTCTAAGTGTGGAGATGATGTTGTTGAAATGCCTGTACAGGTTAACGGTAAAGTTAAATCCGTTATTTCTGTCGATAAATCGTTTGGAAAGGACGATATTCTGGCTGTAGCTAAGGCGGATGATAAAGTATCCTCGGCAATTTCCGGAAAGTCAATTATCAAGGAAATAGTAGTCCCAGGAAAAATTATAAACATCGTTGTAAAATAAGCAAAATTGTAATTATGTTGCAAGAGAGAATATGCTTTGGCATATTCTCTCTTGTTTTGTGTCTATAAGTCGCCTTGAATTATTTCTTTCATAGCTTTATACAGCTTATTTATTTCACGCTGAGTGGTGAAATACGAAAAGGAAATTCTGACCGTTCCTGAGTCTAACGTTCCAATTTTTTTATGAGCAAAAGGCGAGCAGTGCAGTCCTCCTCTTGTACAGATGCCTTTTTTATCAAGCAGTGAAGATAATTTCGCAGAATCCCACCCTGCTATATTAAATGAAATTATTCCAAGCCCGTAACCGTAAACTGTAACTTTCCTCAGATCACTGAGCATATTATTCGCTGAATTTGTAAGAAGGTTAAGCTTTTCTTCAATATTATATATACCTATATTTTTGATGAAGTCCAGTCCGCCCCCAAGAGCACATATCGCAGGTGTGGGAGGAGTCCCCGCCTCATACGCCTCAGGTAGATAAATCGGCATATATCTGTCTATACTATTTGTTCCGCTTCCGCCCTCAATTATGGTTTCTGCCCTGGTCTTACTATTGAATATTGCAATTCCTGCGCCTTGTATCCCTAATAACGATTTGTGCGCCGGAGCGCATAATACGTCGCAGGGCGAGTTTTTTAGATTAATACTTGTATGACCGGCTGCTTGTGATGCGTCTATAATTAAAAATAGATTATATCGTTTCGCAATAGATGAAAGCTTGGAAAGATTTCCATTCCGCCCTGTTACGTTAGATAATACCGTAGATACGATGCCGACGGTATCGTTTCTGATAAGAGGGGGAATGGCTTTTTCGGGATCAGCATCCAAATCGTATTCCGAGTATTCTACTCCGTACGCATCTCCAAGCTTTACAATAGGTCTTACGACTGAATTGTGTTCTGAATCGGAAATAATCAGATGGCACTTTTTTGTAACGTAAGACTTTATTGCAAGATTGAGCGAGTGTGTTGCATTTGATGTAAACACAACTCTTTCCGGATCATCAACGTTAAAAAAGTCCGCGACCTTTTCTCTCACGGAGTATATAGCTTCAGCTGAGTATGCTGCCGCGGGATGAGAGCTTCTAGATGGATTACCTATAGCGCGCTTTAATGCTTTATCCAGCGCATTCAGAGTGCTTTTGGGCTTTGGAAATGAGGTTGCTGCATTGTCAAGATAAATCATTTTGTATTACCTTGTACCGTATATCTCTGTTTTTTAGCTCAGAAATAAGCATATACAGATCCCTCTCATCAATTTCCACACCGTGAGTGCAGCCAATATTTTTCATTGTCAGTTTGATTTGAGATGCGCTTTTACCCATTCGCATCATAATTTTTTTTGCCTTTATAGCATAGGTTGCCGTTTCAAATGCAACGGTAATTTTTTTCAATTAAGTCACCCCATTCGTGAGTAATGGGTTTGCAGATGTGTAAAACATCTGATAACAGTGTATTGTCAATTTGAAAAAATGTTGATTAAAATGAATTGCCGATATACATTTTTTTAAAAATAACTAGACATTTTAAATGTTTTATGCTATACTAATAGATATTAAAAAAGAAAGTGTGATTTCCGTGCTTGTTAGATTTTTAAAACCGGTACACAGTTTTTCATCCAATACTTATCTTATCAGCTCGTCGGGCGAGTATGCTGTAATAGATCCGTCCGTTCCATATTCAGACGGACTTGTCTTTGGGAAACTAAAGTATATTCTTTTGACTCACGCGCATTTTGATCATATGCTAGAGATTGACAGTTGGGTATCTACAGGCGCCAAAGTTATAATTTCCGAAGAAGAAAAGCCTGCGCTCTCTGACTCCAAAACAAATTGTTACAGTATGTTTTTCGGAGAGGACAGGGGATATTTTGGGGAGGCTGTAACAGCTTCTGATGGGGACGAGCTTTTTCTAGGCGAGGAGCGTATACGCGTAATCGGTTGTCCCGGACATACCGCAATGGGTCTGTCATACTATACGGATAAAATGCTTTTCGCGGGCGATAACATATTTGCGGGGGGCGGTTTCGGAAGATGGGATCTCCCCGGTGGTAATAAATCGGAGCTTAAAAGCACTATATCACGTCTTACGGAACTGCCTGCGGATACAAAAGTGTACTGTGGACACGGACCGACAACAACAATGAAGGAATACATTGAACAATACAAAAATCAGAGGTACTTTTGAGATGGAAGAAATCAAGAACAATTTTATTCATGACATAATAGATGAGGATCTTAAGGTTGATCCCGACCTCAAAATTCATACGAGATTTCCTCCCGAACCTAACGGATATCTTCACATAGGCTCTGCCAAAGCAATATGGATCAATACTTCTACCGCAAAAAAATACGGCGGTCTTTTCAATCTTCGTTATGATGATACCAATCCGGCAAAAGAGGACAACGAGTATGTTGAAAGCATTTACGAAGATCTTAAGTGGCTTGGTTGCGAGCCTACCGGCGGCGTTTACTATGGTTCTGATTATTTCGATAAATGCTATGAGTACGCCGTAAAGCTTATCAAGGATGGCAAGGCATACGTTTGTGATCTTACCGCCGATGAGATGCGTGAGTACAGAGGTACACTTACAGAGCCCGGCAAAGATAGTCCTTACCGTAATAGAAGCGTAGATGAGAATCTTGCGTTATTTGAGAGAATGAAGAACGGTGAGTTCCCGGACGGAACCAAAACTCTCAGAGCTAAGATAGATATGGCTTCTTCCAATATCAATATGCGCGACCCTGCTATCTACAGAATAGTTCATACAGATCATCATAGGCAGGGTAACAAATGGTGTATATACCCTCTTTATGACTACGCTCATCCTATTCAGGATGCTCTTGAGGGCATTACCCACTCCCTTTGCTCTATAGAATTTGAAAATCACAGACCCCTTTACGAGTGGGTCGTTGATAATATAGGCTTTGAGAAAAAGCCGAAGCAGCGCGAGTTCGCCCGTCTTAACGTTACTCATACCGTTATGTCAAAGAGATATCTTAGAAATCTCGTAGAAACGGGTCTTGTTGATGGATGGGATGATCCGAGAATGCCCACTCTTTGCGGACTTAGAAGACGCGGTTATACACCCTCCAGCATCTTTGATTTTGTTCAGCGCGCCGGAGTTGCAAAGGCATATAGTGTTGTTGACTACGAGCTGCTCGAGCATTGCATTCGTGAAGAACTTAATACTACCGCGGACCGCAGAATTGCTATCCTGCATCCTATCAAAGTAGTTGTTACAAACTATCCCGAAGGACAGGTGGAGTATTTTGATCTTCCTAATAATCCCGGTAACCCTGAGGGTGGTTGCAGGAAACTGCCGTTTACCAGAGAGCTTTACATTGATGCCGATGATTTTGCCGAGGTTCCTCCGCCCAAATTCTTCAGAATGAAGCCCGGCGGTGAGGTTCGTCTTATGGGCGCTTATATAGTCAAGTGCAACGAGATTGTAAAGGATGACGATGGAAACGTTATAGAAATACGTTGCACAGCCGATCTGGAAACCAGAAACAATATGCCTGTTGATGGTCGTAAGGTAAAGGGAACTATTCATTGGCTCTCTTCGGATTACGCTAAGGATACAACGGTTATGCTTTACGATTTCCTCTTCGATATCGAGAACGTTGCAGATATTCCGGAAGGGAAGACGTTTGACGATTATCTCAACAAAGATTCCGTTTCTAAAATTGAAAATGTAAAAATCGAGCCTATGCTTGATTGCGCGTCAGCCGGCGAGAGATTCCAGTTCGTGAGATGCGGATATTTCGTTAAGGATACCAAGCACGACAACACCTTTAACAGAATCGTTGGTCTTAAGGATTCCTTCCCGAAGAATAAATAATGAATATTTCACGTATTATGGACAGGGTGTTATTCGCCCTGTCCGTTCCTAAATGCGTTTGCTGCGGCAGGCGGCTTGTTTATGGCGAAAAGGCGTTCTGCCTTAAATGTTCTGCTGATTTTGAGGATTTTAAAAATCGGGAATGTTCTCATTGTGCTCGTCCTCTTTATCAATGCGACTGCTCTAATGAATTTTTAAGGTCGCATTACGTTAAGAGAGTGATCAAGTGCTACCGTTATCTTGTAAGAGATGAAAAGCTTACAGGGAACAGGCTGATATACAGTCTTAAGCGCGACCACAGATCAGACGTACTCGATATCGCGGCGGCAGAGCTTATCAAGGCGATCAATTATTCGGTTGATAATCCATCAAAGTATATTTTCACTAACGTCCCACGACGTAGACGGGCTATAGTCGAATTTGGCTACGATCATTCCGAGCTTCTTGCAAAAGAGATTTCAAAGCATTTCGGCGCTGAGTACATATCAATACTTGGATCTAACGCTAAATATGCGCAGAAAACCTTAGAAACCGAGGAAAGATTCAAAAACGCAGATTTTTATTTAAAATCCGACATTGATTTGACGGGCAGGGG
>JAZOTE010000096.1:0-1032 GCA_045657485.1 Eubacteriales bacterium
CGCCTGCTACGATGAGGACGCGATGGAGGCACTTTCCGAACGGACACCGCTCGGCAGGATCGCAGACCCCCGTGAGATCGCGGAGGCGATCTTCTTCCTTGCAAGCGAAAAAGCTTCGTTTATCACGGGACAGACATTGACCGTCGACGGCGGCTTCATTTCCTGAAGTGTGGAAGTCCGCTTGAAATGTGAAGCTTTTATCGGAGAAAACATATTCCGACACCAAATAAAATAAACCCCGACAGATTGGCGT
Source organism: Eubacteriales bacterium (assembly GCA_045657485.1). GTDB lineage: Bacteria > Bacillota > Clostridia > Oscillospirales > CAG-272 > UBA1740. The sequence continues at coordinate 254 of JAZOTE010000096.1, forward strand.
GATACTCTTAACGGAGAATTCGTAAGCAAAAAATTTCGGCAGAGAACTTGTTTTCTCTGCCGATTTGTGTTATAATGGGGTTAGCAAAAAGCCTCCCTCCGAGAGGGAGGTGGCACGGCGTAGCCGTGACGGAAGGAGCCTGCGTGACTTTAGATTTGTACTAACTTCATTGTAACGCACTCTCCCTCACCCGACTTCGTCGGGGGCTCCCTCCCGGAGGGAGCCTTTGGCAATGTGCAACTTTAGGGGTATGGGCTTTGCCCGAAGCCTTTGTAATACAAAGGCGAAACTGGCGATAAACAGAACGATAAATAAGAATGTGAAAAGATGAAATATATGAAAATATTATGGATCATTATTTTGGTGACAGATCATCTGCTGCCGTTAATAATTACACGATTTTATCCAAACTATAAGCATAAAGAAATGGCACTTTCGGTACTGGGCTCACGGCAAAGCCCTGTAAAATGGATATACAATGTGTGGTGTATCATATCAGGAATTGTTTTTTGCATTGCTCCTTATGAGTTGTACAAAGAGAATAGTAGCGGTTTGATGATAGCAATATGGGTATTGCTTGCAATATACGGCATTGGATGTGAAATTATATCTGGGTTATGCCCGTTAAACGAAAGCAAGGAGGACGAAGATGTTATTACTAAAATTCACGGAGGAACTTCTGCTATTGGTTTTATGACATTACTCGGTGTACCGTTACTCTTGGCAATACTGCAGTTTCAAGCGATAAACATATTTATGGGAACGATCTCACTTGTGAG
>JAZOTE010000097.1:0-17351 GCA_045657485.1 Eubacteriales bacterium
CCCGCATCATATACGCTCCCTTCGCTTGGATTTCCCCATTTTTGTCGTCGCATGTCGACAAATTTGTGCAACTTGCACAACGGGGAAATCCGCGCTCCGGGCGCTGCTCTAAAGAAAGGAACTGAAAGGGAACATCAAGAAGGCTCTTATGCTCTATCTATATTCTATCACATAGCCGCAGAGAGCGCAAGCAATAATTGAAATAAAAAGTAAAATTAATGCTGCCAGTAAATTCGTTACACCGTCAATACTGGCTGTGAGTAACATAGCCAGGAACAGGAAGGCCACGAAGAAAATCCGGCAAATATTCTTGATCAGGTTGTCATCTAATTTAAATATATCAAACATTTTTAAATTTCATCTCCGTATTATGATATCCGCATCTTGGGCAATATTCTGCGTCAAGATCCGTAATTGAATATTCGCAGTGTGAGCATATGTGTGTGATTGGTAGCTGCCAATGGTCCTCTATCCAGTAACCTTCTTTTTCTTTTTTCTTATTCCACGATCTGGCCGCCTGACCGGCTGAGTCGCTGTCTGGACCGAATGCCCGGCAGATATTACAGCGCACATATGCCTTTGTAAATCCAGTTATTGGCTTTACCAATGTTAAATTCTCACTTCCGCAAAACGGGCATGGTTTTAATTTAATCATAAGTTATCACCTTCCTTTATAAATTTTTCTAATTCTTCCTCTAACTTTAAATGGGTTCTTATCCTATCAACGTTTAAATAGCCCTGTTGCCATAACCAGGCAAGAAATGAATCAGCGCAGTTCAGCACATCATGCTGTGTTGCCCAGTCGTCAAATCGTTCGGTTATTTTCTTGCGGTCAGAATATTTGAATATTAAAACTTGCTGTTTACCTACTTCAATCATTATTTACCACTCCTCTACACACCACCCGACAATCTCGCCGGTTCGAAATTTACCTACAATTTGGTTTATTTCATTAACTTTCTTGAAATATACCATTTCAAGCGTGATCGGGTCCTCTTTGCATTCATCGGCTATAATGTTAATTATTGTAGGATTATTTTTCAGGATTAATTTATATGTTTTCATTCTTTTACCCCTCATTTCGTTAACTCATCAAAGTGGTCTAAAATAACCTGTTTAAACTCACAATCCGGCATTAAATCAATTTCGGCTTTAAATGCTTTTCTTGATACCTCACCAGTAAACTCATCAAACTGTTTTTCTGTCATAAGTTCTTTTAACTTATCCTCATAAAGTCTTATAATGTTTAACAATAATTGTTCGCTCATTCTCTCACCCCCTCAACGTGTAAAAACTCTTGATCAGTATCACGCCGCCTTGTATCGTTTTCGGTAACAGCTTACCCGGTACCATTAAACCAGGCTTGAAATCGTCCAGCGTTCTTTTCCGGATCTGGCCAGACTCATCGAAAAGAAATTCTTTTTCTTCATCTGACAGCTTTTCTATGTCACCGTCATACTCTCCGAGCAAACACGCATCAAACAATTTTTTGCAGTTCTCCGGCATTCCCGCACACTTGATATTATGAAACGGCTTTTTAACCGGTTCTCCGTCTGATTCTACAACATGCTCAATGTATGTTTTCTGCCTGATAAAAAGCGCATAATCGAAATTTGTTTCGTTTTTCCAGCAGCAGAAGTTTTGCGGGTGTATTGTTATGCCCTTTACTTTTTCAGGTTTACAATCACAATGTATCGAGTCCGTATCCGCATACACAAAACCCGGCTTTTTCGGTCCGTGATAATTTTTCTGAGCGGCGCGTATAGTAAAATTCCGCGCGTACGATGTGATAGCCGCGCCGATCGGGATATACACCGGGTCCTTTGTAAAGTTCGGATAATCCATATAATTTACTACCCCGTCAGGACCCAGAAAAGCGATCTTCGCGGAGTTATTTATATTCGTGGCCATCTTGCCGTATAAATTATTCAAGGCGAGTTTTGCCCATGTGCGAAGTGCGTTACCCTCGTTTTCCTGCTTTATCTTACGGTATTTATTGATATACTCGTCAAATATTCCTATCTCGGTATTAAAATAACATCCGTCTAGGATCTCGAAGTCCTCCGTATAATAATGCTCCCTGAAAAGCTTATAGTCGGTACATGTCATTGTAATGACCGGCCGCATTTGTTTTTTCGTTCCGTCCGGTAATATCGTATAGCGATGTGATATGCCTTTGCTGTCGATATAATCCGAGGTCGTTAAATTCTCCGTTGGTTTATAATAAAGATTTCCTTTGATCTGGATAAACGGCAGCTTACCCGGCTTTAAGTAGAACCTCGTCCGGACCCGGATAAAATAATACTTCTTTTCCCGGAGCGCCTTTTCAGGTATACAATTACCCCGCCAGAAACGCGGGTATCCTACCGGAAAACGATTCCCTGATTCACTGTGCATCATAGACGGGTAAAGGCTATTCACATCAAATACGCTGCCGGATCCGAGCACTTTGCCCGCCTTTTCCGGCACAACATAGCACCAGCCGCCTCGATAAGCCCGCCTGATATAGCGCTCGGCTGTGTCGTATCCGTATAAATCCGCATCCAGTTTATAGCTTTTCTGCAGGTTCGGAAACATAGCCCGGAATAAGTCGGGATCTAAGATTTTATTCTTATACTCAAATAAACAGCATGATCCGATGGTCAGACGGTCAAAGCCTACTTTATATAACGTTTCCAGCGCTTCTTTGACCACCAGCACGTCATTCTTGATATACTCGGCTTCTTCCGGTGTGATCTCACAACCTGCGAATCTATAGCCCTCATATTCCATATCCAGTTTTTTGTGCTTCGTCTTAAAAGCCTTTCCGATTTGTTTAACCGAAAACGGCAGCAATTTCAGGCTATCCCGGATATCAACATAAAAGCCGCGCTCTGTCCGGAGCGTGATACAATACCATTGGCCGCGGTCGGATATGGTATACTTAAAACTGCCTTTCGGCATTTTCTTATCCGGTGAAAACTCAAAGATCAGCTTCTTTTCGTCATAATCGGAAAATGCCTGTTCATACTTACGCATAAAATAGGAAAGAATGAAAGAGCCGTCAAATCTGAGATTATGGAAATAAAGCCGGATATTCTGTTTCATCTCGACGATATGCGAAAAGAAATCTTCGATCGAATGAAAGATTTTAACATCTTCCGTATTCAGCTCTACCAGCGCGGCCGCCCATACTTCGGTTTTTTCCTGGCCTTCATACACGGTCGTTTCAAAGTCGGCCATGAAAATGCGTTCCTTTCTTTTTGCCATATTTACCCCCTGTAATCGCTCATCAGATCGCCCATTGTCAGCGCTCTGCCGGTAAGTATCGGCAATATCTTATCGCTCCAGGCGTTCTCTGCATTATCCTCAGGGGAATATTTCAAGAAAAATTCAACATCAGACAATAAGCTGTCGCGGTCTTCCCGGTTCAATTCTGCCAGTCGCTTATAAAGTCGGTTCTTATCGGTAGCCAGTTCGACATTTAAAGCGGACTCTAAACGCGCAGCTGCAGACATATGCCCGTCTATTTCACGATATGCATTGATCAGCTGCCGCATACCATTAATAAGCGCGTCAATATCCGCTATCTGCTCTTTCCGGCGCTCTGCCGCTTCTTTTCCTCGCCGGCTATATTCGATCTCACGACCTCGGCGCCCGCTGGTAACTCGGCCGGTGTTCGGGTCCAGATAAGAACTATTTTCTGATAAAAAACGCTCGTTTCTCTTTTTCAGCGTTTCGATCGTCTGCTTCGTAATCTTTTTTGGCCTTGCAGGTAGCGCCTTGTTTAACTGCTTTTCATTAAACATATAGCCGCGTTCCTGCATTTTCCGAATACGGTTTTCAAGGTTCTTTCTTACCCGGTTATATTGCGCAGTTAATGAGGGCTTTTTCTTTGCCATGTTTTCACCACCTTATTAAAAATAACGGGGCCACCGCTGCCGGCAGCCCCTGAAAGATTTACATAAACGGAAGATCCGGCACGTCCTCACCCTCTGCGCCCCCCTTGGATCCGCAGAAATTGAAATCTTCTACAATCACGCTTGTCCATGTTCTGGTCTTTCCTTCTTTATCCTTGTACTTGTCGTTTCGGACGTTTCCCATAACCAGGATCTCACTGCCCTTGTGGAAATGCTCCGCGATAACCTCCCCGCGCTTGCCAAATGCTACGCAGTTGAAAAAGTCAGCGGCCTGGCCGTCCTTCGTCTTGACCGCTCTGTTTACAGCGATGGAAAACTTGCAGATCGTCTGCTTTCCGTTTGCTGTTTCGCTCATTTTGGTTTCGGGTTCCGCTGTCATTCTGCCATGTAAGAAAATTCTGTTCATTCTTTATACTCCTTTTTAAGTCTTTCTAAAATATAAATACCATCTAGTTTTGTCAGTTTTCCGCACCAGGCGGAACGGAAAAAGTTTTCGCACTGTTTGCGCATATAGTCCGCTGCCATCCAGGAGCTGCTTAAATCCGGCGACCGGGCCATTTCTTTGATAGCCTTTTTCCAGTCGGTAGCGGCCTGCAGCACAATAGCATTAGCTAATAGTTTGTAGCTGTCTATCATATCCCTAAATTAACCGGGCAGATAGCCGCTTTAATGATACCCGGCATTTGTTCCTCGCTGATCAGGACCGGCGCATATTTGCTTTTTGTGGATACGTAGAAAACCGGCTCAATAAGCTGCAGCATGTCCAGAAGCTTGCTGTCAATAAAGTAGGATTCTGTGTTTTCCGCGAAAAGCTCATAACACTGCTTCTTATCCACCTGATAGATCCGGCGCGTTCTGACCGCTTCGATATGGTCGTTATACACACCTTCAATGATCTTGTGCAGGTTCGCGTTCTCAAACATCCCGGTATTAAACGGGAAGAATTCCTCCGGAAATCTTACCAGCATCATATTATCCAGGCATACCCATACCGCGTTCGGGTCGCTGGTATCCATGAGTACTTTGTTTCCCCGGTAGAAGTTTTTCAGGATCTGAGCGGCCACTTTTGAATAAGTCATTTAATCACTTCCTTTCTTTCTTCTTAAATGTTCCGCAAAATGTTGCGTGTTCGATTTTGAAATCACCAGCTCCGGAGCGCATCGAAAAATCACCTACGAAGTTAACGGCTTCTTCCAGTGTAGAAAAGAAAACGTCATCACCCTGGAAGAATACTTTAAAGTTTTCACCTGCCGGCTCAATTTTCAGCTCAGTCATCTTTTCACCCCCTTACCTGTATAGCAGCTTATACCCGTAAATGGTATAGATATAAACCTCATACTTCATGCTGACTTCGTTCAGCTGCTCCGCGAACTTGTCAATCTCTTCTTCGCTGTCCGCGAAGAGCGCGCCGGGGAGATAGAAATCTCCGCCGGAACCCTCGTAAACGATCATATACTTTTTCATGCTCTCACTCCTTTTTACTGCAGCCGCTCGATCAGCTGCCAGTTGCCGGTATACAGTTCTACGATATATTTCTTATTGATATTCTGGGCCAGTTTTTTCAGGCCTTCCAGGTTAACGCTTCGCGCCACAATGTGGCGCTTTGCGTTCTTTCTCTTTGCAGTAGTCGTTAAAATGTAACTCATGTTCTTGCTCCTTTCTTTGATTGCCTTTCTTAACTGTCTTGATTCTAAATTCTTTCGATTGAGAGATACCCGTCTACGGCTTTTTAATTCATTTCGTCGTCCTGCATCTCGGCAACATCAGCGGAATGTTGCGGCTCGGCTCGCGCCCTTTCGGTAAACCTTCGTCCAGTCGGTGCTTTTCAACTCGACTGCTTGAGCTTTGTATCCATGACCCGCGGTTCTTTCTTCGGGGTATCTCTCTTCCTTACATCTATATTCTATCATGATTTCCGGAATAATTGTTACCAAAGATAAGCGGGTTTTTTGTGCAATTTGACGAAAGAAAAAAGGACCTGAAAAATCAAGTCCTTTTTATATCAGAATCCCGGGTTATACCAGGCGGGCCGCATATCCCGACAGCGGCGCGGGCCGTATATTCCACCGGTGCATATCCCGCGCGGCTCCTGGCATATAGCCGGAAGTGATACCGTCATCTGTATGCTAACATTTTAAGTATAGCTTCTTTGCAGCGCAGATCTTTGAAACGAAAAGCGCCATGATCAAAGAAATACCGCATATTTTTAATGAAAGTTTCATTCTGTTTTAACATAACATAGTTTATATTATGGTCCTCAGTCGTAACGGCCAGTTTATACGGGAAAGACTGATCAGGCTTATTATCGCAGTATATAACACCTGCTGCAGCATACTCTTTCAACCCGTATTCGGTACCATTATATCGGATCGTCCCGATATACCGCGGTTTGCCCTCCGGCTTTTCGACAAAAGCAGAATTATCTTTCAGATATACATTCTGCGCCTGATAAGCCAGATATTTATTCTGCGATAATGCGCGGTTAAATCCGCTTTCAAGCTGGGCCTTAGCAGCGCCCGCATAGAAATTCTGTTCTAATACAAAACCGTCGCCACGCAAGAAAACTGTATCGTCGCGCAAGCGTTCTGTGATACCCATCTCAACAAAATACGGGTTGATAAGCGAAATGCAGTTCCCTAGCATATAGATAGGAACATACCTTATCTGCTTTCCCTGTCCCCTGGCTATTGACGTGTGTACAGACATAAGCTTTTCTATTTCCCGGCTGCAGTAATGGTTTGACTCACTCTCAAATTCATCGAATACAAGGCGGTTGATATCGCTGAATAAGTGCGAGTTCTTTTTCACGTCATCCGGCGTATTGATTGCCAGGGCATAGCCGCAGCTTACCGCTCCGGGTATTCCCGGCATACCCTCGGCAAAAAGTTCTATGTATTTCCCTTTAGCCTGGCGGGCGGCTGTCACCGTGATACCGGGAAAGAACATAGGGCCGATATCTTTAAAGAAGCGTTCGGATACTTTATCGTCTAACTCATCTTTGTACCGATAGATCAGTCCGAACTTGCCTTGCCCTTTTAAAAACTTGCTGAAAACGAGCTTATTAAAATAGGTAGTTTTCCCCGCCGTTCGGTTTGTCGTACAGATATATATTTCCGGCTTCTGGCCGTTCAGATCCTGCAGGGATAAGAGCTTAGTACCATCATAATATTTCTTTTCCATAGAATGCCCCCTTCTATACTAGATATTGTAGCACATTGTATTTACAAATACAAGATATTGTGGTACAATATTTAAAAGGGGGTATAGGGTTATGGATATCAAAGTTTTACTGGACGCCGTGTCCGTTGTGGGCTTTCCTATCGTCATGTGTCTGATCTTCATTTATTATGTCAAATATCTGACCGATAAGAACGCGGAACAGATCGACAAGTTGCAGGACCAGCACCGGCAGGAAACAAGCGAGCTGACAAAAGCCGTCGAAAACAATACGCTGGCTTTAACTCGTTTGCTGGATAAACTCGATAAGGAGTGATAGCGTATGAATCCGAGGGATATTTTAGTCAATAACGCACTAGCCCAGGTAGGCTATAAGGCCGGACCGGGAAAACAAACAAAGTATGCTGCAGAGCTGGATAAGCTGGGTTATGTCTATAACGGCCCGAAAAATGGTTATGACTGGTGCGACGTTTTTGTCGACTGGTGCTTTTATACCTCGTTCGGAAAAACAGGCTTTGCGATGCTTTACCAGCCGGAAAAAGGAACCGGCGCGGGCTGCCCGTTTTCCGCCGACTTTTTCCGAGCGCACAATGCCTTTTATGAAACGCCGGCTATCGGTGATCAGGTATTTTTTGGCGATTCCGGCGATGAATACCACACCGGCATTGTTGTGGGAATAGGCAGCACGACTATTACAACGGTCGAAGGAAACACCGGAGGCGGAAACGGCCAGGTAATGAAAAAGACATATGCCAGATCCGGACGTGTGATCAGTGGATACGGCCGCCCGAGATGGTCGCTGGTATCTGCCGGATCGCCGACACCTCAAAAATCAGTTGATACCGTAGCAAAAGAAGTATTGGCGGGCAAATGGGGTAACGGATCCGAGCGTGTACAGCGCCTTACCGCTGCAGGCTATGACGCGGAAAAAGTACAGAATGCAGTAAATGAAATGGTAAAGTCCGCGAACATTAAAGCCGCCGCTTATGCCGTGATTGCGGGAAAGTACGGCAACGGTGAGGAGCGATTTAAGAAATTGAGGGCTGCCGGTTATGATCCTGCCGAAGTGCAAAACATGGTTAATTCTATTCTTAGGGGTTAGTATCATGGCATTTGTACCCAGAATGAGCGCTTCCGGGATATGGCAGGATCCGAAATGGTATTCGCAGAACGTCTTTTATCAGTCCGGTTACGGTCTGCCGAATTGTACTTGTTACGCCTGGGGCCGGTATTGGGAAGTCACCGGGCAGCGGCCCGATAATCTCCCGACCGGAAACGCGGGCGACTGGTACGACGCGGCGACCAGCTACCAGCGCGGACGTACACCGGCACTCGGCGCGATTGGCTGTCTGTATGACCCGTTGGGGTATTATGCCGGTCATGTGTATGTCGTGGAACAGATCAACCCGGACGGGTCCATCGTTACCAGCAACTCAGGCTATGAGCGCCCGCTATCAAGTTACCCGCCGAATATGTCAAATTATTTCTGGACTGAAACCGTAACGCAGGCAAATGACTATGCGAGCAATTTTTTGAGGTATTCCCGCGGATATCGGCTAAAGGGTTTTATCTATGCAAATATAGCGCCCGGTCCTTCCGTTCCGACTCAGTGGGTGAGCGGTAACCGATATCTTACCCAGGACGAACAGCATAATAACGCTCTGATCGTATATTCCTATTTCTATTATAAGGGATGGTCATTTAATGCAATATGCGGCGTTCTAGGCAATATGGTAAGAGAATCGACCATAAACCCGGGGATCTGGGAAAATCTCGGACATGATCCGGAGCTTGGCTATGGCCTGGTAGGCTGGACACCTTCTTATAATATTACGAACTGGCTGACGGCTCACGGTTACGCGATCGATGACGGATACGGCCAGCTTGAATGGCTGGATACGCAGCCCGGCATAAACGGCGACTGGATCCCGCAAGGCGCTTATAGTAATGTATGGTATGATGATTTCAAGCATACGACGACCTTAACACCCGCTCAGGCTGCAGAATGTTTCTGTATAAACTTTGAGCGCCCCGGTGTAGTGGCTATGGATGAGCGTATTTATTGGGCTAATTATTATGCTGAATATCTGGCCGGGATGCCTACATTAAACCCGCCCTATATCCCGCCGTATACCGACGGCAGACAAAAGCCGGGCCTGAGAACCTGGCAGATGATAAAGTACAGATTGCGGAGGTATTAAAATATGGCAATCAAAAGCAAAGCTGAAATTTTAGAGCTTGTCAAAGCTCGTATTGGCGATGATACCAGCGACGAAGCGCTGGCTATTATCGAAGATGTTACAGACACTTTAGACGACTACGAAACACGGATCGCGGATTCCGGCGACTGGAAAGCACGCTATGAGCAGAACGATGCTGACTGGCGCAAGAAGTATAAAGAGCGCTTTTTCTCTCCGGCTGAAGAACCGGCCGAAATGACCGACGAACCCGACGAAGAAGTAGAAGAAAAAAGAACCTTTGAGGATCTTTTTAAAACGGAGGATTAAAACATGGCAAAAAGAATTGCAGTAAGCACACTTAACGCGAGTACAATTGATATCCTGAATGTGATCCGGCAGAACGCAACAGCTGAATACCAGAGCCTTGTTCCGGTAGTTGCGCAGGAAACCGATATTCCGAAAGTCGGAGAAGTCCTTTTCGGATATCCGGCATTAGCTAACCAGTTCATTAACGCGCTGGTAAACCGTATCGCAGCGGTAAGAGTTAAGAGCGCCGTATTTAATAATGGGTTTGCAGACCTTAAGAAAGGGTATCTGGAATTTGGCGAATCGATCGAAGAAGTTTTCGTGAATATCGCAAAGGCCCGCGAGTTTTCCGCCGAAAAGGCAGAGGCCCGCGAGTTCAAAAGAAATCTTCCGGACGTAAGAAGCGCTTTTCATGTAATGAACTGGCGCGTTATGTATCCCGTTACTATCCAGGATGAGGACCTCAGAATGGCGTTTCTGTCTATGAATGGCGTACAGGATCTTATCGCGCGTATCGTTGACAGCATTTACACCGCTGCCGAATATGATGAGTATTTGCTCTTTAAGCACGCGATCATCAAAAATATCGCGCATGGCAAAATGTACCCTGTAGCGGTAGACGCTTCTGATATTAAGAACGCAGCTGTAGCATTCCGCGGTACCAGTAACAGACTTACATTTATGAATACCGCTTATAATGCTGCCGGCGTTCATACCGCTACCCCGAAGGGCGACCAGTATATTTTCATGAGCGCTGACTTTAACGCGCAGTATGACGTCAACGTACTGGCCGCAGCTTTTAACATGGATAGAGCCGAATTTATGGGCCGGCTGAAACTGATTGATGATTTCACAACTTTTGATAATGACAGATTCAGCGAGATCGTGGCCGGATCTGATCAGATTGATCTTGTAACCGACGAAGAGCTTGCGCTTATGGCTGACGTTCTCGGCGTACTGGTAGACGGTGAGTTTTTCCAGTTCTACGATAACAACAATAAGTTCACAGAGAAATATGTTGCGTCCGGCCTGTACTGGAATTATTTCTATCATGTATGGAAGACCTGCAGCGTAAGCCCGTTCTCTAACGCGATCGTATTTGTTAAGAATACAGCTACTACAGCGCTCCCGGCAACGGTTACCTATATTGTTGATTCCGTCAACGTATCCGATGAGGGTTATACTCTGACTCTCTCCGAAGATCCGGCGGATACTGTAGCGCACTCTGTAGCAAACTTCGCACAGACTCAGGCCGCTACAACTGCCGGAATTGCCATTCATAAATACGGCGCTGTGATCGCTCCGGCAAGCCAGAAAGAAACGGCTCTCACACTCGAGCTTACTATTGACGGCGCAACCTATACTGCCGGCACTGCCGTAACGGCAGCTACCGCGGTAGGAACTGAGATTACATTTACAAAACAGTAACTATAAACTGAGGGCGGGATCTATTCCCGCTCTCCCTTTAAAGGGAGTAAATGAAATATGAAAAACGCATTAACATGGAGTAAGCCGGTCGCTATTATTCCTATTTCTTTTTCCGTCGTTGATATGGAAACCGGACCCGCCGGGTTTTCCGTTGATTATTTAATTGAATTATCAAAGAAGAACGCTCTTCTTTTTGAGATCAATTCAACAGTGCCTATTATTAATGATGGTGTAAAATACGTTAATGTTCCGGTACATTCCGCATCTTATTACTATCTGGAAGATGACGGCCTGCAGCAGTTTTCTGTCATCGCAGAAGCTATTTTAAACGGCCAGGCTGCGCACCTGCTCTTTACACTGGCAAGTGGTGATACGACCTGGAATGTAATAAGTTTAAATCAGGGGTGATTATATGGGATTTCCGGTTCCTATTGAATATAATATGAATGAAGCAAAAGACAATACCATTGTTAAATATAACAATGGTGACCAGTGGGAAGGTCTGCCAAGTCCGGCTGAAGGTGCCGGTGATTTACAAATTAAATCATTAAAATTTACAACTGTTGAAGATCACACGACGGAAAACCCGCTCGTATTTAATTTGGATCCGACTGATCAGTGTGAAATATTATACTATATTGAGGGCGAATATACACCAAAACCGAACGAAATAATTATAGGGGCGCTTGGTGTACATAGTGGAGCGGATTCAGAGCCTGTTAAAGCAGGCCATATGTTAAGGACAAACCAATACAGCTTATATTCGGGTGTAAGTACCTCAAGCGCAGGAACCTTCACACCAGAAACGGGCGAATACGTGATACCAAATGTAGCAGGGTATAAAATTCCAAAAGGTTACACATTTCGACTTATTCAGATAAAAACGGGGGCGTTATTATAATGTATATCGCACCTAATTCTACTATAGCCATGTTGCGCGGGGTCCCGCTGGATAAGCGTTACTCAGATACTCTTTATTTCGCGTCCGATTCCGCGCAATATGATTATTTTTACAGTAAAAGAAAAATGGTATTTACCGCTGAAATGTATCAGCGTTACGACCGCGGCCGCTGCAGAATCAAAACAGGCGCTGACAACCTTTTTGACTGCAATTATATGATGTTTCAAAATACGTCTTACGGGTCAAAATGGTTTTATGCGTTTGTGGATAAGATCACTTATATTAATAACTCCGTGGCTGAAGTCGTTTACACTCTCGACCCGCTGCAGACATGGCTTGGAGAAATACGCGGCAAGCTTGGCCAGTGCTATGTTGTGCGCTGTCATTCTTCCAGCGACGCGATCGGGGAAAATACCGTTCCGGAAGGTGTCGACACCGGGGAACTGGTATTAAATGAATACGGCACACTGCCGGTATCTGATGAAGGGCAGAGCATTTCACAAGATGTTTTCCGCGTGTTTATATCCGTTATGGAAACTACAGGCGGCGCAGACGGTAAAGTATATGACGGCGTTTTCGGCGGCACTACACTAAAAGTTTTCGCTTCTACAAATACCGCGGATATTATAGCAGAATTAAGCAATCACCTGGCTGCGCCCGGTAACGTCGTAGCCATGTATATGGCGCCGGCCAGTGTTATGCCTACATTGCCATCAGATAATATCGTACCGCAAAACACGGACGGCCCGAAATATCATTTTTCGCTGCAAGCGGTAAATGCTTCCATGACTCTAAACGGCTACCAGCCGAAAAACAAAAAGCTTTATACTTACCCGTATAATTATTGCCATGTTGACAATGGAAACGGCCAGACAATGGCATTACCTTATGAGTTTTTCGATAATCTAACGCCGGATCTGGTCTATTACGGAACGATAACCGCACCGGTGCAGATCTGCGTTAAGCCGGAAAATTTCAAGGGGACAAACGGGCCGAATCATAACCAGTGTTTAATGCTTTCGAATTATCCGATGTGTTCCTGGGCCACTGATAGCTTTTCCGCGTGGCTGGCTCAAAATACGATTGATCTGCCTGAACGCGGAACAACGGGCGGAACATTTGCGCGTATGGCCAGATCAGTACTAGCCGGGCCTGCTGGTCCTGGTATCGCAGCACGACCGGAAGACATAGAAGGAAAGACACTTGCGCCTACCGCGTTAATGTCGATTCTTTCAAACCCTGCCGGCGCCGTTCAGTCGTTACTTGGGCAGGCATATCAGGCAAGTATCGCCCAGGACATTTCCAGCGGCAGTTTTTCCAGCGGCGGCGCGAATACGGCAGCCAGATATCAGCGCTTTTATTCCGGCCGTGTATCGGTCAAGGCTGAATATGCCCGCCTGATTGATGACTTTTTTACTGCTTACGGCTACGCGCAAAATAAATTAATGGTCCCGCCTATTGCGAACCGTCCCGGCTGGACATATGTACAAACGCGCGGCGCTGTGCTTCTTGGCAATATGCCAGCGGATGACAAGGCGGATATAGCGGCTATCTTTGATAATGGTATTCGATTCTGGATGAACCCGGCAAACGTGGGTGACTATTCCGGTAATAACGCGCCGGTTTAAAAAGGTGGTGAGATTTTGGCAAGACGAAGAAAAACAAACTTTGAAGAATCCGCAAGACTGAATAACCGGGCATATAATTATTATCTGACACGCTTTTCAGAGCTTGCACTCTCTGTTTTTAAATGGGAAGATCTCCCGCCGGAGATTGACGAACGCTTTTTAGAGCTGACTCTTTACACCGACGGCCAGGCGGTTTTCTTTAAAGATGAAGTGTTAGGCTATCTTTGCCTGCAGTGCGCTGTCAATGGCCCGTTTAATGTGTATCGTATTCCGATCAGGCGCAGAGCTTACGCGGTTAACGGCTATCAAAAAAAGCTGAATGATAAAGATTCTGTTATCATATGGAATAATATGTTGCACACGAATACAGCGCCGGATATGATGGTATTCGCACGTCGCTTATGGGATCTAGACAGAGCGATAGAAGTTAACGCACGCGCTCAGAAAACGCCGGTATTTGTACAGGGACCGGAAGAGCAGCGGCTTACGCTTTTAAATCTGTATAAAGAATATGACGGTAATGCACCTGTTATTTTCGGAGATAAAAATTTAAATATCGAAGGATTTAAGAGCATTTCAACCCAGGCGCCGTTTGTCGGAAACGATCTTTACCAGCTGAAAACGCAGATTTGGAATGAAGCGTTAACATATCTGGGTATCTCAAATCTGACGATTCAGAAAAAGGAACGAGTAAATACAGACGAGGTTACGCGCAGCATGGGCGGAACACTGGCAAGCAGAAACGCCCGATTGGAAGCCCGGAAACGCGCAGCTGATGAAATCAACCGGATGTTTGATCTGAATATATCAGTGCATTTCCGCGAGGATCTGGACACGGACGAAGCACCGGAGGAAAGCGAGGAGGTGAGAGAAGATGTCGAAATATACGACTGAAGTAAGATTTATCTGTGAAACGGCCGCTGGCTATGAAGAATCGCAGGGTTATGACAAGATAGAAGAAATTATAGCGGCAGCCCGTTCAAAGATTTTTGATTTCTCTTATCCTCTTTTTGATCAGGCTTATAAAGCGGTAATAGAAACAAAGATATTACGGCATTTCTATACGCGCGAGATCGGCGCGGAAACCGTCGGATTATGGAAACATTTTCTTTCCCGGAAACTAAACGAGATCATGCCGTATTATAATAAGCTGTATCAGTCGGAGCTTTTAGAATTCAACCCGTTTTATGATGTAGATTACACACGCGAAGGATCCCGCCAGGGTGAAGATACGAACACCGGAAAAAGCACCGACAGCGGCACGGAGCGTTTGAACATCAAAGACGCGCCGAAAAGTGACGCCTGGGAATATTTCAGCGATACACCACAAGGCGGCGTTGACGGTCTGGCCAGTATGGAATACTTGACGAACGCGACGCACTCGACGGCCAGCGGCGCAGGATCTAACCGCGATGATGTAACGACCTTCGGAAAAATCGTTGACACTTCCGGAAAAACAAATACAACAGAAGAATATTTAGAGCGTGTACACGGTAAACAGGGCAGCACACCTTACAGCGAGCTGCTGCAGAAATACCGCGAAACGTTTTTAAATATTGATATGATGGTAATTGATGAACTAGAGCCTTTATTTATGGGATTATGGTAGGAGGTAGAAAAATGTACGGTCCATATAAACCGCTTCGCTACTGGGTGCAGAAAGTATTACCGCTGGTGTACGACAATTCACTTTCCTATTATGAGCTGCTTGCAAAAGTGGTGGCAAAGCTGAATGAGATCGGAGCACTGCAGAACCAGCTTATAGAGCATTTTGATGAACACTTAGAAAGCACTGTTAAGGAAATTTTAGACGACTGGATCGAATCCGGGACCATAGCATCTTATTTGAATAACCTTGTAATTGTCACCGATTACGGTGCAAAAGGTGACGGCGAAACAGATGATACCGCGGCTATCCAGCGATGCATTGACGAAAACCCCGGCGCAAGTATTTATTTCAAAAAGGGTACTTATATTATCAGTGATACCATTGATTTATGGGGCGCATCCGGCGGCCAGTATGTTGTATTTGGCGGGTGTACCATTAAATGGAACGGTGAAGTTTCACAGACAAAGCCGATGATCCGAGTTGAAAAGGATTATGACCCGGTTATTTCCAGTTTCTGCCGAATCGTAGGCGGTAACTTCGACGGTAGTAATAAGGCAGGTATTGGTATTCAGAATAAGGCGTTTTATACCGATATTAACGCGGCTAAAATTTTCGATTTCACCAATTACGGTATTTTAAACGGCACACTTGAAAACGACGTGAATAAAAGCACACAGGCCAAAATTCATGACTGCCATATCTTTATGCGCGATGATAATAACTGGTCAGCTGAGGACCGTATCGCAATGAAGTTTACGTATCCGGATAACCAGATCAGCAACGTCGTAACAAATCGCTGCAAGTATGCTTATGAGCTGGTCAGCGGCGGCAACTCTTTTGTAAATTGCCATAGCACAGTACAGTATAAAGACGGTTATACGCTGACCGCGGAAACACTGACAGGCGGGCATATTCTCTTAAATCCGAAAAATAGCGGCCTGGTACAGGATAACTTATTTACGAACTGTTATTTTAACGTCGGTAAATATGTTGTGCATAACCCGAATATTTCCACCAACCTTATTACACACATTACAAGCAGCCATTTCACATATTACGGGTCCAGCAGCCTTAATTTTACGCTGGAAGCCTTCTTATGGTACGGCCATTATGGTGTTTTAAAGGTAGACGGCTTCGATATTGTCGTAGGCTCGAAATGCAATTTCAGAGATTATTTTCTTAGCGAGGGTACACCCGGCACAACGGGAATACCTGAAATGAATTTTAATATCACATACCGTCACCCGGAGGCCGATATCTGCGTAGCGAATAACTATATCAGCAACCAGAGCGGCGCACATCTGCTTTCCGGTAATGATATCAGCGTTCCGGAGGCCAACCAGTATTACGAAGTCGGCGGTGTATTATTCAGCTATGTCGACAGCGTAGACTTTAACCGGACCTTTAGCGAAGCGATTAAGGTTGAATATGACGTAGAGTATACGCACTGTGAAGCACTTATTAATTTAAATGCTGACTTGACCGTTAATATTAGACAGATCTATTGCGATAGGAACATTGATATTCATCAGCTCTATGCTGGCACATTGACCGATAAGACGATAGGCGGAAAAACATATAAATATTTACCGTTCTATATTTACTGCACCGGGTACCTGGCTTCGCGTGTATTTTTAAAACTGTCTTCAATGGGCAATAATAACAAGTGTTATGTTGTCAATGGTGTATCCCAGGCGCATGTTTATAGCGGCACACTTACAGGCGCAAAAAGATTGTTTGAAAAAGTATTACCGATCACTCAGACTTTTGCGGTTAGGTCCGGCGAGACATATGACTTAAGATTTCCTAAGGGATCTGTATTATGCGCAGCAAGAAACGACGACGGCGGCAATATCAAAGCAGCTATTTATATGCGCGACAACTGGAATTTTATTGTGCCGATTATATCTAACAATGATAATACTGCTATTGAAATAGTTAACGCCGAAAACGTGCAGATCACGAATAACTCAAACCTTGCTATTACCTACACTGTAATTTATGCTGCCTAAATCGTTATTGTGATAAAAATAAATTAATACCTTGACGCTATGACAATAAGGTGCTATAATAGACTCAGGAGCTTAGGAGGCTTCTCATACTGTAACCTTCTTAGTTGATTTAGAGCAGCGCCCGGAGCGCGGATTTCCCCGTTGTGCAAGTTGCACAAATTTGTCGACATGCGACGACAAAAATGGGGAAATCCAAGCGAAGGGAGCGTAT
>JAZOTE010000098.1:0-133911 GCA_045657485.1 Eubacteriales bacterium
GTGCACACGTGTACGGAGTGCGGAGACTGTTATTTGTCTAACGAAATCGAGAAAGTCGATCACACCTATGAAACCGTTACCGTAGCTCCTACGTGCACAAGCACCGGATACGACGTGCACACGTGTACGGAGTGCGGAGACTGTTATTTGTCTAACGAAACCGAGAAAGTCGATCACACCTATGCAACCGTTACCGTAGCTCCTACGTGTACAAGCACCGGATACGACGTGCACACGTGTACGGAGTGCGGAGACTGTTATTTGTCTAACGAAATCGAGAAAGTCGATCACACCTATGAAACCGTTACCGTAGCTCCTACGTGCACAAGCACCGGATACGACGTGCACACGTGTACGGAGTGCGGAGAATGTTATTTGTCTAACGAAACCGAGAAAGTCGATCACACCTTCGACACGAAATATTTATACGATCACAATTCTCATTGGTTCGGTTGCTGCTACTGTAATGCCCAAAATTCATACGACGAGCACACGCTTGATGACAATGGAGATTGTACCGTTTGTGGATATAAGCACAGCTTCTGTGAGGACTTTAACGATGGTGAGTATTCGTCCAATCTTACCGTAAATCAGTCCGCAGATAACACTTACACTATAGTAGACAGAGCAGAAGGCGACAAGGCTCTTAGAATTGTTAAAAAATCCGGAAGTTCAGTAGGCATATATCCTTGCTCACCGTATTTTTCGGACGATAATGCTAACGCAACGATCTTTTGTTTTGATATTCTCTTCGAAGATATTTATTATAGTGGCGGAATAGAATTATGGTTACGTAACGATTCTTCCAACAATATGCTTCCTTACCTTAACGTAAGTAACGGTTCAGTTTATGTTAGAGAAATTCGCGATAGAGTATCGAGCACAACCTTATTTAACACCGGTATTAGTATAGGCGATTGGGCAACTATAAGCATTATTTTCTACAATGAAAGCAGCACCTATGATTTCATTGTAAACGGAAACGTTATCTATACCGCTCCCGCAGAAGCAACCTCTACACAATCTCCTCTTGAAGCAATCACTTCTGTAAGGATATATTTAAATTCTGCATTAGCTGGTACTATTCAAATAGATAATTTCACCTACGCAAATATCAATTTCATTGACACCCCCGAAGAACCCGAATGTGAGCACCGCGACGCTGACGATGATCTCTGCTGCGACAAGTGTGGCGCGGCGTTCGACGACGGCACTGAGAATCCTGACACCCCTGCAGAGCCTGAAGTACCCGAAGAGGGCACGCTCACGTTCGACGAGATGCCGGGAGAGGAATACATCAGAATTGAAAGCAATGCCTATGATCTCGGCAACGTATATAACATAGTAGAAAAGGATGGTAACTCTCGCCTTCATCTCAGCAAAGTCGTTACCGGCGAAAATATGCAGATGTGGCATTACGTTACTGTCGAGGAAGAAAATGCCAATATGGCAATATTCGAGGCTGATTTCTACATAGAGTCGTGTGACGATGCCGCTAAGTTTGAAATGTATCTTCGCGGTGAAGCAGATACTATCATGGACTCTCCCGCTATGTTCTACTTCAAGAACAACGAATATTACGATAACATAACAGGAAAGTATGCCAACACTGCGATCAATTCCTTCTCGCTTGAAAAGGGTGAGTGGAACAGGATCCGTATAGATTACATAGTAACGGACGTTTCAAACACCGGTAGCGAGGCTATCGGAATTGAATACAGATTCTGGATCAACGGCGAAATCGTATCTACCTCTCGTTATGTTTACGGTGAGTCTCTTATTGCAAATTCCGGCACTACTGCTATTCCCTTTGCAGATGAAATAAAGAGCATGTGCCTTATCCTGTATAAAGCAACCACCGGCAGCTATTACTTTGATAATATGAGCCTTAAGCTCATTAATGACGAAAGCATTTCAGCGCCGAAGGTTAGTGCTGATAGCAGTCACACTTTTTCGTTTGAAGATTTCGAAATAGATAGCTTCGACGAATTCAAGCATATGATCACTATGACGGACTATAACGGTGACGGCGACCATAACGGTGTTACCGTATCTATTGTAGAAAAGAAATCGGAAGGCGATAAATCTCTCTGCATTACCAAGGACGAAGCTGATACGGCTTCCTATATACAAAAGACCTTCAAGGGTGTGGAGAGCGCAAATACGGCTATTGCTGAATTTGACATTCTGATTGAAGACGTAAAGAAAACCGGCAACATAGAGATATACCTTTCCACCGGAGCTGTATCAAATTATCTGCTTTACTTCTACGTTTCCGAAACCGAAAACGGCTCGGAAATCAAGGTGCGCGATTACGGCACAGGCATCAATTCTCCGGCTACGAGATACAATAGCGGAATCAAAATCGGCGAATGGGCGCACGTAGTAATCAAGTATTTTGAAGAAATAGAAGAGTACCGCCTATACGTTGACGACGTTTGTGTAATGAAAGGTAACGCTCTCAGAGAGGCTTCAAGCGCTCCTGCGGCAAACGAGGTAAACAGACTTTCCATCACGATGCCATCCAACGCATTCTATACCCTTTACATTGACAACGTAAACCTCACGCGTGAAGTCATAGACGAAATTCCCGATGACGTTTTAATCAATTCCGATGATCCTATTAATCCTCTGGAAGATTATACTATTACCTTTGACAATGAGGTGGACAGCGAATATCTTGATACTAACGGTATTAACGCAAGTATCAATTCCACTATCTACGTTGTAGATACCTTCGAGGGCAAGGACAAAGTTCTTCACTTCCACAAGGAATACGGCAGGTACGACGATAAGTCTGTAATCATGGGTATAACCATGAAGACTACTGAAGTTCAGGAAAACGCAAACTGCGTAGTAGCAGAATTTGATCTCTGGAGCGCAAATAACAATCTTGAGCTTTATATCAACGGTATATATACGAATATCATTATCGGTAATCACATCGGATGTCCTAAGAATGAATGGGTACACGTTAAGATAGAGTATTATCCTCCTACGGACGATACTCACGCGAGCATTAAGGTTACAATAGGTGACACTGTGAAAATATCTGAAAGCTTCAGAAGCACTCCTCCCGCTACCGTAGATGAATTTGCAAGCTTCAAGCTTTCTATGAACAGCAACGCAATCGGAGATTACTGCTTCGATAACATCAAGGTTTCTAAGGCTTACGTTGACCTAGAAGAAACTCCCGTATGCTCTCACGTAGACGCTGACGATGATCTCTGCTGCGACAAGTGTGGCGCGGACTTCGATGACGGTAACGACTGCACGCACCGCGATGCTGACGATAACGGCTTCTGCGATTACTGTGATGACGAGTTTTACGACGGAAGCGACTGCACGCACCGCGACGCTGACGATAACGGCTTCTGCGATTACTGTGATGACGAGTTTTACGACGGAAGCGACTGCACGCACCGCGATGCTGACGACGATCTCTGTTGCGACAAGTGCGGCGCATACTTTGATGACGGCGAGGAAGAGCCTGTATGCACACATATTGATATAGATGACGATGCGTACTGCGACATATGCGGAACAGCATTCGATGACGGCGATAGCTCCGCCCTGCTCGAAGGATACGGAAAGATTACCGCATCCGACACGGCTATCACTTTTGATGAAATGCCGAAAACTGTCGTTTTGTATCAAAGCGGCGGCAACAATTATGGAGATATATACACTCTGACCGACGGTTCATCAAGCGAATCTGTATTGGTTATGAATAAAATCGATTCGTCAAGCTACATATGCGTCGTTCAGAATGGTGCAACTCAGGCAAATGCAAACGCTACCGCTACCAGCATTTCGTACGACCTTTACGTTCCGGATAACCATATCACACTTGAAATAGCTTATGGAAAAGCAAACAATGTATCTATATCAAACAGCCTTGGATATTTACTCATTCAGAGTAATACCAGCGGAAGAATCAGTATAAGGAACTTTACAAGATCCGGTATCAATGAGTCTGCTCAGACTGACGTTTGCGTTGGTGAGTGGTTCAACCTGACGTACGATTTCCATGAGGGTGAGCTTGGTGAAGCCTATGCTGACATCTACGTTAACGGAATTCTCGTTCTACATACTACCACATTCTGTTCAGACATGATAAACAACGGCGAAATTCCAGTCTACGGGGCCGAAGAAATAAACAGCGTTCGTATTTACGTTTGTATGGCAAGCGGCGTCGGAGTTTATATGGTCGACAACGTTGATATCGTTCAGTACGTTGATGATTCAAACGAGGGCGATGATGAACCCGACGTTCCAGACGAACCCGATTGCTCTCACGTAGACGCTGACGACGACCTCGTCTGCGACGAGTGCGGCGCGGCCTTCGATGACGGTAACGACTGCGAGCACCGCGACGCTGACGACGACCTCTGCTGCGACGAGTGTGGCGAGGCGTTCGATGACGGTAACGACTGCGAGCACCGTGACGCTGACGATGATCTCTGCTGCGACGAGTGTGGCAAGGCGTTCGATGACGGTAACGACTCTGCAGCGGGTGACTCCGGCGAGTCCGGCGGCGAAATTGACGATTCTGACGAAAACGGCTGGGTCACTCCGAATTATTGATCAGTATTAAATAAATTTAAGCTTTTGTACGAACGGCTGCTCTCCAATGAGGGCAGCCGTTTTGATTTTCATCCGACTCTCATGTTTAATTGCCGACTTTGGCGCATATAATCTACCATAATGTTTTATTTTTGTTAAATTTCAGCGCTTATACTTGACGGGGGAGCGCGTATAAATTATAATATATGGAGAGAAATATGTTTTCGTTATTATATGAGAATGAAAAACGGTGTACTGTCGGGTTCGTAGGAATAGGAAAATCCAATCTGGCGCTGATGAGGCTCGTTCCGAAGGAATGCGGCGTAGTGCTGCGCTCCGATAAAAAAATCGATCTCACCTCTCTGCCCTGCGGTCTTAAAATCAAGGCTATTTATGAGGGAAACGCGGCTCTTAGAGATATCAGCGAAAAGGTGCTGGTCCTCTCACCGTCCGTCAGAAGAGATCGACCGGAAATTGCAGAGGCGGCGAGAAACGGTGTAAGGCTGACCTCAGACTACGAGGTTTTCTTCGAGGGACGCCTCGCGCCCGTATTAGCCGTAACCGGCTCTTCCGGAAAAAGCACTACGGCAACCTTGGCACATATGATGCTGGGCGGAAAAACCGGTGGCTCGGCGCTAATCGGAAACATCGGCGTACCTATGTGCGAAGCGCCATCAGACGCGCGAGTGTACGTCGCGGAGCTGTCAAGCTTTATGCTTGAATACGGACACGCTATCGTTGATAGATCCGTAATAACGAACGTCGTGCCGAATCATCTCGATTTTCACGGCTCGTTTGAAAGCTACAAGCGCGCAAAGCTGTCGCTTTTAGCTCTATCGCGTCAAATAATCATATGCGCGGATGATCCTCTCCTGTTATCAGCAGTTAGGGATCGGAAGATATTCGGCGCGGTCAGCACCGAGATGCCGCTTAAACTGCTGACGAAAAAATGCAGAGCTGACGTATATATGACCTTCGAGGACGGTTATCTTTGCAAAAACGGCGAGAAATTGATACACGCCTCCGCCCTTTACCGCGACGATCGCCAGGTTATAGCGAATGCTCTATGCGCTATCGCCCTGACTGTAGGATATTCAAGACGGGAGGACGTGATATCCGCTATAGGCGGATTTTCGGGTCTGTCACACCGATGCGAAAAAATCGCTTCAATAGATGGAGTTGATTATATCGACTCATCTATCGATACCACGCCACAGAGATGCGACACCACTCTGACCGGTTACGGAAAGCCCGTAATATTGCTGATGGGGGGCAGAGGAAAGGGATTATCCTATAGCGAAATTCGTGACACGCTGTCAAGATTCTGTCAGCGGATCATAGCATTTGGCGAGGAAAGATTCAAAATATTTGAAGCCGTATCGGACCTATGTCAGACGGATATTTGCCCATCTTTTGCCGATGCGGTCACTCTGGCAAAGTCTGTTTCCCGTCCCGGTGACACGGTTATGCTGTCGCCAGCCTGCACAAGCTACGATGAGTTTCAAAGCTTTGAAGAACGGGGAAAGGTTTTTCGAGAGCTGGTAAACAGATTGTAAATAACGGAGTGCGCGCAAAGGCGCATTCCAAAGGAATAATGAATTTTTACCCGTCGAAAGCTAACGTTTACGGTTAATGGGTGAGATTCTATATGAAAGGAAAACGCAAAAAATGAAAAGAACGCTTAGAGTTCTGACCGTGATGCTCCTTTGTATTATTGCGCTTTGCGGTTGCCGGAAGGATGATATCAACGTACCTACGGGAATGCAGCTCGTAAACGAAAACAAAAGCGACGGATACGTATTTTTCGGTCCGGAGGGCTGGGTCGTGGCAAATCACGGCAACATCACGTCTGCCTATCTCTCTACGCTGAGCAGGGTATCCGTCACGTTTACGAAATTCCAGCTCGGAGATGGAGAAAATATAGCTGATTATTTCACGGAAAGCTTAGATAGGTTTGACTTCCCCGTTACGTTTTATAGGGACGACGCGCCTGTTACGGACGGAGCAGCAACCGGTATTAAAACCAATTTCGGCACTGCAGAGAACGGTGCTGACGATGCTTATAAGTATATATACACCTATAAGTATGAGGAAATCGACTATACCTGCCTGCAGATTCTCCTGAAGCGAGGTGAAAGCCATTACATATTCACTTACACCGCAAGCGGTCTGCCTACTGATGAAACGGGACTTTACAAGCAGTATCTTTCAAAGATCCAGGTGTCGATAGACAGCTTCTATTTCACTGCGGGCGGAAATGACGGGGCGGCTCCGGAATACGAGCGGGACAGCGACGGATATATTCTGGTTTCAGACAGTCAGCTGTCCGGGTTTGAGCTATACGTTCCCGATGACTACACCGTTTTAAACAACAGCGGACTCGTAGAGCTGAAAATAAATGAAAACGCGGCAATAAGCGTGACCCGTGCCTCGGAAACAGGAAAAAGCGTGTTGGATTATCTGCAGAAAAGAAGAGCAGAAATACTTACCGTGGCAGACAGCTTTGAGGACATCCGTATATCTATAGCAAAGCCTATTTCCGCAGATTCTCAATATTTAGATAAATGGAATCTTGAAATAATGCCGGAATATGACGAAGCACTAAAATTCGGAGATTTAGACAAGAGTAGGATCGCGGCGTACGAGTACGCCTATACCTATAACGGAAAGACGTACCGCGTGTATCAGATACTCGGAACGGACAGATTCTACGGTTACGTATTCACTTACACGGCGACTGCAGATGAGTTCGACGGTAATTTTTCTGAGGTAAAAACAATACTTGAAAAGGTCAGCTTCAAATGAGTGAAATATATTTAGACAACAGCGCCACTACCAGAATATCGGCTGAAGCTCTTGAAAAATACGTGAAAATATCGGAAATGGTCTACGGCAACCCCTCCTCTCTGCACGGAATGGGCTTTTCCGCCGAAGGAATACTGAAGGAGGCGAGAAGCGAGATTCTTGCTTCACTGTCCGAGAAAGATTCCGAAGTCGTTTTCACAGCATCGGGCAGCGAGGCAAACAACCTGGCGATAGTCGGACGCGCTTTTTCCAAGGAGAGATACAAAAGAGGCGCAAAGATTATTATAACGGACAGTGAGCACGCCTCAGCTTCCGAGCCTGCAAAGCATCTTGAGGGGTTGGGATTTAAGGTCGAAAAAATACCTACAAAGAACGGAAAGCTTGACACGGGTACGCTCATATCCGCTCTTACGCCCGACGTAATACTCGTAAGCGTTATGATGGTGAACAATGAAACGGGCGCGCTCTATGATACGGCAGAGGTTGCTAAGCTTATGCGGAAGAGGTGTCCTGACGCGTTTATGCACGTTGACGCGACTCAAAGCTATATGAAGCTTCCCTTCACAAAATCCTCCTCAGGCGCAGATATGCTCACTCTCTCCTCACATAAAATTGAGGGTCCTAAGGGAGTTGGCGCGCTGGTGATCGACCGCAAGATAATAAAAGCTAAGGGACTATCGCCGCTGATACTGGGCGGCGGTCAGGAGATGGGATTAAGATCGGGTACTGAAAACGTTCCGGGTATTGCCGCTTTCGGAGAGGCGGTACGCATAGGACGCGCATCCTTACGGGAAAGATATGAGAAATTAACCTCTCTGCGCGAGTATCTTATCGAAAGCATAAAAAAAGAGGGTCTTGACGAGCTGTCGCTTACACTCCCCGACTCTCACGCGCCTCATATACTGAATATAACTCTACCTTGTATCAAAAGCGAAACGATGCTCCATTATCTTTCCTCCTTTGGTATCTACGTATCCAGCGGCTCAGCCTGCTCTTCAAACTCACAAAACAAATCCTCATCTCTTATCTCGTACGGAAGAACGGCTAAAGAGGCGGATTGGTCGATACGCATAAGCTTCTCCCACAGAAACGAGTTCTCCGACGTGGACATGCTTGTAGAAAAGCTTAAGGAAGGGTTAAAGAAATTAACACGGGTGCGGTGATATGGCTGATATTGCGATCATTTCCGTAGGTACGCTTAAAGAAAGCTACCTGAAGGATGCCGTTTCGGAATATAAAAAAAGGCTCTCTCAATATGCGAGAGTTGACGAAATAACGCTCAAGGAAGAGCGTATCTCTGACGAGGATAATCCTACCGAGGTACAGCGAGCACTGAACGCTGAGGGTGATAGGATCCTCGCCTCTGTCCCCAAGGGCGCGTCAATCGTGGCAATGTGTGTCGAGGGAGTACAGATGGACTCCCCCGCCCTCGCCAAGCGCATCGGTCAGGCAATTGACGAGCGAGGCAAGATCGCCTTTATCATAGGCTCATCTCACGGACTTTCGGATAAGGTGAAAAGCTGCGCGGAGTTAAAGCTCTCCGTGTCCAAGCTTACCTTCCCTCATCAGCTGATGAAGGTAATTCTGATGGAAAGCTTATATCGCTCCTTTACTATCCTTACGGGAAAGAAGTATCACAAATAGAATATAACAAAAAGCGGACTATGCCATGTTTATTATTTAACACGGAGTCCGCTTTATTACGTTTTATTATAAGCTGTTATCGTTTCAAACTTTACCTTTTCTGCCGATCGGTACTGTAGACGTGGTAAGGAGTGCCTGCTGAAATTGACTTGCGGCTAAGAGATACACGCTCGTTTCACCTTTTCTGCCGATCGGTACTGCAGACGTGGTAAGGAGTGCCTGCTGAAATTGACTTGCGGCTAAGAGATACACGCTCGCGGTCGGTATCCAACGATCTTCCGTCAAACCGTTTCGTCAGGGAAAGTGCGCGACATCGACGCGTTAGAGTATTCTCTGTTTCCCGTTACCTCACGCACGATCTTGATAAAATCGGGAATACAAACTTTCTCGCTTTCGGACTCCAGCTCTATCTCCATAATGCAGGTGTCAATCCACTGAGGGTAAAAATCAAGCTCAAATAGCTTGCCCGAATATGAGAAGGTATACCTTATCTTCTCTATAGGCGACGTGCCGGGAGCTATACTTCCGAGCAGCCGACGGTATTCGCCCTCCTCTATCTCCCTCTCCGACTCCTCCGCCGAAATATAACTGATACGTCGCTTGACGGTTTCGGTATAAACGTCTACGCCCATTCTGCTTCTCTTACGAATACGATGAGTCACTCCGGTGTCCGAGGTAAGATACACCTGTGTAATACGGTTTTCGGTAAAATCGGGGAATGTGCTGAGCACCGAGATATCAGGCTTTCGTATTACGTATTTTCGTTCTGTTTCAATTGCTGTTTTCATTTGCACCTCCCGTTTTTTTATTTTAGCACACAGCGAAGATTTTTTCAAGTCTGCAAATAACTATGCTACAAAAATATTTTTTAAAGTTTATTGGTTTTTTATTGACTTATTCATAAATATGTGATAAAATATTATTTGTTAAATTATGTAACAAATTCCTAACAAGATATGATTACGATTAATTGGAGATTATTATGAAGCAGGTTCTCGATAAGGTTAAGAATTTCTTTGGTAAATGCGTTGATTGGTGCAAGGGCATCATAGCAAAGTTCGTAGAGTGGTTCAAGAAGGTGACCAAAAACGTAAACTGGAAGGTAGTATGGGATAAGTGCACTACCGGTCTGCTTATTTTCCTTATGGCGTCGCCCCTTCTCATCCTCGGTTACATTTTCCTCTGGTTCATCCTTAAGTGATATTTTATCACAGAGGATATCTCTGACGTAATTTCTATATACCATACCGAAAAAACGGGCTTCATTTAGAGCGCTACTCTAAATGGTGGTCATCAAAATACTGCATACCTCTTTTGAGATATGCAGTATTTTTTGTTTACGTCTGCAAACGATGTACACCGTATGCCCTGATTAAAGACATAAAAAGCAACGCAAAGTTGCCCGGCAGTTTTGGCTAAGCACCTTTTATTATATCCTGAAAACGAGTTTAATTTGCTTTCAGTGCTTTGAAAATTTCAATTTCTCTCTCGCTTTTTTCAAAAGCCTTTATTTCCTATCTGATCAAATAAAGTTTTTCTCCGTTCGCTGAGCGACCGTAATACTTGGATATATAGCGAAGCTTCGGATCGATTTCAACTCCAAGATGCTTTTTTATTTCTCGGAAAATCTCCATATAATCTTAATATAGGTATATTTTAAGATTATCCTATGGTATAATGCTGTGAGTATAATTAAATTAAGTGTACGAAACGTTTAACCGGAGAGATTTATGAAAATTGCAGTTATTGGCTCAAGGAGTATTTTGCAGCCTATATAGGCGCGTTTATATCCGACGGAGATGAAATCGTTTTGGGGGGCGCCGTGAGCATAGATTCTTGCGCGTCGGAATTTACACAAAGTGAAAGCTCTTTTTGACGCCCGATAGATAAACAGAAAGGACAGATGACGTTTTACGTTATCTGTCCTCTTGTCAGTAGGCAGCGTATTCTATTGGATTTCAAAAACTGTCCTTAAGAGTACGCATACTTACGCAGAATGTTTTTATTACTTATTACTTTTAGCTGTGAGAATTAGCCCTTGACCATCTTCTCGATCTCAGCTGCGAAGTCCTCTTCTCTCTTCTGAATGCCCTCGCCCTTATCGTAGCGAACGTAGCCGGTGATCTTGATAGAACCGCCGAGCTCCTTAGCAACGGAAGCAACGTACTTAGCAACGGTCATAGAGTCATCCTTAACGTATGCCTGCTCGGTAAGGCAGTTGTTCTCGTAGAACTTGCCAAGTCTGCCCTTAACGATATTAGCAAGAATATTGTCGGGCTTGTTAGCCATCTTAGGATCTTCCTTCATCTGCTTGATGAGGATAGCTTCCTCCTCAGCAATAACGGAAGCAGGAACGGACTCACGGTCGAGATACTTAACGTCCATAGCTGCGGTCTGAAGCGCGATGTTCTTAGCGCACTCAGCGAAGCCGTCCTTGTCAGCTACGTCAGTATCAAAGCTTACGATAACGCCCGTAGCGCCAAGACCGTGAATATAGGTAGATACAACACCCTCTACGATGTTGAAGCGACGAATGGAAAGCTTCTCGCCGATCTTGTAGATTCTCTCAGCAAGAGCATCTGCAACAGTGCCGCCGGTAACGAACTCAGAAGCAAGGAGTGCCTCTACGTCCTGGGGCTTGTTAGCGATAATGGTCTGAAGAACCTCCTTAACAAACTCCTTGAAGGTTGCGTTCTTAGCAACGAAGTCGGTCTCGGAGTTAACCTCTACGATAGCGGTGGTGTTGCCAACGGTCATAACGTCTACAAGACCCTCTGCCGCAATTCTGTCAGCCTTCTTAGCGGTTGCCGCCATGCCCTTCTCACGAAGGAACTTAACTGCCGCCTCGAAATCGCCGTTAGAAGCTACGAGAGCGTTTTTGCAGTCCATCATACCGCAGCCGGTCTGCTTTCTGAGCTCGGCTACGTCCTTAGCTGTAAATGCCATTTTAAATTCTCCTTAATTTTAATTTGAATAAAGGATTACTCTGCAGACTCTTCTGCGGGAGCCTCGGTAGCTTCCTCTGCTGCGGGCTCATCCTGAACACCGCCGTGCGCCTCGATAACAGCGTTTGCGAGAGCGCCTGCGATAAGCTTGATAGCGCGGATAGCGTCATCGTTACCGGGAATGATGTAATCTGCATCGTCGGGATCGCAGTTGGTATCTACGATAGCAACTACCGGAATACCGAGCTTCTTCGCCTCAAGAACTGCGTTTCTCTCCTTGCGAGTGTCTACTACGAATACGCAGGAAGGAAGAGTTTCCATATCCTTGATACCGCCGTAGGACTTCTCAAGATCCTCGATCTCCTTAAGCTTTTTAGCAACTTCCTTCTTGGGAAGAAGATCGAAGGTACCGTCTGCCTGCATCTTCTCAAGATCCTTAAGTCTCTTGATGGATTTGCGAATGGTGTGGAAGTTAGTGAGCATACCGCCGGGCCAACGTACGTTTACGTAGTACATACCGCATCTCTGCGCCTCTTCCTTAACGGTTTCTGCCGCCTGCTTCTTGGTACCGATGAAAAGAACGGTGCCGCCTGCCTGAGCAAGCTCGGAAACGTAGTTGTACGCCTCCTCGAACTTCTTAACGGTCTTCTGAAGGTCAACGATGTGAATACCGTTTCTCTGGGTGAAGATGTACTCTGCCATCTTCGGACTCCACTTCTTAGTCGGGTGACCGAAGTGAACGCCTGCTTCAAGCAACTGCTTGATTGTAATTTCGAACATTTTATGTTCCTCCTTGGTTTTTCCGCCATAGCGACATAATACTGCGACGCGATTGATCGCGCACCGGCAGTAAACCTACTCGCTATGTGAGATATAATTCGTCTGCCCTTGCGGACAGCCTTAATATAATATCATATTTATTATTTATTTTCAAGTGGGGAAAGAGTATTTCCTTAAAATTTACAATTTATTAATAAACGCGGCTCTCTGCGCTATACCGACTGTGTCAGACGCGCAGTATTTCTCTCAGACGGAGCACCGAAAACACCGACCGAATAAATTTTACGTAAAACACTTGAAATAAGACCGCCGTTATGATAAAATACAAACGAAAACTATGATGGAAAGTGTTTGCCTATGAGTAGTAAAAGAAGAACGTACGGCAGAACGTGTGCGCTCTACTGTATCGGATATTTATTAATTTTCTTAGTCTTTTATTTGCCGAACTACGTCGTTGAGCTTCCGGAAAAATATATAGGTACCTATCTTGTGTTCAGGGAGATCATCGAGCGTATAGTCGGCTTTATCATTCCTACGACCGCCGCGACAGCCATTTTTTCAGCCGAGCGCAACACGGGAGTAGGCAAAAGGATACTTCGCAGCGTAGCTCTCGCCGCCTGCTCCGCTGTCTATGACCTTCCCTGTTACTACCTTTATATGCTTTCGTACGGATACGACTCCGCTGAATCGATCGGACTCTCGATGCTGATGACAGTAGGTGATATCATTATGAGAGCGGTGGGTATACTGCTTCTCGTTATACTTGCCGAATTCGTTTCCTGCCGTATGGCTCGGAGAAACGTCTGTGAGGGAGAAATTTCTGACGGAGGAAGCGCGCGTGATTCGGTCAGCGAAAATATGTTGGGAGATTACTTCGATCTCACTCATCCCGCAACTGCCGGAATCCTGTCGATAGCCATCGGACAGCTGGCAATATTTCTGATATCCGAGCTGTACAATACCGTAACATATCTTATCGAGGATGCCGGGATGTACGGTACAGGCGAGATCGTTTACATTATGGCAACTTATATAGGTCTGCTCTGTATGATGGTGATATGCCATCTACTGTGCGTCAAAATAAAAAACAGCATATGCAAGCTAAAGGAGGATGAACAATGGAATACGTAAAGACAAGACTGTGGGACGGTGAGGTTCCTCTCTACGAGGAGGGATTTGACGTTCCTCACATAAAATATTTCCCCGCTAAAAACAAAAAATGCGGCGCCGCCGTCATAAACTTCGCAGGCGGAGGCTACAGAAAGCGAGCGCTGTACGAATGTGAATCGTACTGCAGATGGCTGGCGGAGAGAGGTATTGACGC
Organism: Eubacteriales bacterium; assembly: GCA_045657485.1. Taxonomy (GTDB): domain Bacteria; phylum Bacillota; class Clostridia; order Oscillospirales; family CAG-272; genus UBA1740. The sequence continues at coordinate 14,065 of JAZOTE010000098.1, forward strand.
CTTCGACGTTGAGTACAGAGTAAAGCCGGCGAGATTCCCCTGCTCTCTCCTTGACGCAAGACGCGCCGTAAGATTCGTAAGAGCGAACGCCGAAAAATACGAAATTGATCCAAACAAGATCGCCGTAATGGGTTCCTCCGCCGGAGGACATCTCGCGGCGCTTGTTTCGACGTATAAAGGCGAGATAGAGGGTGAGGGAGCAGACAGCCTCGACGACGTAGACTGTATGCCGAATGCCCAGATACTCTGTTACCCCGTTTTAGACATAAACGCCCATCCCGGTTCGTTCTTTAACAACCTCGGAGAGAACTACTCATCTCACCGCAAAATTACGCCTATGTACCTGGCAGATCGTAACACGCCCCCCGTCTTTTTGTGGCATACGTCCTCTGACCCCTCTGTTGACGTTAACGGCTCGTTCAGATATGCGTCGAGGCTTCACGAGCTTGGTGTGCAGCTTGAAATGCACATTTATCCCGTAGGCGGACACGGTCTGGGACTTGGCTATTATCCCGATATGAACGTTGACGAGCCATACGTTACTACCTGGGTCAACGATTTCGAAAAGTGGCTAAAGCTTCACGAATACCTGAAATAATGCGGTGCGAAATGAAAAGAATATTTCAGACTCTCCTATTATGCTTCTTGATCTGCGCGATCCTGCCGACGACGGTTGCGTGCGGCGGTGGCGCGAGTGACGAGAGAGCTAATCCCTGCCCCCAATGTGAGTCGGGCGAGCTGACGGAAGAAGTTAAAACTCCTGCCACAGAGTACGAGGATGGGGAAAAGAGGATTTTCTGTTCCAAATGCGAGTACGAGGCGATTGAGAAGATCAGCGCGACAAGGGCTGTTAAAATTCTGATCATCGGCGACATTACCGCATCAGATTCGGTATTTAACCTTTACGAAATGCTACACGGGGTAGGACTAACCAATTCCGTCGTCGCTAACGCATCTTGCGCGTACAACACCGGCGCAAGTATTGATCTGCACCTGCAAAACGTAAAAAACGATAAGAAAGCCTACAATGTGAGTATAACGAAAAACAGTACTACGAAGTATGAGTTTTCGAAGTCTTTCTCTGAAATTATAGCTATGGAAAGCTGGGATTACGTAGCGCTCGGTCAATCGCTGGTGCTTTCGGGTGACGCGAACAGTTATTCGGAACTCGGCGAGCTGCTGCAGCTCGTAAGGGAAGCTACCGGTGAATCCTCAAAGATGCTTCTACATATGCCCTGGGCGCTTGGAAATGGGTCAGGCGTTGCCGGCTTTGAAAATTACGGCAGCTCCTCTGAGGAAATGAGTGATGCCATACGAAGCGTCACCAAAGAAATTATGGAAAAGCATTCCCTGCTCGACGGTGTGATCCCCGTAGGTACTGCAATAAGCAACGCTGCCGGAACCGATATGCTCCCGGAGCTGAGAGGAAGCAAGCTGGGACTGTCAACTCTCGGAAAGTGGGTGGCGAGCAGCATCTGGTGCTCGTATCTAACGGGCAAATCCGTAAGAGAGTTTTCACCAAACGGCGATATTATCGACTCTATCAGCCTGGATATACTGTTTGATGCTGCGGAAAACGCATTAGACAATGAATACGAGGTGCAGCTACCAATGATAAAATCAATTAAGATACTTATATTTGGAAACAGCTACGGAAACGACGCCAATAAGTTCCTGACAAAGATATTCTTGAACGCGGGATACAGAAACGTAGTTATCGGAGTTCTCGCGCAGGGCGGTTGCAATATCAATAATCACGTAACCTACCTTGACGATGATCCCACGAATGATTTCAAGGGCGGTTTCGGATATACGAAAACCGTTAACGGAGTAGTCCAAACGGTCGAGCACAGCTATGACAGCGCAATACGCGAGGAGGATTGGGACATTATCACCATCCAGCACGCGCCCGGCGAGGTTGAACTTATCGAAACGTACTCCGAGCTTGAGTTTTTGCTCGGATACATTGAAGAGCGAGTTACTAATCCGAACGTAAGGTACGTGTATCATATGATATGGAAATACTACGCGGATACGCTGGATAATTACGACAAAATTGTAGAGATAACCAGGGAGCGTGTATTAAAAACAGGCAAATTCTCCGGTGTTATCTCCTCGTTGGAGCTCATCTGCCAGTTGAGAGAAAATGGTATCACCTACGATCAGCTTCACCGAGATTACGCCCATCTCAGTATGGGACTCGGCAGGTTTGCGCTGGGACTTATGTGGTACTGCTATCTGACGGGTGAGTCGCCCGAAAGCATCACCTACAGACCGAGTCCTGAGGATGTGGAAGCGGATCTCAACCACGGCGAACATAAGTACGTGCCGGTCACCGACGGTGATTTCGCTATAATCTGCGATGCCATAAGAAACGCTATCGAAAAGCCTTACGGCGAGCTGACCGACGAGGGACAGGGCGGAGCCTTTAATCCCGACCGCTTTTTTGCCAAGGGCGAGTGACATTACTTAAGCTAAAACGAGGAGTTTCTTCGTTTTGACATAACCAAATAAAAAAAACGAGGTAGATATTGCAAATGCTGTATCTACCTCGTTTTTTAAAATCAGATAATAAATAACATTGATAGCCTATGGTTTTCTTTACTAAAAATCGGATTCTATAACAAAATCCTACCAAATCTGTTGGTTTATCTGAGCTCTTAATGCTTCAGCGACTTTTTACGCTAACGGTAAGCTTGGTACGTCCGACTGCTCCGCGAAAAAAATATACACGAGTTGACGAATACCAAAGCTTTATAAAATCAGGCAACAGAAAAATAAATCAGCCGGGGAGCGCCCATCCGCCATCATCCGTATCATCTTCGTTGCTGCCGGTGCTGCCGCTGCCCTCTGTGCCGGAGCTGCCTTCGTTGCCGCCGGTGTTGCCGCTGCCCTCTGTGCCGGAGCCGCCTTCGTTACCGCCGGTGCTGCCGCTGCCCTCTGTGCCGGAGCCTTCGGGCGTTTCACCAGATGCACCGGAGTTTTCACCGTTTTCATCTTCGGACCCACTATCGCTTTCAACGTCAAGATCCTCGATTACTACGATCGATGTAATTACGATCTGCTTGGCGTAATCTTTTACCCTACCGTTCTGATCGCCGTATACAGATCCCAGCTCCGATATCTTGTATACTATGTTCATACCGTTCAGAACATAGCCGAATGCGGCGTAGTTGCCATCGCCGCCTCTTTCAGAATCAAAATCGCTCGTGCAAATGAAAAATTGGCTGGTTGCGCTGTTTTTATCACTAGAGCGAGCCATAGATATAGTACCGGGCTTATGAAGAATGTCATTACCCGTGTAGCCGTTTGAAGAAAACTCGCCGTAAATATTCGTTCCGCTTCCGCCGCTTCCGTTACCGAGGGGATCGCCGCCCTGAATCATAAAATCCTCAATAACACGGTGGAAGGTGAGTCCATCGTAAAAGCCGCTTTTGACCAGATTAACGAAGTTTTTAACGGTCACGGGAGCTGTGGTTGCGTCGAGAAGAATAGTAACCTTTCCGTAACCCTTTACCTCCATCTCTACCGTAGCGGTATTTCTTCCGGTGGTATCACGTGTATCGGCGTACGCGGACGCACCCGACGGTGTCATAGGAGCAGACGGCACTGTAGGATACAGAAGCTTACCGAGATCAAAGTCCCCGTCCTCCGTTTTCACGAGAAGAGTACCCTCCTGAGTGACCTCCGCGCCGATTATTTTATCCTTATAATTCAAAAAGTTAGAAAACAATTTTTGATAACCATCGCTAAAGGACACCAGGAGTCCATTCTCGTCAAGCGATGCGCCGTCAAGCTCTATTCTCTCAACGTTTTTCGGCATAGAGCCAACGTCGGTAAACGTACCGTCGCTCCACTCAAATTTAAGGACGCCGTCATCAACCGTCGCACCCTTGAGAGTAACCGGCTCGCCGCAGGACACGAAAGACGCTAAAATGACGATAAGAGCAAAAACTATTAGGGTGATTTTTTTCATAAATTTTTCCTTTCAATATTTCCGATGTAAAGTCAGGCAATCGCCAGAATTTTTAAACTAATCCTTAACACGAGGACTTTTCTCCACAAGGAAGAAGTAGGGAGAGGTCGGTGAGTTCAATATTCTGAACTCGGAGGCGCAAATTCTGAAGCGGGATAACGTTGAAAAATACTCACGGAGCATATCTCCCTCAAGCGCGCCCTCCTCATGACCCGGATAAATAGCTACTATAAGTACTCCGTCAGGCAAAAGAAGATCTATCGCCGCCGCCACCGCCTCCATAGTGGTTTCTCGCTTGGTGGTTACGGCTTTCTTACCGCTCCTCGGTAGGTAGCCGAGATTAAACATTCCCGCCTTGATAGGCTCGCTGACAAACTCACGAACTCGGTGATGCGACGCGCATATCAGCTGATAGTTTTGGGGAGCGGAGTTTTCCCTAAGATGCTTTTCGGTGGATACGAGAGCCTCCTCCTGAATATCAAAGGCGTACACCCTGCCTGATTCACCGACCGTACGGGAGAGAAAAAGAGTATCGTTGCCGTTTCCCATAGTGAAGTCGACCGCCACGTCACCCTCACCGAGATGCTCAAGTATAAAATGCTTATGAAGTCCGGTAAGATCTACCATATCAGTTCGCCTCCGCTGTCCTTACCGCGCCGGCCATAGCCTCTATCTCATCATCCGTTGCCCGTCTGACGAATGCGGTATAATTGGTTTTATAGGTTACAAATCCCGGCTTTGAGCCTGCCGGCTTGCGCAAATTCTTAACACGGGTATAGTCAACCGCTATATTATCGCCATTAGCCTTAGAGTATCTGGCGGCGACGCGAGCCGCCTCCGTGTAATCAAGATCGGACGGTTCCTCTCCGTCTGTCACGAGTATAACGTGAGAACCGGGTATATCCTTGGTATGAAACCAAAGGTCGTCCTTTGACGCCAAACGGTGAGAGAGGTTATCGTTCTGAACGTTATTTTTACCAACCAGAAGCAGCTTACCGTCAGTCGTGAGGAGCTTCGTATATGACGATTTCAGCTTTTTCTGTGGAATGTAACCGCGCATTTTCGAGGCGTAACCCGCACGATAAAGCTCTTCTCTGATCTCAGCGAGGTCGTCCTCGCGCTCCGCGTTACCGAGGAACACCTGGACGCTCTCAAGATACGCAAGCTCACGCTCCCAAATAGATATTTGCTCAGCGAGAACAACCTTTGCGTTTTTGGATTTCTGATAGAGCTTGTACAGCTTTTGAGCGTTCTGAGAAGGGTGAAGCCGAGGATCAAGCTTAACCTCTATTTCAGGACAGCTCTCATCATAGTAGTCTATAGCGGTAAAGCTCTCCATACCTCGCTTAAGCCTATAGAGATTGGCGGTAATCAGATCAGCGTCCCTACGGTAGCTCTCGCCCTTAGCGCTGTCGATAAGAGCCTGTCTTTGAATGCCAAGCTTTCGCTCGGTGCGGGCTATGGAATTATCGAGAAGCTGCATAATATCTCTGGATCGCTGACGTATATGATCCAGCCTGTCACGCTCAGCAAAATACTTATCGAAAAGACGCCTGAAATCCGGATAATGAACCACTCTGACGCTGTCACCGAGGTAAGTTATCGGCATATACGAATAGTCAACCGGCTTACCGTCAGAATTTATCGCAGACGTTGGAGTATAGCAATGGTCAATTAGCAGCTGCTGCCACTCTAAAAACACAGAATAAAGCGACACGGGGTCGGTGTCAGCCACTACAGTCCCTACAAAACCGGTAGCGCGGTATACCAGCTCGTGCGCTATCTGAGTAGCTATTCCGGAATAGGTATCCGTGATGAATTTCTCGGAAGCCCGTCCAGACGGATAGGAAGAAAAGCTCTCAAAAAATCTGTTCTCATCAATAACTAAGGGAGAGAGCTTCTCGCGCTGGGCAGGAATCTGATACTTCATACCGGGTATGACCTGGCGGACCGTGCTGGCGGCAAAATCTATGATCTTGAGAGCCGCGAGTATCTTATCCTCAGAGTCTAGGACTATGAGATTTGCGTATTTGCCCATTATCTCACAAACTATGGACCTGTCCACCTTAAATCCCATCTCGTCGTAGCAAGCTACTTTAAACACCGCTATTCTGTCAAATCCAAGCTGGGTAACAGACGTGATTTTTCCGCCGATAAGAAGCTTACGCAACAGCATACAGAACATTGGAGCTTGCTTAGGATTTTCCTTCTGTACGTCTGAGAGCTGAAGTCTTGGCGCATTTGGACCGACGTTAAAAACCAGCCTACCCGACCGTCTGCCGCTGTGCACGATCAGATTTATCTCATCGCTTTGCGGTTGAAGCACACGTTCGATCTTAGCTTCCGGGAATTCGCGGGAATATTCATCAATCACCGCGCGCATCATACAAGCATCAAAAGACATATTCGCTCTCCTTAAATTATTTATATTATTTTAGCACACCGAAAGAGAGAAGTCAAGACAAAAAGAGTAAATGCTCGCAGGTAAAAAGTATCTGCCCGTAGGTTCAAAGCATATGCCCGTAGGTACAAAGCAATGCGCTCTCGTGAAAAAGAAAACGCGTGTTCACGCAAAAGCAAACGCCGGCTCACGAGAAATCGAACGTCTGCGTACAAACTAAGCGCTCGTACAAAAAAGCAAATTACTGTTTGCTCAATATGCCCTGTGCTCAGAATAGGTGAGAATTATTTTCTCTGCGCTAAAACCTCTATCAGTAAAATCTGCTATAAGAGATGATAAAAGTCCGAGTGGAAAAGATTTCTTTTCGCCCTGATAATCACAAACAGCGTACACCGTTTTGCCGACGCAGGAATACACGCAGCAGACGAGCGACGTGTGGTATTTCAATGCCGAAAGCCTAAGTATACCCGTATCAAAGCACCTAAGAACGTCTGCGTAGAATACAGCAAAATCGTCGCCTCCGGATTCATATATATTGGAATACACGTAGGCGCCGTATATAAATTGACTGTATTTTATAAGCTTTTGTTTGCATTTTGGCAGTTTTTTCGCTCTAAACGTCTTGTGTTTACTTACCGTCATTAAATAAATCTTCATACTCTTCTCACCAATAAAAATAGCAGGCGATTCGCCTGCTATAGTATATGTTTTTGCTACGGACTTGATAAAGTCTACCCGTTATCTCTCATTTCATCTAAGCGAGCGAGAAGGGCGGATCGGTTGTTCTGCAATCTGCCCTCTATCACCTCAAGGAGCAATTTTCTCATAATCTCACCGACCTTGGCGCCCTTATAACCCACGTACATCAGGTCAGCGCCGCTTACGTCAAGATCCTGAGGACGATACGGACATCTGTCATTTATAAAGTTATCAAGCGTTTTTTGAGAAGATTTCGGTGTCATTCCCAGCAGTATTTCGGTTTCAACCGTAAGACGCGCGACTTCCTTACCGAAGTCCATCATCAGCTTACCGATACCCGCTTGTGTGTCTGTATCGTATTCGCCTATGGCGCTGAGCGCAAGAGCGCCTGCGTTTCGCGTATATCCGTCGGTATGCAGTCTGATCATTGCTTTCCTATAGGTTTCAGGTATTTGATCGACCGCGTTAAGCCAAAATAGCGCGAGCATCAGCGAAACAGGAGATTCCTTAGCGCTTCCCTCTTCGCCAAAAAGCTCCGGACGACTCAGATCGTTTTTATTCTCGAAAAGCTCCGGAAGCCTCAGATTATTTCCATTCTCGAAAAGCTCCGGAAGAAAGACGGAAATTACTTCCGGGTAATCAGAAAGAATCCTATATCTGTCAACGCCGGATAGAAGCTTATACCATTCCGTGTAAATTCTCTCTACCGAAACGTTTGCAAGAAGCGGCGCGCAACGGCGTACCGCGGCATCCGTTCCCTCATCCAGAGTAAATCCAAGAGTTGAAGCAAACCGAACGGCGCGAAGAATACGAAGAGCGTCCTCCTTAAATCTCGTATCCGGATCTCCTACCGCGCGGATAATTTTAGCCTCGATATCCTCTCTGCCACGGTGGAGATCGGTAATGCCATAGCGCTCGCTGTAGGCTATTGCGTTCATAGTAAAATCCCGTCTGGACAAATCCAGAGATAGCTCCGTAGTAAAGCTGACGCTCTCAGGATGACGTGAATCAAGATACTCTCCGTCGATACGATAGGTTGTGATCTCGTATCCGACCCCGTCAATGAAAAGCGTAACCGTACCGTGCTTTATACCCGTGTCAACAATCTTGAGATCGGGAAAGCAGGACTTAACCTCGTCCGGCTTGGCTGAAGTCGTTATATCAAAATCGCTGGGCGACACGCCGCGCAGCATATCCCGGACCGGACCTCCGACGACGTCGGCGCGGTATCCCTGCTCTGAGAGTCGGTCAATAATAAATCCGACCTCAAAAGGCAAAAGAAAATTACAATCTGACATTGAAAGCTCCTAGAAAAACGAATTTTAAATAACGCCGCGTACCGAATAAAAGCTTCGATATTGAAAATTCAAATAAAACATGATAAAATAAAATATAATCGAAATATTTGAGAACAGCCTCAAAAAAGCGAAATCTTACATGCTAAATGCAGAGGAAAAGAGGAAGTATGACAAAGACGCACAAAATAAGTAAAGAGATAAAAAAGATATATGGACGTGAGCCGAGAGTACCCGTTCATCTTTACGGAGAAATAACACTCGCAGACGATGGGTATTCGGGTGGATACGCAAGGTATGAGGAACGTGATATAATCGCGGAATACGAGAGCTCCACGTTCCGCTTCAGCGTAAAATCGGTAATGCCAAACGCCTCCGCAAAAGCGATAATACTGCATATCGAAAATGAGGAAAATATACCGAATAGACATACCCCGTGTGAAGAAATCGCTGATATGGGCTACGGTGTCGCGTCCATTTTCACAGAGAAAATAAGCAAACCCGATGATAGAAGCGAGCGCAAGACATCCCTCGCGAAGCTATCATCGAACGGTCAAAGGCAGGGACGCGCAGGTAGCTTGATGCTCTATGCGTTTGCCGTGCATCTTACGGCGGAATGTATCAAGCACGAGTATCCGGAATGCTCCGTCGGAGTGATAGGAAACGGTTACCTCGCGGAAGCGGCTCTTCTCGCCGCCGCTATATATGAAAATATCGACTTCGCTCTTCTGAACGGAATATCTGACGAAAAGAACCGATATGATCTTTTCGGCAAGGAATACAACGGCCTATATAAATTAGAGGAGAGAGTCGAGTTGCTATGCGAATTTGCTTCCGACAAAAGAATAATCTTCGGATTCGCAAAAGATGGGGACCTCTCTCCGATATCCTTGATAAAGGATAGGAAAGTATTACTCAGAGATGGAACTCCCGATCTCTCACTCAGAGATTGGAGAGGATTTTTGGAATCAAAAGACGAGAAAACAGGCAGGCAGAAATGTAAAGTATAGATTGCAGTATTGCACTAAACTACTGATACGTGATACGATTTTTGCTTTTGGCTTTAGTACTTAATCGCCGATACGCGATACGATTTATGCTTTTAACTTTAGTACTTAATCACCGATACGCGATACGATTTATGCTTTTAGCTTTAGTACTTAATTCCGAATGTCTGGAGGAAGTTCTCTGACGTATTCGAGCTTCTATATACGGAAACTATTTGAATCTCCTCGCATATCCGCACCTTGAGCATAACGGCTCCGGCGCTTTTCGGTTTAAGAAGCCCTCGCGTATTGCCTCAGCACGTCCAGATGATAGTATTTGCCCTATATCCGTGTCAAAAATATTACCCAAAGCAATATCTCCCTCGCTGTCAAGGCAGCACGGAATAACCGTTCCGTCTGACAGAATACCGAAGTGGTCGAGAAGTCCGTAGCAGAATATTCTGCCATCGCCCTCCGTAGCATTCATATCGGGCCACTCAAATCTGTCGCCGTATTCGAGATGAAGCTTATGACGGATTCTGGCACCTCGATCGCCCCATTTCCACTCCCCCGCAAGCCTTGACGACAGAAAATCAAGCGTTCGGTCGTTTCTGCCTCCGTCAGCACCTTTATTCCAAAGTCTGAGAACGCAAAGCACACCTGACTCTGACGCTCTGTCCGCGAAATCAGCAACAGAGGAAAGATACGCGTAATAATCAGTGTCCTCTCCATCCTCGAAGGAATGGACGGAGATATTAACCTTGTATACTCCTGATGAAATAAGACTGTCGCCAATCTTAGAAAGCAAAGTTCCATTGGTGGTAACGGCACATTTGAAGCCCAAATCCGTGGCATACCTTATCATAGGGATAAGGTCGGGATGAGTAAGCGGCTCTCCCATTACGTGAAAATAAATATAGTCGGTGTAAGGGATAAGAGCATCGGCTATCCGTCTGAAATTCTCTATCGACATACGTACGGGCGCTCTCGCCGTACCGTGACAGAAGGAGCAAGCTCTGTTGCAGATATTAGTGACTTCAACGTATACGCGTGAATAGCTTTTTTTCTTCATCTTCGCTCCTCCTTTTTTTATATATTATAGCAACTTTTTTTACAAATTTCAATAGCGTATGTGACTGACGGTAATTCTTTTCTGCGCCTGACCGAATTTTTTCCGCTCCTGACCGTAATTCTATTCTGCGCCTGACGGTAATTCTTTTTAATTTCGCCTGAAAGCATTGACAAAAGCGCAACGTTACCGTATAATCAATCTGACCAAGCTTAATTGGAGAAGAATATGAAAATAAGACCGGCAACAAGTGCCGACGTTGAGTCGGCAAACGAAATATACAAAAGCGCACGCGCCTTTATGCGTGAGAGCGGAAATCCAAATCAGTGGACGGATAGTTATCCCTCTGATAAGGATATTTCAGAGGGAATACCGAACGGAACGAGCTACGTATGTGAGGATGACGGGGAAATCGTTGCAACCTTCTATTTCCATATGGGCGAAGACCCTACCTACCGTAATATTTACGGCGGAAAATGGCTAAACGACGAGCCCTACGCCGTGATACACAGAATAGCCGTCAAGCACCACGGCAAGGGTATCGGCGGATTTATTTACCGCGAATGCTTTAAAATACGTCCTAATTTAAGGATAGATACGCACAGAGATAATCTGCCGATGCAACGCTCTCTTGAAAGAGCGGGATTTAAGCGGTGCGGTATAATTTATCTCGAAAACGGCGACGAGCGCATTGCCTATCAAAAGATATAACGGTAAAATTCAAAACTAAACTTCAAGGATAATAAAACATCTAAGTGAAGGTATAAAGTTATGTTTAAGGAATTTATAAAAGCTCAAGATTCCTACACCGATAAAGAAAATCACGTATCCGCACCCTATATCAGACGAGGCTTTACGGTTGATTTTCCATTCACCGACGCCGTATTGAAAATATGTACGGCGGGATTCTACGATCTCTATATCAACGGCGAGAAAATTACGAAGGGATTTATCGCTCCGTATATATCAAACCCCGATCATTTCATATGCTACGACGAATACGACGTCGCAGATAAGCTTAAGGAAGGCAGAAACGCAATAGGCATCATACTCGGAAACGGATTCGCAAATCAGAGCGTATACCATTGGGGCTTCGGAGATGCGACGTTTCGCGCCCCGTTATCCGTCGCGGCAACGTTAACGATAAGTGGTAACGGAAAAGAGTACGTACTGAATACAGACGGCAGCTTCAAGTGGCACCCATCACCCATAACCTACGATATGTACCGCTACGGCACCCACTTTGATGCGAGAAGAGAAATCGACGGCTGGTCGGAGGAATGGTTTGACGACGGAGAGTGGGAGAGCGCAACCATTGCGGCGACTCCATCCGGCGAGATCGTTCCCTGCACCGCAGAGCCTGTTTTATTGCAATACGAATTAAAGCCTAAAGAAATCAGACGGGTATCGGATTTTTATTATTTAAAAACCGCGTACACGGGCGGAGAAAGCGTGAAGTTTTCGCACATAAAAGACGCTTACTTATACGATTTCGGTGAAAGTCACTCCGGCGTATGCAGGCTTAATATCAGCGGAAAAGCGGGACAGAAAATCACACTTCGTCACTGCGAAAGGTTAGACTCTGACGGTAACTTTAATATAAATTCAATATACACGTATAATAAGGATTATATTGATTTTATCCCTAATTTTCAAACAGATGTTTACATTTTGAGGGGTAATGGCAACGAAATCCACACTCCTCCGTTTACTTATCACGGCTTTAGATACGTGCTTGTTGAGGGAATAAGCGAGGAACAGGCAACGGACGGACTGCTCACCTTTACGGTGTTCAATTCCGATATAAAGGAGAGAGCGGATTTCCACTCGTCAAGCGAGGTTCTGAACCGTCTTTATAAAATGACGAAAAATGCCGTTCTATCTAATTTTCACTATTTTCCCACCGACTGTCCACACAGAGAGAAAAACGGCTGGACCGGAGATATATCCGTTTCCTCTGAGCATATTCTCCTATCGTTCAACGCTAAAAAAAGCCTGTGCCTATGGCTCAAGTCTCTGCGTACGGCGCAAACAGAAAGCGGTATGCTACCCGCGATAGTACCTACCTCCGGCTGGGGATACTCCTGGGGAAACGGTCCCTTCTGGGATGCGGTATGCGTCAACCTGCCATACTACATTTATAAGTATGATAAGGATGTAAGCGTGCTCTCTGACAATGCGGAGATGATCTACAAATACCTTGTCTATATTGCCGGCCGCCGTGATGAAAAGGGACTTATAGCCATTGGTCTTGGAGATTGGGTGCAGCCGAGGATTAAGGAGAGAGGTATGCAGGCCCCCCTTCGGCTTACGGACAGTGCTACAGTATATGACGTATCGAGAAAGGCGGCGGAAATATTCGAAGTTTTAGGTCTTTGGGCGGAGAAAAAATTTGCTTTGAGGCTGGCTGAGGAAATGCGCCTCGCCATTCGCGAAAATCTTATCGACTATTCGACCATGACCGCCGAAGGCAGCTGCCAGACGTCGCAGGCGTATCTATACTATCTCGGTATTTTTGACAGTAATGAGAGAACGCGTGCATACGAGCGTCTTATCGAAATTATTGAAAACGACGGACGGCATATCATGTGCGGAATGATAGGCGCCAGATTTATTTTTGAGGTGCTTATAGACGGCGGAAACGGCGAGCTTGCGTTTGAAATGATCACAAGACCCGACGCTCCCTCTTACGCCTCGATGATTGCGCGAGGCGCGACCGCGCTGTGCGAGTCATTAGAGGAAAATGGAGTACAGGAATCGGAAAATCACCATATCTTCGGAGATATATCACGTATATTCATCTCCTGCTTTGCAGGCTTGAAAATCAATCCGAGTCTTACCGACGACCGCACCGTTATACTAAAGCCTTGCGTTATCGATGCTTTGGACAGCGTATACGCAGAGTACGATTTCGGCGACGGTAAGGTCAAGGGAGGCTGGACACGCGAAGGAGATAGAATACGGTTTTCCGTTACTCTGCCGGAATCGGCAAAAGGAAAATTCGTTTACGGAGAATATAACGAAGCACTCAAGGCGGGATATAATGAATTTATAATCTGATTTGGCGCGACATATCAGAAAAGCACATCTTTCGTACGTAACGTTGCAATAATAACCGAGGTGCGAATTTGTTTTTTACTAAAAAGACTGCCTTTTCTCTGCATTTATCATTGTTTTTTTACAGAAAAATACAGAAAAAACGCGAGTACGACTCATTCCGCGGGGGAAGGTCATATTCGCGTTTTTTCTATATCAGACTGTCCTCACCGTTCGGTAAGAGCGATAAAATACACCGCCGAGATCAGTCGTTATACGCCTCTGTAATAGCCTGAATTACAGCACGGCTGTACTCGTAATCGGGAATAATGGAGGGCTCGCCGTTTACGTACTTGCAGAACTCGCGGATCTCGCCAACGAACTCGCCTGAGGTCTTCTCGAATGGAACTGCGCTCCAATCCTTATCACCCTCGCGCTTAATGAATATACCGGAGGTTCCGCTGAGCTTAAGCGCTCCGCCGGTGAAGTAGTAATAGATCTCGTAAACGACAGTGCTGTATCCGGAGAAGGTTACAACGGCGGACATACCGTTATCAAGCTTCGCAAATATCTGAGCGTGACCCTCTACATCGCGGTCGTTGATAAAGTTCTTACAGCTTGCGCTGATGGATACGGGACGTGCGCCGGTAGTATAGAAGATTCTATCAAAGGCGTGAGCGCCGTAATTCATTACAATACCGCCGCCAGACATCTTCTTATTCGTAAACCAAGCGGGACGGCTGGGAAGGAAGTAGTTTATACTTCTCTGCTCTACGTACATACAGGGAGTACCGAGCTCACCGCTGTCGATGATCTCCTTAACTACTCGGTTAACGTCAAAGAAGCGCTGAATATGAGCGATAGCCAGCTTCTTGCCGTTTCTGTCTGCGGCTGCCTGCATAGCGTCGCACTCCTCTACAGTATTCGCCATAGGCTTCTCAACGAGAACGTTGATACCGTTGTCGAGGAAGAAGATGGATGCGGGCATATGAAGTCCGTGGGGGAGATTGAGTATAACCGCGTCGCACTCAACGTTCGCTGGAATATCCTTATAGTTGAGGAAATAAGGCACGCCGAGCTGCTCGGAAAGTCCCTTAACGAGAGGCTCGTTCAGATCACAGAGAGCGACGAGCTCGCACTCGGGAAGCGCCTGAATGGCTTTGATGTGCAGACCTGCAATGGCACCTGTACCTACGATAGCAATTTTAAGCATAACTGAATCCTTTCAATCTGGTAGAGTGATATTTCGGGACTTACCCGAAGAACAAGACCATTATACAACCTTTTTCGCTGCTTGTCAATAAGTTACGTGTTTTTTGATAAGAGAAAAAAGCCGTACGTGAACACAGAGTGCTGCTTTGAAAATATTACCGTTGAAGTATATTTAATACTTGACAATAATTACAAAGTATGTTAGAATATGTATTATTCACACTTCTTTTGGGTGAATAATAGCCAAACGGCAGCTATAAATTACATTATATGTTGATATACCGTCACGTCCGCGCACCGTACGCGGCGTGCATCGTGAGGTTGCAATGAACGTTACAGAGCTCAAGCGTCGCGTATGCGAGGCTATAGACAAAAACGCCGATAAGATCATTGATATCGGTAACAGGATACAGCAGAAGCCGGAGATGGGTTATCGGGAGTTTGAGACCTCAGCGCTTATAAAGGCACAGCTTGACGAGCTCGGTATCCCCTACCGTGACAAGCTTGCGGTTACAGGAGTAAAAGGCACCATAAAGGGAAAAAAGAGTCTGGCAACGGTGGCAGTTATCGGTGAAATGGATGCCGTTACGTGCGCCACTCACCCTCTTGCAGATCCGATAACCGGCGCATCCCACGCCTGCGGACACAACGGGCAGATAGCGGCTATGCTTGGCGCGGCTATAGGTCTTGCAGCAGTCGGTGGAGAGCTTGACGGTGACGTTTGCATCTTTGCCGTTCCGGCGGAGGAATTCGTTGAGATAGGATACAGAGAGAAGCTTCGCGAGAGGGGCGATATAGAGTTCTTCGGCGGCAAGCAGGAGCTGGTACGAATCGGCGAATTTGACGATATAGATATTGCTATGATGGTTCACGCTCAAGGCAACTGTCCTGAGAACACGGTATGTCTTGACGGCGGCGGAATAGGCTTCGTTGCGAAAACAATCAATTTTATCGGCAAGGCGGCACACGCCGGCGGTGCTCCGCACGAGGGCATTAACGCTCTCAACGCAGCTATGGCGGCTATGATGTGTATTCACGCGCAGCGCGAAACCTTCCGCGACGAAGATAAGATCAGAGTTCATCCTATAATTACAAACGGCGGCGAGCTTGTGAACGTAGTTCCCTCCCTCGTTACAATGGAAACCTACGTAAGAGGCGCAACCTCAGAGGCTATCAAGGATGCGTCAGGCAAGGTTGACCGAGCTATAGAGGGCGCGTGTATGGCTATCGGCGCCAAATGTGAAATAAAGAATTACAAGGGATATCTCCCTCTCGTACAGTGCGCGGAGCTATCCGAGGTATATGAGAGAAACGCTATGCTTCTTCCGAATCCTCCGGAAATCAGACGCGACGTGGATATGACCGGCTCTACGGATATCGGCGATTTGGGTCACATTATGCCCGTCATTCAGCCGACCGTTGGCGGATTCGTGGGAAATCTGCACGCTGTAGAATTTGCCGTAGCGGATAGCAGGCAGGCGTATATCGACCCCGCGAAGACTATGGCGATGGCGGTCGTTGATCTTCTTTCGGACGGAGCGCGCGAGGCTATCGAAATAAAGAACGGCTTCAAGCCTCTGATGTCGAAGGAAGAATATTTAAAGTTTTAAATTGAATTATAAAATAAATGAAGCAAAAAACAGGAGTACATTATGATGTGGACAGAAGAAAAGCTTAATGAACTACTCACCACTCCTTCCGATAAGCTGGTATCTGATATTGCTAAGATAAAGGGCGATATTATGGTTCTCGGCGCAGGCGGAAAGATGGGTCCCACCCTTTGCATTCTGGCTAAGAACGCAATCAAGAAGGCAGGTATTAAGAAAAAGGTTATTGCCGTATCGAGATTCAGCGATCCTATCGCGCTTGATTATCTCCACTCAAACGGTATAGAGACCATCAGTGCAGATCTGCTTGATCAGGACAGTCTGAATGCTCTGCCGGAGATAGAAAACATCATTTTTATGGCAGGCAGAAAATTCGGTACCGACGGCGGAACCGAGTATCTTACCTGGGCTATGAACTCTACCCTTCCTGCTTTTGTTGCTTATAAATTCAGAAATTCACGCATCGTGGTATTCTCCTCCGGCAACATTTATCCTCTCGTTCCGCTTTCTCAGGGCGGATGCACCGAGGAGGACAAGGTTATGCCAAACGGCGAATATCCTATGAGTGTCCTCGCGAGAGAGCGCGCGTTTGAATACGCGTCAAAGAAGTACGGCACGAAGGTATTCAACTACCGTCTGAACTTCTCTGTCGATCTTCGCTACGGAGTTCTCTTCGACTGCGCTAAAAAGATTATCGACGGTACTCCCATATCCCTCGCAACTCCCTGCTTTAACTTTATCTGGCAGGGTACGGCAAACGAGATCGCCATCAGAGGTCTGCTTCACGCAGAATCTCCCATGCGAACCGTTAACGTTACCGGTCCTGAAACCGTTTCTATAAAGAAGGCATCTATTCAGCTCGGTAAGTATCTCGGCAAGGAGCCAGTTTTCGAGGGTGAGGAAGGCGATACCGCTTACCTCAGCGACTCCTCTTTGGCTATGGAAATGTTCGGTTACCCGGACGTTTGCGCGCACACTCTCATAAAGTGGCAGGCTGAGTATATTATGGCGGGCGGCAGAACTCTTGACAAGCCCACTCATTTTGAAGAAAGAAAGGGAAGCTACTGATATGACAAGACACGAATTAGCGCTTAAAAAGCTGCACGAGGGCACTGTGATCCCCGCAAATCCTCTCGCTCTTGATGAAAACCGTAAGTTTGACGAAAAGCGTCAAAGAGCAATTGTAAGATATTATCTCGACGCGGGAGTCGGCGGACTGGCTGTTGCGGTACATACAACTCAGTTTGAGATACGCGATCCCAAATACAATCTTCTCGAACCCGTGCTCAAGGTTGCAAAGGACGAGGCAACTAAATTTGAGGCTAAGACCGGCAACGTAATCGTAATGGTAGCCGGCGTATGCGGTCCAAAGGAGCAGGCTGTTAAAGAAGCAGAGCTGGCAAAGAGCCTCGGCTATGATGCGGTACTTCTCTCGCCCGGCGGACTTAACCATCTCTCCGAGGACGATATGATCGAGCGTACCAAGGCTGTCGCTGCAGTTATGCCCGTTATCGGATTCTATCTGCAGACTGCTGTAGGCGGCAGGGTATTCTCCTACGACTATTGGGCAAGACTTTGCGACATCGACAACGTTGTAGCCATCAAGGCAGCGCCCTTTAACAGATACTATTCCTTCGACGTGGTCAAAGCAGCCGCTCTCTCCAGAAGAGCTGACGAGATCACTCTCTATACCGGTAATGACGATAACATCGTTCTCGACCTTATATCCAGCTACAAGTTCACCGTTGACGGAAAAACCTACGAAAAGAGCTTCATCGGCGGTCTGCTCGGTCACTGGTCTGTATGGACCAAAAAGGCTGTCGAGCTGTTTGAGAAGTGCAAAGAGGTGCGCGGAATGGATTCTATTCCCTACGAAATGCTTACTCTCGCAAACGAGGTTACCGACGTAAACGCCGTATTCTTCGACACTGCTAACGGCTTCAAGGGCTGTATCGCAGGCTTGCACGAGGTGCTTCGCCGTCAGGGTCTTTTCAAGGGAACCTGGTGTCTGAATCCGGATGAGAAGATGAGCGACGGACAGCTTGAGGAGATTGACAGAGTCTACAAGATGTATCCCCATCTGAACGATGACGAGTTCATTAAGGCAAATCTCGAAAAGTGGCTCGCTGACTAATAACTCATAAAATTCAATTTCTGAAATTTACGCAAAACAGTCGAATATATCAATAATATTATAAGGGAGTAGTCGGCACGTAAGTGTGATAAAGTCACCATCACAGGTTATCTTGGCTTTATCTTAAATGACAAGACTTATCTTTCGTAAGAAGGGTAAGTCTTGTTTTTTTGTTTTTTTATTATCAAAATTTAGTATAATTTAAGTGTTTACAATCTAAAAATAGAATTGTTTTTAATTAACTGCAAATAAATTATTGAAATAAACAGGAGGTATTTTAATTGAAATTCTATTGTGAAGACAATGAAACAGTCCTCGAAAAGCTGAAAAGCACGAAAGACGGTCTATCGTCAGAGGAAGCGGCGCGTCGTCTTGAGGAAAACGGCAAAAACAAGCTTGCCGCCGCAAAAGGAAAATCTCTCATTCGGAGATTTCTGGAGCAGCTAACCGATCCTATGATCATCATACTTCTGGTTGCCGCGCTGATCAGCGGTGTACTTGCGGTAGCGGAGGGTGAAAGCTTTGCTGACGTTATCATAATTCTCGCGGTCGTTATCGTGAACGCGGTTCTCGGCGTATATCAGGAGAGCAAGGCGGAGAAGGCTATTGAAGCTCTGCAAGAAATGTCGGCGGCAAAATCAAAGGTTCTGCGTGACGGCAAGGTGCAGACCGTCAACAGTGAAGACCTTGTCGTAGGCGATATCATTCTTCTAGAGGCAGGCGACGCAGTTCCCGCTGATGCGCGTATTCTCGAAAACGCAAGCCTAAAGGTTGAGGAAGCGGCTCTTACGGGTGAATCTGTTCCCGTTACCAAATTTATCGACATAATCAATCTTAAAGATGGTGAAAAGGACGTTCCCCTCGGCGACCGCAAGAATATGCTCTATATGGGCTCGACCGTCGTTTACGGAAGAGGCGTGGCAGTCGTGACCGCGACCGGTATGGATACCGAGATGGGTAAAATTGCCGGCGCTCTCCAGCAGGCAGAGGACGGCGAAACGCCCTTACAGATGAAGCTCAATCAGCTTTCTAAAATTCTCACCTGGCTGGTGCTGGGTATATGTATAGTAGTGTTCGGCGTTCAGGTTATCCGCGCTGGAAACTTCAGCTTCAACGAAACGGTGCTTCCCTCCTTTATGGTGGCTGTGTCGCTGGCTGTTGCGGCTATTCCTGAGGGACTTGCGGCGGTCGTCACCGTGGTTCTCTCTATGGGCGTTACCAATATGTCGAAAAGAAACGCGATCATTCGCCGTTTAACCGCTGTTGAAACTCTCGGCTGCGCGCAGATCATCTGCTCCGACAAAACAGGTACTCTTACCCAGAATAAGATGACTGTAGTTGATTTCTTCGGAGAGGATGAAAAGCAGATCGCTACGGGTATGATGCTCTGCTGCGACGCGGAGATCGATACCGACGGAAACGTTACCGGTGAGCCCACGGAGGCGGCTCTCGTAGTATGGGCTGATAAGCTTGGTATGAGAAAATACGATCTCAAGGCAATCTATCCAAGATCCGGTGAAGCGCCCTTTGACTCGGGCAGAAAGATGATGTCCACAGTCCACTCGTCCGACGGCAAATACGTTCAGTACACTAAGGGCGCGCCCGACGTCGTTATCGGAAAATGCACCCACTATATCAAAAACGGCGTAGCTACTCCTATGACCGATGAGTACAAGACTTCTATCATCAACGCTAACAAGGAAATGGCGGATAAGGCTCTCCGAGTCCTCGCCTGTGCTACGAGAATTTGGGACGGTGCTCCTGAAAATTATGAGGCGGAGCAGCTCGAAACGGATCTCTGCTTCTTGGGTCTGTGCGGTATGATCGATCCCGTTCGTCCTGAGGTTAAGGACGCTATCGTAGAGTGCAGAGGCGCGGGTATCCGTCCGATTATGATTACCGGCGACCACATTGATACCGCCGTGGCTATAGCCAAGGAGCTGGGTATCATAACCGAAAGCACTTATGCTATCTCAGGCTCTCAGCTCAACGATATGAGCGATGAGGAATTTGAGAGCAAATTTATGGATATCAGCGTATACGCCCGTGTTCAGCCTGAGCATAAGACCCGTATCGTCAATGCTTGGCGCAAGGCCGGGTACGTTACCGCTATGACCGGCGACGGCGTTAACGATGCCCCCTCTATCAAGAGTGCAGATATCGGCGTAGGTATGGGTATTACAGGCACTGACGTTACCAAAAACGTTGCGGATATGGTGCTTACCGACGACAACTTCGCTACTATCGTCGGTGCTGTTGAGGAAGGCCGCCGCATTTACGACAATATCCGTAAGGCTATACAGTTCCTGCTCGGCTCAAATATGTCTGAGGTACTGTCTATCTTCACGGCAACACTTCTCGGCTTTACTATTTTGAAGCCTGTTCACCTTCTCTGGATCAACCTCGTAACCGACTGCTTCCCCGCTCTTGCGCTGGGAACTGAAAAGGCAGAGGCTGATATAATGCGACGCAAGCCCCGTGAGGCAAAGTCAGGCATATTCTCCGGCGGCATGGGCGTGGATATCGCATATCAGGGTGTTCTGGTAACCGTTCTGACTATCGCGTCCTACTTCATAGGCCACTTCGTCGAAACAGGAAACTGGGAGATTACAAACAGCGCGCACGGTATGACTATGGCGTTCTTAACTATGTCCATGGCTGAGATATTCCACAGCTTCAATATGCGCTCCCAGAGAGGCAGTATCTTTAAGCTTACCTCTTCAAACAAGATCCTTTGGATAGCGGCCGTCGGATCACTCATCGCGACCACGCTGGTCTGTGAGGTTGAGTTCCTCGCTAACGCTTTCGGATTTGCAAGCGTAGGCTTTGTCGAATACTTTATAGCAATAGCTCTCGGCATCATAGTAATACCCGTTGTCGAAACCGTTAAATTCTTCCAAAGGAAGATGAGCAAAAGCTAATCAAACCGGGATAAGCTTCATTAAAATAACAAAAGCGGTTATTCTCTGCTGAAAGTAGGGAAAAACCGCTTTTTATTTCAGAGGCTCGTTTGCCCGATAAAGCCGGTTTGTGACTTGTTTTACACTTTATCAAATTATATTTAAAAAACATCTTGACAAACCGGCAAAAATTTAGTATAATAATACGCGTATGTAGGGGTATAGCTCAGTTGGTAGAGTACTGGTCTCCAAAACCATGGGTCGTGGGTTCAAGTCCTTCTGCCCCTGCCAAGAAAAAAGCAGATTGCTTTCGCAATCTGCTTTTTTCAGTGAAATTCGTTCCTGCGGAACGAGTGAAATACGCTGGTGCGTGTGAAATTGCCTGCGGCAGTGAAATACGCCTACGGCGTGTGAAGGAACGAATTTTATTTCACATTGCGACCAACGGGAGCAATATTTCACAATTCACGAAGTGAATTATTTCACATTCGCCGTAAGGCGAATATTTCACTTGATTAAATATCGAATTTATGATATAATAACGGCAGAAAGGCGGAGATTTCGAGAGATTTCTCCGCTTTTTTCGCGCCTAACTTTTTTCGAATTTCCATAGATCCATTTTCGATTTTTCTTTGAGTCGAAGGATTCGAACTGCCGAAAATTCATTTTTCGAGAACTGAGTACGGAATGCAAGCGACCGGAAGGACTTGAGCTCATAAAACGCACAAAAGCGATTTTCCCCTATTCCCCCATTTCCCTTGTAATTTCCGTGATAATATATTACAATTAATTTGCAGCTTTCTGTTTTTGCAGAAAGGACACCATTAAATCCGTCCGAAAATGTTTTTGGAAAGCAATAAGTAATAGTGAATAGTTAAGAAGTGAGGTAGCTTTTCGCTGTGGCGAAAAGCATTTTTTTCGTTATAAAGATTGAGAAGCCATAAAATATCCTCATAATAATTTGGGTTATTTTACCTTGAAATTACGGCATTACCGTGATATAATAATTATAATGTTTAATTTGCGGTGTTTGAGCTATGCTACGGACACTCATATAACGGCAGACGGCAAAAATATACTAATTTATCGGAGAATGAAAATGAGAAAGATTATAAAGGGTATCTCGACTCTGAATCCTGTTGACGTAGAGAAAGAATATCTTGATTTTACGGTGGATTACGCTATTGAGCACGGTTTTGATCACTATCAGCTGATCGGTCCCATACACGACGGTGTTCGCGGAAATATTGACGGAATGACCTTCTTCAAAAAGTACGGAATGTTCAATTCCGAGAAGGACGCTGAGTACGTTAAATACTGTATGGAGGTTGTCAATCCCGCCTTGGAGAAGCTGTCGAATGCAGGTATCAAAAGCTATATGTGGCATCACGAGCTTGATCTGGCGTTTGGCTTCAACGATGCGTTTCCTGAGGCGCTCAACGAATACGGCGACATAGAAGTTACCCACCCTCTCGTAAGAGATTATCTTGAAAATAAGATCAGAGATTTCTTTGATGCTTATCCTAAGATGGATGGAATCATTCTGACACTGCACGAAACCAAGGTGCCCCTGCTTAAGCTGAAAAATCAAAAGCTTGACAAGATAAGCAGAGTCAAGTACGTGACGGAGATACTTTATCTCACCTGTAAGGAGCTTGGCAAGGAGCTTATCGTACGCCCGTTCGCCTCTGTGGCGGAGGACTACGAGATGATGACCCACGCATACGAGGAGATATCCTCTGACCTTATAATTATGGACAAGTGGACTCAATTCGACTGGAGTCTGTGTCTGCCGCACAACAAATTCTTTGAGAAGATAAAGAAAAATCCTCTATTCGTCGAGGCGGATATTTTCGGCGAATTTTTCGGCAAGGGCAGATTGCCTCTGATGCTCAAGCGACATATTACCGAAAAGTTTGATTATTGCGAGAGCCACTCTCCCATTGGCTACGTAGCCAGAATCGACCGCTCCGGCAGAGATCCCTTTGGAGAAGCAAACGAGGTCAACCTGATCATAATGCACGCGGTGCTGTCCGGTGACGACGTGGACAAGAGGATAGACGCATTCTTCGAGGAGAAATACGGCGCTGCCGGCTCTGAAATCAGAGCGCTGATGGACCCGACGGAAGATATTCTGCGAAAGATAATATATCTTAAGGGCTACTATTACAGCCAGCTTTCTCTCTTCCCGAAGCTTAATCACTGTAAAAATCACTTCTACTTTGAGATGATGCGTGAGAATTACTCTATCGTATCGGGCGAATGGTTCATTCCTCCATGCTGGGACAGAGGTACGCTCTCTTCCGTTATGGAAGAAAAGGAAAGCGCCGTACGCGAGAGCGAGGCGTTGCTTGCGCGTCTGATGGAGATAAAGGATAGAGTACCTACGGAAGCCTACGGCGATCTGTATAAAAAATTCAAAAATCTCCATCTCGCCGCTGTCATATGGAAAACTATGACCGATGTATTCTACGCATATGCAAAGTATTTCGAGCTTGGCGATGAAAGGCATGAAAAGGAGCTGTACGCTTGCCTCGATAAGCTGACGGAGATGAACAAAGCCGGAATAGATGAATTTGGCGACGATTTCTACTGCGTCAGCGGTGACAGTCTGGCAGGCGTGGGCAGAATCGAGCAAATAACGGAATTTGTACGCGATACAAAAGAGAGCTTTGAAATAGAGAAACGTACGAACAAGGCTCTCGCGCAAGAGGGACTCCACGATTACGTAATAGCCGGCGGAGGCTCTGAGAGTCACGGTCTGAAGAAAGAGGTCAACTTCTCCGACACGCTCGTGATTAACGGTGAGCTTTGCAGAATCCCCGGAAGCTCCAGAGGTGCCGGATGGGCGCTGATCAAAGCGCACGGCTGGTTCAGCTATGAGATAGCAGTAAAGCCGAATACGGAAAATAAAATAACCGTAAGGCTCGGCTCTCTCGGCGAGAATATCGACATAAAGATCTCTCTCGGAGATCAGGTAACCGACATACACGAAAAATATACGGAAATTATAGATTATCCAATAGTCTATAGGGCAAATGATGAAACCAAGGTGCGCATAAGATTTGATAAAACATCCACTTATCCTCCTGCAATTTTCTCTGTAAAAGTACAGTAAAGCTTGACACGGGGTCGTACTAAATGAACAAAAGTGTATTGACGAAGGGCTCATTCGTGCTTTCAATGACGGTGTTCGGAACTATCGGTGTTCTCGTCAGATTTATAGGACTCAGCTCAAGCGAGATAGCTCTGTACAGAGCTGTGATGGCTGCCGTTTTAGTCGGTGGATATCTGCTCATCAGCGGTCAAAAAATATCAGTAAAAAACCTGAAGGGTAACCTGCTTCTGCTCCTCATATCCGGCGGAGCTATGGGAATAAACTGGGTGCTTCTGTTTGAAGCCTACAAGTATACTACCGTATCAACAGCTACTCTGAGCTATTATTTCGCCCCCGTCATAGTGACAGTGCTTTCTCCTATAGTATTTCGCGAAAAAATGACGGTAAAGGCGTGGATATGCTTCGGCGCGTCAACGCTCGGTCTTGTGCTGATAACCGGTGTCGGAGATGGAGCGGTAAACATCAAGGGTATACTTTTCGGTCTGTCCGCCGCGGTATTTTACGCCACGGTTATGATACTGAACAAATTCATTACGGGGGTTGGCGGTATCGTTCGGACCTTTATGCAGTTCGTCGCTTCTCTCGCGGTGCTTATACCCTACGTTATTTTTGACGGAGGATTTCATCTCGGAGAGATTGATTCCACCGGAGCGATTTGCCTCATCACAGTTGGTATTCTGCACACGGGTATAGCCTATTGCCTGTATTTCTCCTCTCTGGGCGAGCTGCGAGGACAGGAGGTGGCAATTCTGAGCTACGTTGATCCTCTGGTCGCGGTAATAATTTCGGTGGCTGTTCTCGGCGAACCCTTGACGCTGCCGCAAATAGTCGGCGGAGTGCTTATCCTGGGCTTTACTCTTTGGAATGAATTATCATCAAACAAATCCAATTAAATCTATAAAAAGACGGCAGATGCTCTCACAGTAGCATCTGCCGTATCAAATTATAAAACCATTTACTGCTCGGAGTAAGACTCTCCGAGGAGCATACTTAACGTAAATTTCACCGCGTGAGTAGGTGAGGAATCGGAATGAGATACCGTAACCAAAACCACATCGCCTGCATCCACCTCGATAGATACGGAGCTGCTGCCATTTGTAAATTCGGTGACGTTGAGGCTCGTCAGATTATAGAGCATCATATTGTTTTTCACGTCATCGGAGCTTACCGTAAGTACGCCTGACGCTTCTGCCGTATAGCTATAGTATACGCTTGACTCCTTCGCTATATCGGGAGAATAGGGTGTATCCAGCTCTGCCTTGATAGGATTTGCGCGAGAGCCCGGCGCAGATTCGAAATGAACCGTAACGGTAATGGGGGCGTCGGTCAGATTCTCAACCGAGAATGGAGTATTGCTGTATGGATCGTCGGTGCCTACGATAAATACGGACATGACGCCGTCCTCAATCTCTGTGTATTCTTTATCCTCGCAGTATACCTTGAATCCCTCTCCGTATACCTTGAGAGTTCTGTTCATACCCTTGATAAAGAAATTGTGCGAGGTTAAGGCTGGAACGGTAAATTCCTGCGCCTCGTCGCCTACGAAGAATGGCTTCAAAAGAGAGCCGTCGGGAGTATTGTCCGTAGCTATAACAGATACGGATACTTGTTTTTCGTCACCCTCTACGTTTTTCATACCTGCAGTCCAATATTCAGGAAGATCCGAAAGAGTAATCATATAGCTGCCTATCGGCAAGGTAAATACTGCTCTTCCGTCCTTGTCCGCCTGTGCGCTGTCTATCATATAACCGCTATCATAAACAATAACGGCAACGTCAGGAAGAACATTTCCCTCTTCGTCCTTCGCTGTAACGGTAAGCTCAAATTCGGAGAACGGCTCCTCGTACTCCTCACCGCAAGCGTCGCATTTACCATCACCGGTAAGGTCAAAATGATTACAGGGCTCACCGCTGCCGCCCTCGCTGCCGCCATTTCCCTGCTCTCCTGAGCCACCGACGCCCTCGCCGTTAACACCGTTTCCCTCATCTCCGCCGCAGGATGAGATGGAAAGCGCGAGGCAAAGCACAAGCGCTCCTACGAGCAAAAGAGCCATAAGCTTCTTCAGTCTATTCATAATAACTCCTATCTGCCGCTCTCGCGGCACGCTTTTTTTCACTCCTCTATTTTATCATAAATCCTGCGGTATTGCAAGTAGTGGATAGCTTTTTCCGAAAATTGTTTGCTTTCATCTCTTAATACAAAAAAACGGGTCATCTGATATGAACAACTCCTTTAAATATTAACGCCACAGCTTGAGAAAAATCATACGCGAATACAGAATATGAGAGCACGGATATAACATATATGAAAAAGAAGAAAACCGAGCACGAGGCTCGGTTTTCTGTATTTCAGTCGATTTAAGATTACTTGGACATTTGCTGTTCGACCCTAAATCCGGGTGTCCAGAAGGTGTAATTGCCACCCATATCCATACTGATGATGATTTCGGTAGCGGTACCATTAGTATTGGTAACGGTTATTCCCTCGTCACCCTCAGTGTAATAATATGTGCCGCTGTATGTTCCGTCGTTGTTGTCAAAGATCTCAAGAACACCGTCCTCGAAGGTAAGAACGAACATTTCGCCGCCTACGTAATAGGTACCGTTAAGACCGGACTCGATTTCCACGTCACCTGCGCCGGATTCGGAATAAGTGAGAGTGTAGCTGCTCATCTCGTAAACTGCGGACATAGGATTGCCGTTAGCGTCGAGCGTAAGACCGTACATATAAGACATAGCGGGATCGCCGTTGCTGTCGGTAAGAGCTACGATACCGTCGGTAACAGTGTAGTTAAATGTCAGGGTGGTGCCGCCGTGATAGCCTGAGTAATTAAATGTAACGGTGCCTGCATCCTCATCTATAACAACGGTAAGAAATTCGTTACCAAAATTGTCAACGCCGTTCCAGGTACCGCCGAATCTGACCTCTGCCTCCTCTGCAACAACAGTGAAGGAGCCTGTGCAATCCTCGTTCTCTACGGACGTAACGGTAACGGTATAGACGCCTGCGTTCTTAAACGCAATAGTGGATGCCTGGGTATCGACCCACTCGATAGAAGGATAGTAGCCGGAGTAATCAACCATACCAACCTCTACGTATTCACCGTGAACTACCTCGTAATCGTCCGCGGATACCACGTTGCCGTCAGCATCAGTAACTACAATGGTAACCTCAGTGTCGCAATAGGGGCTGTTGAACTCAGCGTAGAATACGAAGGGAATATTGCAGGTTGCATATACTTCACCATCGAAATAACCCCAAGTTTTGTAGGTGGTGCTTACCCAATCGTCCTCGAAGATATCTTCAACGAGCTGTTTGAGCTCCATATACTCTACTGCGGGACGGGTCGCCTCGATTTCGAGAACGAACTCATCGGAGCCCTCGGTAGAAACAGAAACGAGGAAGTTACCCACCTCGGAGCATCTGATAACAAGACTGCCGTATTCGACAATCGCGTTTACGGAGTAAACCTCGTTACCGTCAAGATCGGTAACGGTTACGGTGAACTTGTTAAGGCTCATTACGTCGATAGAGGGTACAACGTTTGCGAAGTAGAAATACTTCTCCATACCAAGACCGAGAGTAAACTTGCTACCGCTCTCAACAACTACCTCCTCGTAATTCTCATCGTAGGTAGTAAAGTTGAAATCTTTTATAATAATGCTGTCGGGCTCGTAGGGGAGCTCCTCCTTCTCGTCTGTGCTCTGGAATACAGAATAGGTGATTACACGGCTTACCTGGCTGTTATCATCAAGAGAATATGTATACACGGGGTTGCCGTAATCGTCAAGAACCTCGTTGCCCTCACCGTCTAAAACAGGAGTTGCAGTGTAGTTTGAGATCTCGTTGTAGTCATCATCATAAATAACAGAATTATACTGGGTGGACGTGATGCTGAGAGTATCGATCTCATAAGTATCTCCGAGAGTGAACTCAACCTCAACCATACAAAGAGGCTTATCCCAGTTGTCAACGCATACAGTGCCAAAGGCAAAGCTGTAAGTGCCGTCATCGATGCTCTCGGTGAAATTGAAGGAAACGGAAGATTTAGCGTAGTCATAAAGCAGCTCAATAATCTGCACGACGCCGTATGCTTTGATATTTTCGGTATCAACAGCGCCTATAACAGCAATGTCAAGGCCGAATCCTCCGATCATGGCGGGGCTTACGTCGAAGTCAATACGGGATACATCGTAGCCGTCGTCGCAAATAACGAGAATATTATCCTCGTCAACAAGGTGGATCCAGTACTCGTAGCCGCTCTGAGTATAGTGAACGTAGTTCTTTTCAAAGTCGAACTTAACGAGCTCATCGAGCATAGCCTCCTCATCTGCATATGCGAAGTACTTCTTGCTCTCGCCGTACTTGACGGCGGACTGCCAGAGCTTACCGAGAGCGATAGCATCCTCGACGCTTGTTATCTCAACGTCGGTCAGTAAGCCGCAAACGGTACATACGCCGTTAGCGCCGGCGGTATGAGCCGCCTCTTCTGCCTTTGCTACGTCGTGACCGCAGAGAACCTCTTTCCAATGCTTTTGAGCATCGTAGGAATAATCCTCAGCGTACACGTGCTCGTGACCCGCGTCGTATCCGCAAACGTCGCAAATCTTATTACCGTCCGCGTCAACGTGCGCTTTCTCGGCTACCTTAACGTCTGCGCAGCCCTCGTCTGTGCAGGTGGTACCGATCCAGTGGTGAGTTTCGTTAGATTGAAACTCATTACCGAAGGTGTGCTGATGTCCAACTTCACCGCCTGATTCTCCGCCGATTTCACCGCCGTTTCCGGCGATCGTGCACGATGCAAGCGATATAAGAAGAACAAAACATAAAACCAAGATGGAAATTCTTTTCATATTGTGAAAACCTCCTATATTTTTTATTTTGGTCTTAGTTGATTAACATTTAGAATATTACTTTAGCCTATAGTATCCGCAAGCGAACAACCACTGGTCATCCTCTCCGGCATAAATACGATAGGTACTATGAGTTTCAACCCATCCCTGACCGTCGAAGAACAGCAACTGGGACGTGCAGAAATTCTGAAGGAAATACTGAAGCTCCGCGGTTACGGCGTGAACGCCGTCGGAATTAGCGAAATAGGAATAGCCCATAAACCATTTAGGCATTAACATATATTCACCGGTATTCTCTATTCGAACAAGAACTCCGTCCTCCTCGGACAGATCATTAAAGAGCTCCATAGCCTCATCGGAAAGATGACGACAATCGGGCAAGCATTTCGCACAGGACTCTCCACACACGCCTATGCAGGGTTGCTCATCGTCTCCGTCGTCCTTAGGCTCATCCCTGCAGGGACATCCGTTAATACAGAAATAGGGACCGAGATCGAGGGACGGAGGATCAACCAGCAGATCCATAATGCCCTCAATAAACATTTTATAATTCTGATGTCCGTTGATGGTCAGCGCCTTATTGCCTGCCGACTCTATCATAGTGAAGGGGGTGATTCCGTTCTCTCCGAGAAATCTGGTGGGAGATGAAATATTGGCATAAAGCACAGGACCGTAGGTGTCGTTTACGCTGTCATAAAGGTGATAGTAGCCGTCGCATTTACCGTAATCAAGAATACCGTCAGCGCCAACAGTAAAGCCTGCGTTATCTATCTTGTCTCCTGAAACGTATTCGGTATCGAAGAGATGCTCGACGTACTTTGCGCCGCCGCTATCACGTTCAATTCTCTCGTATCTGTACGAATACGTGCCGCTGAACAGCGGTACTGACGAAATTTGCTTCACACCGCTACCGCTGTAGGTATATACGTACTCGTTTACAGTGAACGTACCGCTGATACCGCTACCGTCTGTATTCGGTCTTATGATGATATGACGGTATATATTGTGGCATTTGTTTTCATGCTCGAAATAATTTATATATTCGCCTGCGAGCATCTGCTCAACAGTTCCCGACGGAGAGCTGCCGTCAGGACGGGTTATAGTCATACCCTCGCCATCCATAACCTTATATAACGAGGAATCGAAAACGTCCTTGCCGCGATTTACCTCCGGCCAGACGAATTCGTACTCTGCGCCGTATTCGCGCTGTTTCTCCATATCAAACTCAGGGACTACGACAACGCTATCCGTAATATTCAGCTCAAATTCACCGTCAAGCGTAATAGCGAAGCAAAGGCTGATCGGATATTTACCGTTTCTCTCAGTTGTGGAGATGCTGAAGGTAAAGGCCGACTGACCTCCGTCGGAAATCTGCTGATCGGCTATCTCAACATCAAACTTGAAATTTTTCGTGTAGGTGGAGCTATATCCTCCTCCATCGTCATATTGGTTTCTGACTTCTTTAAAATGAGGGTTATCTCCGTAATAGGTCGCAACGGGATTTACAGTGTTAGCCGTAACGTCCGTCCAGGAGAAAATGGAATAGGTTCCGCTCTCCTTTGGAGCGAACTCAAAGAATATTTCCTTATCCGACGTGACCTCTATCGTGTATACTCCCGTTTTACGAATGTTGATACAGCGATAAAGCTCGTTTATCGAAGGAACCTTCAGACTCGTTGAACGCTGAAGCTCTATTACTATATTTCTTCGGTCGTTGGTAGCCGTGTATGCGTTTGGGTCGTAAGCGTAGCCTGCGGGAACCTGAGTCAGCGTGACCCTATAGTCACCGTCAAGACCCGTAACAGCCGCCGTTCCGTCTTCCCCGATATCCGCGGTATGTACCGAGAAGCCATCGTTCCACATAACGCCGATATTCTCCGTGGGTATAAACGGCTTGCCGCCGTATGAAAGCGATACCGTAAACGGCGCGTCCGTTCCCGAACCGGAGTCTGAGCCCGAACCTGAGCCTGTGCCAGAACCGCCTCCGGATCCACCCGTGGCAGGCTTGTATACTCCGCAGGAAGTAAGAAAAATGAGCATCGCCAACAGCATTGATACTATTTTTACGTATTTTTCGCGCATCATCTTACTCCTCCTTTTTTCTTTCTGCCGAAGAAGCTCCTTATATCCGTCCACTTAAGCTTTCTGACGATGATATCAATAACGTACATTACAGCCGCGGCTATAAGTAACGGAACGGTAAACTTATATTCGTAGCTTGATACTTCGCTCTCGTCGTTCTCTATCGTGGGGACTCCGCTGTCAGTAACAGTTCCGCGATTTCTGATGGCTGCGTGAAGAGATGCGGGATCGGACAGGGCGAAGCTGTCGTACTCCGGATAATACGAGAGAGTAAACGCAGTCGACGCAAGATACTCTCTGTCACTGAATGCGTAGTTTATATCCACGGTATATTTGCCAAGTGCGGACGCAGGGAAGCTGTAGCTGTATTTTGAAGAGTCAAATACGAGCTCCTCCTCAAGCGAAGAGCCGTCCGGCGAGGTAACCTTTACGGTAACCGTCGCGTATGGATTCACTATAGCTGGCGTGATCTCTATTGTTGAATAAGTGCCGTCGCAGACCACGTCAAGCGTATAGGGGTAATCTATTCGCTCCGCTGGAGTGAGCGAGGTGAGCACGTTACATAGGAAGGTATCCGCCGCGGTACCCGCCCAGTCGGCAGTCCACTCGTTATTAAGCGGTACGGCGAGAGAGCTTACCTTGCCGTTTCCGTAATTCCAACAGGCGTATAGTGGCGCCTTGTCAAGTGTTTCCTTGTTCTTACGGTAATCAACGGTGAGAGGAACCGTCGCGTTGCCCTTCTCCTTCATATAAACGTAACCCTGAACGTCAGGCATGGCGGCAATGCCGCTCATAACGTCGTCCTGCAGGTTTTCAATATGGACGGGCGAGCGCTCGTAGATAACCGAATCGGTTATCTGATCCGCAATATCCGTGAAAATCAACTCGTGAAGCTCTTCGCGACCGGTTACGTTATAGAATTTTCCGCCGCCCTTTTCGGCTATCTTACCGAGAAGGATCTTACCTTTCTCCTCGTTATTGTTGGAACTTATCGCAGACGTAACTACGCCGTATTGCTCGTAGAGCTCAGCAGCTACGTCGATCGGATTATCCGCATCCAAGGAGTACGACATACCGTCGCTTATGAGCATTATCTGCACCTTGCTGTATATATTCGTCATCTCGGCGGCGTATTTACCCGCCTCCTTCAAGCTGGTACCGATCACTGTTCCCTGCTTGGGCTGAAGCTCGTCTATTTTGCGGTACAGCTCCTCGGTATCCGTAACGCGTGTCACACTCTGGAAGGTATGAGCCGTTGCGTTAAACTCTACCAGCGATACGTAATCCATATCTGTAAGAATAGAAATAAGCTGCTTTGAGGCATCCTTCGCGAGAATGAGCTTCTCCGCAAGCTGCATACTGCGCGAGGTGTCTATAACTATGATGTAGAGCTGAGGGTCGCGAGCATTGTTACCGAATCTTACCGGGAGCATATCCTCAAGGCTCTGCAAAATCTCCTCAGTCTTATTCTGTATTGAGAGATCGCCCATAGTCACGAGGCTCTTACCGTAGACCGATACAGCCTTATCTACAGCCTCGATGAATGCGGAATAATTGTCAAGATTTCGTATATCAACGTTTGAGAGAATGATCTCGTCGTACTTTATAAGCTCCTCTATCGAGCAAGGAACGGCGCTCTTTCTGATGTAAGCGTCAATGTTTGCGTGACCCGCGTACAGTGCCTCCGCTCTGCTCTCATCCCTTATACTGCCGGAAATAAGCAAAACGTTGAGATCGCCGGTGACGCGCTGTGTAAAGCTGAAGGAGTTGTTGTAATAGGACGTATCAGCCTCAGCTTCTACCGTAAGACAGTAATCAAACTCGCCCACCTCATCAGTTGGCAGTGGAATATTTATGACGTTAAAGCCGTTCTCCACTCTTACCGCCTGCCTGTCTATCAGTTCACCGCCGGCGCTGACGCTGATTATCGCCTCGCCGCTATAGCTTGAAGTAATCAGCACGTCGGCTACGGCTTCGTGATTTATATAGGTGGAGGGTGTGAAATCAACGTCGGATATCTGTACCTCGTGTACGTCGTCCGTAATATTGTTGTTCAAATATACGGCGTCGATCTTAATGTTCTTCGCGTACAGACCGTCAACAGTCGAAACCAGCTTGCCTGCCGCGTCGGACGCGGTGTCGTTTCCGTCCGTGATAAGAACGATACGCTTGATCGTATCATCGGAAAATTTGTTCGCGGCATAATCCAACGCCGATGAAATATCCGTCGCGCTGTCATCCACTCCGCTGTCCCTGACGGTTACGAACCTATCGCCAAGCTCAGCAGTTACTATCTGGTCTCTGCCGAAGCAGATAACTCCGAGCTCGCTGTTACGGGGAAGCTTTCCTTGCAGCTCTTCAATATACCCATCTATCAGCTCAAGATTGCGATTGGAGGAATACGAAACGTCCGCCACTACCCAAACCTCTGTTTTGGTAATAACGGCGGTAAGGGTCGTGCCCGCAATTCCGAGAGCTACGCAAAGCACGATAGCGAGATGAAGTATCAACGATGCGGTAGTGCTTCCCGTCTTGTTATCACGGTTTACCGCCCTGACGAAAGGCAGTACGATCAAAAGCAGAAGAGGTACGGCTATAAGAAGCAGAAAAGGATTATCGAAGCTGATATTTTTCATAACAGTACACCATCCAATCTGCTGAGAATAGCACCGCCAAGGCGATTATTGCCGCGGTGAGAAGATCGTTAATTCCGTCAATTGCCGCATCGGTAGCTTCGCCTATAACGTCCGCACTTTCAGCTGTAGGCAACGGAATGCTCTCCGACGTATTCATAGCGGCAAATATATTGAAGATACGCGGTGAGCCTGCCACCGTCATAGTAATGCGGTACGTGCCAACCTCGTCAATAGGAAGAGTGGCGGACGCGCCCGTAGTGTCAAGATAGGAAATGCTGCCGCTCGGACTCTCCACCTTGATGCTGTCACAATTGGCGAGGACGTTTACCTCCGCCCGATCCCCTGATATGAAGTCGGTACGGTCGATTATCTGAGGAAAGGAATAATTCACCAAATTGCGTATAAGAACGGGATAATCATAGAGAACCGCAATGTTTGATTTATGCAAATCAAAGCCAAAAACTACCTGGCGGTTGCCGTTTGCGTTTATCCCCGCGAAGATTATAGGATTACTGTTATATGAATAGAGCGTGGTGAAATTGCGGTAAGGAGCACACTTAACGTACTCCGTTATATGAATTTCATCGCCCAAGGTATCCTTGAGTAGAGCTCGCGCCACGGATGAAGTGGAGGAGGAGCGCTCCAGAACAGCAGAGTCCTCAAATTCTATATCGCGCTGTACGCTGAAGCCGGAGCCGCTGACGCTTCCGTTAACATTGACGAGCCACACGGTACCGTCCGTGGGCAATGAGCTCGGAACGAATGAATCAAAAACGTAAAGACCGTATCCGGTCATTCCGGTGTACTCCGAAACGGGAACGGTTTCGATATCCGCGCGCACTGCGGAAGAGATTGAGGATTTAAGGAAGAATGGATTATCGCTCACTATAAGCGTTTTGAACATCTCGTTCTTCTGCACGTTGTAGATGATGTACTCGTTATCCTCCGCGAGAGAGTCGCTCTCCTCTATGGCGCATCTGACGGAGCTGAAGCCTGCCGTAGTAGCGGTAATCGTAAATGGGGTCGGCACCCCTTCCTCCGCGGTCACGGCAACCGTAGATACGGCAGACGAATAACCGCTGAGATACAGTCCAATATTCAACACGGCACTGCCCTTGTGCGACATAACGCTGCCGTTTACTGTCAAAACGTTGCCTGTGTAGGAGTAGGACATCTCGGATATGGAATAGTTATTAACGTCAGACGATACGTTGACTATTTCCACGTTCTCATTCGAAATATAATCCGTATCGGTGAAAAAGAGTATTTCAGCGCCCTGATTTTCGGAAAACAGCTTCTGTGACAAGGAGAGCGCCTCTGAAATATCGGGAGCTGAATAAGATGGCTGAAGCTCCGACAGAAGCAGCCGTGAAAGGTCTCTGTCACCGCTTTTCTCATACACGGTCATAGTGGTATCACCAACGTAAATGAGAGTATACAGGCTTCCGTTTACAGATTCGTCTATCACGTTTTGAATTTTCGTCTTGGCAATATCAAAGCGCGTCTGCCCGTTTTCCGCGATGTTCATACTGCCGCTACCGTCGAGAATGAAGCAGTACTCGTCCGCGCCCGCAGGGACGGTGAGAATGGGATGCGCTATGGCTAGGGATATGACTGTAACCGCAAATAGCTGAAGAATAAGACTGATTATGCCGGCGAGCTTGCTGATAGGATTTTTTCTCTTCAGAAACTTCTCGCTGAGCCTCCAGAGATACGTTGAGGCAACCGTCTGCTCGGTGTACTTGGTCTTTATGATATAAATCAATATAAGAATTGGAATACCGATAAGTCCAAGCAGGCCTAAAGGATAAAGAAAGCTCATTTCATCACCCCCGCGGCTATCATTTTCTCGAAGAATACGTCGCTGATGGAATCCTCTGCGGATACCAGCACGTACTCGCCGCCGCGCGAGAGACACATATCGCGGAGATTCTCCGTAACGTACGCCAGCGCTCTCTTATACGCATCGGCTATTTCCCTGTCTACGTGTCTGCGGTATTCTCTACCCTCACTCTCCGAGTCAAAGAGATGGACCTTACCTCTGGTGAGAGGATTAAGCTCCTCGCGGGAGAGTACCTGTACGCAGAAAATGTCCCTGCGCTTCGCGGCGAGGTGATTTAAGGCGTTCTCATAATCGTTATCCGTCAGAAAATCGGAGATGATAACCGACATTCCGTCACCGTATCCGACGGTAGACTGTAAAATGGCGTCGCTGATACGGCTGTCGCCGTCAAAGACGATATCGTTGAGCGCACCGATAGACGCAAGGTAGCTCTCCTTACCCACAATATTGCTGATGATGGGTATGGCTTCGCCTTCCTTGATCACGTAGACGGACACCTTGTCCATTTCCGACACGGAAACGTAGGCTATAAGCGCTGCGATGCGAATGGCTTGCTCCGCCTTAGCGGCATCTCCGTGCTCCATAGAGCGACTCGCATCAATGTATATGCGCGTGTGCATCTGACGCTCGTCAAGGTAAAGCTTCAGATACAGCTTCTCAAAGCGGGCGTAGGCATTCCAATCTATCTTGCCTGTATCGTCGCCGTCTGTGTAATCGCGATAGTCCGCAAATTCGCAGGACGAACCGAAATTACGGCTTCGGTGATTTCCTCCAAACATACCCGCCACGTTGTTTCTGATAAGGGTCTCCAGCATTTCTATCTGCGAGAGAAGCTCCTCATTTATGACAAAGTAGCTCATTATTTTCTCGCAGTTTCCTTCACAAGCATTGCGACAACATCATCTGCATTAAGATGCTCGTTGATAGCGGTGTAATTTATTTTTATTCTGTGACGAAGCACTGGCGCGGCAAGGGCGTCAATATCTCCGTAGGATACGTTGAACGAGCCGTTCATCAGAGCGCGTACCTTTGCGGCGGTAACCAGCGCCTGAGCAGCTCTGGGAGATGCTCCGTACTTTACGTATTTGCGTGCCGTAGCGGACGCTCCGTCTATTTCGGGATGAGTGCCCGATACAAGACGGATAGCGTAGCTCAGAACGTCGTCTATGATCGGAACCTCAGCCGCGAGAGCGCGCATCTCAAGAATTTCTCCGCCGTCAATAGCCGCCTCTGCGGTTTCATCCATCGTTTTCTGAGTCATTTTTACTATATCGGTAAGCTCGCTGTTATTCGGGAAGGTCATAATAAGCTTGAACATAAAGCGGTCCATCTGAGCTTCGGGCAAGGGATAGGTACCGTCCTGCTCCACCGGGTTCTCCGTCGCGAGAACGAAGAAGGGCACGTCAAGCTTATAGGTACTGTTCGCTACGGTGACCTTATGCTCCTGCATTACCTCCAGCATAGCGGACTGAGTCTTCGGTGTGGCACGGTTGATCTCGTCAGCCAAAACGAGATTTGCAAAGATAGGACCGCGTCTAAACTCGCTTACCATTTCCCCGTCCTTATCCTTACGGATAACTACCGTACCGGTAACGTCCGATGGCATAAGGTCCGGTGTGAACTGTATTCTGGAAAACGGCAATGAAAGCGTACGGCTGAGCGAACGCACAAGACGGGTCTTACCTACTCCGGGAACACCCTCAAGCAATACGTTGCCGCCTGCTATTATAGCGATTATTACGTTGTCAACTACCTCCTCTTGACCTACTATGTCACGGAATACCTGTTCCTTAACATTCCGGATCTTAGAGCAGAAGCTTTGTATTCTTTCCATATCGTTATTCATCTTTCAAATTTCCTTTCTTATCTTGAACGTAAGCGTCGGGCTTCATCAGTCCGATTCGTTTTCCGTACCGTAGAGGTTGTCAAAGTA
The DNA here is from genome assembly GCA_045657485.1 of Eubacteriales bacterium. Classification (GTDB taxonomy): domain Bacteria; phylum Bacillota; class Clostridia; order Oscillospirales; family CAG-272; genus UBA1740. Next base: position 51,845 of record JAZOTE010000098.1, read on the forward strand.
CTGCGTAATTATTTCCTCAAGCTCCGGATCTGCCAAGCCGTCAATTATTTTACTCATTGCAATGCCGTGATAGTAATAAATGACATCGCTGTATTTAACGTAGGTATTAGTTCTGGGATCGTAGATCATATCGTCCGAACCAAAGGTCATTTCTCCGGTTCCGATTCCGCCGCCCTCCGAATTGTTTTCATCATCGGGAAGAATACCGCTGCTATTCCCTTCGTTTTCATCCTCATCAGAGCCGGCGGAGTCTTTACCGGCGGTTATGTCAGAGGATTTAAGACCGAATATTTCCATAAGCCTTCGGGTTATTCTGCCCTCCACGGACTCGTTTACGCTCTGAGTCAAAAGCGCTGAGCCGATGGCTCCGTTTGCCTGCGAGAGAGCGTCATTGATATCGTCCACAGGGAGCGTGTCCTGCGAAACGTCAATTGCCGAAAGCGCCGACGCGAACGCTATAAGCGCCGCGCGCAAGGGGTCACCGTCAGGCATATACTCTATCACGTCGTTGCTCAAAGCCTCAGAAAAGGCTGATGAAAATTCCGTAAGCTTCGTCTTACCGTCCGCCGCGGTAATCTCATCCCTTAGCGATGAGAGCTCCTCCTCGACGAGAAGAGCACCGAGCTTGCCTATCGCCGTACCGAAACCGGATAACCGGTCGTTCTCAGAGCCCCGAAGCACGTCCGATATCTTATGCGCGGTATTGGAGGCGTCAACTGCGGAGTAGATGGCTTCGAGAGTATTGTTGACCGCTTTTTTCATTCCGCTAATACGCCCGACACTGTCAAGCACGTCAACGAGAAGCGTAAGCTCGGTAACGGCTACAGTCTTCGGTACGACGGCCATTTCCGATGATTCAACCTCTTCGATAAGGTCGATGAGCGCCTGACGTTGCCAGGGAGTCAGCTCGAAGGTGGGGTCTGTATCCTCACCGCCGCCGACGCTGTCCACGGCAGGTATTGCCACAGCGCATATAAGCATTGCGAGAGAAAGGAGCGGAGCTATAAAATGCAGCCAGAGCTTGCCGTAGCAGAGATGCTTGAAGGAGGATTCACCAAGACGCTTCTCCGTATCCATACGCTGAAGCCGGTGCATAGCGCTGTCCTCGCCGACAAATTCTACCATAGTTACGGCGCGCTCACCCAGAGCGAGATCACCGTCGATCTTCTTTGCTACCTTTATGTCCGTCGGCAGATGAGTCAAATATGCAACCGCACCAACAGCCAATCCGACAAAAGCGGAAAATATGTAGTAGAGAGGTACTGCACTAATCAGCGTAAGCTTTGAAAGAAGCCATATAAGCGAGGCGAAAAATCCGCCCACAGATAAGCCGAGCAAGGCTGAAAGCATTGCCGTGACAGTGCCGATCCCCCTCTTGAATTTTTTGAAATTGGTTCCCATTTACGAGCCTTTCGATATATTTTATATAAAAATGAAAAAACGCGTGCTTATTTATTATAAACTAATACGCATCGCTTGTCAAGTGTTAAACTGACATTTAAGGCTTAAATGTTCTTTAAGCTCTTTAGTTTTGGCATTTTTTTACATATTTTGACGATGAAGCAATAGCGCTTGACTGCCGCATTCCAATCAAACAATCAGCAAAAGTCACGGCTGCAAAAAAGAAAAGCACTTATCAGCCGCCGTAACAGATACATAAATTCAGCGCAGTTTTTATCACTGCAATTCACTGATGTCATACAAGAAAAAAGAGTTTAAACGTCGTCAATTCGCAATATTTGACAACTATTATTTGCATATATCGGCATTTTGCTGATATAATCAAAAAAATTTCAGAGGGGACGGCGTGCGCTTTTTCAGCAACAGATTGTTGTTATCATCATGATAGGTCCGCAAACAAAAAGCGTTTTCCTTTCTTATTTTCCGAAGCTGTCGAACAAAAGCGTACTCGTTATTTCCGATTTGATATTGACAATTGTGTAAAAATGTGGTAGACTATATCAGCAAAGTATTTTTGATGAGGGCGCACCGCACCTGTAATCGAGCAGACCGCCACTCGTTTTACGTTTCGGATAACCAAACGTGAATTTGCAGACTCTTTGTACTCCGAAGCAAAACTACAATTAAATATCACGCCTGCATAGTTAAATGGATATAATAAACCCCTCCTAAGGGTTAGTTACAGGTTCGATTCCTGTTGCGGGTGCCACAAAAAGAGAGCCTATCCTCACGATAGGCTCTTTTGCTATGTATCCTCACGGCGAACCCACTCTGCGAGCTTTAGCGAAGCAGAATTGGGGTCGAAATATTGCTCCGTCGCTTCCGTGTCGGAAGCTCGTCAGACGGAGCAAATTCCCGTTGCGTTACGCCTCCCACGTTGGTAGGCTCTTTTGCTATGTATCCTCACGGCGAACCCACTCTGCGAGCTTTAGCGAAGCAGAATTGGGGTCGAAACATTGCTCCGTCGCTTTCGTGTCGGAAGCTCGTCAGACGGAGCAAATTCCCGTTGCGTTATGCCTACCATCGTGGTAGGCTCTTTTGCTATGTATCCTCACGGCGAACCCACTCTGCGAGCTTTAGCGAAGCAGAATTGGGGTCGAAACATTGCTCCGTCGCTTTCGTGTCGGAATCTCGTCAGACGGAGCAAATTCCCGTTGCGTTATGCCTACCATCGTGGTAGGCTCTTTTGCTATGTATCCTCACGGCGAACCCACTCTGCGAGCTTTAGCGAAGCAGAATTGGGGTCGAAGCATTGCTCCGTCGCTTCCGTGTCGGAAGCTCGTCAGACGGAGCAAATTCCCGTTGCGGTGTCAATTCGAATCGTTTTAAACGTCGAATAGAAATTTCGCTGTTTTCGCTTGAAGTAAATTCTTTTTTTGCAGTGCCGGCAATTTTGTCCCTCTCCTTATGCTGTTCCCTAAAATTACATAGTAAAAGGCCGAGTCTCAGCTTAATTAAAAGCTTTTGGCTCAGCCTCTTTCTATCGGCAAATATCATATTCCGTTAAGCTTTTAGCAGTCCTCAAGAGGACGACTCTTACGTGATTTTTTCTTTTCTATGCCGAATGAACATTTTACATCCGAATCAGTAATTCGATATGTTGGGGGAGAATATACGGAAATATCTGTTATAGAATACAGGCTCGCCCGCTTTGATCTTTCCGAAAGGCTTCACCTCGCATTCAAGCTCCTCTATACCGTTTATCTTACCCTCAAGGTAATCGTAAATATAAGCTCTGACGCCCCTTATCCGCTCTGCCAGACCGCCAAGCCGCGCCTCCAGTATCTCAAATCCGCAGTATTTATTTTCCCTCAGCCACAGATCTCGGTAGCAGGATATAAACTCCGGCAAAAGCTCCTCTATTCTGCGCATATCCTCATCGGCGAGTCTGCGGAGTCCCTCTCGGTCGCCTGCGCGATAAGCTGCGCGAAGCTTGACTCCAAGCTCTGATTTATAAATCAGAATACGTGACAGGATGCCTGTGGTTTTAAAAATGTAGGAATATTCGAAATCCCTCTCAGCCGTGGCGAGCAGTCTATTCGAAATATCTCGGTATTTATGACTGATGCCCGGAGTAATGGCAAAGTCCAGGAATCCAAGAAGCGGATCGCTGTAGAGAAGGTGCTTTGCCGCCGAGGCAACGGGAAACTCAGCGCTCTGATCGAACTCAACGTTGTTCGGCTCGTCGAGGACGGTAAAATCATCGTAGCTTACGCCAAATTCACGCTCAAAGCCTGCTTTGATGCTATCCGTGTCAAAATTTCTCTTACACATCTCGGCTACGTGATACAGTCCCGCCAAGGCGGCAAAGCGCGAGCATTCTCCGCCGTCATCGCCCCAGAATGTAAAGAATACGTTTTTGATACCGTGCTTACGGCACGCCTCGATAGCGGGACGCGACGTATCTACGGTATAAACGTTTGCGGGCGCGAAGCCAAGCCAGGTCCATATACCGCCGGCAAACCAGGTGTTGTCGGATATCTGACTGTGGTTATAGAGCATATCATCGTATCTGTCGGGAGTCTTCATATAATAATCCCAATATACAGGAATAACGCCCTCCGGCAGAGCCTTTACGTAATCCTCCGGCACGTTTGTCTTACCCGTGTAATAGGATCCGCCGTTCCATCCACGGAATAGCATATCCGACCATATCATAGCCGTAAATCCGTATTTTTCGGCAATTTCTTTGACACGGGTCAGGTGTTTGCGCATAATTGAGGACTGATCCTCATATCCGTTTTTGTCAAGATATTTGCATCTGCCGAGGTTATGCGCCTCGTCCATACCTATGTGAATATACTTCGTCGTATATATGTCCGAGAGAGTTTTGAACATATTCTCTATGAGAGTATACGTGCGCTCGTCACCGACCAACAGCGTGGACTCCGTATCGTTTGGATAAACTCCCCACCTAAATATCTGAGCAAGATGACCGAGAGTCTGTATACACGGTACCATATCAATTCCGTACTCGTTACCGAGTCGGACGAGCTCCTTCTGCTCCTCTATGGAATATCTGCCGCGCATATAGCCAAACATTGGCTCTCCCTCTACCTCGTAGGTATCCTCGGTATAGACGAATATCCTGTCATATCCCATTTTGGCAACCATTGGTATAAGCTTGCGCCAGGCATCAATGGTCATAACGCAATTGTTGGAGCAATCGATCATAAGACCTACTGAATCAAAAAATTCAGTACTCATTTTAACCTCCCACCCGGCACGGCATTTACGTTAGACCGCCGTAAAATACAGCACAAATCCGCACCGATAAAACTCATAATGTTACAGAATGAATATTTTTCGTCATGTAAGGCCCCTACATTTAGAGGTCCTGATACGCACCGGAATTATTTGAAGCTGTAATCGGGATTTACGATCTTTCCGGTTTTCGACGACTCGATAATAGCAAGACAAGCCATAACCGTCTTCGCTCCCTCGTATACGGAGGTTTCTATCTCCGTGTCGTTAACGAGCGCATCTGCAAACGCCTTAAATTCAGCGGCAGCGTTATGGTCCGCAAGATCAACGGGTATGAGAGTGGGATCAGCCTTAGCTCCGTGTCCGTTCTCGTCTGCGAAGAATACCTGCATAGTGTCTGATTTGTTGTCAAAGATGAGAGTTCCCTTCGTACCGTAGATGCAGGTACGCATAGTGTAATTACGCTTACAAGCCGTCGAAACGAACACCTTACCCATAACGTTATTCGGGAACTTCATAATCGCAAGGTTGGAATCGTCGTACTCTACGTAGGGCAGAAGCTTATGCGTACCGTGAGCGTATATCTCGATAGGATCGTCGTTAACGAGCCATCTGAGCAGATCGACCGCGTGACATCCGCCGCCTACGACTCCGTTACGCTGAGGATCGCTTCTCCAATTCTTAGGATTACGCTCAAACATTTCAAGATAGTCGTGAGCATATTCGCTCTCCACGAAATAAAGCTCTCCTACCTTGCCCTCCTCAATAAACTTCTTCGCCTGAACGAACGCCGGTGTGAAGCGGCATATCTGACCGATCATAAACTTGCACTCAGGATGCGCCTCGACCGCCTTAACGATCGCAAGGATATCTTCCTTCGTAAGAGCCAGAGGCTTTTCACACATAACGTGCTTGCCTGCCTCCAAGCACTTCTCTACCTGTTCTCTGTGCTGCTGGTCCGGAGTGGCGAGTATTACCACGTTTATTTCCTTGTTATTAACTATGTCCATGTAATCGGTAGTACGTCTGTCAGCGGGGATACCCTGCTCCTCACCTACCTTATTCAGCTTCTCCTGATTGGTATCGCATATTCCGCCGATCTCAGCGCCGTACTGAATAGCTCCCTTAAGGTGAGCCGATCCCATACCAAGACCTATAACGCCTACTACAAGTTTTTCTACTTTCATTTTTTCTATTCCTTTCAAAAAAAGTTTTTACAAGTTAATTATAGCAAACACTTTACTCTTTGAGAATGATATATCAATAACAAAAATATGTAAAATCGATAAAATTTTGCGTATAAGCGTAAAAAAGTTTTTTATTTTTCAAAAACACGTTGTAATTCGTTTTTCTTTTTGTTATAATCTACGTTAGATGGGAGGCGAATAAATGAATATAGAAAAGCTTGGGGAGCTGCTTGATAATTTCAGGCGGGTGACCGGTATAGACGTATCCCTGCTTAACGCGGACTTTCATACCGTAGCTTCGGCAAAGGGTAAAGCGAGCAGGATATGCGCATATATTCACAGCTCTCACCTTTCGAAAGATATCTGCCGCTCCTCAGATATCGAGAGGCTGCTGGAGGTCAAGGAAAGGGGCGGAGCTATACGGTACAGCTGTCCTATAGGAATAACGGAAGCCATAGTACCTATTATTCGCGGCGAGCGGACCGTCGCCTATCTGATAGCCACCATAGGCATCGGAGAAGCGGACCTGCCGAAAGTGGCGAGCCTGATAGACAAGACCGCTCCGGGACTTAACGCGGAGATTACGGAAGAGCGGATAAATGATACACGGGTTCTATCTGACGGTGATATTACCGCGCATTTTGAGATGCTGAAAATGCTCGGAGAGTATATTGCCTCAGACAACGCTTTCGGCGACGTATCGGAGAGCGTGGGTACTATGGTAAAGTACTACGTAAAGAACAATCTGGGGGAGAAGATCACCCTGTCGGATATCGCTGCCAGCCTGCATTGCAGCACAGTAACGCTAACAGAGCATTTCAAGGCGGAATTTGGCATCACCATTATGGAATACGTACTAAGGAAGCGAATGGAGCTATCCGAGAGGCTGATACTTGATACAGATCTGCCACAAAGAGAAATAGCCGCCAAAACGGGCTTTGCCGACGTAGAGTACTTCTCAAGAACATTCAAGAAGTACCATGGGATATCCCCTGCCGCCTGGCGCAAAGCCAACGTTACCTATCGCTGATATAATAGTCGCAAATCGGATAAATAAAACGGATTGTACCGATTGACTTTATTTTTTTATTATGGTAAAATAAACGTAAAAAAATAAATATGAAATTAAATTTCACCGTAGGAGGATCGTACTATGAAGCTCGTATATTCAATTAAGGAGATCACCGCGCAAAAAAAGCGCGATGAAAAAGAAAGACAACGGCTCTGGAAGCAGCTTGCCGAGGAAGCCGGAGGCGGTGAGCGCGGACAGAAGGTTGCCGACGCTATGAGGACCTACTACTCAATGTTTGACAGTAAGCTGGTTGACTGGTCCGCTCATCTCTATGATAAAGGACACGGCGCATACTACACCTGCACCGTAGGCAGAGATACGGAAGGATATCTTCCGGACGTGGAAAGCACCGTACAGATGCTCAGATTTCTCGACAGCTCCGGAATGCTGAGAGAGGTGGGCGGTACGTGGAAAAAGGCGCTGCCGGAGTGGATGCATCACCAGATGGTATATTACGCAAAGTCGCTGCAGGACGAGAACGGATTCTTCTACTATTCCAGCTGGGCAAAGGAAACTGCTGACGAGATGATCTCTCGCCGCGCCCGCGACTTAGGTTGGTGCACCGGAATCTTAACCGAGCTCGGCGAGAAGCCTGTGTACGACGCGCCTAACGGCACAACGGGCGGCGGATCTGACCCTGACGAGTATTGGGCATCTCTGAATACGGATGAGGAGCCTCCAAAGGGAGCGAAGGCGCTGTACCAAGCCAAGAAAAAGGAAATGGCGGCTATGTCAAAAGAGGCTGCAGCGGCGGCTATCGCCAGAGCAAACGCTTCCACTGCATACTTAAGATCCCACACAGCGTTCGTAGACTACTTAGACTCCAGACTCATGCCGGGAATGAAGCAGAACCCTTACTTCTACGGTAACGAGATTGGCGAAACCTACCAGCAGGTCAGAGAGCGGACCAAGACTCTCGGTAAGTACGAATACAAGGAAACGGACGGAGAACGGTACCGCGTATTTGACGGTATGACTCTCAGCGATATTCTCATTCACGAGCTCAACGAGGGTATAAATCCCGACACGGGTCTGTGGGGAGATGTTACTCCGGAGCGTCCAACGGGAAAGGAATTTCTCTTTACCAACGGATTTATGAAGGGTATGGCGGCGTATAACGGACTGAAGTATTCCTATCCTGCCAAGTACCTGAAAACCGTCGCAAACACCTTGATGGACTCACTTCTCGGTGACGAGCCCTCTACCGGAAACGTATGTGAGGTCTACAACACCTGGGTCAGCGTATGCAGACTCCGCGATAACCTCCAATACGTTGACGACGAGTCGATCAAGGCAGAGGTAATGAAGACCATAAACGATATTCTTATGGAGAAAGCACCAGACGCGATACTTAACTCCTACGAGAAGATCAAGGGCTACAAGACCTTTGACGGCGGTATGTCGCATAACTATTATCTCGGAACTCCCGACCATCAGGGTATGCCGATGTCCACCTCCGAGAGAGAGAAGGTAGCGGACGTTGACGCTACCTGTATCGCCTGCGCCATACCCACAAATATGTGCAGCGCTTTGGGACTTACCAAGGTTCCCCTCCTTATGACCTCGGATTATATGAGATATATTAATATTCTCGAAAATCTGGAGCCCGTGGTAAAGACAAAGGTACAAAATCCCCTGATAGATTTTGAGGACCTGAGTGGCAGAACGAAAACCGCGTACTCAAGAGGCGGCGCTGTGACAACTATCGTAAATCACAACGGCTCAAGAGCTATGCGTGTAGAATTTGGCGGCAAGGGTCATGCTATGGCGATCTCCTATTCCGCTCACGCATGGGACGGAGAGTACTACCTTTTCGACGGTGAAATTACCGTTGACGCGCCCGACGGCGCAGTATACACTCTGGAGTATTGCAACGCGAAGCAGCAGACTCCCGTGTTCTACTCTCTCAGCGTATGCGATGGAGAGCTGTTTATAGAGAATGAGGAAATGGGACTTTCGAAGGTAAAGATAGGCGAGGTAAAGGTTCCCTTCTCTTTGCGTACGGAGTACACTAACAGCGAGAATGAGAGCTACCTTGATATATTCGTGGACGGCGAGAAGATAGGACAGCTGATAAACAAAGAACCCTCTGACACCTCTCATCCCGCAGGCTATCCCGCGAAAGCGATAAGGACTATGCAGTTCCGCGCCGAGACAGACGGCAAATCAACCGTTTATTACGATAATCTCGTATTCTATTACGCAAAAAGAAATTAATTTTCAGTCTAATTCTGTAGGTTTTCACTACTATAGTTTATATTCATAAGAAAAAGCTCTGCTGAAATTTCGTGTCGTTATTTATAGAACGACGTTAATTTCAGCAGAGTTTTTATTTTTAAAATTGATTATTCAAATTTATACCGAGCCGAGATCCTTCTCGTGAAGAACAACACCGCGAGATACAAGCCTATCTTGAAGTGACTTCACAGAGAGAGTATCAAGATTATCGGTCATTGCCGCCGCCGTGCCTGCAGCCTCTCCCGTCACGGCACAATCGGGAATAACTCTCGTGATCTCCCAGAGATCGTCGGTGACAGATATACATCTACCCGCTACGAGCAGATTTTTCACCTTAGCGGTACGGAGCGTGCCGAAGGGGATCTCGTAAACCGGACCTCTCTTCTTCCAGTTTGATACCATACCTACGGAGTCCTCGAAATACTTGTGCTCCTCGGCGTAATCCATAACGTAATCACCGATCAGACGTCTGGTCTTACGCAGCTGAGGAATAGATGCTATGCAAGTGGGGAAAACGTCCTCTCCTTCTGCCCTGCGCTTCAGTATATCCTTCTCTATCTCGCCGTGAGAGTCGATCATCATATCGCTGATCTCGCAGGTATCGAGACCCGTATAGCGCTTGCCGTTCAAGGATCTAATAGAATTGGGACCAACGTCCGCAAAGCCGTGCATTTTGAGCTTGTGACCCTCCGGCGCTGTATAATAGTACCAAGCCGCAAGGGTATTGCCTACGCCGAAGGTGGCGGTTTCCGCAGATGAGAGCTGACACAGATCGGCGTCTCCGGTGCAATCGACGGCACACCTCTTAACGCTTATAGCCTCTCTGCCTGATTTGGACTCTATTACCACGTCGGTGATTCTGCCCTTATACTCGTTTACAGATACGACCGTCGCGCCGTAAAGTATAGTAACCCCAAGCTCTCTCAGCACTCTTTCTGCGGAGATAGCGAAAAGGTGGGGATTGAACTGTACCTCAAAGCGCTTGCCAGCGCGGCGCTTCTCATAATCGTTATCGTCGAGCCACTCCTCAGGATATCTCCCCTCATCACCGTGCTCTATAGACAAACGTAGCAGCTCCTCCGCAATACCGAAGGACACCTGTCTTCCCTCACCGTCGCAAAGAGGCAGATATATAGTAACGAGTCCTGCTGTTGCAAGACCGCCTAACATGAACATTCTCTCGGTCAGAATGACGCTCGCGCCCTCTCTTGCCGCAGCCATCGCTGAAGCTATACCAGCGACTCCGCCGCCCGCCACAAGAACGTCGCACTCGTATTTTACGGGTGTATACAGCTTTTCCTCAATTTTTCTCATTATCTGCTCCTTTTCGTGTGGTTGTCAGCTTGATGGAAGCCTCGACAGATATTCCAGCCCAACTGATTTTGTTTCATTATACATAATTATTTTTAAAAAGTCAACGAGTTTCAAAAAATTAGTATGAGAGTACAAAAAATGATAAATCTGCTCTCGGCTATAACCGTTTCTACATATTTAATTAAAAAAACAAACCACTTATTACAGAGCAAAGATGCCACGCCGGTCGCTGTTGCCCGATGCTTTCCCTCGCTTCAGATTAAAAAACGGAAAAGGATAAAAATTATTACTTTTACACTTGACTTTTACTGCGGTTAGTGCTAAAATAATTAACTGTTGGCCGGCGACCGCCGGTTAAAGTATTTTTTATGGAGTTTAGATTATGCAGGTCTTGTTATCCCTGTCCGTTTCGCTGCTCACGGGACTTATGCTGTCACGAGTTGCCAAGCTTATGAAGCTCCCCGCTGTTACGGCATATCTTATCGCTGGTATTCTGGTAGGTCCATATTTACTCGGCGCGTTAGGAATATCCGGTCTTGGTTTTGTTTCTATGGAGGACGTGGAGAGCTACTCACTTCTCTGCGATATGGCTCTTGGCTTTATCGCCTTTTCAATAGGAAACGAATTCAGGCTCTCACAGCTTAAGAAAATAGGCAAGCAGGCAACAATAGTCGGAATTTTTCAGGCTGTCGTAGCCACCCTGGTAGTCGACGCGGCTTTGATAGGATTGCACTTTATTATACCGGATAAGCTTCCACTTTCCGCAGCTATAGTTCTTGGCGCGATTGCGTCAGCAACAGCTCCCGCGGCAACGCTTATGGTAGTAAAGCAGTACAAGGCAAAGGGACCGCTTACCGATATACTTCTTCCCGTAGTTGCTCTTGACGATGCGGTAGGACTTATGCTGTTCGCTATTTCCTTCGGTGTGGCTAAGGCGCTAAAGAGCGGAAACGTTGATCCAGTGTCGGTTATAGTCGAGCCGCTTCTTGAGGTAGTTCTCTCGCTTGCGTTGGGCGCACTTATGGGAGTGCTGTTCACGTTTGCGGAGAGATTCTTCCACTCAAGGTCAAAGAGAATGTCTATGTCTATAGCGTTCGTGCTCTTGACAATCGCGCTTTCTATGCTGAAGTTTGAGATCGGAGGCATAGAAATTGCCTTCTCCTCTCTGCTCGTATGTATGATGCTCGGAACAATATTCTGCAATATATGCGATTTCTCCGAAGAGCTTATGGAGAGAGTGGACAGGTGGACCGCGCCGCTGTTTATCCTCTTCTTCGTTCTGTCAGGCGCGGAGCTTGAGCTGTCCGTATTCTCTGATTTCACCGTAGTTATAATTGGTATCGTATACATATTGGCGCGTTCCGCGGGAAAATACAGCGGTGCCTTTGCGAGCGCAAAGATTGCGGGATGTGACGATAAGATCGTTAAGTATCTGGGTATAACTCTTCTTCCGCAGGCGGGAGTGGCTCTTGGTATGGCTATCAAGGCGCACGAGCTTGGCGCTGAGGGCGTTATAATATCAAACATCACTCTGTTTGCCGTTCTGATATACGAGATATTCGGTCCGGCGCTGACCAAGATGGCGCTTCTGAAGGCAGGAGATATTCAGCCTGAGGGCAAGACGTCTGCCCGTCACGATTATCTGAAAATGCTGCTTGAAAAGGCGCATCTAACTCATCACGACAGCCGTCAGGAAACCAATCACAAAAAATAAATACCGGCGCAGTTATCTAAGCAAAAGCATATAAATATATTATGCCCGACAAGACAACCTTTTCTCAAAAATCAGGTGTTTTGTCGGGCTTTTTTTATACACGGGTATGGGTAAATCAGGTCAAACTGTAATTTTTGTCAGCTATACACGATAAATAAACCGCGCATCAACAATCGCAGGATACCGAAGCTCTGCGTTATGATTCGATTATCTTCTCTCGTAGCTTCTGACTATATCCGGACAGAAGGGTTTAAAAGTTATTTCGCTACGATTTACCTGTGGAGGAGCAACTCGCAAAAGCCTCTTCGGTGCTGATACAGCCGAACCGAGCTTAATATCGCATACCTCTGAGCGCATATGGACTCTGGCAAGAATATCCACTCCGTCAGCTACCACGTTGGATATGATCATACGCTTGATAAAATCGCCATCGCGCATATACGGGAACTCTATAATAGCGGCGTTTTCCTGCTTACAATCGAAATTAACTCCGTCGAGTATCGCTCCCTCAAGCTTAACGCCCAGCACGTCGTCGCCCCAATCGTTAAGACCGGTGGTAAGAATCGCGCGGCATTTATCCGTAGCGTGAACGTTTGATACGGTAAGATTTTTTACGGTACTGCCAAGCACTACTGCCGCGGAGCTATAGGTACAGTAAAGGTCCTTGACGGTAATATTATAGGTGTCACCGTGCTCAGCCGCCGTTTTGTAATAGGTGTTCGAGCCGATAAGAACAAGTCCATACCGTTTACCGAAGACGTAACCGTCAATATCATAATGAGGCCAGGGATTTCCCTCCTCGTAGGCAGGCTGTGTTTCTGCTGTGTCTTTGATATTTTCTATATGGATATTGTAGATTTTTGCGCCATTGTGATTGCGGAGAGTAACGAGAGGATGCAATATAGCCGCTCCGGAAATATTGCGTACGGTAACGTCATGAATATCCCAGCTCTCGCCCTTGACTATAGTATCGTAGTCCTTGAAAATCCCGGTAGGCTCACGGTCGATGGCGGAAAGAGCTATCATATCGTCACCGGTCTGTCCCGTGACATTTTCTATCAGAATATCGTGACAGCCGTTGCGCAGATTTATTCCGTCCTGATTGCGTCTGTCCCTGCAGCAGTCGAAAAAGATATTGCGGACTGTACCACGGGAGCAGAATTGAAATCGCATACCCCAATATCTATGATGTGTGATAGAGATATTTTCTATCGAAAAGCCCTCTACGTTTATGAAGAAAATCGGGGAATTAAGACGCACGGGTATGCCCATATCGTTCTGCGTGCCCTCGTTTAACACCGTCGGCTTGCCTCCGTCAAGCACGGGGGTTCCCTCGCCCTTTATATGTATGTTATACATTTTTTTCTCAGGATCGGTGCCCCAATCGGTAAAGAGATTTTCGCTGCAGAAAAATCCGCCTACCACGTCGTCCGCCATCTGCATAAAGCAGTTATCAAGCACGACGGTAAAGTTTGAGGGAAGTCTGACCGTTTCGGTAATTATCCACTCTGCGCTTCCGCTGCGGCGATTTATACGAGGAATAACGATCTTATTTATTCCCTCTGCTCGCGCAAGCGCGACTGCGTTCTGTATTGATTCGGAATCTGTGACTCCTACGGTATCGTTTGGTGTTATATAGAATTTTTCCATTATTACAAACCTTTCTGCTGTTGAGCTGTAAAAAGCGTTCTGTGTTTCAATGACAAAGCTGCTCCGTCCTTCGCTACAGAGCTAAAGCTTATGCCATCGGACTACTTTATATTCCTTGTGGCGTCCTTTGCAGCCGCTTCTCTCTCACGGCATATCTGCCGCCAGGAAGGCATTGATTCGACCATATCATCAAGATGTGAGAGAGTCGTGGGAATATCTATCTTTTGCGGACATATCCGCACGCATTTTCCGCATCTGATGCAGGCATCCGGCTGCTCGTTTTTAGGCAAAAGCTCGACACGCATTGAGGTATTTACGCTTTTTGACACACGAAGCTCATTGTACACCTCAAGCAAAAACGGAATGTTCAGTCCCTTTGGGCAATCCGCTGTGCAATATCCGCATCCCGTGCAAGGCACGGATTTTTTCATATCCTCGGCGATATCGAGCAACAACTCAAACTCTCCGTCGGAAAGCGGCGCTCCCTCACTGAAGGTGCGTATATTATCGTTCAGCTGAGCCATATCGGACATACCGCTCAGCACTACCTTAACTCCCGGTATCCTATGTATCCATCTGAAAGCCCAGGAGGCTACGGATTCATCGGGTCTGAGCGACTTCAATCTGCTTTCCTTGTCCTCGCCAAGATTTGCAAGCCTACCGCCGCGCACGGGCTCCATAACCACTATCGGAATACCGTACTTCTCAAGCAAACGGCACTTTTCATCAGCTCTTTGCAGGGTGTAATCCAGATAGTTCAGCTGAATCTGGCAAAACTCCATTTTATCTCCTGCCCTATGGAGAAAGTCCTCAAGTCCCTCTACCGTTGCGTGAGATGAAAAGCCGAGATGGCGTATTCTGCCTAGCCGCTTCTGCTCTATGAGATAATCTATTATACCCCATTTCTCGTCCGTATAAAGCTCTACGGAATTTTCGTATACGTTATGAAGGAGGTAGAAATCAAAATAATCCACTCCGCATTTACGGAGCTGCTCCTCGAAAATTCTCGACGGAGTGTAATCCTCCATTAGCTGATGGCCCGGAAATTTATCCGCTATAAAATAGCTTTCTCTCGGATATTTTGACAGAAGCTTACCAAGTATTATCTCCGACTTTCCGCCGTGATAGGGGTATGCCGTGTCAAAATAATTCACTCCTGCCGCGATCGCACGGTCTATCAGCTCCTCAGTTTTCGGAATATCTACCTCCCTGCCGCTCTCCGTTGCAACCGTTGGAAATCGCATCGCGCCATAGCCTAAAAGCGACACCTTATCGCCGCAAAAATCACTGTATTTCATATGAGCTCCTTTCAAGTTTATTACAAGTTTATTAACTGATAATATAACATAATATTTTTTTGATGTCAAGAGTTAGTTTTAGAAAAGTTTTTATTGTTGCTTCTACGAACAATGCGAATAATAGCCTATTGCCGAGCCGATGTTACGACTAAAAAACGAACGCCGCCCGATGACACGGCGAAAGACGAACGCCGCCCGATTACACGGCGAAAGACGAACGCCGCCCGATGACACGGCGAAAGGCACGGCAAAGGCTAGTCTGCGCTCCGTGATATGCAAAAATGCGCTCGAAGCGATGGCAACGAGCGCATTTCGATTTTGTGAAAATTAATACATACCGCCCATATCGGGTGCACCCTGAGGTGCTGCGGGCTTAGGCTCCTTCTTCTCGTATACTACGGATTCCGTAGTGAGAACGGTGGAAGCGATGGAAGCCGCATTCTGAAGAGCGGATCTGGTTACCTTAGCAGGATCTACGATACCTGCCTCAAGCATATCGCAGTACTTCTCTGCATACGCATCGAATCCGAAGCCGACCTTGCCTGATTCGCGAACCTTGGATACTATAACCGAACCGTCAAGTCCCGCATTGTCCGCTATCTGCTTCATAGGAGCTGTGAGAGCTTTGGCAACGATCTGCGCGCCGGTCTTTTCATCACCGTCAAGAGTAGCTACGATAGCGTCTACCGCGTCGATAACGTTAACGAGAGCCGTACCGCCGCCGGCAACGATGCCCTCCTCTACTGCCGCCTTGGTTGCGTTGAGGGCGTCCTCTATACGCAGCTTCTTCTCCTTCATCTCTACCTCGGTAGCAGCGCCGACCTTAATAACGGCAACACCGCCGGCAAGCTTAGCAAGGCGCTCCATAAGCTTCTCCTTGTCAAACTCTGAGGTTGTGATCTCAAGAGCGGACTTGATCTGGGTTACTCTGTCCTGAATTGCCTGCTTATCGCCTGCGCCACCTACGATTATGGTGTTTTCCTTGTTGACCTTAACCTGTCTTGCCCGACCGAGCTGTGCGATGCTGGCATCCTTAAGCTCAAGGCCGAGATCGGAAGTGATAACCTCTCCGCCGGTCAGCGTAGCGATATCGATAAGCATCTCCTTACGTCTGTCGCCGAATCCGGGAGCCTTAACTGCTACTACGGTAAAGGTTCCGCGAAGCTTATTAAGCACGAGCGTGGTAAGAGCCTCGCCCTCTACATCCTCCGCAATGATGAGCAGCTTCTTACCCGACTGAACGATCTGCTCAAGGAGAGGAAGTATATCCTGAATATTAGATATTTTCTTATCTGTGATAAGGATGAGGCAATCGTCGAGAACAGCCTCCATCTTATCCGTGTCAGTTGCAAGATAGGGAGAGAGGTATCCGCGGTCAAACTGCATACCCTCTACGACCTCGCTGTATGTTTCCGCGCTCTTGGACTCCTCAACGGTGATAACGCCGTCTGCGGTTACCTTATCCATAGCGTCAGCGATGAGCTGACCGATAGTTTCGTCGGATGCGGAAATAGCGCCTACTCTGGCAATATCCTCGCTTCCGGAAACGGTCTTTGACTGCTTCTGAAGCTCTGCTACTGCAGCATCAACTGCCTTGAAGATACCCTTGCGAAGAACCATAGGGTTTGCGCCGGCGGTAACGTTCTTCATACCCTCGTGAATGAGAGCCTGCGCGAGAAGTGTCGCGGTAGTGGTTCCGTCGCCTGCCGCGTCGTTGGTCTTGGTTGCTACCTCGCGGACAAGCTGAGCGCCCATATTCTCAGCAGCGCATTCAAGCTCGATCTCCTTAGCAATGGTAACACCGTCGTTGGTGATGAGGGGTGCGCCGAATTTCTTCTCCAGCACTACGTTTCTACCCTTGGGACCAAGGGTGATCTTGACTGTATCGGCAAGCTTATCTACGCCGTTAAGAAGAGCGCTTCTTGCCTCCATACCGTAAAGTATTTCCTTTGACATAATATTTCTCCTTGTTTACTGTTTACTCAATTATCGCAAGTACGTCGGACTGGCTTACAATGGTGTACTCAACACCGTCAAGCTTAACCTCTGTGCCGCTATATTTTCCGGTGATGACCTTGTCACCAACCTTGAGGGTCATTTCTACCTTATTGCCGTCTACGGTTCCGCCGGGACCTACTGCTACTACCTCGGATACCTGAGGCTTTTCCTGAGCCGAGCCGGGAAGAAGAATACCAGCCTTAGTGGTTTCAACTGCCTCAACCTGCTTAAGTACTACCTTATCAAATAAGGGCTTGAGTGTCATTTTAAGTTTTCCTCCTTAATTATAGTTAGCACTCGAAAATAAAGAGTGCTAATATTTACAGGATATATTCTATACTAACGTACAAAAAAAATCAATAGTTTTCCTGTTTATTCACATTTTTTTAACATTTTTTATTTCTTATGAATTGTTTTAATATAACAGAGATACGGTTTGAATTATCTCTTTGCGAGCGATATCTCCGATGGAAACAGCCTGACCCGCAAAATTCAATAGTGCCGATCCTAGCGGACAGCAGCGGTTTTCGTTCGAATTGGGAGTCCGGCGGATAAAACCGATGGTTTTCGTTCGAATCTGGAGTCCGGCGGATAAAGCCAAGCGCATGCGGTAAAAATGCGGCGCTTTCAAGTCAGGACCGCTCGTAGCTTAGAAATTATCTTCTTCTCCTCCCTTGACACCTTGACCTGAGTAAGACCTAATATCTTTGCCGTTTCGGTCTGAGAGAGATCGCGGAAATAACGCAGAATTATTAGCCGTCTGTCAGCTTCGGGAAGCTCCTCTATTGCCACTCTAAGCGTAAGTCTGTCAAACATTCTCTGCTGATCTGAATCGTCTGAGATCATCGCTGAAAGCGTTGCGCCCTCATCATCATCGTATACGCACTCGTCCAGGGAACGAACAGGAGTCAGTGAAAACAGCGCAGATGCCGCGTCCTGAACCGAAACTCCGACGCCGCGCGCAAGCGACTCGATGTCCGCACTCTCTCCCGAAGTGAGCCTGCGTTCTCTTTCGGTGTTCAAAAGCGCCGCCAGACGTCTCTCCTCTCTAGACACTTTGATAATGCCGTCGTCCCTGAGAAATCTGCGCATCTCTCCGAAGATAAGCGGCACGGCGTAGGTGGAAAAGACGCACCCGTGTGAAAAATCGAAGGTGTTCATTGCCTTCACAAGTCCTATAGTACCGCACTCAACCAGATCCGAAATATCAGATACTCTTGATGAAAATCTGCCCGCTATACTGTATACCAGCGGAGCGTTTATCTCTGCAAGCCGCTCGCCCGCCGATGAGTCGCCCGACCGATAAGCGCGCAAAAGCTCAAGATTATCGTCGTGGGGTTTTTTCTTCTCTCTTTCGTTCATAGCTGCTCCCGGTTATGGGTTAAGTTTTTTCCTCATCAAGACAGTTGTTCCCTTTCCCAAACGGGATTTTACGTTAAGCGAATCCATAAAGCTCTCCATCACGAGAAAACCCATACCGCATCTCTCGCCATACTCTCCCGTGGTATATGAAGGGGTACGCGCAAGCGCCACGTCCTCTATACCGCATCCGTTGTCGGATATCTCCACGGTTACCTCTCTGTTGTCGTAGAGTCTGGCAGATATGTATATGTATCCAATCTCCCCATCGGGAAGAAGCTTATAGGCGTGCACTATGCAATTCGTTACCGCCTCGCTGACGGCGCACCTGACGTCGCCCAGCTCGTCAACCGTCGGATTAAGCTCCGCCATAAAGGCTGATACTACGGAGCGCGCAACCGCTGCGTTCACGCTTACAGCAGGCAGGCGCAGCTTCATCTCGTTTATGATCCTTTTCATTCTTTTGGTCCTTTCATTATGATCCGCTTATTTCACTACCGAGAGATTTTTCACCCTCTCAATTCCGGAGAGTCTGACAAGCTTATAGAGCGTGTCGGAAAGACCCGTAAGTCTTACCGTCATTCCAAGGCCTGACGCTCTCTCTACCCGTCCGAGTATAAGACCGAGCCCTGAGCTGTCCATAAATCTGACGGATGAAAAATCCATTATCAACACCTCCGGCTTGTCTAGAAACAGCCTGGAATCTATCCTCTCCCTGATCCTCTTTGCCGTATGGTGATCTATCTCTGAGAGAATACACGCCGTCAGCGCACGTCCTCTGACAGAAAACG
This sequence comes from Eubacteriales bacterium, assembly GCA_045657485.1. Lineage (GTDB taxonomy): Bacteria > Bacillota > Clostridia > Oscillospirales > CAG-272 > UBA1740. The sequence continues at coordinate 71,131 of JAZOTE010000098.1, forward strand.
TAACCTCTTCCTTCATTTTAAAAATTCCTTTCCTTTGGTACGTAGATTCTACCATAAAACAAACAAAAATTTTGTCTAACGAGGGCGAAAAGCTATTTTTTTAACCGCTTTTTTCGACACGGTATGGCACTAATCTATTAAATGAAGCTTTTTTGCTATGTTTTTCTTCACCATCCCCTTTCTCGTCTTGTAGGTAGATTCGCAGACGTCGGTGTGGCTTGTGTAAGCGTATCCGATACCGTAACCTATCTCCTCTATCATACTCTCTCCAAGCCCCTCTCCCATTATCTCCTCAGCGGCGGAAAGTATCTTAAAGTTTAAGTATCTGTACTCCATCTCGGTTCGATGAGTAACGCTACGATCTTTTATCGCTTCTCTGCGACGTCCAAAGTCTGCGCACAGCGCTACAACGGTCATATCTACCGTATCTCCTATGCTTTTCCTACCACGCATAAGGATTCCTCCAGCTCATCCGATAGCGCGCACAAGGCAGATTTCAATCTTGTTAATGCGTCCAAGGACGCCCTTGCATCCGCTACCAGCTCCTCAAGCTCCGGTATCCATTTTTCCGGATCTCCTCTGGCGCATTCAGACAGCATCTCCACGAGGATATTACGGACCGAGAGCATATCGTCTGCTTCGTTTATCTGTTTTGAAATTCGTGTCATGTCGCGTCTTATTTCGTACGGGGAACGATAAAGGCGCGCAGGTCTTCCTTCATACACGCTTGAGCTTACAAGCATTCTTATAATATTCCTCCTTTGTCACTTATTAGGTTGCAATTCGTGAGTGGATTTCAACTGTTGCGTGACAATTATAGCATAGCATTTGTCACTTGTCAAGTAACATTTTTGTGTTTTTTTCGAAAAAACTATTGCATTTCAGGTTACAAAGTGATAGAATATATTTGACGGCATCACCGTTTTATAAAACGCAGTATATATGCGCCCCCGCAAAAGTGCGGCTCTGTCGTCGGGTAGTTCCGGGTGGATAGATAAACAGAGGCAGATGCTTTTTCTTTCACTCTCAAAAAATGTGATACAGCGAAAAAATGTTTTCATAAACAGGAAAGTCGCTCGACGGGAAATGCTCAAACGGTGTTCCATTATCAGAGTGTCGGGCGGAATTTTTCTGTAAAACAGCGTTCTCCTTCGTAATCCGGATATTCTGTAATTTTTTATTTACTGTTTATACTACTCATATATATCTCTTCCTAATGAGAAGCTTTATATTGTAATAAGAAACTTTATATTGAGTTCTTAATAAGAAGCTTTATATTAAGTTAAAAAATCTCTAATAAAGGAATACTCTATGAAAAACAAAATTTTGAATGTCGCTATACTGGGTGTAGGATCCAGAGGCGGAAACGCATACGGTGCCGAGATGCACAGACAAAGGGACAGATTTAAGATAACGGCTATCTGTGACGTAAACAAGGACAAGCTGTCCCACTACGGAAAGCTGCTGGACATAGACCCGAAAAACAGATTTGACAGCGAGGAAAAATTCTTTGCTGAAAAGCGGGCGGACGTTTTGCTGATATGTACCTTTGATAATCTTCACCCGAAAGAATGCGTGCGCGCCTTCGAGCTTGGATACGACGTGTTGCTCGAAAAGCCGGTGGCATCCACCGGAGAGGATTGCAAGATGATAGCCGAGGCGCAAGAAAAGAGCGGCAGACGGGCGACGGTATGCCACGTATTGCGCTATTCCCCGATATACGAAAAGCTATACGAGCTGGTTCACAGCGGAAGGATCGGCAAGCTTTTGTACATTGACGCCTGCGAGCCGGTTAACTATTGGCATTTCGCTCACAGCTTCGTCAGAGGAAATTCCGCAAGCACGAAGCGCGCCGCACCTATGCTTATATCAAAATGCTGTCACGATCTCGACCTTATAGTCTACTACGCCGGCTCGGAGTGCGAGAGCGTATCAAGCGTTGGAGGACTGTCGTTTTTCACTCAGGAAAACGCGCCTGAAAACAGCGCGTCGCGCTGCTCGGAGTGCGATCTGATAACGGATTGTCCGTATAGCGCGAGGAGATTATATATCGACCGATGGCACGAAGCGGGAGAGCCTGAGAACAGCTGGCCGACTGCTATGCTGGCAGAAGCTCCCGTAACGGAAAAGAAGCTTCTCGACGCCATAGAAAAGGGGCCGTACGGCAGATGCGTTTTCCGTTGCGACAACGACGTGTATGACAATCAAGCGGTGCTAATGAGCTTCAAAAACGGTGTAAAGGCAAGCTTCAGCGTAACGGCGTTTAACACCGGCGCCTCTCGCAGATACAGCTTTCACGGAACGTACGGTACGGTAGAGCTCATTGGGGATAAGATTATTTTCAGACGCTACGGTGAGCCGGAGGAGGTCTATCTCACGTCTGAGCTTACAAAGAAAGGCGAGGAGCACGGTGGGGGTGACGTGCGTCTGATAGACTCGCTGTATCAGGAAATGACGGGAAACGGAAAATCCCCGACAGCCCTCGAAAGCTCAATAGAAGGATATCTCATCGGAATCGCCGCAGATGAGTCGCGCAAGCTCGGCGGTGAACTTGTTAAAGTGCACAAATGACCTAAGATATATAAAAATGTCACAGAAAGGCGAAGCAACCCCACTCGTAGAAGCTATCCGTTTTTTTAAAAAAGTTAACACGGGTACGGGTATAACGCTATTTGTATAATTAAGAAAGGAAGTCCGGCTATGACGAAGCCGGAACGCAAAATATATGTTAAAGGAAAAGCTACGCGAGCTCAGAAAAAACAAAAAGCTGTCTCTCGGAGATCTTGCCGAGATGGTAGGCACGAGCAGACAAACGATACACAGATATGAAAACGGAACGATCAGCAACATTCCTCCGGAGCGCATAGAAGGTTTGGCGAAGGCGCTGGACACTACTCCTTCGGAGCTTATGGGTTGGAATGAAGAGGATGCTTTGCCAAAGAACGTCCTACCCGTGTCGAAAAAAAGTCTGCCTATACTTGGTGATATTGCCTGCGGAGAGCCTATATACGCTACGGAGGAGCACGAGAGCTTCTGTGTTGCGGACAGCCTTACGGATGCGGATTTTTGCCTGAGGGCACACGGAGATTCTATGATAGGCGCGCGTATATTTGACGGGGATATAGTTTTTATTAGATCGCAAAGCGCGGTGGAGAACGGAGAGATCGCGGCAGTGATCATAGGAGATGAAGCAACGCTGAAGCGGATATACTATTATCCTGAGGACGAAAAGCTGATATTATCTCCCGAAAACCCCAGATACGCGCCACTGGTATACGTGGGATGCGAGCTTGAACAGATAAGAATTATAGGAAAGGCAGTAGCCTTTCAGAGCAGGATAGTATAACATGGTGTACGAGAAAAAGGCTGACGAAAAAAAGTATTTTATGTTCGACAGATATACGACCTATCATCCCTACAGTCCACTGCCGCATTACCACAGCAGTATTGAAATTTTTATTGTTGAAAAGGGTGAGTATTGGGTTACGGTCAGCGGTGAGCGCAGAAGGATGGGCGCCGGAGATATTGCGTTTATCGACCGATTTACTCCTCACACCTCCGGCTCGGTTGACAGGGGCGGAGAGCTCTCTCTATACGTGCTGGTGGTTGGCGAAGAGTACTTTGACAACGCGCGATGGCTGGACAAGCATACCGTAGCCGCCTTTACCGAGAGGCGAAAAGGATTTGAGGATATATTGGCTCTGACGAAGCTCGCCTATTCTATGTCGGACAAAATGGATGATGATACCAAAGGCGGTTTTTTCAATATGCTGTTAGGACTTCTTCGCTGCTACGCAAGCATACAGGATAAAAGCAGAGAAAGAGGAAATCACGTTGCGATCGAAATAATGAAATACGTGAGCGCATCCTACAGAGATAGAATCACGCTGGAGGGATTGTCGGAAAAATTCGGATACGAGAAAACCTACCTATCCAAAATGATAAACGCCGCTTTCGGTATGAATTTAAGAGAATATCTTAACAGAGTGCGCATATCCGCGGTTATGGCGGAAAGACAGAATAATCCCGACAAGGCAATTTACAGAATTGCTGAGGAGTGCGGCTTTGAAAGTGAAAATACCTATTACAGAGCTCTGAAAAGATACGGATAAAGACAATTTTTGACAGTATTTTGACAAGACAAGAGATTGATACGCGACCGTTACTATGCTATTATGGATACGGGTAGCTCTCTGAGCGTACCGAAAAACTCAATTGGAGGTTTATTATGGATAATAAGATATTTACGGTTGCTATACTTGGCGTCGGCTCGCGAGGCGGAAACGGTTACGGCAGAATAATCAACGGAATGAGAGATAAATTCAAAATCGTATCTCTATGCGATATTCGCAGAGAAAGACTTGATATGTTCGCGCCGGAGTTCGAGGTCGGGACAGACGATTGCTTCGATAGCGACGAGGAATTTCTCAAGCAAAGACGGGCAGACCTGCTCATTATAGCGACTCAGGATAAGGATCACGTAAGACACTGTCTTCGCGCCTTTGAGCTTGGTTACGACGTACTGCTGGAGAAGCCCATAACCGCCGATGAGAATGAGTGCTACAAGCTTTTGAATTCTCAAAAAGAACACGGAAACCGCGCTCTTGTATGCCACGTGCTGAGGTACTCAAAGCCCTACGTAAAGGTTATGGAGCTGATAGACAGCGGAAGGATCGGCAGGCTGGTGGCGATCGATGCTCTAGAGCCGGTTAATTTCTGGCATCAAGCTCACAGCTACGTCAGAGGAAACTGGAGGAACACATCGGACAGTACTCCTATGATACTCGCAAAATGCTGTCACGATCTGGATCTTTTGCAGTATTACGCGAAATCCAAGTGCGAGAGCGTATCAAGCGTCGGAGATCTCGCATTTTTCACAAAGGAAAATGCTCCCGCGGACTGCGCTATGCGTTGCACCGAATGTAAATACATAGACACCTGCGAATACAGCGCAAAGAGAATTTACGTTAGCGGCTGGTACAAAAAGAATACGCCCGCGGACGATTGGCCCTTCAACGTTATAGCCGCGGCGCCTATTACCGAGGAAAAGCTGTGGGCGGCGATAAAAGACGGCCCCTACGGCAGATGCGTATTCCACTGCGACAACGACGCGGTGGATCATCAGATAGTACAAATGACATTCAAAAACGGCGTTAAGGCATCGCTGATGATGAACGCGTTCAACGATAAGATGGGCAGATGCTATCGGTTCTACGGAACCCACGGAATGATAATTCTGGCAAACGATTCCGTAACTCTCAGGGAGTTTGGTAAGGATGACGTAGAGTTCTCATCAGAGGAGCTTTTGGAAAGCGGCCACGCCCACGGCGGAGGTGATTTCGGAATAGTAAGCTCGCTTTACGATATGCTGACAGGGATAGCTCCCGAAAGCACATCTCTGGAGGCTTCAATAGAAAGTCACCTGATAGGAATTTCAGCAGAAAAGTCAAGAGCAAACGGCGGCGTGCTCGTTAAAATACATTAAAAAAACCGCGCATTTTGCAATCTCTAGTTAGCAAAATGCGCGGTTTTTATATAATTATCTATTTCAATTTATTTATTTGCTCATTTCAAACTTGCGATATTCAGTGGGCGAAAGACCGGTTTTCTGCTTAAACAGCTTGCTAAAATATGCGTAATTTCCCATGCCCGTGGCCTCCGAAACCTGAGATACCGTCAATTCCGAATTTGAAAGCAATTTCTTGGCGCTTTCCACACGGTAATCTGTGACGTACTCGTTTACCGTCATACCGAAATATTTGCGAAACTCGGAGTAAAGACGGTTCTTCGACACGAAAAGGATCTTACACAAATTATCTATCGACAGGTCGTCTTTAATATTCGCCTTTATGTAATCAACCGCCTTTTCCGCAACGGTATCGTGCACTATCTCAACCGCCGAGTCGAAGAGAATGTTCGAAACCAGCCTCTTTATACAGGTCATTTGCTCGTCTGTATAGTAAGTCAGACGGGAATACCTATCGTTGATATCCGCCTCGCTGTCACCAAGCCAGCTAAGCCTTTCCGCTACGCCGACGGGATTTTCCGTCGGGCGGACTCTACCTATAAAGATGTATCCTACGGTTACGTTATCCTTTATCAGCGGAACTACGGTGTCGAGAATCCCGGCGTGGCAAATATGAGATACAGCACCGCCCACGCATTCGTGTCTGGCTATCACCTCTTTGTCAGAGCAAACGCATTTGTATCTGCCGACAGGGTTTGACAGTATACGGATACAGAACTCATCGTTATCCTTCTCTCTTTTATAGAGAGTATGATTGTCAGTATCCATAACCGAAAGGGATACTCCGAGCACGGTATGAACATCGTCGATTATCTCGCGGAGTCTTTCTAAATTAAATTTTATTCTCATATGGCCGCCTTCGCCTTCTTTATTACTGCATTTATATTACATTACGCAAAAGAATTTGTCAATAGTTTTTCTTTTTTTATCATTCAGGAAGATTTTGCAATTATTTTGTGACAAAATGACTTTACAGAGCTAATCAATTGATGTATAATTAAGAAAAACAAAAAAAGGAGTCTTGTTATGGAGTGGCAAAGATTTAAAACGACCAGACTTTATCTTCATCCCCCTAAGTGCGAGAGAATAATAACCCTTTGGCGTGACGGCAGGGTGATGCTCGGAGAGGTAGAGGAGCCTATAAACAAGCCGTACGCAGAGGTGGCGGCGGCAGGCGTATGGTTCATTGATGATAAAGGAATACCTGCAGATTTTAAACGCTCATCCTACGAGCTGCGCGATGACGGTATTCCAGTGCATAAATTGCATATGGCTCTGGGCAAATTAACCGTTTCTCTGGAATGCGTATGCGACTATCAAAGACGTCCTTCGGCTTATATTAAAGCTAGCGTAAAATCTTCTGACGGCGCACCCGTGTCAACAAAATTCGGATTTATACTTCGCAGCGGTAAGGAAAGCGAGCTTATATTCAGCCCGCCTGACGTATACGCGATCTACGAGCCGGAAATCAGTGAATGGACTAATCTCAAATCCGATTGGAGCTATGACGGTGTATGGCGTTCCGGCGATTATTTTCTCGCGTCGGACTCGGACGACCGATTTGATTTCAACGCCGAAACCGGCGAGGCTTATACCCAAATAGAGCTTTGCCGAGGGGAAACACTGGAATTCACATTTGTTCTGGGTAAGGGAGAATACTTTCCCAATACCTTCGACTCTGTGAAGGACGGCACCGCTTTGGCGTGGGAAAACGAGCTCAGCAGGATCAACAAGCTCCCCTCGTCCGTCGCAGCCGACGCCGAGAGAGTTAGAGAAATCAAAAATCTGGCAGTTCAGCTGCTCCAGTGCTTCGCATACGCGGTGGGCGGAAAATCACTATATTCCAGGCAGGGCGGACTCCAGCGCAGAGTATGGACCTATGAGGCTATGCCGGTGCTGACGGCTCTGGATAGGATAGGCGATTTCGACGATTATATCGATCCTGTAATCGACGTATATTTCGGTGAATTTTTCGAAGAGAGCGGCGAGATAGTCCCTCTCGGTATTCACTGGGCGATGGCAACCGGTACTATTTTAAACAGCTTCGGGCGTTACGCGATCTCCCGTGGCGAGAAATACTATCTGAGGTACAGAGATAAAGTGCTGCGCTCTTTCGAATGGATAAAAAATACACGCAGAACGAAGTCCTACGACGGCGCGGTTGCTCAAAACAGTATCAACGGACTTGACGGAACGACGGATTTCATCGACGGACTCTTCCCCCCGATGTCCTGCTGCGACGATCCCCTCATTTTCCAATCATGGCTTACCACGGACTGCAATAACGTGCTTGGACTTTTGGCTTTTGCCGAGGCGGCAGAGAAATTCGGCGATCCGAGAGCCGGTGAGATAAGAGCGGAATACGAGGCGTACAAAAAGGTTATTTCTGACGCGTGGGAAAGAGTGAAGGCAATGTCGAAGAGTAAGGATGAGCTTGAGGTTCCCTACACTCCATCCGGTAATAACGAAGAGGTAGCAAAGCGTTTTGCATTCTCCCCCTCTATGGGCTTCCTGGTGGACGCGCTGAACATGGCGCCTGAGGATTACGAAAAAATAATCAGATACTATACGAGTCGCGGACAGATGCGCGGCGGTCTGTACGATAAGATGCCGAATAAGGACCCCAATATTCCCGGTGTGGTAATATCAAAGATAGCGGCTGTAGGATTCGGCTACATATGGTACGTTTGCGCCCAAGAATTCGGCTGGTTTAATTGTCTTTTGCGCCATGGCGATAAGGCAAGATGCGTTGAGATCATCAAAGATGCGGAGAAATTCGCTATGTCCGACGAATATTATATGCTGGAAAGATATCATCAGGGTAACGTGTGGTATTCGCCATGGTCGCCTAACGCTTCCGCAAACGGCAGACTGATAAATATGATTATCGATTACTATGAATGTGAGGCAAACAATGGAAATTAAGATACTTGAATCGGAAAAAAACAGCGTCAGTGAATATTTCCGCATGGGCGCTGTAGACGGCGAGGGTGAAATATATTCCAATGGTAACTTCAGATACCGCAACACCGCCTTTGGCGGCTGTATGATAAAAACTATGACCGCCGGAGGAATAGCGACTCCCGTGCATCTCCGCAGGGGTGGAAACGTACGCAAAATATTCGAATTTATGCACCAAAAGGCATACTCTGACGGTGTGGGAGTGGCTATACTTCATCCCTTCTCATTCGCATACTATAACAAATTCGGATATGAAAAAATAGCGGATCATATTATAGTCAGAGTTCCTATCAGATACGTAGATTTCGTACCGAGAAGATGTACTCTGAAGCCATACAGCGAGGATATGCTCTCAGACGTTATCGAGGTATACGGAAAATTTGCACGCGAAAGATATCTTCTCTTCGAAAGAAAGACGGCAGAGCAATTCAACGCCTATAAGGATGCTATGACCTACGTATGCTATATAGACGGAAAGGCGGAGGGATATATAACCTTTACCACGGAGAAGCGTCGGGAAATCAATCATTTCGAGGACGGAGTAATGCGAGTAAAGGAAATGGTATATACCTGTCCGGAGGCGCTCCGCGAGTTGTTTTCGTTTATCAGAATGTACGAGGGAGAGCTGGAGGACGTGGAGTTTGCAAACCTCTCTATGACACCTGACGTAGATATGATGATGAGAAATTACACTCATACGTCGTATAGAATACTGCCTGATATTGCCGCAAAGATCATAAATACGGAAATGATGCTCACGGCTTTATCCCATCCCGCAAGCGAGGGCAAGCTAAGCCTTTCCATCCCCGAAGGCGATGATGGCGTAAGAGGAAATTATCTCGCGGAATGGGGAGGAAACGATATAAGAGTGAAAAGACTTTCCGAAAAGTGTGATACAGATCTTACTCTCACTCCCTGTGCTCTTGCAAGGCTGACGTACGGTTACGATAATCTGACACCGCTTACCCTTCCCTACCTTACCGGTATAGAGGTGAGCTCAAACGCCGAGGGAGCCTGCGCGCTGTTTACGAAAAAGCCGGTGGGCCTTTTCGAGCATTTCTGATAGGCGACGGATATATAGAAAAGCCAAGAAGCTCAGTAAAAGCAAATATGTAACGTTTAAATTTGAATTGCGAATGTCTTAATTCAAATTGCAAATGTCTTAATTCAAATTGCGGATGTCTAAATTTGAATTACGAATGTCTAAATTCAAATTGCGAATGTCTAAGTTTGAATTGCGAATTAAAGCACATAGCAAAAACCATTATGCAACGTCCAAACGTATACTGCAAATCAAATAGCACAGTAAAAGCAATGTGTAATATCTAAAAAAACATTGCAAATAAAAAAAGAAAACCGTGTATTTGTAAACATTAGGTTACAAATACACGGTTTTTCGCATCGCGTACAACAAAAGTATTATTCTTCTGATGTTTCAACCCAAGGATTAAACTTGGAGCCCGAAAGCTTGAGAAGCGCCTCAACGAAGAAGTATTCGCCGTAGATGATCGGAATATGCACTCCGGCATCACTTTCCGATAAGACACCGGGAACCGGATATCTTACAGAGCCGTGAGAAAGCATAACGTCACGGTCAGGATCATAGTTTGCGAATCTGTCGCTTACCGTCCTCGCGAGCTTGATACCTGCCAAAAGATACGGTGCGCCATCCTCGTCACCGAGAATTTTAGATAGCTCAATGAGTCCGCACGCGGCAATCATACCTGCGGTGGAATCATAATATACAGGCTCCTTTGGAGCGAGGAAATCTATAACCGGCACCCATCCGTCCTTTACCTGACTGATGAAATAGTCCGCAACATTTCTCGACGTTTCAAGATATTTTTTATCACCTGTCGCAAGGTAAGAAAGAGCGAATCCGTAGAGCGCCCAGGCCTGACCGCGAGACCAGGCGGAATCGGGATCGCAGCCCTGACCCTGTATAGTGCAGACCTTATCTCCCGTCATTCTGTCGTGCTTGATAATATGATAAACCGAGCCGTCGGGACGAACGTGTGTACGGATAGTATTATCCGCGTGAAGAATCGCTACACGGTCGAATCTGTTATCTCCGATAACCGAGCCTGCCCAATAAAGAATGGGGAGATTCATCATACAGTCGATAATGGTCCAATCGGACGGATCGCGGGTGGGATCGGCAGAGCCATTCCAAGCTCTGAGAAACTTACCGTCGGGAATGAATCTGGCATAAAGCGCAGCCGCTGCGTGAAGGTTTCTGTTTTTAGACGTTGTATCGCCGGTAAGTCTGTAGAGTGCGCCGGACAGAATGTGCCACATAAAGCCAACATCGTGATACAGTTTCTCAAACCGATAAAGAGCTTCGTCGAGCATCTTCTCACATACCTTCGCTGTTTCGAGATAATCAGCCTTCCCGGTATGAGAATACATCAAAGTCATAAGACCGCCGAAAAATCCGGAAGTCCACGCGTCGGGCTTGACGGATTTATGGGTAACACCGTCCGCCTCTACACCGTCTACAAGCTTGCCGCGAGATCTTACGGCAACCTTGGAAAGCTTCGCATCAACCTTTGCCAGAGTTTCATCAACCCAAACCCTGTTCTCCTGCAATATTTCTTTACAGCTATACATATTTTTCTCCTATAGTCTTAAGTCACGATCGGCATCTTAACTACCTTATACGCCATCAGTTTTCGACCGTTATGTTTATTTTCTTATATTTTTCGCCATTTTTCGTATATATTTTTCCGTCATCATTTGGTTTAACCCGTCACCCTCGATTTTACGTAGCATAGTCTGGCGGCAGTTTAAAGCAATGAAAGATTTATGCCAATTTGCATTTTTGTGCAGAAATCGTTCAGTACGAAAATACCAAGGCGAGCGAGGTGAAGCCGTAGTTACCTACGGCGATCTGAGTGAATCCGCAGGTAGTCCTGAGTAATGGGCGATTTATGCTGATTTGCATTTTTGTGCAGAAATCGTTCAGTACGAAAATACCAAGGCGAGTGAGGTGAAGCCGTAGTTGCCTACGGCGATCCGAGTGAGTCCGCGGGTGGTTTGACGTAATTGGCGATTTATGCCAAAAATCAGGGTTGCTTACCGAAATACGCCTGTATTCCTCCGTCAACGTAAAGTATCTGACCGTTTACAAAATCTGACGCACCGGATGCGAGGAATACGGCGGGGCCGGCAAGGTCCTCCGGATCACCCCATCTGCCTGCGGGAGTCTTAGTATCGGTTATGAAGCTGTCGAAGGGGTGCTTTGAGCCGTCTGCTTGGGGCTCACGGAGAGGCGCGGTCTGAGGTGTAGCTATGTAACCGGGACCAATGCCGTTGCACTGAATGTTATACTGACCGTACTCGGAAGCAATATTTCTGGTGAGCATCTTAAGTCCGCCCTTTGCGGATGCGTAAGCAGAAACGGTTTCTCTGCCGAACTCACTCATCATAGAGCAAATGTTGATAATCTTTCCTGCGCCCTTCTTGATCATAGAGGGGATAACCGCCTTAGATACAATGAATGGAGCGTTAAGGTCAACGTCAATAACCGCTCTGAACTCTGATGCTTTCATATCTATCATGGGGATTCTCTTGATGATACCCGCATTGTTTACAAGAACGTCGATAACGCCGATCTCGCGCTCTATGGTAGCGACCATAGCATTTACGGCATCCTCGTCGGTTACGTCGCAAACGTAGCCCTTAGCATCTATACCGTCAGCCGCATAAGAAGCAAGACCGCGATCTACAAATTCCTGCTTGATGTCGTTGAATACTATCTTGGCGCCTGCTTTCGCCATACCCTTTGCAATAGCGTAGCCTATTCCGTAGGACGCGCCTGTGACGAGAGCAATCTTGCCCTCAAGGCTAAAGTTCTCTGTGTAAGCCATTTTCTTCTCCTTAATTTGAGTTTTATGGGATTAGGACGAAATTTGATATCGCCTCAACCTATTTTGCCAATCATTATAGCATATTTTAAAAAATAAATCAACCCTTTTTATTTTCTTTTCACGCGAAAATGCAGGGCTAACGCAAGATAGAAGCATGCGATAGCCCTGTGAATATTAAAGCTCGTTGGTCAGATTCCACGTAGGATAAAGCTCGCGCCAAACGTCAGTATGCGCCTCGCAATCGAGATAATGAGCGAAACCGTGACGGCGCTGCTCGGTGTCACAGGCGTTTACGATCTTATCGTGATAATACTCATACTCCGGAGCCGTGCAGAATGCGTGCCATCCATCGCGCCACTTTCCGTTGAGAAGCTCCGCGTTTCTTGACTCAAAGCCTGCCATAATCTCCGCAGCTTTATCAGCCGGAGCAATATCGCAGCCCGTATCGGTGCATACGATGGGGTGGAATTTAACCTTGATGGTATCCTCGATATCAAGCTCAACGAGAACGGAGGTCATCCAAAGAGGATTTTTGGAGGAGAGCTCCTCGTACGCGAAGTTGAAGTTACCCTGTCCGTAGACTATGTGTCCGCCCTCAAACTGCTCGTAACAGCCTACGCAGTGGCTGTGCTGCGTTATTACGACGTCAGCGCCGCAATATACCATCTCGTGACAAAGCTCGTAAAGTCTGGGAGAGGGATACCTGCAATACTCCTTACCGCCGTGATAGAGAACGATAAGATAATCGCACTCCTTGCGCGCCTCGCGGATATCGCGCATAGTGGTGAAGGGATTGAATGGGTTGGCGCCTATTCTGTTGGGCAGGGCGTAGGAATATTCGTGCTCGCATACGTTGATAATGCAGAAGCGCTTGCCGTCCTGCTCGAAGAAATACGGCTTTCTGGAATCCTGATCGTTCTCGCCGATTCCCATATAAGGAAGACCTGCTTTATCGAGAGTATCCATAGTATCACGCAGTCCCTTGATACCAAAGTCAAATACGTGATTGTTGCTGAGGGCAACATCCGTAACGCCAAGATCCTTGATGCCCTTCACCGCAGCGGGAGTCGCCTTCAGATTAGGGCCGAACTTCTTGATAGCTCCGTCGTAATCGGTAAGCGCGCACTCAAGATTTATGATAATTCTATCCATACCGTTACAAAGATCTACTACACCGCCGTAAAGAGTTTTGAGGTCGCCCTCTACGAAATATTTTTCGGTAGCGCTGGTAGGAACGATGTCTGAACCAATAAGAATTTTCATTTCGATACATCCTTTCAATCAATGAAATCAAGTTGAATGACTATATTAAGTTTGAACAAATAATCATATCAAGCAAAGCTCAATATAAGTATAACAGATAGAAAAAATTTGTCAATAGGGTTTTAATATTTTTACTTCTGTGCGCAGATAGGCGTTACAGTAAGGGTATCTATATTAAATACACAAGTTTTGTCATTGTATTTTGTATAAGCCGATGGTAAAATAAATATAAAAGGCAAAAAAAGGGGGGGCGGTTATGGAAGAGCGGCAATACGTGGCGATAGATCTAAAATCATTTTATGCCTCCGTGGAGTGCGTAGAACGAGGACTGAATCCCCTTAAAACAAATCTCGTCGTTGCTGATGCGGAGAGAACGGATAAAACAATATGCCTCGCTGTATCGCCCTCATTAAAATCACTCGGTGTGACGTCAAGACCAAGGCTCTTTGAGGTGGTCAGCGCGATAAAAGGTATAAACGCGCAAAGACGCGGAAGACACGGCTCCCTGATCGGAGAATCCTACGATATAGACGAGCTAAAACGTGACACGGCCCTGGGGGTAAGCTATATTACCGCCACACCAAGAATGGCAAAATATATAGAATACAGTACCAAGATCTACGGAATATATCTGAAATACGTAGCACCTGAGGATATACACGTATACTCTATCGACGAGGTGTTTATCGACGTGAGCGGATACCTCAGAAGCTACAAAATGACGGCACGCGAGCTTGTAGTTAAGATGATACGCGAGGTTCTCCGCGAAACAGGTATAACGGCTACCGCGGGAATAGGCACGAATATGTATCTGTGCAAGGTGGCTATGGATATAGTTGCCAAGCACATACCCGCCGATGAGGACGGCGTGCGAATAGCGGAGCTGGATGAGCGAAGCTACAGAGAGAAGCTGTGGTCACATACTCCTCTGACAGATTTCTGGAGAGTGGGCAGAGGGTATGCAAGAGCGCTTGAGAAAATAGGACTTTATACTATGGGAGATATTGCACGATGCTCTGTAGGCAACGAGAGGGAGTACTATAACGAGGAGCTCCTGTACAAGCTTTTCGGAGTTAACGCTGAGCTACTGATAGATCACGCCTGGGGATATGAAAGCTGCACTATGGAGGACGTGAAGCGTTATCGGCCTCGAAGCCACAGTATGAGCGTCGGGCAGGTGCTTCATTGCCCTTACAGCGCCCGCGACGCCCGTCTTGTTTCTCTCGAAATGGCTGATCAGGTATCTCTGGATCTGGTGCGAAGCGGTCTGGTGTGTGACAGAATAACGCTGACGGTAGGATATGATAAGGAGAGCAAAACGGACTCCTCATCCGAGATTGAGATGGGATACGACTACTACGGCAGAGCAGTTCCAAAGGGCGTACACGGCACGTATAATTTCAAAGCTCACACCGCGCTGACCAGCGAAATTATGGCAGCTACAGGCGAAATATTTGATAAAATTGTAAATAATAGTTTACTTATTCGCAGAATAAACATTACAGCAGGAAATACAATCACGGAAAGCGAATATAAAGCTTCAAGCGAGATCGTACAGCTCGATATCTTTTCTCCGGAGCGAGATATGGCGGCGGAGGCAGAGCGGGATGCAAGAGAGCGGGAGAGCAGGATACAGCACGCCCTGCTCGACATAAAGGATAAATTCGGCAAAAACGCAATCGTGCGAGGAATGGATCTTGAGGAGAATGCGACGGCTATCGCGAGAAACGGTCAGATAGGGGGACACAGAGCGTGAATAGCAAGGATTATAACGATATACTTGATCTTCCCTGCCCTACCTCTGAAAGACACCCAAGGATGTCGAGAGAGGCGAGAGCTGCACAGTTCGCGCCGTTTGCGGCTCTGTCCGGATATGGCGAAGCTATCATAGAGGAGGCGAGGCTGACCGAAAAGCGTATCCTGCCCGAAGCAAGCGCCGGCGAGGAAATAGACAGATGGTGGCGGCTTCTCCTGCTTATTGAGGACGCGGAGCCTTATATAACCGTTGAATACTTTCTTCCAGACGGGAGAAAAGCCGGTGGAAGCTATCACACGGTTAGCGGCAGGCTGACCGCTATAAGCAAGAGAGAACGCGCCCTCACCGTAGACGGAAGACGCATACCTCTAGGGGACGTTCTGTATATTGATTCAGAGCTTTACCGCGATATGATAAACGGAGATCCGCTGTAAATCCACGGTCTGCCGTACAACAATTTCGGTCAGATCATACTTCCGGGCGTTTGATTCTTCGTTTCGTTTCCGTGAATTTCATCTAAAGTATTTAAAAATAGATTGACAAAGCGGTTTTTTTGTGTTAAAATACCTTTGTTAATCCTCAGGGAGAAGTAACGCTTGACGATTGGAAAGAGAATGGGCGGTTGGTGCAAGCCCTGCAACACGGAGCGCGAAGGTAGCCCTGCAGTAATCGGGAAGAACGGCTATGCCTATTAGAACCCGACGTCGACCTCGCGTTAAGGGGAAACGAGGGAGAAATTTTCTCTGAATTTGGGTGGTACCGCGATCATTCGCCCCAAGGCAGTTTTCTGCTTTGGGGTTTTTATTTTTTTACCGACTGTGCCGTTCGAAAGTCACCGCGGCGGAAAATGCCGGGAAAGCGTAGTAAAGTCCGCCTAACGAAAAAGATTATAAACCGAAAGGAAATATAAAAATGAGAAAAGAATTAGCAAAGAATTATGCTCCTCGCGAATTTGAGGACAGAATTTACGCGGATTGGTGCGAGAAAAACTACTTTGCTCCGGATCCCGATCCGAAAAAGCCGGCGTACTCCATAGTTATCCCCCCGCCTAACGTAACGGGTCAGCTCCATATGGGTCACGCGCTGGATGAAACTCTGCAGGATATACTTATCCGTACCAAGCGTATGCAGGGATACTCTACTCTGTGGGTTCCCGGCACGGACCACGCAGGTATCGCTACCCAGATAAAGGTTGAAGAAAGACTTCGCGTTGACGAAGGATTGACGAGATACGATCTAGGAAGAGAGAAATTTCTCGACAGAGTATGGGCGTGGAAGGACTCCTACGAGGCGCGTATAACCGGTCAGCTGAAAAAGCTCGGTGCCTCCTGCGACTGGTCACGTCAGCGCTTTACTATGGACGAAGGTTGCTCCAGAGCGGTGCGCGAGGTGTTCGTTAATCTCTACGACAAAGGACTCATATACAGGGGACACAGAATTATCAACTGGTGTCCGAGATGCCTCACCGCGCTCTCTGACGCAGAGGTCGAGTATAAGGATCAGCCCGGCTTCTTCTGGCACATCAAATATCCCATAAAGGGAGAGGACGGCTTCGTGGAGATCGCTACTACCCGTCCCGAAACTATGTTCGGCGATACAGCCGTTGCCGTAAATCCCGATGACGAGGCAACTAAGCATCTCATCGGCAAAACGCTGATACTTCCCATCGTAGAAAGGGAGATACCCGTTATCGCTGACGATTACGTAGAGATCGGCTTCGGTACCGGATGCGTTAAGATCACTCCGGCTCACGACCCCAACGACTTCCTCGTAGGACAAAGACATAACCTGGAGCAGATCAAGGTAATGAACGACGATGCCACCATGAATTCCTACGCAGGTAAGTACGAGGGTATGGACAGATACGCCTGCCGCAAAGCGTTGGTAGCGGATCTTGAGGAGCTTGGATATCTCGTAAAGACGGTGCCACACGATCATAACGTAGGAACCTGCTACAGATGCTCCACGACCGTTGAGCCTCTGACGAGCGACCAGTGGTTCGTAAAAATGAAGCCGTTGGCAAAGCCTGCTATCGAGGCTG
Organism: Eubacteriales bacterium; assembly: GCA_045657485.1. Classification (GTDB taxonomy): domain Bacteria; phylum Bacillota; class Clostridia; order Oscillospirales; family CAG-272; genus UBA1740. The sequence continues at coordinate 88,548 of JAZOTE010000098.1, forward strand.
TCGAAAAGGGTGATATAAGCTTCGTTCCCGAAAGATTCTCAAAAAATTACTTCAACTGGATGAACAATATTCTCGACTGGTGTATATCCCGTCAGCTCTGGTGGGGACATAGGATTCCCGCTTTCTACTGTGATGCGTGCGGTCATATGGAGGTATCCAAGACGGATATCACGGTATGCCCCAAGTGCAGCGGCGCCGTTCGTCAGGAGGAGGACGTGCTCGACACATGGTTCTCATCTGCACTCTGGCCCTTCTCCACTCTGGGTTGGCCAGACAAAACCGCAGATCTTGAGAGATACTACCCCACGGATACTCTGGTAACCGGCTATGACATTATTACGTTCTGGGTATCTCGTATGATATTCTCCGGACTTGAGCATATGAACGATAAGCCCTTCTCGAAGGTATTTATACACGGTCTGGTTCGTGACGCTCAGGGCAGGAAAATGTCCAAATCTCTCGGTAACGGTATAGATCCCCTTAAGGTTATAGAGGAATACGGCGCGGACGCTCTCAGATTTGCTTTGGCTACCGGTAACGCTCCCGGTAACGATATGAGATTCTCCGACGAGAAGATAGAAGCGGCGAGAAACTTTGCAAACAAGCTGTGGAACGCATCAAGATTCGTGCTTATGAATCTCACGGAGGATGACAGCGAGCTTATCGGTCTGCCGGACGAGAACGATATGACTATTGAAGATAAGTGGGTCCTCTCACGCTTCAACGCTCTCGCAAAAACCGTAAACGATAACATCGCGTCCTACGAGGTAGGCGTAGCTCTCTCCGAGATATATTCGTTCACTTGGGATACCTTCTGTGACTGGTATATTGAGATGGTAAAGAGCAGAATATTTGACACGGGTGTCTCCTCGCTTGCCGCAAAGCGTGTTCTGGTATACGTTCTTAGCGGCATACTTAAGCTGCTTCACCCATATATGCCCTTTATAACGGAAGAAATATATCAGGCCCTTCCCCACACGGACGAGTCTATTATGATATCCTCATATCCTACCTATTCCGAATCTCTCGTATACAGAGCTGACGAGGAGGACGTAGAGAGAATTATCACCGCGATTACCGCTATCAGAGCGCGCAGAGCGGAAATGAACGTTCCCCCGTCAAAGAAGGCCAAGCTGTACGTTGTTACAAAGTACGAGGACACCTTCAAGCGCGCAGCAAAAATACTCGAAAAGCTGGCAAGCGCATCTGAGGTTATACTGACTGACAGCTACGATGCCGACGACGCGGTATCTATCGCTACGGACGCAGGCTCGCTCTTCATTCCTCTCTCCGAGGTTATCGACTTTGAAAAGGAAAAGGCAAGACTTCTCGCCGAGCAGAAGAAGAACGACGGTGAGATTGAAAGAATTGAGAAGAAGCTTTTAAACGAGGGCTTCGTTTCAAAGGCGCCCGCTCAGGTAATCGAGGGTGAGCGCGCAAAGCTTGCGAAGTACCTTGAGGTGCGCGAAGCTCTCGCGGCCAGCCTTGCAAAGCTCGGTTAAGCTATGAGTGAAGTAAAAACAGAAGGGGAGCTCAAGGTAGTATTCCAGGGAAGCTACGAGGACTCCCCCAAAAATGAAAGCATAACGGTAGACGAGGGGATAGAGGAGATCGCGGAGAACGCCTTCAGATCCTTCTCGCACCTCAAGCGCATCACCCTGCCCCGTTCTCTCCGAAAGATATCCGCCTGCGCCTTCGCGGGTTGTGAGGCTCTGGAGAAGGTAACTGTTCCCTTTGGCGTTCTGGAGATCGGTGACGAGGCGTTCTCGTCCTGTCCATCCCTTAAGGAAATATATATTCCCGACAGCTGCAAGCGGATAGGAGAAGGATGCTTCGAGGGCTGCGCGAGTCTTAGCTCGGTTCGACTTTCGGAATCTATTTTGACTATCGGTGCATCAGCATTCGCGTACTGCTTCAATCTCGGATGCGTTACAATACCCGACAGCTGTGTTTTGGTGGAATTCAACGCTTTTTCAGGATGCTTTTCGCTGGAGTCTGTTAAGCTTTCTGATAATATGGGACTTATTGACGAGTCTACGTTCGAGGGTTGCAGATCTCTAAAACAAGTAGATATGCCAACCAAGCTTTACAAAATCGGCAGAAGAGCCTTCAAAGGTTGTGTGTCGCTTGACTCTATAATATTGCCAATAGGTACGTCAGTTATCGGTTTTGATGCCTTCGCTGACTGCAAAAATCTGAGGCGTATCGCAATACCAAAGGAGATACGCGAGATTGAGGACGGCGAGGTATTTGGCGGCTGTGACTCGCTCACGGATATATCGTTTGGTGGGAATATGGAAGGCTGGGAGCTTGTGATGCGTGGCAAAACTCTGACCGTACAGAGATCCGACACTACGGTAGCGGTACCCAAGATATCCTTTATGAATTTGAGCTAGGGGGTGGAGATTTGAAATACAAATGTCTGGTGCTGGATCATGACGATACGGTCGTTGACAGCTCTGAATCCATACATTTCCCCAGCTTCATTGAATATCTGAAGCTCTACTATCCTGAAAAAGAGAAAGATTACGACTTTGAAAGCTATATAATTAAGAATTTTCATCCCGGTATAGTTTCACTCTTTATGGACGAGATCGGTATGGATGAGGACGAGCTGAAAAAAGAAGAGGAATTTTGGCGGGATTTCGTAAAAAATCACGTGCCGCATGCTTACAGCGGTATGAGAGAGATAATCGCGGATTTCAAGGCGCAGGGCGGTATCGTCGCCGTGGACTCCCATTCGCTGACAGAGTACATCGAGCGTGACTACAAAGCTAATTCTCTTCCCTCTCCTGACGTTATTTACGGTTGGGATATTCCGAAAGAAGAACGAAAGCCATCGCCCGCAACGGTTCTTCAGCTTATGGATAAGTACAGTCTTCTGCCCTCAGAGGTTTTGGTGGTGGACGATCTGAAGCCGGGCTACGATATGGCCAGAGGCGCAAGCGTTGATTTCGCGGCGGCAGGCTGGGCGTACAGAGTGCCGGAAATAGAGAGCTTTATGCGCCAAAATTGCGACTACTATTTGGAAAGCGTGGATGACCTACGCAGGCTGCTTGAGCTATGACGGTATTTCCGTCTACCCGAAAAGGACTGTAAAAAATAATACGAACGGCGGAGTTCAATGCTCCGCCGTTTTAATTGTGACAAGTTCATTCAGCTCGTTTTATCGCGTTTTCATATTCCGTCACTTGTAAGGGGTATTTTTTTGCTTGCGAGCCGCAGATTCGTTTTTTGGTGACTGCGGATTTCGTTGATTGCAAGTGTTGCTTCGTAGTTTTGAGAACGAGGATTTTGCCGCACGATGCCGCGGATTTCGTTGATTGCAAGTGTTGCTTCTCGCATGAAGCCGCATCGGATATTACGTTATAGTTCGAAATACTGTGTTTTTATACCACATTCGTCTTACATATATAAAAAACAGTTGACTTTAAGTTTAATATTTGATATACTCACTTTAATGAAAAAGGGGGACGGTATATGGAAAGATGGTATTGGATAGAGCTGATAGGCTTTGATAACGAGGCGCGTGACTATGGTGTCGAGGCGTTTCTCTCCAGAAACGTAAGCACTCACGGAGTATCTATATTGTTCTCTCATATAGATTTTATATTTGACGAAAGCGAACAGCTGTCGCCTACCTCCTGCTCTTACTGCGGTCACGAATACAACCGCGAGCGGCGACGTCAGAATTGGACGGTGACTCAGCTTCGCGGATTGATAGACGAGCTGCATTCCAGAGGAATCAAGGTATTCTTCTCCTCCTTCGATATGACGAGGAACATTACCGACCCATCGTGGCTATGCTATAACTCCTTCGGTGCGGCGGAAAAGCTCGTGTACGTGATAAAGCGTAATGACGCCGGCAAACTAGTCGGGGACGAGGTAATTGAACGCATAAAAGCGACTCTTGACAAATACGGATTTGACGGACTTCATCTCGCGGACGGTCTGTCATCTAACAGAATGTCCATAGAAAACGGAGATTTCTCCCTCTCGCTATGCAAAGAAGCTCCGTTAAACATTCCCTCATCACTTATGAAGGACTGCCCTGATGCGTACGTGAAAAGGCGAAAATGGATACTCAAAAACGCAAAATACGAGTGGATAAAATTCATTTCGGAAAGATGGGCCGATTTCTACAGAAGACTGTACGACGTTATAAAAAAGCCTGTAATTTTCAACAATGCCTGGACCCGTGACACGTTTGAGGCGCTTTATCGGTACGGCTTAGACTATACGAAATGCGGCGTTGATAAAGCGCACGCTATAATGATAGAGGAAAATTCCGCATCACGCGCAATTATGGCGCCGGAGGACGAGGCGGGAGTTATTCATACCGTCGAGGAGAGGGACGGATTTACCTATACGTACGCCCTGATGCAGCAGAATATCCGTATAGTAACGGATGGACTGAAGCAGATAGCTCTGTGCCCTATCAGCGACACTATGGAGCAATGGGACGCTATCAGACATTGTCCCACCGAGCTGTCCCGCGCGATCGTCAGAAGATATAACAACTACGTCTACCGCATGGGAAAATTCGAGGTATGCTCTGACGCGCCTCTATACTGTCTGTCCGACGGCATCGCGAAATCGGACTGGAAATGGCTGTCCGAGCAGGAAGGCTACAGAATACCTGCGCCCGAATATATAGACGGCTTCGTCGCCGTTTGTAACCCGAAAGCAATACGCGCCGACGTAGAGCTTTACTGTAAGGAAAAGCATTATTACGGCTCCGCGCTGTTGGGAGAGCTGTACTCATCGGGAATGAGCATCGCAGCACAAGCTCCAATAGACGAGCTTAAAAGCTTCGATAAATCCAAATGTCTGGTGATAACCGATCTGAAGGCGTACGGCAAGGAGGAAAAAGAGCTTCTCGCCGCGGTGAAAACACCTATGCTGATCATCGGAGAGGACACCGAGCTGTCCATTCCGGCTTCGGCAAAATACACGGGCAAGTACGTGTCAGTAGCACTATATAACCTCAATGAAAGCGTATCTCTCGACTCTCTTGGACAATTTGACCGCGAGGTCAGAGCCGGAGTCGCCCGTCACGGTGAGATCTGGACGGAAACGCTCTCGTATAAGCGGATGTGTCCGAAATTTTTCGACGAGCTATACCGTACGGTGACAGACGCCCTCCGTATCCCAAAAAGTCTAATAAAGGAAGTTAAGACGGTATCTATAGATACGATGAATGAAAAATACGTTATACTCTCAAACGACAGATATACGTATACTCTGGCTACCGTAGATATGGGTAAAAGCGTTACCGATGCAACGGCTATAATGAAATATACCGGGTACCGTGTCAAAATAAACGGCACTCGCTTTACCGTGCGTATCCCACCGCGCAGCGTCGAGATAGTGAAGATAGAGGTTGAGTAACCGATAAGAGAAGGGCGAGCCTCAAAAACCGTAATATAGAAATCAGAAAAGCGCGAAATGGCACCGATGAGTGTCGCTCCGCGCTTTTTTACGTATTCGGTTAATTAAAGGCGTAGTCAAAATCTGAGCTTACAGAGGCTTCCGCTATCCTTTTTTCCTCTCTGTACTCGCGTTCGGCGTAAGATACGAAGGTGGATGCGGTAAAGATCTGCTCGCCGTAAACCTTGTCGCCGGTAAAGGCAATCTTAATCGAGGTCTTCTCCTCAGTAACCAGGCTTACCTCTCCGGGCGCAGGGTTAAAAATCCACACGGGTACCGTCTTAACCCCGTTTTCATCAGAAAATTCGGTAGTATCCATAGGGGAGATCGGTATGACTTTCGTTCCAACAGCAAATCCGCGAGATGCGGTACTGATAAGCGTGGCTCTGCCGCGCCTTACGTACGTAGCGATCTTCATTCTGGAGAAGCGGACTGTAAAACGGGTTGAAGCGAAATGTACTACCTTACCTACGCCTCCTCCGTTATACAGTCTAACGAGATAGAGAGTATTGCCGAGTCTGACGGTCAGATCGGGAGCTGCGGACGGTCTGCCAAATTTCAGTAACGGGTGGCGGCGGAAGTGTATCACAGCGCCGGACTTTTTAGCAAGAGAACGAAGGCGTCGAATGAGCAAGAGCCGCTTGAATACGAGGCTCACGGCATTACACAGAAGCCACAGTACAAAAACGATAAACAGTAGTTCGAGAAGCTTAGTCATAGTGCCCTCCCATCATATCTCGGAAAGCCATACGCCGCGCCAGGACGACAGTGACGTAATTCCGAAAACGAGTCTGGATACAAATATGGAAGCAACCATAACGATGTATCCGAGGATATAACCTGCGCTATCGGTAAATACATACGTAAAGCCGAAAACGAACTTGATCAGGGGAACAATAAATTCCGGTATCTCATCGGGCAAAAAGAGAGAGCCGATAAGCTGCGGAAGCGAAACCGTTATAGCTACTATAAGATCGGATAAGAGGTATCTTGGATAGTAGATAGCCGCGCCCTCGGAAACGAAATACATTCCCTCAGTCCTGCGTATCATATACTCCATTCGCTCGTTATCAAATCTCACGCATAGATAGGATATGATAAAAACTGTAGCTATCGCGAAAATCAGATTCATCGTCATCTCGCGTTGCGCGTAGGCGATAGGATCTATTACCGGATTTATCTCCGGAAAGATGCTCGGAAACCACTCCTCTAGGGCTGGATATACCACTCCACCGATGATAAACGCGGGTATATTCATAAGAAGAGTCGCAAATAGCCAAAATAGCGACGTATAGAACACGTTCTTTAAAATTCTCATACACTCTATCAGCCTTCCCTCTTATATCTGCCGACATCGGATACCGTCAGCGGAATAAATATAACCGACCGCCTCGGATAACGTTACCGAGAACGTCAAATCAAAGGATTCTTATAACGTTAGAGGATGCTATCTCCACGTATATACTGGGGTCGAAATCGCATATCAGCTCACGCAGAAAGTCGGTCACGGGCTGCTCCGTATAATAGTGGCCCGCTTCTATAAGATTGATACCCAGCTCTGCCGCCTCCTCCATCATATTGTAGCCGATCCTGCCGGAAATGAAGGTATCGGCACCGGATGCGATGGCGTCACGTACATAGCTTTTGCCGTCACCGCCCACTACGGCTACGCGGCTGACCGGATTGAAGGCATCCGAATATCTGATCATATCAGCGCCGATGCTCTGCTTAAGCTTGTACACAAAATCCTCAAGCTCCATTTTCTCATCCATATTTCCGATCCTGCCGAGAAATCCCTCTCCGAAGGGCACGGTATCGTACATACCGAGAATATCGCAAAGCTGATCGTTAACTCCGCCGGCAACCTTATCAAGACGGGTATGGAAGGAGAAAACGGACACACCGTTGTCAAGCAGCTTGATGATCTTCCTCGCTACGTGGTTATCCTCCGTCACCGCGGAAAGAGGCTTGAATATCAGGGGGTGGTGGGATACTATAAGATCAAAATGAGATGCTATTGCGAAATCTACTATCTCTTCGGTAACGTCCAGCGTCACGAGCACTCGCGCTACGTCCTGAGAGCCGTCCGCGCAGCACATAATGCCGTCGTTATCCCAGCTCTCACGAAGATCATCCGGTATTCGCTCGTTGAATTTGGCGTACAGTTCCTTTACGTTCATATAAGCTCCTATCTGCACGGCTCAAAGCCGCACAAGGTAATTCTGTTTGTTTTAAGCCGTATTCACCGGCTATGCGAGAGCGGTCAGTATACTTTTCCGGATATTTCCCCGATCAGCCTCTCTATCGCGGAGATCAAGGGAAGCTCTGACGGACTCGGATCTCCGCCCCGTATTTTACCCTGGGCAGTGCGTTTCAGAGATGACAGTCTGGCTCTCAAATAACCGCAACGCTCACTCCCTATATGCTCGGTGGTGGGAAGTCCGAGAAGCGCATCCTCCTCCGATATCTCAAGGGACTCCCCGGTATATCTGGCAAGCATACAGGTATAATACTTTCCGCCATCGGAGGAATACACCTCCCGTTCTATATCAAAGCCTGCTGCCAAAAGATACTTACGCAGGGTGGCTTGACGGGTCATTGGCTGGAGGATAAGACGTACGTTTTCGTCAAAAAGGTGGGGGGCGTGTGAAATTATGTCCGCGATAAGCTCGCCGCCCATACCGCATATGGAATAGTCGGTAATACCAAGTCCGGCAAGCGCCGCCGCGCCGTCGGTCAAGTAAAAGCTAACGCGCTCTGAGCATCCCGCATCTCTGACGTTGCGCTCCGCGGAGGAGAGAGGGCCCTCGTTTATATCTGTAGCGACTGCGCGGCTGATGCGTCCCTCAGTAAGTAAAAAGATAGGCAGGTAGGCGTGATCCGTGCCGATATCGGCAAACACAGCCCCCTGCCGTATCAGCGACGCCGCAGATAAAAGTCTGCGGTTCAGCTTACGTTCGGTCATTTGGATGCGAGGTAGTCGTTGATCTTCTTAACCAGCTCGTCAGCGTTAGTGCCGTGAACGTAGCAAGCATCCTCGATGGATTCGCCTCTGGAATGGGGGCAACCCAAACAATGCATACCTATCTCAAAAAAGAATCTGGCGGTTTCTACGTCGAAATCGAGAATATCGCCGATGAGAGTATCCTTGGTAACTGTCATTTTATTATCCTGCCTTTTAAAGTGTTTAGCATCAATTAGTATAGCACATAATAAAGTAAAAATCAATATTTATTCAAATATTTTAAAACACTATTTACTTTTCCGTTTCTTTGTGGTAAAATAGACTAGTGAATTTTGAAAGATTTGCAAAAACATACGAACGTAAAGGATGACGGTATGATAGTTGCTCTCGAAGAAGCGAAGAGAAGACTTACAGCGCTACATAGCGTACTGGAGGAGCTGGGAAATCAGCTCAGAATAGAGGAAATTAAAGAAAAGTGCGCCGATCTCGAAAGAGAAACGCTTATCCAGGATTTCTGGAATGACGCTGAGGCATCATCCAGAAAGCTGCGCGTTATCAAGCAGATGAAGGATAAGTACGAGAGCTACGAAGCACTGCTCGCGAAGCTTGAGGATACCTATATGCTCTGCGAGATGGCTATAGAGGCAAACGACGAGGAATCCGTGGAGGAGGTTCTCGCCGAAACAGAATTTATAGAGAACGAGGCGGAGAGAAAAAGAATAGAGGTGCTTCTCTCCGGTCCATATGACAAAAACAACGCAATACTTTCATTCCATCCCGGCGCAGGTGGCACTGAGGCTCAGGACTGGGCTTCTATGCTCTACCGTATGTATACGAGATGGGGTGAAAAGAGCGGTTTTAACGTTAAGCTGATCGACTGGCTTGACGGTGACGAGGCAGGCATCAAGTCCGCTACGATTATGATAGAGGGTATGAACGCCTACGGATATCTGAAGAGCGAAAACGGCGTACACAGACTCGTCAGAGTTTCTCCCTTTGACGCATCGGGAAGACGTCACACCTCATTTGCCTCGGTGGAGGTAATGCCTGAATTTGAGGACGATAACACTATTATCATAAAGGATGAGGACCTGGATATTACTGCGCACCGCTCGTCAGGTGCCGGCGGTCAGCATATTAACAAAACAGACTCTGCCATCAGAATAGTACACAAGCCGACGGGTATAGTGGTTGGATGCCAAACTGAAAGAAGCCAGCTGCAGAACAAGGAAACCGCTCTCAAGATGCTGAAGGCTAAGCTGATGGAAATAAAGCTGCGCGAGAAGCTGGACAGAATCGAGGATATTCAAGGTAACAAAGCAAACATTGAATGGGGCAGCCAGATACGAAGCTACGTATTTATGCCCTACACTCTGGCAAAGGACACGAGAACCGGCTACGAGGACGGCAACATCGACGCCGTTATGGACGGCGAGATAGACGGATTCATCAACGCCTATCTGAAGCATATTTCCCAAACTCCCGACGAACAGCAGTAATTAAAGCATAAAAACAAATATTAAAAGCGGATTTTGTAAGTTTCGGTTTACAAAATCCGCTATTTTATTATAGAACAAATGGCATACCAAACAGCGCTCTCCTCTCCAAAATCGGTTTTCGCAGCAGCTTCAGATATAAGAAAGCACCTCTGCCGGAGCAGATACGAGAACTGTCGCTCCTGCACCGATCAGAGTTTCTCTGTCGCGAAATCCCCAGGTCGCCGATATATTCATACCGACAGAGGAGTTTATACCCGTTTGAACATCTACCTCGGAATCACCAATGAAGGCGCACTCCTCAGCGGTAAATCCAAGCTCGTCGAGAAGCTCAAAAACTCCATCCGGCGCAGGCTTCAAAGCCACGTTATCCCTCCCGCCGCGCACCGCATCGAAGACGAGGGGAAAGAATCTATCCACCACTGATCGCGTAGCAAAATCGGGTTTGTTTGACAGTACAGCCAGCTTTAAATTTCTTTTTTTCAGCTCTGAAAGCAAATCCCTGATACCGCTGTACGCTTCGGTAAGATAGTACGGATCGACATCATATGAGGAGGTATAACAGGAGTGAAAATCGCTGACGGCTGTGTTATCCGTGATACCTTGCGCCGATAGAGCTCTGCACACCAGATTTCGCGCGCCGTTACCGACGTAACGGATACACTCGTTCTCCGAAAGAGGTTTCAAGCCAAAGCGTTCCATAGTTACGTTCATATAATGAGTGATCGTCGAAAGAGTATTGAGAAGAGTTCCGTCAAGATCAAATATTACGCATTTTATCATTTCGACTCACCTTCCGCAACACCCCTAAACATTTCTACGTACTCTCTGATTGCCCGGTTCAGAGATTCAATATCCAGCCTTTTTTTGTTACCCTTGACGGTGACCACCATATTTTCGGGTGAAAAAATAATTTCTGCGACCTGCCGTATCATTTCCGGAGTAATCGCCGAGTAATGCTCTACCCTCTCACCTACCGTGCGATACTGATTATCCAAAACGTGACATTCATACGCAAAGGTGAAATTAAGATCTCTGACGTCATCAAGAAGCATCATACCGTTGCGCGTATACGCTGCCTTCATACACTCCCGCTCGGTCAAAGCGTGGGATTTAAAATCGCAGAGGATGGAGAGCGCCGCTCGAAGCGCCTCCTCCGTCTTATCGCTTCTTACCTCAAAGGAAAAGAAAAAGCTACCGATATTCGAATACTTTTCCACACCTCCGGAAAGATCGTAGAAAAGTCCGCGCTTTTCGCTCATTTCCATAAAGAAAGGTGAGCTGTAGCCCTCAAGAAGAATATCGTAGATAAGATCGTCAACGCCTTTCGGGATACGCGACATATCCATATCAAAATTGAAGCGAACCATCGTAAAATCGTCGTTTTTGACGTATACCATCGGCTCCCTTTTCCCGAAATTATTCGACACGGGCGCCAGGTTCTCCTGACGTTTGCCATTATAAAGCTTTACGGACGAGAGAGAGTCTGACAGAAGCTTGACTTCATCGTCGGTGAAATTACCCGTAAGGTAAACGAATAAATTCCCCTCGACGAACAAGCGCCGTCTGTAAGCCTCAAGCCTTTTTCCGTTTATACGCGATACCGTACCTAGAGTGCCGAGTATGGACCGCGAGAGTGAGGTTCCCTCGTGTACTATTCCGCCGGAAAACCCGGTAATGGAGTTTTTCTCATCCGACTCTCTTATCTCCGCCTTGATACGCTCACGCTCTACGGATACATCCGAGGCTGAGAGTGAAATAGGTAAGAACAGCTTGGAAAAGATCTCGACGCAAAGCGGAAAGCTCTCCGGAGCACCGGTGAGATAAATCTGGACCATCTCGCTATAGGTCGAGGCGTTAAATGCAATACCGTTTTCATCCAGGATGGAATACAGCTTACCGTCCATCATCCGATTTACGTTTCTGATAAGCGTGTGCTCAAGAAAATGGGTGATACCGCTCTCCTCAGCTTCCTCGTGCATACTTCCCGCGCGCAGATACAGAGAAAGGTAGAAGCTATGCTGGCTCGGTACTCTGTAGGTGTGTATTTCTATTCCGTTTTCGGCTACTGATGTTTTCTCACGCATAATCTTCTTCTCCTTTCTTTTTAAATTTACTCACAAAACAGACGGTTAGTCCGATAGCGTGTCAAATTCTTTGCTTATTTTCGCAAAATTATACTTCTAAATTTCAAAAAAATCGTGCAATCGTTTTAAGAGCCCAAAGCAAGTCGAAACAGGCCAACTCCAAGGTGAAAGCGGCTCGCTCGAAGTTTGGAAAATCGTTCTTTTCGAGGTGAAAGCGGCTCGCTTGAAGTTTGGAAAATCGCTCTTATCGAGGTGAAAGCGGCTCGCTCGAAACAGAAAAAACTACGCGCTCATATTTTTTCAAGCTTTGCAAAGGTTGCCATAAGCTTCTTCGTGCCCTTGCTATCAAAGTTCACCTCGTAGAGAACGTCGCCGCCCATATCCTTAGCGCTAATAACTGTACCTTCGCCAAAGGAAATGTGACGGACGCGCGTGCCGGGTTGAAGCTTAATGATTCCGTAATCCTTGGCACCTCTCTTCGTCTGAGTCTTCGGCCGGAACAGGTCTAATCTGTGATTTAGCTCTCTGAAGTCGGTTTCCGCATATTCATTCCGTGCCTTGCGATATTGATCGGATGAATAATTCGTGACACGTGGTGGCACTACTGCGGGTACGTCCTGCTCTACAAGATTATGAGGAAGCTCGTTCTTTATAAATCTGGACAAAGGATTTTTCGTCGTTTTGCCGTACATCATACGCTCTGCGGTATGAGTAATATAGAGCTTATCTTTCGCTCTGGTTATAGCAACGTATGCAAGTCGGCGCTCCTCGTCTATTTCTGAGGGTTCGCCAAAATTCTGTTGTGACGGGAAGATTCCCTCTTCCACACCTGCAAGAAATACTACGGGGAACTCAAGTCCCTTAGCCGCGTGGATAGTCATAAGAACTACCGCATCAGCGCTCTCATCGTATTTATCCACATCGGTGACAAGGGATATCTCCTCTAAAAATCTGTGGGGTGTCGGCTCTATATCCTCTGCCGCGCACCGCGCCTCATACTCGACAGCGCCGTTGATAAGCTCCTCAACGTTTTCAAGCTTGCCTCTGCCCTCAAAGCCCTCCGCCGTAAGCATCTCACGATAGCCGGATATCTCGAAAATCGTCTTCAATATCTCGGATGGAAGCTGCTTCTCCTCTCTGACTCTGTTTATCATAGCGGTAAATGACTTCAGCTTATCCGCGGATTTTGCAAGCGCAACGTATTCATCGGCGCGCTCCATAACCGTAAACATTGAAAGTCCGACTGTGTTAGCTATGGTTTCGATGGCGTCCACAGTAGCCGCGCCTATTTTACGCTTCGGTTCGTTTATTATCCTTTTCAACCGCAAGCTGTCCTCAGGAGTGGTGATAACCGTAAGATACGCCACCATATCCTTGATTTCCTTGCGATCGTAGAAGCGCATATCTCCGAACACCTTGTAGGGTATTCCACTCTTTGAAAATGTAGTCTGCAGCGATCTGCCAAGCGCATTGATTCGATAAAGAACCGCGTGGTCCATATATTTTCTGCCACCGGTGCGAACACCTGCGGAAATTTTATCCAAAATATATCTTCCCTCTGCGTCCGCGCTCTCCAAGCGGTTGACCGTTATCTTATCTCCCTCGCCTCTATCGGACCAGAGAACCTTATTGTGACGATTACCGTTTTTGCCTATTACCGCATTGGCAGCATCAAGAATGGTGGTGGTAGAGCGATAATTCTGCTCCAGCTTGATAACCGTCGCGTCGGGATAAGTACGGTCGAAGCTGAGAATATTCTCTACCGTTGCTCCTCTGAACTTGTATATGCTCTGATCGTCATCGCCGACGACCATTATATTTCTGTAGCCGGATGAGAGAAGATCTATAAGAACGAACTGCGCGTGGTTGGTATCCTGATACTCGTCCACCAAAACGTACTTAAACTTACGGCTATAGTAAGAGAGCACCTCAGGATTATTCTGCAAAAGCTCTACGGTCTTCTTAATTATATCGTCAAAGTCCACGGCGTTGTTCGCCTGCATCTTCTTCTCGTAAAGAGTGAAAATTTCACCTACCTGCCTTGCCCTCGGATCAAACCCGGCATCTATTCCGTCGGGTCCGCGAAGCTCGTCCTTTGCGCGACTGATCATATCTGCGACCGCTCTCGGCGAAAGTGTCTTCTCGTCGATCTGAAGCTCCTTCATACAGTCGGAGATCATACGCTTTTTATCGTCCGTATCGTATATAGTGAAGCCGGAGCGCAAGCCGACCATATCACCGTATTTACGCAGTATGCGCATACATACCGAATGGAAGGTACCGGACCAGACGGACTGAGCTATACTGTCATCGTTAAAGGTAGAGAGTAGTCTGTCCCGTATCTCGCCCGCCGCCTTATTGGTAAAGGTTATAGCCAAGACGGACCAAGGGGGAGCGGGATCGATTATAAACTGCGGAAGTATCTCATCGATCTCCTCAGGAGTAAACTCCAAGGCAGACTCCAGCGCCCTGACAGCCTCCACGCTAAGTCCATCCGGACAGTACTCCGAGAAATATGCGTTGCCGTATTTAATAAGGTAGGAAATACGGTTAACGAGGACGGTCGTCTTACCGCTTCCGGCTCCGGCAAGCACGAGCAGAGGGCCAACTGAAGTAAATACGGCTCTGCATTGCTCCGGGTTCAGCCTGGCGCCAAACGCCTTGTCGAAAAGCGCTCGCTTGGCTCTGAGATATCTCTCTTTGATATCCTGCATAAACTATCCGTCCTTTCTATAATAGATTGAAAAATCAAAATTCGTAAAAATTGCGTAGTAAATCCGGCACACTTTTGAGGTACAAGCTAAAAAACGACAGAAGAACGACGAGATGCGCTCGTGTGACAAAGTGTAATTTACCGATTATCACAGGAGTTTTGTGACACCCCAATAAAAGTTTTCCACAATGAAGGATGTTGATAATGTGGAAAACTTTTTGTCGAAAAACTGCAGAATCTGTGGAATTATAGTCTTTCGCTACTGAGTTTTCCACATTCTGCCCGATTTTTTTAAATCCTGCGGAGTCAAGAACGAAAATTATCCTTTTCCGTGATTTTAAGACGAGCAGCAAAATTTCGTGCCCGAAAGCATTAAAATGGACGATGAATTTCTGCCGCTGATTTTTTAGCATTTTAATTCGTAAAAGTTGCGAAAAACTCAAAGCGTGCTGCCGTCCGATACAAAATCCGTCCGAGGCGGTGGCCCTTACAGCCCGTCGCATAGCGGGGGAAGGGCGTTTTATTTTACGCCCTTTTTTCCTGAGCGCTTGCCGGACGTGGAGCGACCCGTAGAGAGAGCAAGCCTATCTGCCTCACGGCGAATACGCTGAGCATCCTTGCCAAACACCCGATCTATCTTGCCGTTCGATTTAATCGACCTTGAGGATAATGTCGCACGCCCCTTACCCTTTGAAGAAGCGACCTTGTTCTGACGTGAGGTATTGTTTGCATTTTTGCCGTGAGAGCTTTGTCTTCCTGCCTTTGCCTGACCTGAAGCGCCGGGTCTTGAGTGATACTGATTATTGCCGCGACGGCTGTCGGGACGGACAAGGCAATCTTCGCCAAATCCGATAAGGTCCTCCCGCCCCGCAAGAGTCAGCGCCTCGCGGACGAGGTTAGCGTTCTCAGGTCTTGAATACTGCAAAAGAGCCCTCTGCAGCCGTTTTTCGTTATAATCTCTGGTGACGTATACCGTCTTTCCCGTCATTGGATGGATACCGGTATAGTACATTACCGTGGATATAGTGCCGGGCGTTGGATAAAAATCCTGCACCTGCTCAGGCATATAGCCCCATTTCTTAAGCCACAGAGCCATCTCGACCGCGTCCTTCATAGTAGCGCCGGGATGACTTGACATAAGATATGGTACAAGATACTGCTCAAGTCCCGCCTGTTTGCAAAGCTCGAAATACTTACGCCTAAAGCTCTCGTACACCTCTATGGGAGGCTTGCCCATCATAGAGAGAGCACTGTTTGAGCAATGCTCAGGAGCTACCTTCAGCTGACCCGAAACGTGATGGGAAACAAGACGCTTAAAGAAGGAGTCGTCGGGATCGTAGGTAAGGTAATCGAATCTGATACCCGACC
This sequence comes from Eubacteriales bacterium, assembly GCA_045657485.1. Taxonomy (GTDB): domain Bacteria; phylum Bacillota; class Clostridia; order Oscillospirales; family CAG-272; genus UBA1740. Next base: position 104,607 of record JAZOTE010000098.1, read on the forward strand.
GAATAAACACCTTTTTTATACCCGGAAGCTTCTCTATCTCGGAGAGCATATGGGCATATTCGGTATGGTCAACCTCCAAATTTTTACACGGGGTTGGGGATAGACACTTCTTGGTTGGGCAAACACCGTTCTTCCTCTGCAGCTTGCAGGATGGATAACGGAAGTTAGCCGTAGGTCCGCCGACGTCATTTATATACCCCTTGAAATCGGGCATTTTACTTATCAGACGCGCCTCTTCGATAACGCTCTGCTCACTGCGCGATCTGACCTCTCTGCCCTGATGAAACGCCAAGGCGCAGAAGTTGCAAGCGCCGAAGCATCCTCTGTTATGCGTTATGGAGAATTTCACCTCGGTAATGGCAGGCACGCCACCCTCAGCCTCGTAATCAGGATGGTAATCTCTGGCGTAAGGGAGAGAGTAGATGAAATCCAATTCCTCCCTCTCAAGCGGCGGCATAGGCGGATTTTGCACGAGCATCTTATCACCGTAGTATTCTATTACCGCCTTGCCTCTAACTGAATCGGTGTTCTTATACTGTGTGGCAAAGGCGCGGGCATACGCCTCCTTATCCGTTTTCAGCTGATCGTACTCGCCGACCGACACTGACTCGAAATGTACTCCATCATCGCGCTTGCAGAGATAAACCGTACCTCTGACGTCGCGAATTTTGCGCACGGGTATACCCTTACTCAAAAGCTCGGCAATTCGCGCGATAATGTTCTCACCCATTCCGTAGGTAAGAATATCCGCCCTTGAGTCAACCAAAATACTTCTTCTGACCTTATCGTCCCAATAATCGTAATGAGCAAATCTGCGCAAGGATGCCTCAAGTCCGCCGATGATCACGGGAACGTCGCCGTACGCCTCTCTTATTCTGTTACAGTATACTATAACCGCGCGGTCGGGACGAAGCCCCATCTTACCGCCCGGACTGTAGTAGTCATAGGTACGCTTTTTCTTAGCTACCGTGTAGTGCGCGACCATAGAGTCGATATTACCCGACGTCACGAGGAAACCGAGCCGCGGTCTGCCAAAGCGCTTGAAGTCATCAGTCGTTCTGTAGTCCGGCTGAGAGAGCACCGCCACCCTGAAGCCACGCGATTCCAGCAATCTCGTAATTATCGCAGCACCAAATGAAGGGTGATCCACGTATGCATCACCCGTCACGTATACAAAATCAACCTCCGCCCAGTTCCGCTCTGCGACGTCACGGGCGGTAACGGGAAGGAATAAATTTCTGTCCCGCATCATATTTCAAACTCCGAAAGAGTGACCTCAGTCTGCTCTCCGGTAGCCATATTGCGAAGCTGCGCCTTACCCGACTCGATCTCGCTGTCGCCTATGATAAGCGTGTACTCAGCCGAAATCTTATTGGCGTATTTCATCTGCGCCTTAAGGCTTCTGCCCACAACGTCGCACTCGGCGAATACGCCTCCGCGGCGCAGGCGCTCAACTATTTCGAGAGCCGCAACCGTAGCCTGCTCACCCATAGACGCAATATACAGCTTCGGCTTCTTACAAGCGATCTTATCCACGCCCATAGCTCGCATAGCAAGTATCAGACGCGTGATACCCATACCAAATCCGATACCGGCAAGCTCAGGTCCGCCGAGAGAGGATACTAATCCGTCGTATCTTCCGCCGCCGCATACCGTAGACTGAGCGCCGATACCTTCGGCAATAAATTCAAATACGGTTCCCGTGTAATAATCAAGTCCTCTTACAATAGACGGATCGACCACGTAGTCTATACCCATTGCGGTAAGGGCGGTTTTCAGCATTTCAAAATTCTTATTGCAGCCCTCGCAAAGATGATCTACGGTACGGGGAGCTCCCTTAGCGCCCTCGGCGCAGTCCGGATTTTTGCAATCAAGAAGTCTAAGAGGATTCTTATCAAGTCTGGTTCTGCAGGTATCGCAGAGCTTGTCTTTTCTCTCGCCGAAATAGCTGATCAGCGCATCCCTGTAACGAGGTCTGCAATCCTTACATCCAATGGAGTTTATATGCAGGCGAACGTTGGTAAGTCCGAGGCGACGGAGCACGGAATTTGCAAGCGCGATAGCGGTCGCGTCCGACGCGGGATTCTGAGAGCCGAACATCTCAGTACCGAACTGATAAAATTCACGGCTTCTGCCTGCCTGCGGCTTCTCGTGGCGGAAGCAGGATATAATGTAATAATATTTCAGCGGCATCGGGTCGGAATACTTGCCGTTCTCGATAATAGCGCGGGCAACGGACGCGGTTCCCTCCGGTCTGAGAGAAACGGAGCGGTCCTCATCTCTGTCAACGAAGGTGTACATCTCTTTCTGAACAACGTCAGTGGTATCTCCTACGCCTCTGACGAAAAGCTCGGTATTTTCAAACGTGGGCGTGCGAATCTCACCGTAACCGTAATTCTCTGCCTCCTCGCGCATTACGCCCTCGATGTATCTCCAAAGTGGAGTTTCATCCGGAAGTATATCCATCGTACCCTTGATCTTCTGTATCATTTTGTTTCTCCTGTCGTAATATCGTTATCGTCTGCGTAAGCTATAGTCAGCAGCTGCTCAATGCGCTCCTCGTCATCCAGCCAATACAGCATTCCTATCACCGCCTCAAATCCGGTCGCCGCTCTGTAGTCCGCCAAGGATGCGTGGCGCGGCTTGTTAAGGTGACCGGAATTTGAAGCTCTGCGATATACCGCCCTCTCCTCATCGGAAAGACTCGGTTCAATTCTGCGTAACGCCTCTGCCTGCGCCTGCGCGGTGACGTAGGATAGCGATGCCTCGTTCAGATCGCCGGACTTGCACAGTCCCCTCTTCACCAGCATACGCCTGATATACAGCGAGTGCCTGGAATCACCGATATACGCAAGCGCCATAACTCCGGGAAGAGCTGAGGGCTTAATCCTTTCCTGCATCGTCTACCTCCAAAAAGTACTTTATTTATTTTAACATAAATCCCCTGTGAAATCAATAGTTATAAAGAATAATATTTTAAGGAAAATTCACCAAAGCTCTTGATTTTGAGCATTTTTATATGATATAATTATTAGGAATAGGAACGGTGCTATGGAAAATTACAGTTATATCAGTGAAAATCTTGCTTCCCTCAGACGAGAAATCGCCGAGGCGGAGCAAAAATACTCCCGAAAGATAACCCTCGTCACTGTTACTAAGAGCGGAACTGACGAGGAGCTTTTGGCTTTGGCGGCTGCCGGAGCTACCGATATCGGTGAGAACAGACCCACGGAGCTTCGCCGCAGAGGCGATATGCTCAGAGAGGCGGGTTACACACCTTATCTTCACGAGATCGGAAATCTGCAGCGCAATAAAGTAAAGTACATTATAGAAAGCGTGGCTCTCATCCACTCGCTTGATTCCGTCGCTCTGGCGGAGGAGATCGAAAGGCAGGCGCAGAAGCATAACCGCGTGGTACCGGTGCTCATAGAGGTCAACTCAGGCAGAGAGGCGAACAAGGGCGGTATCATGCCGGAGGATTGCGAGGAGTTTCTCCTGAAGGTGCGTGAGTATCCCCATCTGGAAGCTCGCGGACTTATGACCATGGGACCGGTATGCGAGAACGAGGAGGCGAGAAAATATTTTCGCCTTACGAAAGAGCTGTACGACAGCCTTGGCGCAAAATACGGCTGGTCCGGCGAGGGTATACTCTCCATGGGAATGAGTGACAGCTACAGAGTAGCCATAGAAGAGGGGTCTACTCTCGTGAGAGTCGGAAGACGCCTGTTTATAAATGAGAATAAAGAATAAGGAGATAGATTGTTATGTTTGAATCACTTGCAGAAAAGCTCAAGAAGAGAAATATGAAGAAGACCGAGGACACAGAGGTCAACTTCAAGCCCTACGAGGAGCTTGAGAGCGTATCCGCTCCCGTCGCAGAGCCCGTATACGACGAGCCCGTAAAGAAGAACGCAACATCAATGGTAGCAGACGGCAGCGACAGCAATATCGAGCTGAAGGTAGTACGTCCCGCAGCCTTTGAGGAGGTTAGCGACGTTGCAGATCACCTGCTGGCAGGTTGCACCGTAGTACTTAATCTGGAGCTTCTGGATATGAAGGCGACCATCAGAATGCTTGATTTCCTCAACGGAGTTACCTACTCCACCGGCGGCGAGATCAAAAACGTGTCTAAAACCACTTTCATCATCACGCCTCACAACGTGGACGTTTCCGACGACTGATAATACATGGACTCGGCAACGTGTGACCTACCGTCACGCAATTTTAAATATCATCTTCGGGGATCAGCGATATTCGCCGATCCCTTGAAATCTATTATAGGGCAAGGTAATTTCTTTGGAAACCGTATTTTTCATTTTAGCGAAAACAGTAGCCGTCGTGCTGGAGCTGTGTTATTTCGCGATGCTCGTGAGAATGGTACTACCCTTCTTCACGGATGTCGAGGAAAGCCGCATCTACGCTCTTACCGTATGTATAACCGAGCCGTTGATAATGCCGGTCAGATTTATTATGTATAAGCTGAATATCGGACAAAACTCACCTGTTGACTGGTCTTTCTTCGTTACGTCTATACTTGTGGTTCTTTTGATGAACCTTTTGCCGATAATCTGAGTTAAGGATAAAAAAATGAAGCTATATATCAAAAAACGCCCGACCGATTATATACTGTACACCTCAGTAATAGTTCTGGGTATAATACTGGATCAGATAACTAAGTGGTTATCAGTGGAAAATCTGAAAGAAATCGACACGCTCCCCCTCATAAAAGACATTCTGCACCTTACTTACGTGGAAAACAGAGGCGCTGCCTTCGGTATGATGGCAGATCAGAGATGGGTGTTTATTCTCATCTCATCCGTGGCTATCATCGGATTTACGCTCTACCTCTACCTCGGTCACGCCGACGGACCTCTCTACGCTATCGGAATGTCACTCGTAATATCCGGCGGTATCGGAAATATGATAGACCGTATCGGACTCGGATACGTCGTGGATTTCATAGATTGCAGATTTGTGAAATACCCCGTGTTCACAGAGGGCGGCGCGATCTGGCGTACCTTCCCGGTATTCAACGGCGCAGACTCCTTCGTGTGCGTGGGAGCAGGAATTATCGTGCTGGCGGTAATATTGGAAATGATAGCGGAGATTAAGGGTAAAAAGAATGGTAATACAGGTAAATGAAGACTCAGACGTTCGTCTGGACGCGTATATTGCCGATATCACCGAGCTGTCGCGTAGCGCTGCTGCAAAGCTTATAGAAAGTGGAGAAATAAAGGTAAACGGCGGACCCGTGCAAAAAAAATATCTGCCAAAAGAAGACGATATTATAGCGATAACTCTTCCCGAACTTCGCGAATCCGAGGCTGCGGCAGAGAATATTCCGATTGACACGGTCTACGAGGACGACTATATTATAGTAGTCAACAAGCCTCAGGGAATGGTGGTGCACCCTGCTGCCGGTAATTATACGGGAACGCTGGTTAACGCTCTGCTCTATCATTGTAAGGACTCCCTCTCCGGTGTAGGCGGTGTTATGCGGCCGGGTATCGTACACAGAATTGATAAAGACACCTCCGGACTTTTGGTTGTCGCTAAGTGTGACGAAGCGCATCTGAAGCTATCCGAGGAATTAAAATATCACGGCATAGAGCGTGAATATCACGCCCTGGTTGCAGGAGGCTTCAGCGAGGATCTGGGCACTGTGGATCTGCCTATAGGACGGCATCCTGTTGACCGTAAGAAAATGGCAGTCATACGGGACGGATCCGGTATGGCGAGAGAAGCCAGAACTCACTATACGGTTGAGGAGAGATTCGGCAACGTGAGCTATCTGAGATTAAATCTCGAAACCGGGCGCACTCATCAAATAAGAGTACATATGTCTTACCTCGGTCATCCGCTGCTCGGCGACCCCGTGTATATGAAAAACAGATCTCAGTTTGAGATAAAGCACCCGTCGCTCTTTCACGGACAAATGCTGCACGCCGCCAAGCTGACGCTGACTCACCCAAAAACGCAGGAGCGTATGGTATTCGAGGCTCCATTGCCGGATAATTTTCTGGAAGCTCTCCGCATACTTCGAAATGAAGCCTACGGATGATCAGTAATTTGCGTCGCTTAGAGCCGGAAGGACTTCAATTAAGAGAAGGCAATTTCCTCTCTGAACCGATAGCGGACAAAAAACGAATATACCGTTAAAAAACGCAGAAAACCGATAGCGTGTCGAGTTTTCTGCGTTTTTTGTTATTCTAACTACTTACAAATCAGCGTGCGATCTCGCCCCGATCCTCATCTTTATAAATCAGCGCGAGATCTCGACCCGATCCTCATCTGAGTGGACGGTGGACAAGGATCAGAGGACCTTAGAAAGAAAGTCCTGAAGTCGTGGATTCTGAGGATTGTCGAAGACCTCAGAGGGGGTGCCCTGTTCCTTGATCTGACCGTCGTCGATGAAGAGGATGCGGTCGGCAACCTCACGGGCAAAGCCCATCTCGTGAGTAACGATAACCATCGTCATGCCCTCATCCGCGAGAGATTTCATAAGGCTGAGCACCTCGCCGACCATCTCAGGATCGAGTGCGGAAGTAGGCTCGTCGAAGAGAATTACCTCAGGATTCATCGCAAGCGCTCTGACGATAGCGACTCTCTGCTTCTGACCGCCGGAGAGGGTGGAGGGATATACGTCCGCTTTCTCCTCAAGTCCTATACGGCGAAGAAGATCAAGAGCCTTCTCTCTCGCCTCTGCCTTAATCATTTCCACAGGTTCTACGGGAAGATAAGGCTTCTTTTCTTTTCTGAATCTGTTAGCAAATCCGGTGATACTGTTTTTTCTCTTTTTCGCCTTCATCTCTTTCATTGCAACGTATACGGGACCGAGCATAATATTCTCTACTACCGTCTTATTGTTGAAAAGATTGAACTGCTGGAACACCATACCTATCTTCTGACGGTGAATATTGATATCTACCTTCATATCCACAAGGTCCTCGCCGTCAAAGATAATAGAACCACCGGTGGGATCCTCCATACAGTTGATGCAGCGGAGGAACGTGGATTTGCCGCAGCCGGAGGGGCCTATGATAGCTATCTTCTCACCATTCTGAACGTCAAGGTCAACGCCCTTCAATACTTCAAGGTCGCCAAAGGATTTTCTAAGCCCTCTTATAGAGAGTATGACTGATTTTTCGTTGATATTTTCACTCATTTCCCAAGTCTCCTTTCCGTATTATCTTTCACTCTTCTTCAGGTGCTTTTCAAGCGCTCTGACGCCCCACGAAATCAGAAGCACCATTATGAGATAGGTGAGAGCGAGCATGAGATAAGGCACTATGTAGTCGTAGGTCGGGTCACCGAGCTGCTTAAACGACTTATATAGGTCAGTTACGGCAACGAAGCTTACTACCGACGTTTCCTTAATAAGAACAATAAATTCGTTACCGAGGGTGGGAAGTATATTCTTTATCGCCTGGGGCACGACTATCTTCAGCATAGTCGATGAATAAGGTAAGCCTATCGCTCTGCCCGCCTCCATCTGACCTGCATCCACGGAGTTGATACCGCTACGCATAATCTCACTGACGTACGCGCCGCTGTTAAGTCCGAATACGATAATAGCTACGGGAACGCCTGAATTTACGGTTATATTCAACGCAGGCAGAAGAACCCAGTATCCAATAAGGAGCTGAACAACGATGGGTGTTCCGCGGAAAAGCTCAAGATATATCACGCATATTTTGTCAAGTATCTTGGGCAGACGCTTGTACTTGGGCATAACTCTGACGATTCCGATAATGGTACCTATAATAATACCGATAATCAAGCCGATGACTGCGATTTCTACGGTTATTAAAAGACCGTCAAGCACAGAGATATAGCCCTTATTGGTTATAAACTGCTTTATAAATTCTTTCATATTAAACCAATTTAAAGGCTTAGCCGTAAAACTAAGCCTTTAAGTTACCTTTTTAAGTTTTTATACGGTGATTAGTTTGCGGGAGAGCAGACGATGGAGAGAATATCAACAACAGTCTTGCAATCATCGAAGGTCGTGTCGTCTGCCTTACAAACAACTACGATATCCTCTGCAAAGTAAGAGGTAGAGAAGTTAACTACCTTCTCACGCTCAGCGGTGATGGTAAGACCTGACATTGCAATGTCAACGCCGTTATTGCCTACAGCACCTACGACGGTTTCAAACTTCATATCCTCGATAACAAGCTCCATGTTAAGCTCGGTAGCGATAATCTTTGCGATTTCCATATCGATACCGTAGTAGGTCTTAACGCCGTCATTGTTCTCAACGTACTCGAAGGGAGGGAACTCAGCATTGGTAGCAAGAACGAGCTGAGTAGCAGCCTTGGAGGCATCCTTGTTCGCGGATACAACGCCGGTATACTCTTCCTTAGTCGCTGTTCCTGCCTGGAACTTCTCTGCCATAGCCTCTATTTCAGCAGCGTGATTAGCGAGGATCTGGTTGATCTGAGTCTTGAGCTCTGCCTGAGCCTTGTCAACAGCGATGCCGTAAAATTCCTGAGCAAGAGAAACGGGAACTATTTTAAGTCCGTCGATTTCCTGGCAGATAGCGGAAGCTGTGGTCTTATCGCAGAATACGTAGTCAACGTTTCCGTTCTTCATATCGGTTGCCGCAAGTGCAAAGGAGTCAAAGGACTTTACCTCGATGCCGCTGAGAACCTTAGCGTACATTTCGCTGGTGGTTCCGCTCTGCAGACCGATTTTGGTTTTGTTTCCTGCGCCGCAGGAGGTGAATGCAAGTGTGCAGCCAAGGCACATCACAACTGCAAGAATAAGTGATAAAATCTTCTTCATTTTTTCCTCTTTCTTCGGGTAGCTTTCATTCCGTACCCGACTGTTTTTTTGTTTGGTGCACCCATTATACACCAACATTCATCCGTTGTCAATAGGTTTTTGAAAAATAATTCACTTTTTTTGCATTTTTATTCAGTTGTAACAAAAATGAACAATCAAAAACATTGGAATTATCTCAATTTTGTGCAAAACAGCCTTATTCTTCTACTGATTTTTAAAAAAATAATATTATTATAATGTTTTATGCAAAAATGAATATGCATGAATATACTGCATATTTATGCACAAAACCCATTATTTTTTATCCATTTCGACCGACTAAGAAAAGTTTTAATACGAAAAAAGAAGATTTTAATATAAATGAGGAAGATTGTGGTATTGTATTGTATATTAAAAAGTGGTATTATTTATATAGTTATATATCGTTCAAGTCTGATACGATTACATCTACGTAATTAGATTCATATGATTACGTTTGATATGATTACGTTCGTATAATTAAGTTTATAGGATTACGTTTCTATAAGTTTATAGGATTACGTTTCTATTATATCAGCTGCACTATATTATATCAGCTGCGTTGACCGATGTTAAATTCAGATGCTCTCTGCCAAGGATATCGGCAGTAGCACTAAAAGGAGAATCAAGATGTACAAGATTACAGTACCTATTATTGATAACGATATGGAGCGTTACGGAGGTAGAGAAAAAATTGTCGAAGAGCTTCGCAGAATGGGAGCGGAGAGAGTTTTTATCGCTACAGGACTGTATTTCACAAATCCGGAGCACAGAAAAACCGTTATGGATAATCTGAAATACAACGTAGAGTATTTCAAGGAGCGCGGTTTTGAGGTGGGCGTATGGAACTGGACGCTTGCCCTGAGAGAGAAGACCGACTATACATATTCTACCTCTACCGACGAAAACGGCGTTACTAAAGCAAGCGGCACTCACGCCTGCTTTCTCGATCCCGATTTCACTGAGATGGCGGAGGAATATCTCCGCGATTTTGCAAGAGCGGGCGTAGAGCTGATAATGTTCGACGACGATTACCGCTATCTAGGTATGAAGGATTTCGCCTGCACCTGCGACAGACATATGAAGCTTTTCAGAAAGGAGGTCGGAGAGGATATATCTCCGGCGGAGCTTCGCAGGAAAGCGCTCTCAGGAGGACGCAATAAGTACCGCGACGCGTGGATGAATATAAACGGCGCGGCGATGAAGGAGTTTGCGGCGAGAATGAGAGCGGCAGTAGACGAGATCAATCCCAACGTAAGAGTCGGCGTATGCTCGGTCATGTCGCTCTGGGACAGGGACGGTGTGGATACTCCCACCATCAGCCGTATTCTCGCAGGACGCACAAAGCCCTTTATAAGATTTATCGGAGCACCGTATTGGGCGGTAACTATGGCGCACGGCAGAAGCAGACTGCAAAACTGTATAGAGCTTCACAGAATGGAGCGCAGCTTCACAGGCGAAGACATTGAGGTGTTCGCTGAGGGAGATAGCTTCCCCCGTCCCCGTCACGCCTGCCCCGCGTCGTATCTGGAGCTTTTCGATATGGCGATGAGAGTGGACGGCGGATTTGACGGTATACTTAAGTATTCCATAGATTTCTATACCTCCACGGAGTACGAGCGCGGATATATCGACCGTCAGGTAAAAAACAAGCCTATATACGACGCCATAGATAAATATTTCTCAGGAAAAGTCTGCACAGGTGTGGGCATATACGAAAAATTGAACAAGCTGCGCGACACGGAAATACCGGATGAGTTGGAAAACAACACGGTGATATTCGAGCAGTTCTACCCCGAAGCATCCCGTATGATGTCATACTGCAGTATCCCCACAGTATTCGGCGACGGAGTGTGCCGCGCTGTGTTTGGAGAGAACGCGAGGGATATACCCAGAGATAAGCTCAAGGGCGGAGTGATCCTCGATATCGACGCGGCTAAAATTCTCACGGATATGGGTGTTGACGTAGGACTCAGAGAAATCGGCAATAAGGAAAACTACAGATTTGAGTATTATCCCGATTACGAGGTACAGCCCTGTAGCACAGGGCTTGACGCGTACGTTATAAAGGTAGACGAAAGCGCTAAGATCCTCAGCTATTTCGTAAAAAGCAATCCGTATATCTATATTCGCGACAACGAAACTCCAGCCGCGTATCTTTACGAGAACGAAGAGGGAGAGCGTTTTATGGTATTCAGCTTCAGCTCTTATTATAACGGCGAGGCTATGAGCCGCTCCTACGCAAGATCAAGGCAAATAAGCGACGCTGTAGAGTGGCTCTCAGGCCGAAAGCTCCCCGCCTACGTATACGGCAATCCGGATCTGTACGTTATGGCAAAGACAGACGGCAAGGAAATGGCTATCGGTCTGTTTAATTGTTTCGCAGACTCGGCGATCGAGCCTGTGGTTGAGCTTGATTCCGAATACAGCGCGGCTGAGTTCATCAATTGCACCGGTACGCTAAAGGGTGATAAGGTAATACTGTCGGATATTCCCGCCTTCAGCTTTGCCGCCGTAGCGGTTAGAAAATAAAAACAGCATACACATTCACATTTCGGCGACGGCGACTGTTAGCTGTCGCCGTTTTTGCGTCTTAAGCAGTCCGCTGTTATATATTTAACGTTAAGTATTGATTTTTCCGCTGATTTATGATAAAATACTGAGTGTTAAAAAGGACGAGGTTTGATATGATCGCATTATCTGTACAGGACGTCAATCTATCATTCGGAATTGATCGGATACTGAAAAATATTTCTTTTGCCGTAAACGACGGCGACAGGGTGGGCATTATCGGTGTAAACGGAGCCGGTAAGACCTCCCTCTTTCGCGTTATCACCGGAGAATATTCTGCGGATTCCGGTTCAATATATATACAAAAGGGACACACGGTAGGCGTTCTTGAGCAAAATCCGGACCTATCCGCTCTTCCCGGTGAGATGACCTGCCTTGAATATATGTACACGGCCTTCCCTGCTCTTCTTGATATGGAGAGGGAGATAGAGCGCGCGGAAGCTCAGCTTTCCGTCGCGGCAGGTCGAGGCGACGACGGCGGTATTCTGACTCTGACCGAAAGACTGAATAACCTGACTGCTGAGTTCAATAAGCTGGGAGGACTTGAGTTCAGGCAGAGATGTCGCGGAATGCTACTGCGTCTTGGATACAGCGAGGAGCTGATAGGACAGAAGATACGCACTCTGTCGGGAGGTCAGTATACGAGGCTGGCACTCGCCAGGCTTTTGGCAACCGAGCCCGATATTTTAATGCTGGACGAGCCTACTAACCACCTGGATATCGATGCTGTCAGCTGGCTCGAAAGCTATCTCGCAGGCTACAAAAAAACTGTTCTGATAATATCGCACGACAGATATTTTCTGGACAAAACAATTACGAAAACCCTCTCTCTGCGCTTCGGAGAAGCAAAAATGTATAACGGCAACTACTCTGAAACAAAATCCGTATGCGAGGCTGAGGCTGCCGCTCAGGAGAAGAAATACAAGGAGCAACAGAAGATAATAGCGAAGATCCGAGCAAATATCGAGTTCCAGCGCAGATGCAACAGAGAGCACAACTTCGTGACCATCAGATCGAAGGAAAAGCAGCTCGCCAGAATGGAAAAGGTGGCACCCGTGTCAAAGGATCCAAAAAGCATACGGATGTCATTTGCAACCGAGGAGGAGAGCGCCGGCGACGTTATCGACGTGCGCGAAATATCATTCTCATACGGAGAGAGTCCGCTGATACGAAATCTGTCGTTCCTCGTGCGCAGATATGAGCGAGTGATGGTTCTAGGCAGAAACGGATGCGGAAAATCCACTCTTATGAAGCTGATAAACTCAAAGCTCACTCCAAAGGAAGGCAAGATAATTCTCGGTTATAATATAAAAATCGGCTACTACGATCAGGAGAACAGAGGACTCACCGAAACCAAAACCGTATTCGATGAGCTGCGCGACGAGTATCCGGATAAAACGGATCTGGAGCTGAGGTCAACGCTTGCGTTATTTCTTTTCGACGCCGACGATATAACAAGGCCCGTGTCCACTTTATCGGGCGGTGAAAGAGCCAGACTTACTCTCTCAAAGCTGATACTGAAAAAAGTAAATCTGCTCGTGATGGACGAGCCTACGAACCATCTGGATATCAGCTCCTGCGAGGCGTTAGAGGATGCGCTAGTTGCCTTTGACGGTACGATCGTGGCGGTATCCCATGACAGATACTTCATCAATAAAATAGCGTCAAGGATAATAGAGCTTGATCCCGTACTCGACAAGGGTATGCGCGACTATCCTCTGGAGGATGGTGACGACGCCTTCAGCGAATATATGAGGCTGAGAGAGATGAGCCGAGGGGATACCTCTGCTTTGCCCGTGGAAAAAACGGATTCTAAGCTTGAATACGAGGAAAAGAAAAAGGAGAACGCAAAGCGACGCTCCGAGGAAAGACGCAGACAAAACGCGGAAAAGAAAATTTCAGAGCTTGAGCAAGAGCTTGATAAGCTTGAACAAGAGCTGTTCGGCGAGGCGGCAAGCAATTACGTCAGAGCGGCGGAGATAGACAAGAGGAAGAACGATATTGAAAACGAGCTGCTGGAGCTATACGAAATAGTAATGTAAGCATCAAGCGATGCTCTCGCATTTATAAAATTCCGCCGAAAAAGCAGTTCGCTACCGTAATATTTAAAGCGAAATCTATAAAACAATACAACACGAGTCGGAGAAACCGTGAGGAAGGAGTCGAAATGACGGTATATTCATACAAACGGGATACCCTGCCTGTCAAAAAGGGCGCGGTAATAGCTCTCGGCTTCTTTGACGGTGTCCACACAGCCCACAGAAAGCTGCTGAAAACGGCGCGGGACGAGGCTGCGAGGCTCGGAGTACCCTTCGGCGTTTTCACCTTTGACACGGAAAGTCAAATTAAGATCGGCGAGGGACGGATATACACCGGTACAATCAGAGAGCGCCTTATAAAAAATGAGGGTGCGGACTTCATAATATCCGCTCAATTCTCTGATATATCGGAGATGAGCGCAGAGGAATTCGTAAAGAAGATCCTTATAGATGAGATCGGGGCGCAAATCGCGGTTTCCGGCTTCAACTTCCGCTTTGGCAAAGGGGCGGCAGGGGACGCAAGCGAGCTTAAAAGGCTAATGAGAGCGTACGGAGGCGATGCTCTGATATGCGAAAGATACGAAATAGACGGAGTCGCAGTCAGCTCGACCGCAATAAAAGAAATGCTGAAGAGCGGAAGAATACGCGAGGCAAACAGACTTCTCGGCGCGCCCTATAGAATAAATGGTGAGGTCAAGCACGGCAGAGGCGTTGGTAAATCTCTCGGATTTCCTACGTTGAACACTAACATCGGCGAAGGCCTCGTTTCTCTCCAAAGGGGAGTATACAGAACCGCGGTTTCGGTAGGAGATAGGCTTTATCCCGCTATAACGAACATTGGAGTTTGCCCTACCTACGAAAAACGCGATTTACACGCCGAAACCTATATAATAAACTATTCGGGCGATCTGTACGGATTCGATACGGAGATATATTTCCTTAATTTTCTGAGAGAGGAAATAGAATTCCCCTCAGAAGAACAATTGATAATGCAAATAAATATTGACAAAAATATAGCGATTAAGGAGTTTGACGAGATAAAATGGCTGGAGCTTGGACTAAAATAACAGTCGTCGGAAATACAAAAAACCTCGATGATATCACGGCGGTTATGAGTATGGTCGATAACGGACTGATGATAGAGGACTACAGTGATTTTTCACTGAACGGTATGTACGGCGAGTTGGTTGACGATTCCATTCTCAACGCAGACAAGGAAACCGTCAGGGTTTCCCTCTTCGTACCGGAAGAGAGAAGCTACAGAGAGTGTATGGAATTTATCGGCATAAGGCTCTCTTCACTCGGAGTTGAGCACAAAATCGAGGTAGAGGGTGTATGCGAGGACGATTGGGCGGAATCCTGGAAGCAATACTATAAGCCTGTTTCCGTCGGCAATATCACGGTCGTTCCCGCCTGGGAGAAGTACGATGCACGCGAAGGTGAGATAACCGTCAGAATGGATCCCGGCATGGCTTTCGGCACGGGCACTCACGAAACAACGCGTCTGGTTATGCGTCTTATGCAGGAGGTTACCGTTGCAGGCAAAAGAGTGCTGGACGTTGGTACGGGCAGCGGAATACTCTCTATCTGCGCGTCAAAGCTCGGAGCAAAGAAATGCAACGCCTACGATATTGATCCGGTAGCTGTGAAGGTTGCCAGAGAGAACGTCAGAGAGGACGGCTGTGCAAACGTAACGGTTGAAGTTTCAGATCTGCTGAAGAACGTTGATCTCTCGGAGGGCAAATACGACTTCTGCGTTGCTAATATCGTATCCGATATCATCATCAGAATGCTAAAGGATATAAGCAAGTATCTCGAAAAAGGCTCTCCTCTTATCCTCTCCGGCATAATCGGCGAGAGAGCGGACGAGGTAAGAAACGCAGTACTCTCACACGGATTTACCGTGGAGAAGGAAATAAACGAGAACGATTGGGTGGGAATACTCGTCAAACTATAACGTATTCGCGGCGAGGACTTTATATACAGTCTTTTCGTCATTTGGCGGCGCAAAAAATTATTCCCACGGGAGCACAAACGTATCGCAACCATTTTATACCGTCGCAAAGGAGTGAAACATTATGCCAAGATTTTTCGTAGAACGGGAAAACGTTGATATAGCAGGGGGGCGTGTAACGATAACCGACGATGCGCGCCACATTTCCAGGTCGCTCAGAATGGCAGTGGGAGATAACGTTACGGTGTGCGACGGCTCATCGAACGAGTATTTCTGTAAGCTTCTCAAAATACGCGACGATATATGTGAATGCGAGATCATCTCCGTTTTGGAGGGGGGCGGCGAGAGTCCTCTATCCATCACTCTGTGTATGGCGTATCCAAAGGGTGATAAGCTCGAAACCGTAATACAGAAGGCTGTGGAGCTGGGCGCTTCGAGGATCATTCCCTTTGAGTCGTCAAGGTGCATCAAACGGCCGAAAGCCGAGAAGCTGGATCGTGTAACCGCCAGACTTCAGAGGATCGCCGAGGAGGCCGCCAAGCAGTGCGGTCGGTCCAGGATCCCTGAGGTTACCGCTCCTATGAGCTATCCGGAAATGCTGGGAAACGCCACGGATGCCGACCTCTCTCTCTTCTGCTATGAGGGTGAGGATGAAAATTCGCTCGCAAACGTACTCTTCGAAAAAAAGGATATTAAAAGCGTATGCGTGATAGTAGGCTCGGAGGGCGGATTCTCACGAGATGAGGCTGAAGCCGCCGTAGCAAAGGGCTGCGTATCAGTAACTCTCGGAAAACGAATACTCAGATGTGAAACGGCTCCAAGCTACGTTCTGTCGGTGCTGTCCTACGTATATGAGAAGTAATACTGCAGAAACTAAACGCGTAATATTTCAAAGAACCGCAGACTTGTCTTATCGGCGAGCTTGCGGTTTTCCGTTATTTTCAACAAAGCATGGAATAAATTTTTGTGAATTTCTTTAATTTTTTTGAAAAACTATTGAAATTTGTCTAAAAATGAGTTAAAATATAGTACAGTATTACTAAACATCCTTGTGCTTTCGTTTATTACCCTGAGCAGAGGATTTTTGTTTTACAGAGCTTTTGGCGAGAAAGGGACGGTTTTATGTCTAACAGATTATTTCAATCCATAATTCACCAGATAAAAGATGCAGTAGGACGCACGCTCGGTATCATCGACGAAAACGGTATCGTGGTTGCGTGCAGTGAGCTGACAAAGATCGGTGAGTCAAAGCAGCGCATTAAGGAGGAGCTTTCCTATTCAACGGATTATATCGTATACGAGGGTTACACCTACAGATTCGTTGACTCCACCGCAAAGTGCGACTGCATTGCATTCGTGGAGGGCGATGATACTCACGCTTCCCGTATGACAGAGCTTATCTCTATTTTCATCGGAAATATGAAAAATCTGTATGACGAGAAGTATGATAAAACTTCATTCATAAAAAGCATCATACTTGATAACATACTTCCCAGTGATATATACATAAAATCTAATGAGCTTCATTTCGCAAACGAGGCAAGGCGCGTAGTCGTGGTATTCCGCTTCCCCGCCTTTGGAGATACTCCAGCCTACGAGATGGTGGGCGAGGCGCTCTCCGAAAGCTCAGGAGATAGTAATTACGTGATCAACATAGGCGAGCAGGACGTGGTAATAGTTCGCGAGCCGCATGCGAATGAGGAGATCGAAGACATTGAGAAGTTCGCCAAGAAGCTGCAGGACAAGATAGCTGAGGTATACTCGGCAAAAACACTCATCGGTATCTCCAGCATCGTAGGCACCTTGAAGGATCTTGCGAAAGCATATAAGGAAGCAAAGATCGCTCTGGAGGTCGGCAAAGTATTCGATATTGAGAAGCCTATTATGTCCTACGAAAATCTGGGAATAGGCAGACTCATATATCAGCTCCCCACCACCCTCTGCGAGATATTCCTGCAGGAAGTGTTCAAAAAGGGTTCTCTCGAATCGCTGGATATGGAAACTCTCACTACCGTGCAAAGCTTCTTTGAAAACAATCTTAACGTATCCGAAACGTCCAGAAAGCTCTTCGTTCACCGTAACACCCTGGTGTACAGGCTTGAGAAGATCAGAAAGCTCTCCGGCCTCGATCTTCGCGAATTTGATCACGCGGTCACCTTCAAGGTTGCTCTGATGGTCAAAAAATATCTTGCCAACAAGCCTACGAAATTCTGATAAAGCCTATAAGAAATAATCGAGGGGTTTGCCGACTTTGTGCGGCGACCCCCATAGTATTGTAACAGAGATCCGCGCAAGTCGAAATTCACTGAGGCGAAGCACGAACGCCCACGATACGCTATGCGGCGACAGCGGATATTTTCAAACAGTCTGACCGGATACGCAGTCCTGCGAAAACAGGCGCGAATCTGATCTTAATTTTTCGGAGTGTCGGTCTATTGACCATATTTACAGTTATGATAATATATAAAGGTATGAAACGGACGATAGGGCGAATCGTTGCTCTGTTGCTTTTATGCACTCTTGCATTAAGCTCTTGCGTATTTCCGCCGAGATATAACGGTGGCGGCGCGGAGTTTGATCCCCTCGAAAGCGCGGAAGAGATACTCGCTAACATTTCCGCCTCGGAGGAGCAAGACGATAAGAAATACAGCTTCGTATCCGATTATCTCGCTTATTGGGGTTTCCCGAAATTTGACGACAAAAAGCTTGATTGGATAGAAGCCGTATTCAATACCCACTATAATTACGAGGGCGGCTTGTCAATCGAGCAGCCTGAAATTCTGGCAAGAGCGGCAGGCGTGGGACGGCTTTTCATAGAAGAATACTATGCTGACGTAGACCTAAGCAATGAGGAAAAAGTGACAACAGCCGTAGTTAACGCTTACGTTGATTACACCGGAGATCCGTACGCAGTATACAGATCCGGTGATGAATTTAATAATTTCAACACTGATATGAGCGGAAAATTCTACGGAATTGGACTGATGGTTGAATACAACCATCAGGACGAGAGTTTGATGGTGGTTACGATCTATCCCGACTCTCCCGCAGAGGTTGCCGGATTCCGAGCAGGTGATTTTATCTACGCTATTGACGGTACGACGATCAGCGAGATAGGTTATCTGAATGCTGTGAACTTTATACGCGGAGAAAAGGATACTCCCGTAAACGTAACCGTGCTGCGCGATGACGAATACGTAGAGCTTACCGCTATTCGCGACGAGATCGTCGAGAAGAGTGTAATTTACGAGATTACCGACGAGGGATACGGCTACATTGAGATAACGACCTTCAAGGGCAACACCGACGAGCAATTTGCCGAGGCAATCGACTATATGAGAGAAAATGAGGTGCCGGGCATCATATTTGATCTCAGAAATAACACGGGCGGATATCTGGATACGGTTTCAAATATGCTATCGTATATTCTCCCCTCCGGCAAGCTTCTTTTGACATACGAATACAAGGCGACCGGAGAGAAATCAGTAGTAACGACAGACGACTTATACGACCAGCAAACCGATGAAGCCATTGATTCCGTGCTTGATATTCCTATGGTTGTTCTGTGTAATAAATACACCGCAAGTGCGGCGGAAATATTCACCTCGGTTATCAGAGATTACAGAAACGAGGGATTGCTGAAGGCAAAGACCGTAGGAACACGCACCTTTGCTAAGGGAATTATGCAGTCCACCTTCCAGCACCAAGATAAATCAACAATCACTTTGACTATCGCCTACTATAATCCCCCGTGCGGAGAAAACTATCACGGAACAGGTATAACCCCGGACGTTGAGATAGCCAACACCGAAACAGAGGATCTTCAGCGTGCGACCGCTATAAACGAGCTTACGGCTCTTTTGAACGGAGAGGAGTAAGCCGTACAGATAAAAGCTACAAAGAAATCGTGCGTTGAAAAACCAAAAAGCGATCTATACGAAAACGCACAGCAGCAAAAAGCGAAGCAAAACATCAATAATTGAAAACAAAACTTTACAAATATACATTAATATAGGAGTTATATCTAAAATGGCAGAAATCAAAACTTATACTCAGGCGGGATTCGATGCGCTTCAGAAGGAGCTCGACTACCTTATCAACGTAAGACGTGAAGAAAACAAAAAAGAGATATCCACAGCGCGCGCGTTCGGCGACCTTTCCGAGAACAGCGAGTACGACGAGGCTAAGCAGGAGCAGGCTAAGATCCACGCAAGAATCGACGAGCTCAAGGAGATGATCGCAAACGCAAAGGTTATTGACGAATCTCAGATAGACGAGAGCACCATCAGCGTTGGCTCTATTGTAGTGGTTAAGAGCAACAAGCTCGGCGAGCGTAAGTATCATATAGTAGGTTCATACGAAACAGACCCCAAGAGCGGTAAGATATCCGACGCATCACCCATCGGTCTTGCGCTTATCGGCGCGAAAGCCGGCGATACCGTTGTAGTTAACGTGGCGCGCGGACCTATGGAGCTGAAGGTTATCAGCGTTTCCCGCGCAAAAGACTAATACGCTTTGAAAGGATACGATTATGGCTAATCAGGAAATTTCAAATCAGAATCAGCAGAGCTCCTCAAGCGAGCTTGCCGTTCGCCGTGAGAAGCTGAACACTCTGTACGAAACGGGCAACAATCCCTTTGAGATAACAAAGTACGACGTAACCCACGAGAGTGTGGACGCGATCAAGCTTTACGAGGAAAAGGAAAGCACTCTTGCAGAGGGCGAGATTATCAAGGTATCGCTTGGCGGCAGACTTGTAAGCCGCAGAATTATGGGTAAGGCGTCCTTTGCGCATATTCTCGACGGAAAGGGCAAGATACAGCTCTACGTAGCGCGCGACGGAATAGGCGAGGATGCTTATGCGGCGTTCAAAAAATGGGACATTGGCGACGTTATCGGCGTAGAGGGCAATCTCTTCAGAACACGTACCGGCGAGATATCCGTTCACGCGACGTCCGTTACTCTTCTCGCAAAATCCCTTCTTCCTCTGCCGGAAAAGTTCCACGGACTTACTAATCTCGAACAGAGATACAGACAGAGATACGTTGATCTTATCGTAAACCCTGAGGTCAAGGACACATTTGTCAAGAGATCAAAGATACTTACTCTTATCAGAAATTATCTTGATTCCAAGGGATTCCTTGAGGTAGATACCCCCATTCTCTTACCTATTGAGATAGGCGCATCCGCACGACCCTTTGTAACTCACCATAACACTCTGGACATCCCTATGTATCTGAGAATAGAAACCGAGCTTTATCTGAAGCGACTGATCGTCGGCGGTATGAACAAGGTCTACGAGGTGGGAAGAATCTTCAGAAATGAGGGTATGGATCAGAAGCACAACCCCGAATTCACCTCCATCGAGCTTTACCAGGCGTTCACTGATTACTACGGAATGATGGATCTAGTCGAAGAACTCTACAAGATGCTGGCAAAGGAAGTCTGCGGCGATACAAAGATCACCTACCAGGGAATTGAGATAGATCTCGGAAAGTGGGAAAGACTCACTATGGTCGAGGCAGTCAAAAAATATGCCGGCGTAGATTACTACGACTGGAAGTCTGACGAGGAAGCGAGAGCCGTCGCTAAAGAAAAGCACGTCGAGGTTCCCGACGATGCAACCAAGGGCACAGTACTCGTCGAGTTCTTTGACGCATACGTTGAGGACAAGCTTATTCAGCCCACCTTCATCTACGATTATCCCGTGGAGAACTCTCCCCTGGCGAAGAGAAAGCCCACGGAGCCTGCCTTCACCGAGAGATTTGAGTACTTCATCAACTGTACCGAGTACGGAAACGCATTCTCCGAGCTTAACGATCCCATTGACCAGCGCGCAAGATTTGAAAATCAGGTTGCAAAGAAGAAGGCTGAAGATCCGAACACCACCGCACAGGTTGACTACGATTACGTAACCGCACTCGAATACGGCATGCCTCCTACAGGCGGTCTCGGCTTCGGTATTGACAGACTCGTTATGCTCCTTACCGACTCCGCATCAATCCGCGACGTGCTTCTCTTCCCCACCATGAAGCCTGAAGCGTAAGTTCAGATTCAATTCAACTCTACGCGACAGATGCTGACAGTACTGTCGTGGAGAATGCAATTAAACT
The DNA here is from genome assembly GCA_045657485.1 of Eubacteriales bacterium. Lineage (GTDB taxonomy): Bacteria > Bacillota > Clostridia > Oscillospirales > CAG-272 > UBA1740. The sequence continues at coordinate 126,089 of JAZOTE010000098.1, forward strand.
ATTGAATTTGAATTTTTGATCAAGCAACAGAATACACACAACAAAAGCTCCTGATTTAGAAAATTCAGGAGCTTTTTAAAAATATTATTTTTTAATACTTTAAGGCTTTGACAGATTACTTGGAAAGCGGCATATCTACGTATATCACCTGATATTCCTTAAGATCAAGGTCTTTAAGGTCCGCGTCTATCCTCTGCATCATATGATCGCGGTCTATGAGATAAATATCTGCATTTTCACATGACGTAAGGGTAAGTTTAGTATCAGCGCCGATGTTCGAGATAAGAATTCCGATTCTCTCGTCATCCGCAGCGGCAAGAGCATATACCGACTGATTACAGCAGGTACACTCCATTTGCGTACCAAGACGGTAGAGCTTTCCAAACGCCTTAAAGCTATAGTAAGCGCAATATGGCTGGTAGGTCATATAATTGAAAAGTCCCGCGTACTTGTTAAGAGCCATTTTGGCATCGTAATAGCACATAACGTTTGCTTTGGTATTCTGCATAGCGCACATCATAGCCGCCGCCTTTGCGGCAGATTCGGAGGAGCCAAGCTTCTCCCGTCCTGCACTTGGATTCCATTCGTTAAGATGGATTTCCACTTGCTCAAGACCGCGTTCACGTAACAGATCCTCCGCGAACTTTTGCATTTTAAGAGTATTTTCTACCGAATTATATGAGTGATGGGAATAAAAGTCAAACGGAAGGCTCTCATCAGCTACCATTTTCGTAAATCTGCGGAAGAAGTCGACAAATCCAAGTCGCCTGATATCCCAACGGCTCAGCTCAAGATCACTAAGGTCATCATCTGCACCGCGCTCCAGCGCGCGCATAACCTTTGGGTCAACTATACCGGAGTTTTCGCACGCGCCGTAGCCGCCGATTTTGATACTATCGCCAAAGCATTTTCTTAAATGCTTCGACGCCACGCGGTAGAGGTCGAGAAATAGCTCCGGAGTTCCCTTCCACATTGCATTTTCTGACGGATCATAGCTGTCCTCCGGCTCGTTCCAGATCTCCCAATATTTGATGCCGTAGTAAAATCCGTTTGCCCAGCCCTCGTTATAATGTCTGATAATATGCTCGCAAATTCTCGCCCATTTATCATAATCTGCGGGTGGGAAAATTCTATACGCCTTGATCTCGTGAAAATTTTCAATAGTAACACCCAAACGGTAATACGGCTCACATCCGTTTTTCACAAGCGAGGTAATAAGCAGATCGGTAAATACAAAATCATATGACTCCGGATCGTCAACGTCACGCGAGAAATCTCTGAAAATGTTTGGAATATCCACGTAAATATTTCCACCGAACATGCCTCCGACGTCGTGCAGGCGGGAATAAGGAATATTAGCCTCTCCAAGATAGCTTATATAGCTGTAATCCACACCCACGACAGGTGGCTGGCCCACTCCGTGCATAGCTTTGATCCTTCCCAGCTTTACGTCAGGGCAATAAGTTATCAGAGTTTTATTTGAGGGCAACATAAAAAGATCCTCCCAAGGTACTTATCCAACTATGCTGTCACTATAGCACGCTGTTTTTTGGAATGTCAATAATTTCAGAAAAAATAACGGTTAAAAATACAAAAATATCGATTAACACCACATCAATGCGCCGTAAAAACGGCACGTTACAAAAAAGGAGTTAAATAATAATGAGAAGGAATATTGGTCCCAAATCTATGCTTTACCCCATGCCCGTGTTAATTATCGGGTCATATGACAAGGACGGAAGAGCCAACGCTATGAATGCTGCATGGGGCGGAATAAGCGAAGAAAACGAAATATCCATATGCGTATCCGATGATCATAAGACAACGGAGAACGTTCGAGCTACAGGTTGCTTCACCGTAAGTATCGCGGACGAAAAAAACGTGATAGAAGCCGACTACGTAGGTATCGTGTCAGGATACAAGGAGGACAAGATCGCAAAATGCGGCTGGACTGCTGTAAAGAGCGAAAAGGTAAACGCCCCAATATTCAAGGAACTGCCAATGGCGCTGGAATGCAGAGTGAAATCCTACGACAAGGAAAGCTGCAGATTGGTTGGCGAGATCGTGGATATATCGGTAGACGATGATATATTAACGAACGGAAAAATTGATCTCTCTAAATTTAAGCCGATAACCTACGATCCATCCTCTCACGCGTATGTGACGCTTGGAGAAATCGTGGGACGTGCATTCTCCGACGGTAAAAAAATAAGGCAAAAGCGAAATTAGAGCAGTTTTCAAAAAGCGAAAATAAAAATGCTGTGTCGAAGCTCAGACACAGCATTTTTTGTATAAAAACTCCAAAAGAGCAACAAACGTATCGCTTTTAAACGCGCGGATGCGTGACACAAAATCCACTTTAAAATACGAAAAGCGTGACACGTATACGCTTTTCACGCGGTGTAAGACGAAACGTGCGGTGTAATAGTGCCCTGAAAACGCAATAAAACAAACGTCGTAGTGCAATCAGGTAATACCGCCACGATCATTTACCCACAAGCTCAAGAGCGGCACGAACCGCTCCCATAGCATCCGGTGCATACCTATCCGCCCCGATCATCTCCGCATAATCCGCAGTGACCACAGCTCCGCCAACCATTATTTTGATATGAGGCGCGCGCTCTCGTAGCAGCCTTACCGTTTCCGCCATAGCAGGTACGGTGGTGGTCATCAACGCGCTTAAGGCGACTATCTCAGCTCCCGCTTTTATCGCGGCTTCGGTTATTACCTCCGGCGCTACGTCGCGTCCGAGATCTATCACGTCAAAGCCGTAGTTTTCCATAAGGAGCTTCACTATGTTTTTTCCTATATCGTGAATATCGCCCTTTACCGTAGCGATTATAATTTTGCCGTTTACCGAGGTATCCTTTCCCGACATTTTCTCCTTTACAACCTCGAAGGCGGCTTTGGCTGCCTCCGCGCTCATAAGAAGCTGCGGCAAGTATATTTTGTGTGCCTCAAAGCCTTCTCCAACTCTGTTAAGAGCGGGAATAATCTCGCTGTTTACAAGCTCCAGAGGGGGTACCGTGTCGAGTTTTTCAAGTGTAAGAGCCCTTGCGCGATCCTTAAGTCCGTTTTCTATAGCTCCCATCAAAGCGTCAGACCCGGTGGCGTCGGCCCGAACGGCAGTGCTCTGCTCCGAGCTACTGAGCGTATCCGCGAAGGAGATATAATTTGCGAAGGAATCGTCCATGCCGGAGAGTGCCGTGTACGTGTAATAAGCGCTCATCATCTCAGCCGAATACGGATTCATAATAGCGGCGGAAAGACCGCTACCGAGAGAAAGCAAGAAAAAGCTTTTATTCAGCTGATCTCTTTGAGGTAAACCAAAGGAAACGTTAGACACGCCGAGAGAGGTGTGACAGCCAAGCTCCTCGGTTATCATACGTACGGAACGCAGAGTTTCGTTTGCCGCGTTTTTATTCGCACTGACGGTGAGAGTCAGAGGATCGAATATTATGTCCTTTTTCTTTATTCCGTATTCGGCGGCTTTATCAAGTATTCTGCGAGCTATTTCTACCCTGCCCTCTGCGGTGTCGGGTATTCCGTTCTCGTCAAGCGTAAGAGCTACTACGAGTCCGCCGTATTTTCTGACCAGAGGGAATATCCGCTCCATACTTTCCGCCTTGCCGTTTACGGAGTTGATCATCGGTTTGCCGTTATAAATACGCAACGCTCGCTCCATAGCGACAGGATCGGCGGTATCTATCTGCAGAGGAAGATCAAGCACTCCCTGCAACGAGGCAACTGCCAATGCAAGCATCTGCGGCTCGTCTATCTCAGGAAGCCCTACGTTTACGTCTAAAATATGAGCTCCGGCGTTCTGCTGACCTATGCCCTCGCCCAGAATATAATCGAGATCGCCGGCACGCAACGCTTCTTTTACCTTTTTCTTTCCCGTCGGATTGATGCGCTCGCCGATGAGTACGGGAGTACCGCCAAAGAAGACTCCGTGAGTATACGACGAAACGAGGGTGTAATCCTTTTCCAAAATAGGAAGTGGCTCGATTCCGCGCAAAGCTAAAGAAAGTCGAGAAATATACTCAGGTGTTGTGCCGCAGCATCCGCCCACTGCCCTGACGCCGCCTATCGCGAGCCGAGCCACAGAGGCTGCAAACTCATCGGATGTGAGATCGTATACGGTTTCACTGTCTACGGTTCGCGGCAAACCGGCATTCGGCTTCAATATTACGGGAAGAGAGGAATATTTGAGATAGCTCTCCACAACCGGCGCAAGCGCATTCGGACCGAGAGAGCAGTTCACGCCGATAGCATCGGCGCCCATACCCTCCAGCATAGCCACCATAGCCGCCGCGTCGGCTCCGGTCATAAGCTTGCCGTCCTCACCGTACGCATTTGACACGAACACCGGAAGCGAGGAGCATTCCTTCGCCGCTAGCAACGCCGCCTTGGTTTCATAGCTGTCGTTCATCGTTTCAATGAAGATGAGATCGGCACCGTGCTTTACGCCAAGTCTGACGGTTTCGGAGAAGATCGCTACCGCATCCTCGAAATCAAGGTCACCGTACGGCTTCAGCATTTTACCCGTAGGACCTATATCCAGAGCAACCCATTTCGGCGCATCGGATACCGAAAGCTCGGCTGCCCGTCTGGCAAGTTTTATAGCGGCGCTGACGACCTCCTCAAGCTCATCCCTTGATAGCTTAAGAATATTTGCTCCGAACGTGTTTGTATTTACAACGTTCGAGCCGCTATCGTAGTAGCGGCGGTGAATATCCGTAATGATGTCCGGGTGGGTTATATTCCATCTCTCCGGAAGCTCACCTGGACGAAGTCCGCTCTTCTGCAGAAGTGTGCCCATTCCTCCGTCCAGAATCAATATATTTTCCTTTAAGTATTTGGTAATTTTCATAATCAGATGCGGCAAGACCGCTTACCTTCATTTTATTTCTTTATTCCCATAATAGCGCTGACAGACTTCGTAGGTGACATAAGCAAGCTATCGTTCAAGGTGACGCCTATAAGCTTGGGCGCATCAAGTAAAGATACGATATCAGGCTGAATGGTAAGAGGAATATCTCCGTAGCCCGGACTGACGCGAGGCCTAAAGCTTACGCCGAGCTCCTCAGAAAGACAGACGGTCAGCGCGTCGCACAGAGATTCTACTCTCTCAGCTCCTATAGCCTGATGAAGCAACGCACGCGCCGGAGAAACAGCGGAATATCTGCGTATCGCTCTATCGGGAAACAGTCCTATGCTTGAAACGAATACGATAGCCTCCTCAGAACCCGAAAGAGCCAGATCAAGCGTGTGAGATTTCACAGAAAACGCATCAAAATCGATACACGCCCCCCGTCTTATCACAGGAACGCGGCAGTACACAGCTCGGTATACAAGATTTGGAAGTGCCTCAGATATACACTCGTCAAGAAGAGCGCCGACTCCCGTCGCATCACCTCCGCCCGCGGAATACCTAAGTATCTCGCTTACAGAAACTGACGGTTCGTTTAAGGTTATGAGGGTGGGGATCAGCATACTTATTTACCTATAATATCCGAGAGATTGTTTAATATAGCGGCGGCAACGTCAGGCTTATTCATAGAGTAAACGTGAACGTTGGTTATTCCGTTTGCGTACAGATCGATTATCTGGTCGGTAGCGTAGGCTATTCCTGCCTGCTTCATCGCGGCGGGATCTGAGCCGAAACGGTCAACTATTGCCTTGAAGCGCTGGGGCATAAACGATCCGGAAAGCTTAATGGCGCGCTCTACCTGCTTGCCGTTCGTTATAGGCATAATGCCAGGTATAACGGGGACTGTTATGCCTGCCTCTCTGCACTTGTAGAGGAAATTATAGAGCAGGTTGTTATCAAAAACCATCTGGGTAGTAAGAAAAGCGCAGCCTGCATCTACCTTTTCCTTAAGGTAAAGAATATCCTCGCTTTGCGATGCACTCTCCGGATGGACCTCAGGATAGCAAGCGCCTCCTATGCAGAAGCTATCGTCGATATCCCGTATCTCACGGACAAGGTCTACTGCGTGACGGTAATACCAGGTCGATCTGTCGCTCTTCTCAAGCTCCGGGGTAAGATCGCCTCTGAGTGCCATAATGTTTTCTATTCCCGCGGCGCGAAGCTCCTCTATCTTCGCTCTGACCGTATCTCGCGTAGAGGAAACGCAGGTGAGGTGAGCGAGAGTGGGAACGCCGAAGGTTTCCTTGATATTTCTCGCTATTTCCAGAGTATATTTGCTCGTGCCGCCTCCGGCACCGTAAGTGACGCTCATAAACGCCGGTGAAAGCTTGGATATCTCCTCCGTTGCCTGCTTGACACTGTCAAAGGAGCTATCAGTCTTAGGTGGGAATACCTCAAACGAAAGAGTGTACGTCTGCCTTTTCAAAAGCTCAGAAATCTTCATAATCCGCTCCTAAATTCAATTTATGGTTTTATTATACTACAATCCTGCGCGTTTTTCAATATTTTTTACTTTTTATATTTAATAGAGCTCATTACTCTTGAATTATTCACAAATAATCTGTATAATTGAAGTAGAAATTTTTGTCATCAGAAAGGCTACGGTAGATGAGGAACGACGGTTTTAACGCAAACGACGGCGGAGCAGATGAGAACGTCGAGAAAAAAAAGAGTGAAAATCTCAACACGGGTGTGTATATAAGCGAAAACAAGACATATGGTGGCAAGCCTACCACGTTCAAAGGAAAGCTCGAAAATTTCTGGTATCACTATAAGTGGCACACGATCGTCAGCATCGGAGTCGCGCTGGTGTGCGCCGTACTGTGCATTCAGACTGCCACAACGCCGGAATACGATGTTGATATGATCTACGCCGGCGGATACGCTTTTTCGAGGCAGGAAAAGGACGGAGAGGTGCCCTATCTTACGGCTCTGAAAAGTCTAAGCCGTGTGGTATCCGATTACAACGGTGACGGCGAGATCCACATAAATCTCAACGATCACTACGTTCTGACGGCAGAGGAAATTACCGCCCTGAAGCAAGCGGGCAGGGACGATCTCAATGAATACAGAATACAGACCGATTTCAAGGATCTGAACACCAACATAATAGCTGACGGATACCACGTTATACTTATGTCGGAAGCCCTTTACCACTATTATTGCGACAGATACAGCGAGGAGCTTTTCATCAGCCTGCAACCATACGTGTCGGATAACGTAGAGGTAACATACGCAGAGGGGACCGACAGAGCGATATACTTAAAGAACATTCCCTTCGGTCAATCTCCGGAGCTTTGCAACCTGCCGGACGATACCGTAATATGTCTGAGAGGTAAGATGGTCAACTTCACTCTCGGCGGCGGCTCGAAGGACGAGGACTTCAAGCGGGGCGAGGAAATAATCCGTAAAATTCTCAGCTATAACTAATTATATGCACTTCAAGGTGCGCCGAGTGAATTGTCAATAGAAGTGCAACACTTTTAAGAAAGATTTTGCAATTCTAAGTTAAAAGAATCCTGAGCAGAAATATAATTTAAGCATTTGCGGGGTCTGTTGTTAATTAACGACAGATTCCGCAAAAGTGTTTTAGGGCTAACTCTTGAGAGATTACGCCCCTTGGGGTAAAATTCTCTCAAGAGTCCGTTGCTGTTCTCGTTTGTGCCTTTCTGCCAAGCGCAATAAGGATCAGCAAAGTATACGTGACAATTAAGCTTCTTCTCAATTGTTTGCCAATTGGCAAACTCGGCGCCTCGGTCACAAGTAATTGTTTTAACAAGCTCACCGGGGATCTCCGAGAGCATCGAGATTATGGCGGCAGCCATAGTGTCGGCTTTTCTGTCCGGTATCTTCATCGCAAGATAAAGACGTGTTTTGCGTTCTGCAAGAG